>NZ_ACQL01000110.1 GCF_000175195.1 Actinobacillus minor NM305 | reverse complement strand
TTATCTTTGTTTAGCGTCTCCACTGCTTGACCGTTTACACTGGTCGTAAAGTCTTGCAATGCACTGTTTGCCGTATCCGCTACCGTTTTTAACTGGTCTTCCGTCGCCGCTTGTCCTGATACAATGTTATTCGGGTCAAACGTTTTATTCGTTAAACCACTAATAGTACCCGCATCACCGTTAATCGTAATCGGATTATTTCCACCCACTTTAATGCTGTTCGCTAACGCAAACGCAATCGTGTTGTCCGTCACCGTGGTAATGATATTGCCTGAGGTATCGGTAAACTTGACACTTTCACCTAAAGCTACCGTGTCTTCCGCACCATTATCCGCATTGATTTTGAAGCCTTTACTAATCACATCATGCAACTGACC
>NZ_ACQL01000111.1 GCF_000175195.1 Actinobacillus minor NM305 | reverse complement strand
GAAATTTATTTAGTAAAATCAAAGGATAATTTATGTTAAATAAGTTAAAAATCGGCACATTATTATTGCTGACATTAACGGCTTGTTCGCCCAATTCTGTTCATTCGGTAACGTCTAATCCGCAGCCTGCTAGTGCGCCTGTGCAACAATCAGCCACACAAGCCACCTTTCAACAGACTTTGGCGAATTTGGAACAGCAGTATCAAGCCCGAATTGGCGTTTATGTATGGGATACAGAAACGGGACATTCTTTGTCTTATCGTGCAGATGAACGCTTTGCTTATGCGTCCACTTTCAAGGCGTTGTTGGCTGGGGCGGTGTTGCAATCGCTGCCTGAAAAAGATTTAAATCGTACCATTTCATATAGCCAAAAAGATTTGGTTAGTTATTCTCCCGAAACCCAAAAATACGTTGGCAAAGGCATGACGATTGCCCAATTATGTGAAGCAGCCGTGCGGTTTAGCGACAACAGCGCGACCAATTTGCTGCTCAAAGAATTGGGTGGCGTGGAACAATATCAACGTATTTTGCGACAATTAGGCGATAACGTAACCCATACCAATCGGCTAGAACCCGATTTAAATCAAGCCAA
>NZ_ACQL01000112.1 GCF_000175195.1 Actinobacillus minor NM305 | reverse complement strand
CAAGGTCTTCAAGGCTTAAAAGGTGATCGTGGTGAGAAAGGCGAACGTGGCGAAAAAGGTGAAACGGGTGCTAAAGGTAAAGACGGTTCCATCATAGAAGTTTCTAAAAATGGTGACACCACCACTATCAATGTGAAAGATTCCGAATCTAATACCGTAACTTCAACCGCTGAAGTTAAAGATGGCGCTAAAGGCGACAAGGGTGAGCGTGGAGAAAAAGGAGATAAAGGAAATGATGGCACAGGAGGTTCTGGAGGTACACCTCAAGACAGCATATCGGAAGAAAATGTCATTGCCGGCAATAATATCCATGTGGCAGAGAAGAAAGACAAAAATAGAACAGGGAAGGATTTTATTGTTTCTTTGAACGATCAAATTACACTCGGACAAAAAGAAGATGGCAGTCTTGAGATAAAAAATACAGGAGACAATACGCGTATAGCAATCAGAAATGGAACCATCAGCATTACAACCGCAGATGGTAAAAATGCGGTAATTACTGTTGACCAAGGGGCACCAACTGTTTCTGAACGAGATAGCGATAAACAAGGTATCGAGCGCATTACTTATGTTTCTAAAGATCCATCGGGCAAACCAACTAAACGGGAGCTGGCAACAATGGATGATGGCTTAGTTTTTGCCGGAGACAGTGGTGAAAACTCGAAAAATACACTAGGTAGCACACTTACCATTTCTGGAGGAGAAACAAATCATACTAAATTGACTAATAAACCAAACATTGGTGTACACTCAAATGGAAAAGGTAAACTTTCTGTTAAATTAGCAAAAAATATTGATTTAACCAAAGAAGGAAGCCTGACTATTGGCGACACAACCGTGAATAATACTGGTGTAACCATTAAAAACGGACCGAGTATCACAAAATCAGGTGTGAATGCAGGTGGAAAACGTATCACTAATGTTGCTCCGGGTGTAAATGGTACGGACGCGGTGAATGTAAATCAGCTCAATAAAGTAAATGCACAAGCAAGGGCTGGTATTGCTTCTGCCGGTGCGATGGCAAGTTTGCCTCAAGTTTACCAGCCGGGAAAAAGTGCGGTCATGGCAGCAGCAGCCAACTATCGAGGTGAATCGGCTTATGCCATCGGCTATTCACGTATCTCAGATAACGGCAAATGGATTATCCGTTTAGCAAGTAGTGGTAATACCCAAAACGATTTCATGATCGGTGGGGGCACTGGATATGTTTGGTAACTAGTACTCAATACATTTATAAGCCTTAAGTAAATGCTTAAGGCTTTTTTTGCAAAAATTTCTTGGAATTTTACCGCTTATAACTTTGTTTGAAGGTCATTTTTTCACAAAAAATGTTAAGTAGATCACAAATTTGTTAAAAATTTGTTACCTGAAGATAAATTTTGTCCTAAACTCAATCAAAAATCATACCACAAAGAATTATTCATCATTTTGTCTTGTTGCTGTGCCTAGTCGCATTGTCTATTTTCTATCTAAAGGAGTATGCCTATGTTCGGTTTAGATCCCACCACCACGACATTTCTGATTTACATTATCGTGATGATCTCGATTGGCTTTATTGCTTATCGTTTTACTAATAACCTTTCCGACTATATTTTAGGTGGTCGGAGTTTAGGCAGTTTTGTTACGGGCTTATCTGCCGGAGCATCAGATATGTCCGGTTGGTTATTGATGGGCTTGCCTGGGGCTGTATATGCCGCTGGTTTGGTTGAAGGTTGGATTGCCATTGGTTTAACCATCGGCGCTTATCTTAACTGGCTGTTTGTTGCAGGGCGGCTACGTGTGCATACCGAATATAACGCCAATGCGCTGACTTTGCCGGATTATTTCCATCACCGTTTTGGCGATAAAACGAAAATTTTAAAAATTGTTTCTGCCGCCATTATTCTTTTCTTCTTTGCCATTTATTGTGCCTCTGGTGTGGTTGCCGGTGCGAGATTATTTGAAAACCTCTTTGGTGTACCTTACGCCACGGCATTATGGTTTGGAGCTTTAGCTACTATTGCTTATACATTTATTGGCGGCTTCCTTGCCGTGAGTTGGACGGATACCATTCAAGCCACGTTAATGTTCTTTGCTTTATTTTTAACGCCGATTTTTGTGCTTATTCATCTAGGCGGTTTTGAAGCAACGCACAATGCCATTATTGCGGCTGGCGAAGCTGCAAGCAAAGACTTTACTGATTTATTTAGCGGTACAACTTTTATCGGTCTGCTTAGCTTATCAGCTTGGGGATTAGGCTACTTTGGACAACCACATATTTTGGCTCGCTTTATGGCAGCAGATAGCGTGAAATCTATTCCTCATGCCCGTTGTATCAGTATGACGTGGATGATTATTTGCTTATTCGGCGCAGTCAGTATTGGTTTCTTTGGTAAAGCCTACTTCTTCGCTACCCCTGAACAATCTTCGATCGTTAATCAAAACGGCGAACAAGTTTTCATTGAATTATCACGCGAGTTATTTAACCCGTGGATTGCCGGTGTATTACTTTCTGCCATTTTAGCGGCAGTGATGAGTACGTTAAGCTGCCAATTACTCATCTGCTCTAGCGCAATTACCGAAGATTTCTACAAAGGCTTTATTCGCCCGAATGCGAGCCAAAAAGAACTCGTTTGGCTTGGTCGTTTAATGGTACTTGCGATTTCTATCTTGGCAATCGCCCTTGCGCAAGATCCAAACAGTAAAGTTTTGGGGCTAGTATCTTATGCTTGGGCAGGCTTTGGCTGTGCTTTTGGACCGGTTGTGATCCTTTCATTGCTTTGGAAACGAATGAATGCACAAGGTGCAATGGCTGGAATGCTAACCGGTGCTTTGGTTGTGGTCTTCTGGAACGACCTTGTTCCGAACAGCGGTATCTATGAAATGATCCCTGGCTTCATCTTAGCCTTTATCGCCATTATTGTTGTTTCTGCAATAACACCTGCTCCAAAAGCGGAAATTATCGAAACCTTTGAAAAAGCAGAAAAAGCTTACGATGAGGCAATGCAAAAATAACGCAAAAGCGGTTAAGAAAATAACCGCTTGAAGCCCTCAAAAAAGAAACAAGCGGGTAAATTACGCACCTTTTTTGCAAATAATTAAAGTATAAAACAGGAGAATGTTATGTCAGCCACATCTCAATATCACTTACTCCCTGCAACCGGTATTCGCCCGACCATTAGCGGACATTACCGTGTTGATGAGGAACAATTAGTCAAACAGCTTATGGCACAAGCTCGTGTTGATGAACACGCCGCTTCAATTAAAGAATTAACAAAAAAATTAGTCGAAAAAGTCCGAAATGAACGCCAAAAAGCGAGCGGTGTCGATGCGTTAATGCACGAGTTTTCTCTTTCAAGTGCGGAAGGGATTTCCCTAATGTGTTTGGCTGAAGCGCTCTTGCGTATTCCGGATAAAACCACCGCCGATAAACTTATTCGAGATAAAATTGCCAAAGGCGACTGGCGTTCTCACGTGGGACATAGTCCTTCTCTCTTTGTGAATGCGGCTGCCTGGGGCTTGGTTATCACGGGGAAATTAGTGGCGCATCATTCAGAAAATGACCTCTCTTCTGCGCTCTCACGCATCATTGCGAAAGGCGGAGAACCTCTTATTCGCAAAGGTGTGGATGTCGCAATGCGCTTACTCGGCAAGCAATTTGTAACCGGAGAAACTATTGAAGCGGCTCTCAAACATAGTGAAGCTCGCTTCAGTAAAGGCTTCCGCTATACTTACGATATGCTAGGCGAGTCTGCCTTTACCCAAGAAGATGCCCAACGCTATTATGACGACTATGTTGCTTCAGTTCACGCAGTGGGCAAAGTATCACGGGGAATGGGCGTTTATAACTCTTCAGGCGTATCAGTTAAACTCTCGGCAATTCATCCTCGTTACAGCCTAGCACAGCACAAACGTGTAATTGATGAGCTCTACCCTCGCTTGAAATCGCTTTTCTTATTAGCGAAACAGTATGACATTGGCTTAAACATTGATGCGGAAGAAGCAGATCGTTTAGAAATCTCTCTCGATTTAATGGATCGCTTGCTGACCGATCCTGATCTTGCTGGTTTTAATGGCATCGGTTTCGTGGTACAGGCTTACCAAAAACGCTGCCCTTATGTTGTGGATTACCTCATTGAACGGGCAAGAGCCAATAATCGTAAACTGATGATCCGCTTAGTAAAAGGGGCATATTGGGATAGCGAAGTAAAACGCTCACAAGTGGATTGTGCCGAAGGCTATCCGGTCTTTTCTCGTAAAGTGCATACCGATTTAAACTACATCGTTTGTGCGAAAAAATTGCTTGCCGCACAAGATGTGATTTATCCACAATTTGCGACCCACAACGCACAAACTTTAGCGACCATTTACCATTTAGCGCAAGGTAAACGTTTTGAATTCCAATGCTTACACGGTATGGGCGAAACACTCTACGATCACGTTGTCGGCCCGAAAAACCTCAACGTACAATGTCGCATTTATGCGCCGGTTGGCTCTTACGAAACCTTACTTGCCTATTTGGTGCGCCGATTATTGGAAAACGGCTCAAACAGCTCCTTCGTCAATCAAATTGTTGATGAAAACTTTAGCATTGACGATTTAGCTCGAGATCCGGTCGATAAAGCCAAAGAAACCGAAGGCACAATGCATCCGAAAATTCCGCTGCCGATTAACTTATTTGGTGACCAACGCCCAAATTCCAAAGGCTACGATTTAACCGATGCAATTCATCTGCGTGATTTAGAAAATCAACTCAACGCACTCGCACCACAACAATATCGTGCCGTACCGCAAGTGGTTGGGGTAAACCATTACAACGGTGAACGCCGCTCAATTCACAATCCGGCAAATCAATTAGAGATCGTGGGCGAAGTTATTGATGCAACAGGTAATGATGTTGCCACCGCATTTGATGTTGCCGAACAATTCAAAGCTGAATGGCAAAACACAGCGCCTGAAACACGTGCAACGGCTTTAGAAAAAATGGCAGATTTAATGGAAGCAAATATGCCACAACTCTTTGACTTAGCGGTGCGCGAGGCAGGCAAAACCTTAAATAATGCGATTGCCGAAGTGCGTGAAGCGGTCGATTTTTGCCGCTATTATGCAAGAGAGGTTCGCCTAAATCCGGAAGGCTACCGCCACCCTCGTGGTATTGTCGTCACCATTAGCCCGTGGAACTTCCCACTGGCGATTTTTGTCGGCGAAGTCTCTTCTGCGCTTGTTGCCGGTAACGTTGTCTTAGCAAAACCGGCGGAACAAACGTCATTGATGGCGCATTATGCAGTCGAGCTCTTCCACCAAGCCGGCATACCGCCACAAGCGTTGCAATGTCTGCCGGGTAGCGGAAAAGTCGTAGGAACGGCATTAGTTACCGATCCTCGTGTAAATGGCGTGATCTTTACCGGCTCAACCGATACCGCCAAAAACATTAACCGCAATTTGCAAAAATCTCCGCAAATCGTACCGCTTATCGCAGAAACCGGTGGTCAAAATGCGATGATTGTAGATAGTTCTGCCCTCGGCGAACAAGTGGTGGCAGATGTGTTGAACTCCGCCTTTGACTCCGCAGGGCAACGTTGCTCCGCATTACGTGTGCTTTATTTACAGCGTGATGTTGCCGATCATATTCTCAAAATGTTGAAAGGAGCGATGGCGGAATTAAAAGTAGGCAGACCACAAAATCTGAATACTGATGTTGGTCCGGTGATTGATAAAGTGGCTCAACAACGTCTTCTCAACCACATTGAAGAAATCAAAAAAGTGGCGAAATCGTGCTACCAAGTACCGATTGATCCGGAAGTGGCAAACAGCGGTATTTTTGTGCCACCAACGTTATTGGAAATCGATCATATTAGCCAATTAAAACACGAAGTATTCGGACCGGTATTGCACGTTATCCGTTTTGATGCCGAAAAATTGCCGCAAGTAATGGCAGAGATCAACTCAACCGGCTTCGGTTTAACGAGTGGTTTACATAGCCGTATTGACGAGACCGTTGATCTCTGGCTTAACACCATTCACGCAGGCAATCTCTATGTAAACCGCAATACCGTAGGGGCGGTAGTCGGCGTACAGCCATTTGGAGGAATGGGCTTATCCGGCACAGGTCCGAAAGCAGGCGGGCCTCTTTACTTACAACGTTTAGTAAACCGCAACGAGTGGACACTCAACGGCTTAACCGGCGGAAAAGCCATTAACATAACTGAGTTGGAAAATGCGGTAAGAGCGGTACTTTCCGGCGAAGAGCTGCAGAAAGCACTGGCTTCTATCAGCGAACTTGCACAAAAATCACCGCTTGGTAAAGTCTTCAAAATGGAAGGCATTACCGGCGAAAGCAACTATATGGTTTTAGAAACTCGCCCACTGGTTGCCATCGGTAAAGGCTCGCTCGCTCAACAAATACAAGCACTTATCGCCATTGCCGTTTGCGGAGGCAGAGCGGTTGTCGAACGTGAGAGTGAATTGGCAAAATACACCACGCAATTTAAAAACGTTTTGATGATGGTTGCCGATTTTAATGATGTGGATAACCTTAGCGTCCTAGTTGTGCTTGATCCACTTTCTCAAGAGGAAAAAGCCCACTACGCTGAACGAAAAGGCGCGATTTTGACTTATATCGAAAGCCTTGCTTTAGCGCAATCATTACTCCCACTCGTTCACGAAAAATCCATCAGCATCAACACCGCAGCCGCCGGCGGTAATGCGAGCTTGATGAGTGAAATGGATTAACATCTCATAAAAAAGAAGAGCAGAAGGTGGCTTCTGCTCTTCTTTTTTATTTTGACAAAATATGAACATCATCTTTCTTAATTTTAAATGTAAAGATAACTTCATCTTGATAATAAACTTTCTCGACAAGAGAAAAGTGTTTCAAATCTACAACGATAGATTCAGATTGCTTTTTTAAATATTTTGCTAATTGTGATTTAGCTCTAATGCTAGCAATACGATTATCTCTAGCATTATTTACTTTATCGATCTTTATTTGGATAAAATAATATTCTTCTCCAGATAAATTTCTAAGATTAACACTATTAGCTAAAGCAATGGTTGAACTCAAAAGCAGACTAAAAATTATCGTAGTTTTTAACTTTCTTAATTTCACGTCCACTACCACTATCAATAGTTTCTTTTGATGAACTACCTAAAGAACCTGAATTATCTTCTTTCAATCCTTTATTGAGAGTGTCTGCTGCCTTCATTGTTTTAGGACTTAAACCAACCTCAACTTGAACATATTTTTCATCTTTATTAACATCTGTTTTTGTTGCAATAACACCTTTTAATAAAGCTTCTGCAGAGTTATGGATGTTTTCCGTATAAGTGTTGATTGTTTCCCTAATTGCCTCTTTTGATTTTCCGGCTGTATTTGTCATTGATTTTTCAATGGAACTAATCACTTCTTCTGAAGATACCCTTTCACTAAGAAATTTAGCAATATTTGCTTTTGCTCTCATTTGCGCTTTTTGTGTTGCAGTACGAATATCTTTGCGGTCGCCAAATTCTAACTCAGCTTCTCCAGTAGATCTAATGCGTGCAAATTCACCGTTTTCATCTACCTCATAATTAACACCGGTTACACTATCTATATTTTCTACATTCTGAGCGAATGCAGAAAAAGATAAAAACATACTAGCTAAAATGACATATAAAGTCTTTTTCATATAAAACTCCTATTAATTAGAAAAAGATAATTTCAGATCTTTTATATTAAGAATTTCTTCTTTGGTTAATTTAAACATTAAACTTAGTTTGGCTTTCCCTGAAGAAAAACGGATCGATGCACCATCTGAACTAGGTAGTAAAACATACTGCAATCCTCGAGTTCCACCCCCCTTATAAAGATCCTCACCAGTACTTGTATATTCAATAGAATCTATATAACTGTTTGCCTGAAAACGTATTTCTTTAAAAACATCGGTATTATCAATTAATTCCATTTTAATTACGTTATAATTTGAGAAAACATTCTTATTAAGTAACCTATCTCTTATAATTCTAGCTTTATCAGAGAGATTATATCTCCTCTTAAATTCCTCACCAGGATATCCAATACCCTTATTTTTATTTAAATCAAACTCATATGCATGGATTCGACTTGAATTTTCCTCTTCTTTAGCTTCTTGGAGTAATCTACGAAATCCATCTAAGTATTCTTCCGACGGACTCACCTCAATATCTAACTTTAACGGGAAAAGTCCCTCTTTTTCATCTCTTTCTGACGGGGTAAGTGCTTTTAGCTTTCCTAAGATTTTTAGTTCAACCAACTCTTTCTTTTCTTCATATGGAGAAAAAAGAAGTTCTGTTACTAAATTCTCAAAATCATTTTCTGTATTCTTATTTTGTTCTACTTTATCAAAGTGATTTAAAACTTCGTTTAAAGTATCTTGATCAACAGCATTATTCACAACCGAGATTTGCATTTCTTTAAGTGCAGCTATTAGTTTTTGACTTTCAATATCAACAGAGACTTTTACTAAATATCCATCGCCTTGCTTTTCTTGCGAAAGAATATTAATCTTTTTGATATAAGCATTAGAATAACTAACAATTTTCTGATTAAATGTCTCATTCGTGAGCTCTTCTTTATTCACAATAAATTCGCCAACGCTGAATTTTATTGCATTAGAAATAGCATCTCGTTTTGCAATCTCTGAACTATCGCCAAATCCTTCTGCTTCAAAAATTTTAGCGTTAGCAAATGACATTCCGGCTAACAATATGCCGGTTAATAAAGCTTTTTTAAATATCATCTTAATATACCAAGTTGAAGAAATTTATGAGGATTTATTATGCCTCAGTGTACGATTATGCTACAATCAACAACCAGTAAACATCACTTACCCAAAAACTATATCAACCTACCTAAAAAGTAACATTATGAAAACACACGAAAAAATCCGCCAATTAAGAGAAGCTCGTCAATGGACACAAGAGGAAATGGCAACAAAATTGAGTATGTCTACCCAAGGTTATGCCAAAATTGAGCGTGGGGATACTCGCTCTAATTTAGATAGACTAGAACAAATCTCCGAAGTGTTTGGAATTGATATGGTTGAATTATTATCCTTTGGGGAAGAGGGGAAAATAAGCTTTAATAATTCTGCAAACAATAGCACCTTTAATAATGCCTGTTTTGCTATTACTGGGGGCGATCTCAATCTTGAAATTAATCGACTACAATTAATTATTTCTCATAAAGATGAAATTATTGAAACATTAAAACGTGAAAACAATTTATTACAAGAAATAAATAACCTTTTAAAAGATAATAAAAAATAGGGCTAATTATTTAACCCTATTTTTCGGTGGGCAAGGATGCCCACCTAACAAATTTTACTCATAAAACTTCAACTGAAATTCTTTTTGTAAATTTTCAATATTCTCAATATTTTCAAATCCACTTAATACTGCTGTATCGGTTGATTTTGTTTTCGTGCCGAGTGCTTGGCTCACGAGAACTAAACCTTTTTGGTCGATGACCGTATCTTGGTAGAATTTCACAATATCCTGCTTCGTGAGCTGTTTAACCGCTTCAATGGTTTTTTGTCTGTAATCAAATCGGTTATTCAACAACGAGAAGTCGTAAGTAAAGAGGCTAAACTCTTGGCTTAAAGACTCCGGTTTGCGGGTTAGTTTGTTCAACAAACTCTCTTTAAATTGGTTAAATTCAGCCTCGCTTAAAGCGGTCAGTTTTTCTAAACTTTCTGCAAAAAAGCGTTGGTTATGTTCCATAATCCCTTTAGGCGAAGTATTTGGGCTTTGCACCATAAAGCGTAAGCCGGAGGTTGTGCCAATGCGTCCGTTGGTCGCATAAACCACATAACCGAGCTGTTTGTTGGTGCGAAGATCATCAAAATACCAGCGAGAAATCATATCCTTTAAGAAGAGCGCTCGCACGTAGCTGTCCATCTCTGCGTAATCTTTCGCCATAAAAGCGATAGATAAGGCGTTATCTTCATTCGGCACATTTTTCACAACATTGAGCTTGCGTGAACTTTGATTGATGTCTAAATAACGATATTTTGCCAATGCCGTATTTTTATTTTGGATTACTTTCGTTACTTCTTTAGAGAGGTCTTTCACTTGTTGATCCGATAAATTCCCCACCGATAGCACTTTTAGCCCTGTGGCTTGTGAAAGCAGTTTTTCACGGATTTTTTGAATATCCGCTAACGTGATTTCCGCAATCATTTTGCGCTGTTTGTCTTCCTCAAAATAAGGGTAACTTGCAAAATTCGCAAAGATTTCATTCGCTTGATTTAAGCTGTTTGCGGTTTTCTTACCATCAAGCGCTTCAATCAATCGTTGCTTAGCCTGCGCAAGGAATTTTTCATTTAACTCAAATTGGCTAAAACGGGTTAAATAATCCACGATCAATTTAGGTAAATGCTGAGTATAACCTTCCGTTTGTAGCGTCATTCCATTTGCCGATGTGTTAATTTCTGTATTAATGCCGGCAACGGAGGCTTGGAAATTCAACTGCGTTTGCGCCAGATTATTCATATAACTTAAAATCGTAGCGCTAATGCTCTCTTTCAAATCATCGGTTCTTGGCATAATAGAAAAATTAAGAGCAATGCGTGCTTTCGGATCTTCACTGAAATACTGGCTTGCCATCGCATAAATTCTTTCGCCTTGCGCCTGCGCGACTAATTCAGGCACTTCTCGTTGTTCTTTTTTGATCAGCGAAAAATCTGTAGCGAAATAAGGGTTTAACGCCGGTAAGTTAATTGAAGGATTTTGACTGAAATCCAGCCACTGTTTTTTCTGTGCTTCTGTGATTTTCTCAATTGCATAACCTGCTCGATAATAAGGCGAGAATTTATCGGTTTTAGCATTTTCTTCAACCAATAAAATACGTGCGTTATCAAGTGTCATTGCTGATAGCTTCTCTTCAATAGCTTTTGTATCCATTTGTTCAGCTAGATAACTTTCATCAAGCAGATGTTCGGTCGGATAAAAGAGCATTTTTTCTACCAACGTCTCGATATAAGTGCTATCTTTTTCGACCTGTAAATGGGTAAACTCTTGTTTTAGGCTCTCTCTTAGTTCATTAAAATAATTTTCTTTAATGCCTTCTTTTTTTACTTTTTCAATTTGCTGAAAAATGAGAGAAATAATTTTATCTTTTTCTTTTAACCCTTTTTCAGTGAGTGCGACATAAAACGTAAACTCACCACGATTACGGCTAAAATTAGGATCGCTTTGTGCCTCAATACCACTATCGGATAAGCCTTGTTTGATTAAATAATCAGAAAGTGTTCCTTCGGTATTATTGCTAAAAATATAAGCGAGGTATTCGCCTGTTTTATATTTAAATTTATCTTCATCATTTGGCATATCAAATGAAATGGATAACAATTTTTCAGGCTGAAGTGGGTTGTAATGAATAATAACGCCCTTATCTTCATTTCTAAATAACGGCACATTGACTTTAGGTTTTTTGAGCTGTTTATTTTCCATTTTACCTAAAGTCTTTTCTGCCAATTTGGCTAATTGTTCAATAGATTGATTAGAATAAAGTACCGCTTTAAATAAATTGGCTGAATAATATTTCTGATAAAAGGCAATCAGCTCATCTTGTAATTTGCTGTTTGGTTTATCGGAAAGCGTTTCATTATTCCCAACGGCAAATTTTGTCATTGGGTGAGCGGGGTTTGCAGTGGCAAGGTTTACGCTATGCAATAAATAGCCATCATTCGATTTCGCCCGTACCATTTCTGCATTCACGGCATTCACTTCTTTCTTGGCATTGCTTTCAGAAAGTAGTGGAAACGCCAAGGTATCTGCAAAGCGAGCAACCGCTTCGTCAAAAGCATTATTATTCACTTCAAAATAATAAGCCGTTCGATAAGGGGCGGTTGAAGCATTGTTATAGCCGCCATTTTCATTCAAGAATTTATCAAAGCTATTCGTTTCAGGATAATGCTTTGACCCCATTAAAATCATATGTTCCAGATAGTGAGCTAGCCCTTGCTGGGTGATAGGGTCTTCCATCGAGCCAACCGGAATAGCTGCCGACATCAAGGATTTATTCGCTTTCTCATCTGAAATAAGCAACACTGTCATACCGTTTTTCAGGGTAATCGCCTGGTATAACGCTTTATCATTTGGGCTTTTATTGATTGTGGTTTTAATCAACTCAAAGCCTAATGATGAACCGGCGATTTCCGTGACATTAGCGGTCGGATTTTCCATATTTTTTGCTAATGTCGCCGGCGTTATTTGTGTCGCTAATAAAAAAGTGTAAATCGCATAGCGAATGGAACGATTTATTAAAGTTTTCTTCATTCCTCTTTTCTCCTCTTACTTTCTTGCATAAGTGCAAACCAATCTAAAGTATTTTGATGAACAGCTTGATAATCAATCAGAGATGATTGCGTTAGTATTCTTTTTAAATAACTCGCTTCATCATTTAACCCTTCAGATAATTTCACTAAACTTTGATAACAGTATTCTTCGATATTTTCTTGTGGCATTTTTTTGAAATAATTTTCCAAATCTTGAGTAACGGCTATCGTTAAAGTTGATTTATTTTTTAGAAATGCTTTAACATATATTTCTAATATTTCTTTCGCTTGTGATACTTCAATAGTCTTGAAGGTAAAATAAGTCAGTTTATCGCCCTCTAATGTATACATTTTTAAAGCAAAAGGTTTTTCTAACAGAGTTAAAATTAAGAAATAAATCCATAATTTGATGGTATCTTTATCTCGTAATTTTCCGACTCGCCATAAAACCAGTTCTTGTCCAAAAAGATTTGGTAAATTGCCAACGATTTCAACTTGCGCACATTGAAGTGAAAACGGCAAAATGTCGCTCTCCCCTTTTAAATATTCCGCCAGTTCTACTCGCATATCTTGAATTCGGTTCGTCAATTCCGTTTGAGTAAGTTTGCCAAAATTCAAAACGGGGATATTTCCTTTTAACGTTTCCTTTTCAAAAAAGGGCGATGTCATTTCACTGGATGTTGTGAGTAATTGCGCCGCTAGCTGATATTCATCAAGTTTAGAGAGTGAGAAATGTTCTGTATCTTCAATCTCATCATCTTCTTCTCGGAAATAAATGCCTAAATTGCGTGTAAAGAACTGTTTGGTTGGACTTTGAATAAAGGCAATAAGTTCATCAAGCTCAATTTCCTTCGGTAATTCATTATTTTCCGGGAGAGATTTTGCAAAAAAATCGTGAGATTCGACCGCTTGTTGCGTAAATTCAAGCCATTCTTTGTGATAAGAAACATAACCCGATTTAAAATTACGCTCACTAAATGCATTCATTGGATGTTCTTGTTCCAAAGAGAGCGAGTAATATTTCGCTAAATAATCTACGAACTGGCTTACCAGAACAGAAGGTTCTCTTTTTTCATCTTTCACTAACGATTTGCCGACATAGCTGATGTAAAAAACCTCCTCAGCAGAAAGTAGAGCTTCTAAAAAGAGGTAGCGATCATCTTCACGTCTTGCACGATCGCCTTTTCGTGGGTGATACTGCATTAAATCAAAGCTGTTAATCATCGGCTGACGAGGGAAATCTGCCTCATTCATTCCCAACAAGCATACCACTTTAAATGGAATCGCACGCATTGGAAGCAAGGTACAGAAATTCACTTTTCCTGTCATAAAATGCATCACGTGCGACTGGCTATTTAAGCGATCTTGTAAAGCTCGCTCGATGACCTCAAAAGCAACCGCTTCATCAAATTTAGCTTGTAAAACCAATGCTTCAAGTGCCTCTAATTCTTGCTGAATTAGGAATAAGGCGTCATTGCTCGCATCATTTTCTTGATACACAGCCTTAACGAGATTCTCTAACGCTTGCTTCCATGTAGAAATCGGGTGCGATTCTAAAGACAGCACCGACCAAGCGGTCAGTTTTTCAATAAATTCTGCTAATTTCCCGACACGTTCTGCGGATAATCCATAACTTTCGTTAAAGGCAATCGTGTTTTGCCAAATGCCATTTTCTTCTTTTAAGCAGCTACCTAATAACAAGCGATCTAATCCATTTTCCCAAGAGTTATAGTTTTGCCAACCATTTTCTTGCTCTATGGTTAATGTTGAGCGGATACCACTTTCTTTTATCCAATGGCGTAAACAGGTTAAATCTTCACGGTTAAAACCGAATTGTTGCCCTATCGCCTCCACTTCTAATAGATCCAGCAAAGCTTCTGCACTAAAGGTGCTATCCCTTAATTTAAGCATGACGAGAAAACTGGAAATCACAGGATCAACTTGGCTAATTTTTTGATCCGAGATTGTAAAAGGAATATAACGGTTATCTTCTCGTCCATAACGAGAAAAGACCGCATTAATGTAAGGGGCGTATTGCTCAATATCCGCCGCCATCACGATAATATCTTTTGGCGAAAGGTGCGGATTTTGCTCAAATAAGCGAAGGAGCTGATTCTGTAAGACTTCCACTTCTCGCATTGCACTATGGCAATTATGAATTTGAATGGAATTGTCGTTTTCTAACTCAAGATAGCTCGGATTATCATTATTTAAAATGGCTTGTTTTAAACGAGATAAATTACGCTCTTGATCATTTTCAAAGAAAAGTTCGATTGGCTCAGGCGAGTATTCGGCAAGTTGATCAAAAAAATCTCGCCCTTGTTTTCCCCACATTGATAACAACTGATTGCCTTGCTGAGCAAGTAATTGCTGAATTTCTGTTTCCGATAATTGCTGCTTGAGTGCCATTTTTTCTAAAGCGACATTTTCAATGCTATCGCCCCAATACATTTGACTTGGGTTTAAGAAAAATAAATGTACATCACAATACTCACTTAATTTTAAGAGTGTTGCAAATTGTGTTGTCGGGAGGGAAGAAATACCAAAAACAAAAATGCGTTTAGGTAATTTTTTGTACTCTTCTTCAATTAAATCTTCGAGCTTGTCGAAGAATTTTTGTTGCAAATAAGCACGATGAGACGTGGTAAACAACAACTCATCGTAATCTTTTCGGGTATCTTCGATGAGCAAATTCCATAAGCGGCTTTGCCAATGAACATTCTCTTGTATGCCTGTTTGATGACTCGCAGAAAAAGGCTGGCTCTGAATTTCTCTGACCACCTCTTGCCATTGTCCATTCTCCCAGTGTACAAGCCAATGAGGGCGATAAACCAAATACTGGTCAAATAAATCAGCAATTTTTGTTGCTAATTGATATAGCTTGAGTGAGTCTTGCTCTTTATCGTGTGTTAAATAAGCACGTAAACCTTGAAATTCTGGGTGTTCAAGAACAGAAGGAATAATTCGCATTAAACGCCATGTCATCACACCACGTTCAAAAATATTTTCTTTAGGGAGATGAGGAAAAAGCAAACGGTATTGCTGCCATAAGAAACTGGTTGGAAATGGGAATTCATAGTTTCCTGCAACGCCCATGCTTTCCGCAATTCGCATTTGTAGCCATTGTGCCATGCCGACACTTTGCACCAAAATGGTTTCTGGTTGGAATGGATCTTCGTTTGGATTAACCTTTTGATGATGAATGAGCATTTCGGCTAATGCCGTAAGCTGATTAGAATAATAAACCGTAAACATATAAGCCCCCTATTGAATGAGCTATTGTGCTTGAATTTACAGGGAGATTCAATTTGTTTTGCTGTTCGATTTTTTGATCGTTACCTGCCCTTGTGGATATTTTACGGTTATCGCATTCGAAGAACATTGAATATGAAATACCAACTGGTTCTGCTGAACCTGAGACTCACACGCAACCCTTGCCATTTGTAATGCAAGCTGGTTTTCAACAATCTGTAAGGCTTGTTGTTCTTGATATAGCTGGCTCTGCTTTTTTGATTGTGTTTGCAACCAAGTGGTATAACTTAACCAAATCAGAGCAAACAATGTCAATACCACCAAAAGGGAAACAAAGGTTTCCGCCTTTATTTTGTTACGGATCATTTAATATATTCCTTGTATAAGGCAATTCTCGCCAGATGGAGTATTTTTGGTCTAAATTATCAATCACACTGCGTTTAAATGTGAGATTCCGCTCTTCTCTTTCATTATCAAATCCGGAATATAATGTGCCGTAGATTTTCTTTGTGCCGGTAATATCAAAATAATCTTGCGTAATAATAATCCCATAAAAATGCTCTTCAAGCTTTTCATCAATACGATTTTGAGCAACCACAATTTTCGGATCTTGTTCGCTACTTGGCGGTAGATCTTTCAAAGAACGAATATAGTAAATCTCTGATTGGAATTTATCTAACGCCAACCAATCCTGAATATCGGTAAAAGCGATATATTTCTCTTTAGTGGGTTTCTGAATAAATAAACTCTGTTTTTCACATTGGTAGTGATATGTTATATAGCCAAGATTTTTTTCAACAAAATTCGCTTTATACTCCGCACAATCACTACCTTCAGCAAGCTGTTCTTTTAGTAAAAATTTGTCGGAAAGATACCGCTTGTAATAATAAAGCGCAGCATTTTCTTGGTTCAACCACACTTCCTTTGTCATAAAAATGAATGCCAACAAACTACTGATTAAAATAAGCGAAACAAAAAGAGCCGAGGCTTCTATCTTTAATTTCATCATAAAGTATTTAAAATATAAGTATAAGCAGTGACACGATAATTGATTTGTGGCGATTTCGCCGAAATGAGAGCGAGATCAATTTGTAAAAGTTGGTCTTGCTTTTTCCACGAAAAAGCGAGATCTGTTACCTGAAATAACTCACTGGATGTTAATTTTTTCCAACTATTTCCGCAACTACTTAAAAGGCTTTTACATTGTTCTCGAGAACAATTAATAAGTTGATTATCGGCATAAAGATAAATCTCTTTATTTTCTAATTTAAAACCAAAAATTTCTTTTGCAAGTTCCTTTGTATTATTTAACTCACCTTGAGTACAAGCGGTATTTTTTGTAGCACGTTTTCCCAAACAGCCATCATTATTTAAATCATAGAAAAAGATAAAACAACTTGGTTTTACTAAAGCATAACGCTGCCCATTTTGTTCAAAAAGAGCAAAATTGCTATCTGCTCTTGCTTGCCCTTGATAACCCAAATGTTGAATATGTTGTTGGAAGTAATTGATCAGCTGGTGTGCTTCTTTTTGTAGCAATAAGCGTTCATCTTGCTTAATCTGTGAAGCTAAAAATTGGCTATATAAGGCACTGAGCGATAAAAGTAATAAGCTCCCTAATACCAACGAAATTAATATCTCTATCAAGCTAAATGCAGAGAATCTTCCCCCTTTAATCTTTGCAGGTGCTACGTTTATTTTCCGGCATAACATAAACTCGTCCCCATTGGTCAAACTGTAAAATTTGACTCACTTTATTTCGACTGATATTGATACATTTAGATTCTAATCTTGCCGCCAAACCATCTATGTTAATAAATGATTTAGGATATAAACTTTTATTTTTTAATAGCACATTCTGATGCTGATTTTGATAAAGATAATATTCATCATTTAATACACAGCTATTTAAGTGCAAACAGTCGCAAATAATTTGCTTCGAACTAGATTTTTGAATTGCAATAATACACCAACGCTTTTCTTGACTATCTTGTGAAATAGTTAAAGAAAAACTTTTTTTGGTATAACGTGCTTTTGTTTGAATCTGATAAATAAAAGATTGAATATTCGCAATTTCTTGTTGTAATGCATATTTATCATTCAAATTAAAAATAACTGGTGAAATAAAAAAGAGAGAAATAACGAGTAAAGAAAATGTAATCAGAATTTCAATAAGAGTAAAAGATCGCAACATAGTATTTCTCTGTCATCATTTTGAGAAATACTATGTGCTTTTTTAGAAAGGATGTAAATTTGAAAAATTCAACTTTTCGAGCGTGATCGCAAAAATAAGTTACTTAGAACGCAGAAGTATCTTGGAATAAGCCCACTTTTAGGTCTGTTGCGGTATAAATCACTTTACCATCTACTTCAACCTGACCATCTGCTAAACCCATCACTAATTTGCGGTTAATGACACGCTTCATATTGATACGGTAAATCACTTTTTTTGCAGTTGGCAAAATTTGTCCTGTGAATTTCACTTCCCCAACACCTAATGCACGCCCTTTGCCTTTACCTCCGACCCAACCGAGGAAAAAGCCCACTAATTGCCACATTGCATCTAAACCTAAACAGCCAGGCATAACGGGATCACCAATAAAATGGCAGCCAAAGAATGGTAAATCAGGATGAATATCAAGCTCGGCTTCAATATAACCTTTATCAAATTTCCCACCATTTTCGAGCATGCTGGTTATACGATCCATCATCAACATGGAAGGCGCCGGAAGTTGTGGGCCTTCTTTCCCAAAAAGCTCACCTCGCCCTGAAGCAAGTAAGTCTTCGTAGCTATAATTTGATTTAATATTTGGCGTACATGTGTCCATATTTTTATCATCCTGTAAGATAAATGAAAAAGCCTGAATATCAGACCTTATTTAATATAATAAACTAAGGTAGATAGTACAGGCTTTTAAATTGGCGTACAAGTGTAAGCTAAACTTGTCGGATCAGTTACGCTTCCAATAACGATAAAGTTTTTCAAATAAAGAATGCCCAGATTCTGCTTGCTGGTTCTGCTCTATCGTTTGATGAATCAAGCTAAAGAGCGAAGGTTTTTCGCTTTCTGAACGATTTTCTTCATCATAAAATGGTCGATCAAATAAAATGTCTAACGCATCAAACACACTTTCCACTGGCCAGATATTGAACTGCTTATTTTTTACTGCTTCAATCACTTCTGACTTTAAACTTAAATGAGAAACACAAACCGCAGGAATAATAACGCCTTGTTTTCCTGTAAGCGTTCTCGCCTTACATAGATTAAAGAAGCCTTCAATTTTTTGATTAACGCCCCCCACACTCAAGATATTACCAAATTGGTCTATTGAGCCCGTAACCGCTAAAGATTGTTGGATAGGTAATTTTGCCAAACTACTGATTAACACACAGAAAATAGCTAAAGAAGAGCTATCGCCATCAACCTCACCGTAAGATTGCTCAAATGCTAGTGAAGCAGAGAAAGGTAACTGTGTAGGAAATTCTAATAAATTCGCCAAACAGGATTGCGCAATGATAATCCCTTTAGAATGAAGATTTCCGCCGAGCTCAACTTTACGTTCAATATCCGTAATTTCCCCATCGCCATATTGCACATTACAGCTAATACGCAAAGGTTCGCCAAAAGCATGTGGTACGCCATCAAACTCAATCACTGATAAGCCATTAATTTGCCCAATTTCCTCATCATCCGTTTCGATATAAAGTTGGTTAGTCAGTATATCCTGTAAAGTATAGCGACTTAGAACAGCGGACTGCTCCTCTATTTCATCAAAATAGGGGCTGATATTAGAAAAAGCGGTCTGATTTGCGTAAAAATTTGCAAGTCCGGATAAATGCTTTTTCAACAAAGTAGGCGAAATTGAAATCAAATGTTGGCTTTCACTCTCTCGCACGTAATACTGCAATAGTTGTTCGAGTGCGTTAGGCTTAAAGGTTTTGCTAAATCGCTTTTGAGCATAACAACAAACATAGTTTCCCCATTGAGTTAATGTCGCTTCATTGACGTTTAAATAAGATTCAATTTCCGTATATTGAGCAAATTGGTATAAATCATTGTCATATTCGACTAACAATGAAATATCTTCTCGGCTTCCAAGCAACACTAATTTAAATTGTGTTTGAATCGGAGGAAGCAACTTTGGAATATCATTCGCCATATGTTGCTCATAATAACCAAATAATAAAGCCTGCTTTAATTTATCCCATTGCGTGATGTCGAGTAGCAAAGATTTCAGATTTAGAATTAAGATACCTTGCTCCGCAGCTTGAATTGCACCCTCAAGCGTTTCCACCTTATTCTCTTTTTCAAGAAAAAGGCTATATCCAAATAAATGCCGTCTGGTAAACTCTGTTTTAATCACAACCGGCGCAGATTGCTTTTGATGAAAATAATCTCGAATTTCCTCAATATATTCAGGGAAGGATTCTGTTTTCATCACAAGTAATGCGCCAGATTGAGCTTGAATAAATTGCTCGATGGCACGTTGTGCATTTGTTTGGAAATCAAAAAAAGAAACATCTTTAGTCTGCTTATCAAAATGATACGTTAGAGTAAGATCTTGCCAAGCTAAAGGGGATAAAGTCACAAATAAGCCTCATAATAGAAATTTGGTTTATTATACAAAATTCCGCTATACTTGCCTAAAATTCAAAATAGAAAATAAAGAGAATAATATGAGATACCAAAAATTAGAGGCACAAGAAGCAAACTGGAAATGGAAATATTTACTAAAAAAACATCGCGAAGGGGAAAATATTACAAAGTATGCTGAATCAAGTATGATTGAGCTCAAAATCCAGTACCTCACGACATTACAACATCAGCCTGAAGAAATTGAGAAATGGATCAAAAGTGAAATGACGGCTGAACAGCGTAAAAAAATGCGCCAATCTATTCGAGCAAGACGTAAGCGCTTTTTTAATGCAGAAAAACTTTCTACAAAGAAAAAATCGATTGATTTAGAGTATGCGAGTTGGTTACAACTTTCCAAATATGCCAACGAAAAGGAAATGACTTTGTCTCAAGCCGTATTACACCTCATTGATGAGTTAGAGAACAAAGATCTTTACTTAGAACAAGTTTCTAAAATGAAAACGACCTTAAAAGATTTGCTTAAATAGAAAATAGATATAGCAAAACGCCCATCAAATGATGGGCGTTTTTTATATTATCGACTCAAAAGCCACTATATTACATAGTTACTTCTTTTGAACCTTGTACTTGAACTTCTACACGACGATCTGGTGCTAAGCAAGCGATTAATGCTTTACGACCTTTCACTGCATCACATGTGTTGCCAGTTACCGGGTTAGCTGAACCGTAACCTACTGCTGTTACGTTCGCTGCGTTTTGACCTTTAGAAACTAAGTAGTTCGCTACTGTTTCTGCACGACGTTGTGAAAGTTTTAAGTTAGCTGCTTGTTTACCGATACGGTCAGCATAACCATTTACTTGGATTGCCGGGTTCGCTAAACCTAATGCATTAATTTCATTGTTCGCTGCATCTAAAGCTTGTGCTGCTGCCGGTTTTAAGCTTGATTTACCGAATGCGAATAATACATCAGAGCTGAATGAGAAGTTTTTGGTTACTACTTCTGCTGGCGCTGCAACTGGTGCTGCACCTTGACCAAAGCGGTAGCTTAAGCCTGCAGATACTGAGTGTAAGTCTGGGCTAAATTGGTAGTTTGTACCTTGCTTATCTGCTTTACGAGCTGCTTTATCTAAGTTACCTACTTTGTTTACGTATTGATATTCAATACGTGCTGCTAATTCTGGTAAAATTGCATACTCAACACCTGCACCTAAAGTTAAAGATGGTTTTAATGTATGAACTTTAGTACGCTTACCTTTAACCGGTGTAGATTGAACAAAGTAATCATTACGGATTAATGCAACACCTACTTTACCGTAAACGTCTAAGTTAGGAATTACTTCATAGCTTGGTTTTAAGCTTAAGTGAGCACCGTGAGCTGTGTGTTTTGCAGCTACTTTTTCTCTATCTTCACCTGCAAACGTAGTGTTACCACGCGCACGACCGAAGTAGTCATAACCTAATTCAGCTGCTAAACCAAAGTTGTTTTGGTTTAAGATTTGGTAACCACCGAAAACACCGTAAGTTACAGTGTTTTTGTTGATACCGTAACCATTGTTAAGCTTAGGATTTTCTTGGCTTGACTCGAATTGTGTGAAACCGTCACGGAAGTTTGCCCAACCAGCTTTAGCACCTGCGTAGAAAGTGTTAGCTTGTGGAGCTGCTGTTGCTGCTGCTGATGCAGCTAATACTGCTAATGCAACTAATGATTTTTTCATTTTAATGACCCTCTAATTTGTCATCATATTACATAAAAACATTTCAATACCAAATTTAGTATCGAATCTTAACCACGCCTTTCATCTTCTTTTTATAGATGGAAAGACTAAAGAAAGTGAAACTTGAGTAATTTTTATTTAACTACTCTCACTCCATTCTTGTCCTTAAGAAGATGGGCAAGAATATTGCATATTATCTAAGGAAGATTTCCTAAAATCAATGATTTTTTTGTTCAAAATATAAATAAAAATACGTTGCTTGGTGGTTTTTTATACCAAAAACCATTTAATAAACAAATTTTTTCATTTTTTAAATTATATGTTACATTTCTCCACAGAAGAATTTTTTGCTAAGATCAGCCTATCAATTAACTATAATGAAGGAATAAATTATGATTCCTAGATTAACCAATATCCCACAACAAAATCCGCTGGTTCAACGCTATTTAGAAGAACTTACCCGCCAGCATTTTAGCGGCGACATCGCGAGTAGCTATGCTGACCGTTTATCGTTAGCCACCGATAATAGCGTCTATCAACAAATTCCACAGGCGATTTTATTTCCAAAAACAGTATCTGATATTGTTATTCTAACCAAACTTGCTCAAAAACCTGAATTTCAATCCTTAACATTCACACCTCGTGGTGGTGGCACTGGAACCAACGGGCAATCGCTTAATAACAATATTATTATTGATCTCTCACGCCATATGAACCAAATTTTAGAACTCAATGTCGAAGAGCGCTGGGTTCGAGTGCAAGCCGGTGTCGTCAAAGATCAACTTAACCAATACCTCAAGCCTTATGGGTTATTTTTCTCCCCAGAACTCTCCACTAGCAATCGCGCGACTTTAGGTGGAATGATTAACACAGATGCCTCAGGGCAAGGTTCCTTACAATACGGCAAAACCTCTGATCACGTTTTAGCCCTTAAATCTGTGCTAATCAATGGCGAAATTCTAGAAACACAAGCGGTCAAAACGGATAATTTTTTTGCTAATTTAGAACATTTCAATTTATCGCCTTTAGGCAAGCAGCTTCATCAAGAAGTTTTTAGTCGCTGTCGAGAGGTTCGCCCACAGGTACTTACTGAACTCCCACAGTTGAACCGTTTTATTACCGGTTACGATTTAAAAAATGTCTTCAATGATGATGAGAGCGAATTTAACCTCACACGTATTTTGACTGGTTCAGAAGGCTCACTTGCTTTTATCTGTGAGGCTAAACTTAATTTATTGCCTATTCCTAAATATCGCACCTTAATCAACATTAAATATAACTCTTTTGATGCCGCACTGCGCTCTGCACCTTTTATGTTACAAGCAAAAGCGCTGTCGGTAGAAACCGTAGATTCCAAAGTACTCAATTTAGCGAAACAAGATATTGTGTGGCATTCTGTTTCAGATTTGCTGACGGAAGACCCTCACAACCCGATTTTAGGTATCAACATTGTGGAATATGCGTCTAGTAACCAAGCGGAAATTGAGGCGCAAGTTTCTGCCTTGTGTTTGGCACTTGATGAAAAAATGACAAAAAATGAAGCCGGTATTATTGGCTACCAAGTCTGCCACGATTTAGACTCTATCGAGAAAATCTATGCGATGCGTAAAAAAGCCGTAGGTTTACTTGGTAATGCCAAAGGCTGGGCAAAACCTATTGCTTTTGTCGAAGATACAGCTGTACCGCCAGAAAATCTTGCTGATTATATTGTGGAATTCCGTTCGCTATTAGATAGTTACCAGCTCCCCTATGGTATGTTTGGGCACGTAGATGCCGGCGTCTTGCACGTTCGCCCGGCATTGGATTTATGCGACCTTGAACAAGTGAAAACCTTTAAAGCCATTTCAGATCAAGTTGTTGAATTAACCTATAAATATGGTGGACTTATTTGGGGGGAACACGGTAAAGGAATGCGAGCTTACTATGGCGAGCGCTTCTTTGGCGAAAAACTTTGGCGAGAACTACGCTACATTAAACAGCTATTTGATCCGCAAAACCGCCTTAACCCGGGCAAAATCTGTACGCCACTCGAAAGCGATGCTCAACTTTATGCTATCGACTCGCAAATGCGAGCCGATTTTGACCGCCAAATTCCAATCCAAGTGCGTGAAGCATTTAAAGGTGCTATGAATTGTAATGGTAATGGGCTGTGCTTTAACTTTGACGTGCATAGCACAATGTGCCCATCAATGAAAGTGAGTGGAAACCGCCTTTATTCGCCGAAAGGCAGGGCGACTTTAATTCGTGAATGGCTACGTTTATTAGCTGCGCAAAATGTTTCGCCTGAAGATTTAATTTTCAAAGACGAAAAACAAGCGGTCAAATTATCTGATTTTGTTGCAAAAATCCGCAATACGTGGAATAAACGGAGAGAATACGATTTTTCTCACGAAGTTAAACAAGCGATGGACACCTGCCTTGCGTGTAAAGCTTGTGCAAGCCAATGCCCGATAAAAATTGACGTGCCGACCTTCCGCTCACAATTTAATGAGTTATACCACGCTCGTTATTTACGCCCAGCAAAAGATTACGTGGTGTCAAACTTAGAATTTATCGCACCTTATATGGCGAGAGCCCCTAAATTCTTCAACTTCTTTAGCACCAATAAACTAGCGGAAACGGTAGCAAATAAAACGATTGGAATGACTTATTTGCCTGCATTATCTGTGCCGACACTTAACCAACAACTTGTTGAAATCGGTTATCAGGGCGAAACATTAGAGAGCTTAGAACAACAAGCTGCAAGCGGTCATTTTTCTGCAAAAGATTGCAAAACAATGTTGATTGTTCAAGATCCGTTTACCTCTTTTTATGATGCAAAAGTGGTTGCTGATTTCGTACGCCTTGTACAAAAACTTGGCTTTAAACCTATTGTTTTGCCATTTAAGCCAAGCGGGAAAGCACAACACATCAAGGGTTTCTTACGTAAATTTGCCAAAACAGCCCAAAATCAAGCTGATTTTTTAAATCGCATTGCAAGATTAGGCTTGCCGATGGTTGCGGTAGATCCTGCGCTTACCTTGCTTTACCGTGATGAATATCGTGATGTATTAAAAGAAAAACGTGGCAATTTTAACGTTTTATTGGCTCACGAGTGGTTAAAAGAGAATGTTCAAAATGGACATTTTGCTGCATATCAAAAAGCCATTTCAAATAAACAACCGTGGCATTTATTTGCCCATTGTACGGAAGCCACCGAACTACCGGCTTCTACAAAAGAGTGGCAAACGATTTTTGCTCACTTTGGCGAAACGCTTGTAAATGAAAACGTAGGTTGCTGTGGCATGGCTGGTACATTTGGACACGAAACCCGCCATTTAGCGATGTCAAAAGCCATTTATCAACAATCTTGGCAACAAAAATTGCAAAATAAACCGCTTGAGCGTTGTTTAGCAACCGGCTATTCTTGCCGCTCGCAAGTAAAACGAATGGAACATCAAGTCATCAAACACCCTATTCAGGCTTTACTTGAGGTGTTGTAACTTGACGAATTCCCTTCTTTACAAAAGAGGACAACCCCTATACGAGCCGTATAGGGTTACTTAATCTGAGCCGCTCTGCAGCTCTTCCATTCAGCCCCAGAGGGGCTGGGCTTAACGAACCTAGCACGGCTCGTGCTAGGTTGTTTTAACATAAACAAAGGAACAATAATGACATCAATTTGGAAACAAACCGCTAGCGTTGAGCAACTTAATGAATTATGCCAAGGTAACGCCGTTGGACATTTGGGCATTGAATTTACTGAAATTGGCGAAGATTGGATTGAAGCTCAACTTACCGTCAATGAAAAGACAATGCAACCATTTGGCGTATTGCACGGTGGTATTTCTGCTACGTTGGCTGAAACTGTTGCAAATGCAGGCTCACTTCTTGTTTGCGAAGCAGATCAAATCGCCGTGGGTATGGAATTAAACATCAGCCACTTAAAATCAATCAAACATGGTCATAAAGCAATAGCACGAGCGTATCCCCTTAAGCTCGGACGAGAAATTCATGTTTGGCAAATTGATACAAAAGATGAACACGGACATTTGTGTGCAACCGCCCGCCTCTCAACGAAAGTCTTAGAGAAACAACCTAAAGCCGAATAACCTGATCAAGCGGTTAAATTTTTGAGATTTCGCAAGAAATTTAGAAAATCTGACCGCTTAAGCATATAAAAAGCATGAAAAGCAATAAAAGGCGGTTGGATCTCCCTCCAACCTATTATAAAATGCTTTTCTTTTATCCACTTACCTAAACAAGAGAAATTCCTATGAATTCAAATCGTAGTTTATTGGTCGTTGGCTTGTTATTGGTTTCTTTTTTGCTATTTACCCAATGGCAACAAGATTTCAATCCTGAAATTCAGGCGCAAAAACAAGCTCAAATTCAAGCTCAACAACAATCAGGCGATGTGCCTGCGGCAACGTCACAAACTCAAAATGTGGCTGAGTCCAATAGCAAAGGAAAAACGATCACCATTGAAAGTGATGTGTTACGCCTAACAGTTGATACACTAGGCGGTGATGTGATTGATTCAGATTTATTAAAACATCACGCAGAGTTACATTCAAACACCCCATTTGAATTATTACAAGACAATAGCAAAGTACTGTATGTTGCTCAAAGTGGTTTAATCGGTAAAAACGGTATTGATACTAATAATGGTCGTGCCCAATACCAAACCACGGCAGACAGCTTTAAACTTGCTGAAGGTCAAAATGAAATTTCTGTGCCTTTAACATTTGAAAAAGATGGCGTAGTCTATACCAAAACTTTTACGTTAAAACGTGGTAGCTACAATGTCGGTGTTGATTTCAACATTAAAAATAATTCTGCAGAAGTAGTGGAAGTTCAGCCTTACGGTCAATTAAAACACACTTTAGTTGAAAGCTCTGGCAGTTTAACGATGCCAACTTATACGGGCGGTGCTTACTCTTCCTCAGAAACTAACTATAAAAAATACTCTTTCCAAGAAATGGCTGATGAGAAAAAACGTAAAGCTGAACAAGGCATTGCGAACGGTGGTTTATCTATCGAAAGTAATACCGGTTGGGTAGCAATCTTACAGCACTATTTCGTTTCAGCTTGGGTTCCACAACAAGATAAACCAATGACAATTTACACTCGTGTTTCTGATAATGGTGTAGCGACTATTGGTTACCGTGGTGCATTAACTTCTGTGGCGCCAAATAGTGATGCAACCATTTCTACACACCTTTGGACGGGGCCGAAAGATCAAAAAGAGATGGCAGAAACAGCCGCTCATTTAGATTTAACGGCTGACTATGGTTGGGCGTGGTTTATTGCTAAACCGTTATTCTGGTTATTAACGCAGATTCAAAAACTTGTGGTGAACTGGGGCTTGGCAATTATTTGTGTAACGATTGTGGTTAAAACCTTGCTTTATCCTTTAACCAAAGCGCAATACACTTCAATGGCAAAAATGCGTATGTTACAGCCACGTATCCAAGAAATGCGTGAGCGTTTCGGCGATGATCGCCAACGTATGAGCCAAGAGATGATGAAGCTCTACAAAGAAGAGAAAGTAAACCCTATGGGCGGTTGCTTACCAATCTTAATCCAAATGCCGATTTTCATCGCATTATATTGGACATTTATGGAAGCAGTAGAATTACGTCACGCACCATTCTTTGGTTGGATTCAAGACTTATCGGCTCAAGACCCTTATTACATTCTTCCACTTTTAATGGGTGGTTCAATGTTCTTATTACAAAAAATGTCACCAACACCTATTGCTGATCCAGTGCAACAAAAAGTGATGACATTTATGCCGGTTATGTTTACTGTATTCTTCTTATGGTTCCCATCAGGCTTGGTACTTTACTGGCTAACATCAAACTGCATTACCATTGTACAACAATGGTTAATCTACCGTCAGTTAGAGAAAAAAGGCTTACATACCCGTAAGAAATAATTAACCTATTCCGAAAAGCACGTTCATTGAGCGTGCTTTTTTCTTTGTTAAAATCTCTCAAACCTCATCAGCTTGTAAGTAGCCATTCTTACAAACGCTGTACCTAAATTTCTGCTATAATGCACGCCAAACAAGCGGTCTATTTTCGGAAAAATCTTACGACTGCAATACTATTAGACAGGATAATTCAATGAAAGAAACCATTGTGGCGCAAGCCACACCAATCGGACGAGGCGGCGTGGGGATTTTACGTGTCTCTGGTCCTCTTGCCAATGAAGTTGCCAAAGCGGTTGTCGGCAAAGAACTCAAACCTCGCTTAGCAAACTACTTGCCCTTTATGGATACGGACGGCACTGTTTTAGATCAAGGGATTGCTCTCTTCTTTAAAGCACCAAATTCATTTACCGGCGAAGATGTCCTTGAATTACAAGGACACGGCGGTCAAGTAATTTTAGATTTGTTACTCAAACGCATTTTGGCGGTAAAAGGGGTTCGTATTGCCCGTGCAGGCGAATTTTCTGAACAAGCCTTTTTAAATGACAAATTGGATTTAGCTCAAGCAGAGGCAATCGCTGATTTAATCGATGCAACTAGCGAACAAGCTGCTCGTTCGGCACTTAAATCTTTACAAGGTGAATTCTCTAATAAAGTAAATGAGCTGGTAGATTCTGTTATTTATTTGCGCACTTACGTAGAAGCAGCGATTGACTTCCCTGATGAAGAAATTGACTTTCTTGCCGATGGTAAAATTGAAGCAAAATTAAATGACATCATTACGCAATTAGCGAATGTTCGAAAAGAAGCAAAACAAGGCTCTATTCTACGTGAAGGCATGAAAGTCGTGATTGCAGGCAAACCTAATGCTGGCAAATCGAGCCTATTAAATGCACTTGCCGGTCGTGAAGCAGCTATTGTGACCAACATTGCTGGTACAACACGTGATGTCTTACGTGAGCATATTCACATTGATGGAATGCCTTTGCACATTATTGATACCGCTGGTTTACGAGACGCTAGTGATGAAGTAGAGCGCATCGGTATTCAGCGAGCGTGGGATGAAATTGCTCAAGCCGATCACGTTTTATTGATGATTGATAGTAGCGAACAGCAGGCAGATGTTTTCAAAACAGAATGGGCAGAATTCTTAGCAAAATTACCTCAAAACATTCCTGTTACCGTTATTCGTAATAAAGTCGATTTATCAGGCGAAAGCGAAGGGCTTGAGCAACAAGACGGTTTTACCCTTATTCGCTTATCGGCACAAACGAAAGTCGGTGTAGATTTATTACGTGAGCATTTGAAACAGTCTATGGGTTATCAAAGCTCAACGGAAGGAGGCTTCCTTGCACGCCGCCGTCATTTACAAGCCTTAGAAACTGCTGCAGAGCATTTAGAACGTGGGCACGTTCAGCTTACTCAATTCTTTGCCGGCGAATTACTGGCAGAAGAATTACGTATGGTACAAAATGCACTGAGCGAAATCACGGGGCAATTTACCTCTGATGATCTGTTAGGGAATATTTTTAGCTCATTTTGTATTGGTAAATAACATTTAGGGCATCAAGAATGCCCTCTACTACACAGCGTCATTATGTCTTCACTACCGACTTTACTTCAACAACTTCGAGCTCAAATAGCCCTTCATTTCCCTACGCAAAAACGTTTTTTAGTCGCTTTAAGTGGAGGCATAGACTCTGTTGTTCTTCTTTATCTTTTAAATCAACTTAAACTAGAACTTCGAGCAATACATATCCATCACGGTTTAAGCCCTAATGCGGATCAATGGGTTACATTTTGCCAACACTATTGCCAGCAACACGCTATTCCATTGTGTGTTAAATATGTTCAAGTTAATGGTAAGAAAGGCATTGAAGCAGAAGCACGTGAAAAACGCTATCAAGCAATCCGTGAAGTACGGGAGCATAATGAAGTTGTTGTTACGGCACATCATCTTGATGATCAAGTTGAAACATTCTTGCTCGCATTAAAAAGAGGAAGTGGCGTGAAAGGGCTTTCCGCTATGCAAGTGGTAAATTTTTCGCAAAATTTTCCCATTTTCAGACCGCTTCTTGCTATTAGTAAAAATGATATTCTAACTTACGCGAAAAGCCAAAATCTAAGCTGGATTGAAGATGAAAGCAATCAATCTACAGATTATGATAGGAATTTCTTACGACATAAGGTATTACCCGTGCTAAATGAGCAATGGACGCAATTTAACCGAATGGTTGCGAGAAGTTGTGAGCATCTTGCTAATCAGCAACAACTTTTAGATGAACTACTCTGTGAAGAATTAGCAAAATATAGAGATGGGCAAACGCTCGTTATTCAAGATTTTGCAAGCTTAGCGAAAATAAAGCAACAAGCATTGCTCAGGCTTTGGTTCTCAGAACAACAAATGTTAATGCCTTCAACGGTACAGCTCGAACAAATTATTCAGAATATTATTCTTGCTAAAGGGGATAAAAACCCAGAAATTCAGTTAGGCGATAAAATGTTAAGACGCTATCAGAACCGTTTGTTTATTACGCCCATTTATACGCCGGTTACAGCCTTCTCAAAAGAGATTCTGCAACAAGAAACCATTATTCTACCGAATGAATTAGGCCGCCTCATTCGCTCTAAAGATGAAATTATTTACCAAACAGCATATAAAATTGACCGCTTGCCGCTCTCTGAAGCGTTACAACAAGAAAAGCTCTTTGTTCATCTAAAGTATCAGGGAAAAATCAAAGAAGACGGTAAAACATATCACGAAGAAATGAAGAAAATTTGGCAGAAATATCAAATTCCTGTCTGGGAAAGAGAACGAACCCCTCTCATCCTAAAAGGGGATATATTGCTCAAAGTTTTTAAAAGTTAATTAACCACGAGGATGATATTTCTCGTGCAAGGATTTTAAACGAGCTTTTGCTACGTGCGTATAAATTTGTGTTGTGGATAAATCACTATGACCTAAAAGCATTTGTACAACCCGTAAATCAGCCCCGTGATTAACCAAATGCGTGGCAAAAGCGTGGCGTAAGACGTGTGGCGATAATTTTTCACTATCTATACCAGCCAAAACAGCATAATGTTTTATGCGATGCCAGAATGTTTGGCGAGTCATCATCTGCCCTCGTTTACTTGGGAAAACAACATTCGAAGGTTCATTATTTAATAAAATCCCCCGTCCGTACTGAAAAAACTCTTGGATCCAATAGCTCGCTTCTTCGCCAAGTGGAACTAGGCGCTCTTTATCGCCTTTACCAATAATACGAACAACACCCTGTCTTAAGCTCAAATTTTCCGTTGTTAAAGAGATCAACTCGGTAACTCGTAACCCTGTTGCATACAGCAATTCCAACATCGCTTTATCACGTAATTCAATCGGATCGAGCGGATTAGGACACTCTAACAAATCCATTACCTGCTCTTCATTCAATGTTTTAGGTAGCCGAGAAGGTTTACGTGGCGAAATCAGCATTGCCGTTGGATCATCTTTACGGTAATTCTCTAAATATAAAAACCGGAAGAACTTACGTAGACAGCTTAACATTCGTAGAGAACTGCTCGCTTTATAACCCTGATCAAAACGATAGCCTAAGAATTCTTGTAAGGTGTGGTGATCTACTGTTAAGAAAGCTCGTGGTTCATCCAACCATTCCGTGAATAAACTTAAATCTAAGCGATAGGAAGAAACGGTATTATCAGATAGCCCGTGTTCTTGCCATAAGGTATCAAGAAATTGCTCAACAATCGGGTCAAGAGAAGGCACAAGTTTGTTCATATAAGCGGTAAAATTATTATAAAAATTTGCAAAATTCTAACATAAAAGTAAACATAAAATTTTACCCAAAACGAAAAAAACCGACTAGCTTTCGCTAATCGGTTTCTTAAATAATGGCAGGGGCGGAGAGGCTCGAACTCCCAACACCCGGTTTTGGAGACCGGTGCTCTACCAATTGAACTACGCCCCTATATGTCATTTCATATAGCTAAAGCGAGTATTTAACTCGCCTTACTTGATTAAGTGGCGGAACGGACGGGACTCGAACCCGCGACCCCCTG
>NZ_ACQL01000113.1 GCF_000175195.1 Actinobacillus minor NM305 | reverse complement strand
AAATTTGTTGTGTCTTATGGTATCTACACACTCTCTATCGAACCTAATTCATCTTTGAATAACTAAACCCTAAACCCTCTCGCCTTCATTGCCATTTCTGCCTTTTCTGCTTTTAGCATTGCGTGAATAAGCAAAAGCGCAACTCGCTGCGAATACACCTTGATCGTATAAAGATTGCACTTTGGCTTAAAACCTCGTGCTTTCATTGCTCTGTCCATTTTTTCGTTAAGTTCGCTTAACAGAGCGATATAACGCACCGTGAGAATAAACAGATGTTTGAGTTTTTTTGGCAGCGGTAATTTAGTAATCACTTGCACTAAAATAGTGTCGGTAACGTGGTGCAGAAAAAGCCAGACCGACAGCACAATCAAATTCATTCTAAGGGTTATCAACTTCGCTAAAGCGATACCGTGCGTATTCAGTTCCACGCCATCGGTACCGATTTTCCAGCTTAATGTTGCCCAAACCAGCACAGAGAAAAGATTGAATTTCAGCCAACGTTTGAGCAGATGTTTCGGTTGATGGCTATGTAAAAAGCACACCCAAGCGGCGGTACAAGCGGTCAAAATTAGCAATAATGTTGCAGATTGAATACTGCTTGCCACAATGCCGAAGATAAAGGCATAAACAAGGCGGTAGTGCGGTTCAAGAAACGTTGTTTTGCTTTCCATCATCTTTGCCCATTACTTCAACGCCTCAGGCATCATTTTGGCGAGGGTTAAAATCACGCCCACGCTGACTAGGCTATCCACCACAAAAACAGGCAAATGAGAAACCAGCAACAAGCCGATAAGATCGCCATAAGCCTTACCGCCGTCAAAGGCTAATACCAACGAGGCAATCAATGCTGAACCGCCCACGCCAATCACGCCAGCTAACACTCCCGATAAAATCAACCCTTTGCGAGTGGTCGCTTTTCTTAACATCGGGAAAACCAGCAAACGCACCGCCAATGCAGGAAGCGCCATAATGCATAAGTTCACGCCCAACACCGCAAAACCACCAAAGGAAAAGAGCAATACTTGCAGGACTAACGCAATCAAAAACGCAGGGAAAACCGCCCAGCCTAAAAATAATCCGGCAATACCATTTAAAATCAGATGTACGCTGCCAATTCCAACCGGAATATGAATAGTGCTTGCCACAAAGAATGCCGAAGCAAAAAGTGCGGTAATCGAAAGATGTTCATAATTCATCTTCTTCAAGCCAATCGCCACGCCAACCACCGCACAAACCGCCCCGATCATCAAGGTGGAACTATGTAACACGCCTTCAGATAAGTGCATTACTTCGCCCCTTTTCTGGCTTTTAACAGTGCGACAACGCCGAATAAACCGAGAATGTAGCCAATACCGCCAATCACATCACGCAGATAAATTTTATTTTTCAGTTGCTCAATTTCTTCACGCAATAGCTGAGTATCCGCCGTGTTAGTTTGTGGGACGATTTTTTGCACTTGTGCCTCAGCACGATGCCCTTCCATACCTTCCACAATCACGGTAAAAGTCCCCTCTTGTGTGAGCGGTAGAACAAATCGCCCCTCTTTATCGGTTTTGCCATAAACGACCGGTTCGGTTTCATTTGGTTTTATCGCTTCCACATAAGTTTCTGCTGCCGGTGTTTGGTCGGAATAATAGGCTTTACCCGTGATTTGTTGCCCATCATATTGCGCCGATAAATGCATACCGTGAGCGAACAGATTGGTAGAAAACAGCAAAAAAATGACCGCTTGTAGGTACTTCATTATCTCGCCTCAAACGTCAGCATATATTCATAACTACGGTCAGTGTAGTCAGGATTGTCTGCCACTTTTTCCTCAAACTCCGCCCACACTTTATTAAACCCTACTGTTGGCGTGAAGTAAGCAATGCCTTGCTCATTGGTTAAATTAAACGGCTTATCTTCGCCCAGACCCACCTTAATCCCTTTAACCGGTTTCCCGTTTTTTAACACTAAAATGGCTAACGGTTTACCTGCCACAGGTTCACTTTGCGGAACAAGCTCATAGGCTTGTTGATGAGCTTTTAATGCCTCGCCGTCCTCCCAGCTTAAAATCGCCTTGCCCAATTTCATCGGGTTCATGGAAAATTCTGCATCTGGTGCTTCTTTTTTGGTTTTCTCTACATATTTACCGCTCGGCAATTTTGACCAAATGCCATTGTTAAACTCAATAAAAACAATGTTACCTTCCACCGCAATGACGGCTTCGCCTTTGTTGTTGTCCATTTTATTAAATGCAGGAGAAAGCGGGCTGATTTTGCCGTGAAAGAGTTGGCTAACAGAGGTTAATTTAGAGAGGGGATAAGGTTCTGTGGTTTCGTGACCGAATTTAATGAGGTAATGAGGTATTTTAGTATTGAGAGGGGAACGTTCGAGCCAGACATTATGCGCTTGCGCAATGGTTGAGCCAAATAAACACACGGCGATTGCCGCAACACTTGTCAATTTAAACGAGAAAGCCATTTTCAACCTCTATTTATTTTAAAGGATAAAACAATTTGGGAATATTTTAGAATAGTTTTACTTATCACTCAAATTAGAAATTTTTATTCTAAAAATAAGTTTTCAGTATTGTATGTACAACCAAAACACACCCTCGCCCCTTGTGGGAGAGGGACAGATTTTGCTTCGTTTAGAAGCAAAATCAGGGAG
>NZ_ACQL01000114.1 GCF_000175195.1 Actinobacillus minor NM305 | reverse complement strand
TGTAGATACCATAAGACACAACAAATTTTATTTCATAAATGTGTCTAAATTAAATGCTGTCTGTTTTTGCAAAACAGCCTGTGCAATAGTGACTAATTTACGCATTAAAGCAGTGATAATCACCATTTTAGGTTTGCCGCATTCAAGCAATCGCAGCACAAACGAGCGATATACGCTGTTTTTGTAGCTGCCAAAGGCAAAGTTCATTGCAGGGCAAAAGAGTGCCTTGCGAATGTCGGATTGCCCGATTTTTGAGATACCAATAACGGTATTTAAACTTTTCCCCGAGCTTTTAATCATCGGGGTTAAACCTGCAAAAGTGGCGGCTGCTTTTGCATTTTTAAAACGACTGCCATCACCTAAATGGGCAATCAGTTGAACGGCGGTTGCAAAGCCAATAGCAGGAATAGTGCAAAGCAATTTTACATTGTTTTTCAATGTATTATCTGCATTAATGCACTGTTTAATTGTTTTTTCCAAAGCCTTAATTTGCGCCTTGATGAAGGCAATCATCTGCTGTGTTGAAGCAATGCAATCGCTGTCAAGCAACATCGTTAGCCGTGTTTTTTCTTGTGCCAACTGTTTTTTCAGGTGGTCAAGTTGGCGATTTTTACGCAACAATTCCAGTTGAGCAGGCGAAATTGGTTGATAAATCGGTAATTTATGACGCTTTTCATCGGCATAATCGGCAAGCATTTTGGCATCGATTTTATCGGTTTTAGAGCGTAAATTATCGGTTTTCGTGAAATTTGCACTGCATTTAGGGTTAATCACGCTGACGGTGATTTGCTGTTGAAACAGAAAATCCGCAAGGGCTTCGTGATAAATATTGGTGGCTTCCATCACGCAGTGAAAAGTTTCACCGAATGTGTTGAGCCATTGCATAAGTGATTGAAATCCTTCCGGATTATTCTTAAACACTTTATGCTTATGCTTGCCGTTTTGTAATTTAATGGCAACATCAAATTTAGCTTTGGCAATATCAATGCCAACGTAATATAATGGGTTATCCATTTGACCTCCAAACCTTGTGAATGCGGGCTACGGAAAACGTGCCTGAGATACCATCCGGGGTGATAGTGGATGAGAAAGTAGGCTTATATCTACACTACGTGCTTAATGGCACAAGGGGCGAAGCAACTCTACTTTCTCTATAACCCCATTATGAAGGTACTCGTAATGGGGTTTTCTTTTGCCCATATTCTAATACAAGGGGCGAA
>NZ_ACQL01000115.1 GCF_000175195.1 Actinobacillus minor NM305 | reverse complement strand
TAACAGGTTTAACCGGTTCCACAGGTGGGGTAACAGGTTTAGTTGGTTCCACAGGTGGAATAACAGGCTCAGGTGTTTTTACACGATTTAATAAAACCCAATTATTTCCTTCTTTGTCAAGATGATATCGGAAAGCACCAAGATCAATAAATTCTTTATCTTTTAATGAGAAGAGAGCTGTGCTTGGATTATTAATCTCCACGAGAGTAACACGTCCACCTTCTTCATTTGGTTCAGCGCCAGAATTTTGAACAGTGATGTTATGTTCACCTTCTGCTGTTCCATTAACAACAATGCGGTCTGCTCGCTGTTTAGCTATGTCTGTATTTAGAGTAAAGTGAGTATTTCCAGTTAGATTTTCATTAATAGTAAGTGTTGAAAAGTATTCTTTCTTCCCAATTGAAATTGTAACATTTTCAGATGAGAGATTTCTGATGCTTGAACTTGAAGGCATATTCCATTCAGTATTTCTTAAAGTAAAGTTTGCATTTGAGTTTGATACTTGACCAGAAAGTAAAGAATTATTTGCCGTAAAATCTGTTTTATAAGAAGATGAGTGTAAAGTATCAGAGATTACCGTAGTATTATTTAGCGTAAGATTTAAATAGCTATCCCCTGGGCTATAGCTTGACATGACAGAAATAAATGCTCTTTCTGCGGTAAGATTAGAGTCGTTAATCGTTACAGTATTATTTCCATATTGTATATGCCCCAAAACAAATCCATCATTTGTATCTTTTTGCTGAGCAGACACATTATTTAATTCTAAATTACCATCTTGAATGAAAATAAGACCACTGCCTTTTTCAGATGAAATATTAGTATTTTTAATAGTAACATTCGCATCTTTAAATGAGAGAATTGCATCTACAAATAATGAGTTTTTTCTTTATTTTGTTTATTGGTGATATTGGAGTTTTCAATATTTATTTTTCCTTTATCAACATCAAATAACCTTGACGCATTATTCAGATTAATTGAGCTATTACTAATAGTTGTATTTGAATTATCTAAATTAAATGCCAATAAACTGGTATCTTTAGGTAATGAATTTTTAAACTGGCTATCAGAAATAGTAATTGTAGAGGCATTAGAATAGATAATTCGAGCATCATTCTGAGCATCAAATGATGTATTTACAATAGTTATATTTGAATCATAAAAATTGGCTAATACAGTATTTACATAAAATGAACTTTCGACAGGAGTACCTTTATGATTAATTAGATTACTATTTGACAAATTTAATGTGGAGTTTGCGATGTCTAAAACACTAAAGTTATTACTTGTAGGAGTAGTGTGGTTTAAAGTGGAATTGTTAATTGTAATATTTGAATTGTTTTTTGCTCTTAATATTGTATTTGTGCCAAAACCAGTGTTTTTATCAGAGGATAATGTAATTTTATTACCATCAAGAAATAATTCAGAATTGTTTAGATATAACTGATGATATGAAAATGAAAAATAACGATCATTTTCTCCCGCATTAGCATCAATAGTTGAGTTTAAAATACTCCCTTTACTATTTTCTAACTCAAAAATATTGCTGCTCGTATTTTTCTCACTTTTATTTAATTCATAATTACACTGAGAAATGTTTAACGTTCCATTTTCAATGGCATTAGGAGAGCCTTCCTTAATAAGATTCTGATTATTACATTGGTACGCATAACTTGTTGATGAATATGAGCCAAAGACACCTGCTATGAATAGAGCTGTATAAACAGATGAGAATTTAGTTAAGTTCATAGATTTCATTTCTTTCTCCAAAACAATATTAAATTAGCGATTTTATTTTATAATTATTTCACAAAAATATCTGTGATATTGATCAATAAAGCAAAGAAAATGCAGCAATCTCGCTATTTTATTACGACTAACAACAATACAAAATAGCTTTAATAAGGACTAAATTCGGTCATGGCTGAATTTAGTCCTTTTGTTTAAACCGGCAAAATCAAACTTAATGGTTTTTGTTTGATTATCTGCCAGACGCATTTAGCAATGCTTCTCCAGCTATCAACTTCAGCACCGAGAGAACGTAATGCTAAAGAGAGTGTAAGGGAGAAGCTTACAGCTAAATTGACAACACCAATAAGCAACACAAAGCAGAGGCTTTGTAAAAAGAGGCTAAATGGTAATTCTCCGCTTATCGTTGCATAACCGACATTGGCTGATGAAAAGGCAATATGGCGGATATCTAGTGGTAAATTCAGTAAATAACCAACAACACTTGTTAGTCCTAGTAACATACCAAAACCGAGGTTTCCCATAATTGAACCGAAGTTTTGGTGCATATATTCTGCTATGCGTAAGCGGTAATTTTCAGGTAATATTTTGCGTAATAATGGATGATTTTGTAATCGTGTACGCGTATTTAAATAATTTGCTCGGTTGTCAAAATAGCCTGAAATAAGTCCTGAACAGAATAACCATACCCCGGCAATAGCTGCAAACCAAAGGGTTCCACCAAACGGATCAATACTATGAAGTTGGTAATTGATTTGTTCGGTTGTCAATAACGGGACTTGGAAGTAGGCTTGATAACCTAGTGCGATCAGTGAAGCTACTGTTATTGCTACAAACACATTTCCAATTACCGCAATACTTTGGGAACGAAATACATCAACCAATAATTGGGCTAGTTTCATATTAACTGCTCTACCTTGAGGATTTTTCCCAACAAAATCAGCAAAACGGGCAGCCGTCATTGCTGGTTGCTTTGTCGCAACGGTAAAGTGCAGCATAAAAATAAGGGTAAAACCAATACCGTAATTTAAACCTTCAGCAATACCTTTCCAGACTTTATCTTCTATGATTTCGCCTAAATAAATTTTGAAAAGTGCCATTAAAGCAATCAGTACGCCAGCTCCTGCGGCAGAATAAAACATTGCCCAGTATTCGCTTTTAGAGCGTGTAATATAATGCTCACCATGATCACTTGTATTTTGTGTAATGCTTTTTGCCAGCATACTAACACTTTGTTTCCAAAGCTTCGATACACTATGTTGATCAGCCGAAGCAATTGCCAGATTTCCCGTGAGTAAAAGTATTCTTCGAGGTAAGAACCGATTAGAAGCAAAAACTTCCATTAACATAGCGAGGCGATTGAGTGTTTGTTCTAAACGCTCCAATAAATAAGCGACATTGAGTGAAGAGCCCATTGCTGCCCCTTTCTTTTTTAAGCGCTCAATCAATTCTTTACTTTGTATAAACATGACTTGTAGATGCGCTTCATCAAAAGGTTGATTTTGTCGGCGTGCTTCTATCCATAAGCTAACTTCACGCTGTAAGGCAACAAAAGGGCTATCAACATCAATCAGACTTGGGTCAAGTCGCATGAGTTCAGGCTCCATTTCTTCTGCTGCAATCCAAATCGCAAGCATTTTAATGGCAAATAAACCTTCGGCACGCAAGTGATGATTAACCCATTCACGCTCTTGCTCTGTTGCATAGCGACTTAATAATTTAAGTAAATTGCCCCAATAATGTAATGGAATATTATTTAACCAATTTGAGTCATTTTTGTCGTTAAAGAGAAGAAAGAAAATATCACGCAAATCTTTCACATCTCGTACAGCAGGATTGAGCTTTTCGTATAAACGTGTACGGAATTCTCGTCCAAACCCATCACGACTTAAAATCCCATTGCTGATCAAAAGGGGATATAAACGTGTATTACATAACCAGCGACATAATTGTGATGAAAGCTGCTGGGTAAGCGCTTTATTCTGTTTTAAGGTTTTAATTAAAAAATAGAGTTGTTCTGTACGTTGATTGTTATGCCTTACCCAATAACAAAAGCCGTTAAGAAGAGCAAAAATATCATTTTGTGTGAGTTTTTCTTCGATAAATGTGAGGATTTCGTGTTGTGATAATGTTCTTTCTTTTGTCAAAATATCTTGTCCTTATTTTTTGTCATTATAAAAAGCAAAAACGATAGAAATACGTTAAATATCCCTATCGTTTGGTGCTATTCTAGCATTTTTTGCGCATTTTGTGAAATTGTCTAGAAAAACATCATCTTCTAACACCCTATTGGCTATGAATTTAGTATAAAATAAGCGAGGCTTTAGTAAGATAATATTGAATATGAACTATAAAAATCCTTATTCTGTACTCGTTGTCATTTATGCGAAAAATACAGGGCGTGTGTTGATGCTTCAACGAAATGATGATCCATGTTTTTGGCAATCAGTAACAGGATCAATTGAAGTTGGAGAGGAACCTTATCACACGGCATTACGAGAAGTGCTAGAAGAGACAGGAATTGATATTATTGCGCAAAATTTATCCCTTCATGATTGTAATCATTGTGTGAAGTTTGAGATTTTTCCACAATTTCGCTATAAATATGCCCCTGAAATTACGTATAATACGGAACATTGGTTTTTATTAGGGGTTCCTGATGAGATCGAGCCCGTATTGACGGAGCATTTAGCATATCAATGGCTTTCGGTAAGTGAGGCGGTGACATTAACGAAGTCGCCGAATAATGCCGAGGCGATTGCAAAATATTTGGCGGAATAGACCGCTTGATCGTTCGTAGGGGCGGGGTTTATCCCCGCCCGCGAGATAAAAATATTTTTCGGGCGGGGATAAACCCCGCCCCTACAAATTTAATCAACATCAAATTTTAAGAAGGAAACAAGAGAATGGCAGGTCATAGTAAGTGGGCTAACATTAAACACCGCAAAGCAGCACAAGATGCGCAACGTGGTAAAATTTTTACAAAATTAATTCGTGAATTAGTGACAGCAGCAAAATTAGGTGGTGGCGACGTTGGTTCTAACCCTCGTTTACGTGCAGCTGTAGATAAAGCGCTATCAAATAATATGACGCGTGATACGATCAACCGAGCGATCGATCGCGGTGTGGGTGGTGGCGATGACACCAATATGGAAACCAAAATTTATGAAGGTTATGGCCCAGGCGGTACAGCAGTGATGGTTGAGTGTTTAAGTGATAACGCAAACCGTACGATTTCACAAGTTCGTCCAAGCTTTACCAAATGTGGTGGTAACTTAGGTACTGAAGGTTCAGTGGGTTATTTATTTAGCAAAAAAGGTTTAATTTTAATCGCAAGTGCAGACGAAGATGCATTGACTGAAGCGGCAATTGAAGCGGGTGCTGATGATATCCAACCACAAGAAGATGGTTCATTTGAAATCTATACTGCTTGGGAAGATTTAGGTGCTGTGCGTGATGGTATTGAAGCGGCTGGCTTTAAAATTGAAAACGCAGAAGTAACAATGATCCCATCAACCACTGTTCAACTTGATGCAGAAACTGCACCAAAATTATTGGATCTAATTAATCGCCTTGAAGATTGTGATGACGTTCAAAACGTGTATCACAACGGCGAAATTAGTGACGAAGTGGCTGCATTACTTTAAGAGTGAAATGCTTAATAATCCCTCAATGTGAAAGCATTGAGGGATTTTTTTGAACTTTTCATGATTAAAAATTTCTAAGAGTGTAAATTTCTTCACTTTAACAGAAAGGAAACACAATGAAATTCATTAAATTACTTCCAACATTAGGTGCAATTGCAGTATTATCGGCATGTTCAACGGCTTCAGATATCGCTTCTTCAACAGTAAATGCGGTAGGAAATGTAGGCAGTGCGGTTGTTGATGGTGCGAAAGCAGCAGGTGGTGCTGTTGTAGATGGCGCAAAAACAGCCGGTGGTGCAGTAGTTGATGGAGCTAAAGCTGCAGGTAATGTTGTTGCTGATGGTGCAACGGCTACCAAAGATTTATTAACCGGCTCAAAAACCGTTTCTTATACTTGTGATGCAAGTGGTAAAACTAACCAACCGGTTGTTGCTGTTTATACCTTCAGTAATGGCGAGCCATCAACTGCAACAGTCACAATTAATAAGAAAGTTGTCGGCACAGATTTAAAAGTCGATAGTGCTTATAAAGATGGCGTGAAATTTGTCTCAGGTACAAAAGTATGGAGCTTAGATACGGGTTTCAATTCAAAAACAGCTGAAACAACGGTACCGGTTATGTTTACTTCAAACAACCAAATCTTAGCTAAAAACTGTGCGGTTGCAAAATAGTTTGATTCTTTAACAGGATTTAATATAAAGTGGGTTTGTAAAACGAATCCACTTTTTTATTTTTTGGAACAGCGCATGGCGATTATTTTAGGTATTGACCCAGGTTCTCGTATTACCGGCTATGGGGTCATTCGGCAAACAGGAAAGCATTTAGAATATTTGGGGAGCGGGGCAATTCGGACATCGGTTGATGATTTGCCGACTCGCTTAAAGCGAATTTATGCAGGCGTTACGGAAATTATTACGCAATTTCAGCCCGATATGTTCGCGATCGAACAAGTTTTTATGGCAAAAAATGCTGATTCAGCACTTAAATTAGGACAAGCGCGTGGTACAGCGATTGTCGCAGCGGTAAATCACGACTTACCCGTATTTGAATATGCGGCACGTTTAGTTAAGCAAACAGTCGTAGGGATCGGTTCAGCGGATAAAGTTCAAGTGCAAGATATGGTAACTCGTATTCTACAACTTTCAGCAAAACCACAGGCGGATGCCGCAGATGCACTCGCCATTGCGATTACACACGCACACTCAATTCAACATTCTTTAACTGTTGCAAAACAAAGTAAGCAAGCCGTATCGAGTGAAAAAGAACAGATCTTAGCTTTGATGAAAACTCGTTACAGTCGAGGGCGTTTTAGATTAAAGGGGTAGGTATGCAAACAAAACAATTTTTTGTCTTTGGTAGAGTACAAGGTGTTGGCTTTCGCTTCTTCACTTTGCAAGAAGCTAAGCAAATCGGTGTAACAGGTTATGTAAGAAATCGAGAAGATGGCAGCGTTGCTGTGGTTGCGCAAGGGAGTGAAGCACAGATACAGCAACTTCGCATTTGGTTATCAAAAGGACCTCGTACATCTCAAGTAGAACGTGTAATTGAACAGAACTACCAGACGAATGAACGCTTCGAGCAATTCATTATAAAAGCATAGTAGCAATCATTTTGCTTACTATGCCCTTTCTCATTAACGGTATTTATCTAAAAAGCGATAATAAGGAATACCTATTTTTAATGCTGCTCGTTTGACCCATTTTCCGCCATATAATTTAGGCACTTTCAGGCTTTCAAAAATTGCCAAACGTTCATCATTACCTTCAATAGCTTCACTAATTATACGACCGGCTAGTCCGGTTAAAGCAACGCCGTGTCCAGAAAAACCTTGCGCAAAATACACATTAGGTCTTACTCGCCCAAAATGGGGGGTAGAGTTCATCGTCATATCAATTGGACCAGCCCAACCATAGTCAATTTTTGTCTCCTCTAATTGAGGGAAAACCGCCAACATTTCTGAACGCATTTTTGCTATCATATCTACATTGGTGCTTGAGTCGCTCCCGAATAATAGGCGGTTATCTGCGGATAAGCGGTAATAATCAAGTAGCAAGTTGTTATCGCAAACAGACATACCATTATTGATTAAACTGTCCGCCAGTTTTTGTTCTAGCGGCTCTGTCGCAATAATAAAACTCTCTACCGGTAAAATTGTTTTTTCAATTCCAAATGTTATTTTTTTCGATAAATTATCAATATAAGCATTTGTTGCTAAAACAATGTTTTCACAATGAATGGTAAAATCTCCGGAAAAAACAACCGCTTGCGTATGACTTTTGACTTGAATATCGGTTGCAGGAGAGTGTTCATAAATTTGCACACCGAGATCGGTACAAGCTCTCGCTAGCCCTAAGCAATAATTCAATGGGTGTAGATGCCCCGAATTACTGTCAAACAATCCACCGACATAAATATCACTTCCTAAATGCTGCTTTAATTGATTTTTATCCCAAAGCTGCATTTTTTGATAACCGAAATGCTCTCGGCTAGCTTGCTCCATTGCAATCAGATCGTCCATTCGGCGCTCGTTTAATGCTAAAGTCGCATAACCTTTCTTCCAATCACACTGGATAGCATATTTTTGGATACGCTCGTCAATAATATCAATCGCCTCGAGCGACATATCCCAAAGTTTACGCGCTTTGTCAAACCCAACTTGCTTAATATATTCATCAATTCCCTCCTCAAAGCCGTTGATCGCCTGTCCACCAGAACGTCCTGAAGCCCCAAAGCCCACTCTTGCCCCTTCAAGCACAATCACTTTTTTGCCCTTTTCAGCTAACTCTAATGCCGTAGAAAGCCCTAAAAAGCCAGCGCCAATTACACAAACATCAGCTGTTTGATTAGAAGAAATAGAAGGAAATTGAAGTTGTTGGTTTCGAGAATCGAGATAATAAGAACGATAATGTTCTTGATAAGCAAATTTAAGCATAAATTGTCATCAATAAAGTAAAACCTGATCCGTAACCGGAATACGATTATTTTTATTTTGATGAATTACGAAAAAGATTTGAATTAAATATAGAAAAGTAAAATGGCGCACCCGAGAGGATTCGAACCTCTGACCGCTCGGTTCGTAGCCGAGTACTCTATCCAGCTGAGCTACGGGTGCGTATTGAAAAGAAACGGTGCTATTTAATTTATCTGCAACCATTTAACGTTGATAGAAAAACAATTAAATGGCGCACCCGAGAGGATTCGAACCTCTGACCGCTCGGTTCGTAGCCGAGTACTCTATCCAGCTGAGCTACGGGTGCGTGATAAAGTAAATGGCGGTGAGAGAGGGATTCGAACCCTCGATGGAGCTTTTTAACCCCATACTCCCTTAGCAGGGGAGCGCCTTCAGCCTGCTCGGCCATCTCACCACTCACTGTGTCTGTGCGGCGTATATTACTAGAATAAAAAAATATGTCAAACGCTTTTTCTTAAAAACCTAAAAAAATCAGCCATTTGACTAGATTACAAGCAGAACGCCCAATTTTTGCCTTTTTTAGGAATAAATAACAACGATTTCATAGGGTTATTCTTTATTTGAGAAAATAATCACGGCTTGAGATAAACCGTGATTTGCAATTTTCAAATAAAAATCAACCGCTTGTATTCGAAATTTGATTTAGAGGATTTAGGCTAGTTGCCTCAACGCCTCTTCAACATCTGTAAATAAAATACTTTCTTGCTCCAGTCGCACTTTAGAGTGATGCTGCAAATAAGAATAAACAGCCTGTTCTTCCTCCGTTAAGTGGGGTAAGATCGCATTACTTGGTTTGCTCTCTTCACGCTAAAAAATGCGATACTTTTCTAAGATAGCTAATGTCATTAACACTGATTTTACCTTTGGAAAATCCGCACGAAGTTGATTTAAAATTGCAAAGCCGTGAGTATCAATATCGCCCCAATAGTAAAGTTGGCGTGTTTTAAGCCAATTGGCTTGGCACAATGCAGAAAAACCATAACCAGCCCCCCAAATCGCAAGAGCATTTTTCATTGAGGGAAAGCTTAGATAGTTAATTTCATTTTCAACAATAAAAACTGTTGATACATTTAGATCGAGCTGAGCAAAACTCGTTGCATCTAAACTAATATCCGCCTTACTTAAGCCGGCAAAAGTAAGATTGCTATCTAATAAGCGAAAGCGGATAAATTCAGGTTTATCTAAAAAACCATAACGAGCATTAAATTGGTTAGCTCCCGTTTTATCTGCTTGGATTTCTCCCTCAGGTAAAATCAAATCAAACCACTCTGCCAGTACACCACGATGAGTTTCAATAAATTTGCTATGCACGCCTTGTAATGAAACTTGGCGCAAATAACAATTCGGCTGAGAATGTGTTTTGCGCCACGCCAAAACAGCGAGTAGTTTTTGCCAATCTTCAGCTAGCTCAAGGGCTTTAAGCGGTCGTTTTTCCAACCAATTTTGCAAACGGGGATCAACATTCAAAGCTTGTTCAGTCAGTTGTTGAAATTGCTTAAATTCTTTCTGCTTACGCAAAATGTCCAGCATATTTTCAAGCGTATCAACCCAGATTGATGTTGGCAATTTTTGCTCGCCTTGAATACGGTGATTAACTGTTTGCCATTCCACACGATAATGAGACAAGGTAGACAGCAAAGTCGCCCACTGTTTTACCGCTTGAAATTCATTGGTAATATCGTTACTCGTTGGCCTTTTCAATGTAAGCTTTAACGGGAAAAGCGGTTTATTTTGCAGAAAATTTTGCAAAAATTCGCCCTTTTCCCAACGTTTTTGTAACTGGCTTTTTAGATCTGCCTCCGTTGTCCATTTCATTGCTGTTGCTCCCGTTGATGGTATTCATCAATAGTCAAATTCAATAATCTAGACTCTTTGCCGCCAAGATTTTCAACCCAACCTACACTATTTACGTAAGGTTCGATAACCTTCACCTTTTGTAACGGTGTAACAATCAACAGCTGTAAATTCATTTTGCGGAACAATTCCAAGCCATATTGTGCTGACTCATCTGAACCACGTCCAAAAGCTTCATCAATCATCACAAACCGGAAAGTTCGTGCATTTTGTGAGCCAATACCGAACTGATAAGCGATACTTGCCGCTAAAATTGTATAAGCAAGTTTTTCTTTTTGTCCGCCCGATTTACCATCAGAGTCTGAATAACGGTCAAACTCACTATCATCTTCACGCCAACGCACTGCCGCATTAAACAAGAACCAGTTACGCACATCGGTTACTTTTGCCGTCCAACGTTTATCCAATTCCGTGCTGCCCTCACGCCCTTTAAAGCGGTCAATAATGGCTTTAACTTGTAAGAATTTAGCTTCAGAATACTGACTATCTTCCGACCCCGTTAATGCGCCTTCCGTACAAGCTCGCAGCTCCTGTTGGAACTGACGAATTTCTGCATCTAGACTGGTTTCTGGCTCCAATTTGATATAACGATTTGGATTGTAGTCAATCTCAAACAGTGATTGGTTGATCTGCTCAATACGATCTTTGATAGTCTCACGTTCACGATTTAACTGCGCATTTAAATTGGCGATTTCATTAATGGTATTGACATTAAGCAACTCTTTAAAACGTGCTTCGAAGCGAGGCAAATCATCATCATTCAGCTTTTTCAATAACTTTTCATACTCAAAGCAAGCTTCAATGTTAGCATCAAATTCCACCGTCTCACTTGGGTATTGATGTTTAAAATCTTGCATTGCCGCAATTAAGCGATCATTGAGCGTTTTGGCTTGGCGATCTTTGCGATCAATTTCTGCTTGAAACAGCTCCCGCAACTGACGTTCCTGCCCATCACAGCTTTCAACATATAAGCGCTGCCCCTCCAGTTTTTCTGCTCGTTGTTGCTCTAAGGCTTGGAATACTTCTGTATCTACCGGATTTTCTGCTAGCTCTTTTTTCAACTCAGCTTGTGTTTTCTCACTATGCTTAATTTTTTCTTCTAGCGTACCCTGCGCTTTTACGGCTTCGGCAATTTCCGCCAACTTCGCATTTAACACAAGCAGGCTTTCGTCTAACTTGCTTTGTAGCTGTTGCAACACATCTGAAGCTGCTTTCAATTCATCGTATTCTGCTTGCAACATTTGCAAAGATTTAACGGCACTTTGCCAATCAATATCGTTAAATGACTGGAAAAATTTTAACTGCGTTGCTGCCTCTTTTTTCTCCACACAGGCTGTTTTCTCTTCTTCCAATTTTGCACCAGTTTGACGAAGTTCGCTGATTTTCGTATTTAATTGTGCCAATTTCGCTTCGAACGCTTGCAATTTTTCCTTATTTGACCAACCAAGAATATAGCGGCTACGATCTTCTAAATGATGGCGATCATCTTTTTCGTGTCGGCCACTTTTATCCTTAATCTGCCCCGTTTGTGTAATCGCTTTTGCCTCTTTACGGAAATGATCCAGATCTGTACAACAAATATGATCAAAACGATGAAATAATTCGTTTTCCAACCAATCTGCATAAGGCGTGTCGGGCTTGATAGCAAGCTTTGCCGCTAAACTACCCACTACAAAAGGTGCTTGCTCACGCACTTTTCCAACTCGGAAATAGACCAAACGCCCTTTTAAGTGATTGTTATTCACCCATTCACTCACTTTGACATAATCTTTTTCCGCCACCAACATTGATAGGCCAAAATTATGCAAAAGGCGTTCTGCTGCACCTTGCCACGTTTTCTCGCTTTCTTGAACCTGGAGAAGTTCTCCAACAAATGGTAAATTTTCTTCACTTAAATTCAGTGCTGCACAAATACGCTCACGAATGGTAATTTGCTGCGAAGGAATATTACTCTTACGCTGTTTCAGGCTCTGAATTTCCTGCCCGATAGCGCTGGTTTCATTATTAAGCTGATGTAACTCAACAGCGATTTCTGTCAGTTGATTTTGTAATTCTGTTTCACGCTGTTGCCACTCGGCCAATTTCTCGCCCACAGTGTACTGCTGTATTGCAAACTCATCTTCATTTTCTGCTGGCTGTTCATCTAACTTCAGCAATAAACTACGGTAATCATTCGCCCGTTTTTTCAGTGTATTTGCTTTAAGTTGAGCTTCTTTAATTTGTAAACCTAGAGCTTCTAAGCGGTTACCACCATTTTCTCGAATATGCTGCTTGAGCTGTTCGATATGTACTTCTTGTTGCGATTTTTCATTGTTTAGCAACGCCACTTTTGCTTGGTTTTTGACTAAATCTGCTTGTAGATCTGCCAAACGCCTTGCCAATAAATCCAATTTCAAGCCTGAAAAATAGCTATGCAAACTCTCACGACATCGGCGAATATAGGCGATTTCCGCTGTTAAAGCGGTGTATTTTTGACTGTTTTCTGCAAGAGGGGTGAGTAATGTTACTTGCTTTTTAGCGGTTTCTACTGCCTGATGAGAACGATTTAAATCATCAAAATGCGTAATTAAATGAGCGATACGATTAGGCGTTTCTTCAAAAGGTTCTAGCATATGCGAACGGACAAAATCCGTTAAATTACCCACCGATTTCATAGAAACAGTTTGATGAAATAGCTCTAAAGCCTGTTCGTTTTGAATACCAAAACGGCGTTTAAACCAAGCCGCATAAGGTGGATATGTATCAAAATACTCAATCTCTTTTCCCTTCAATTTTTTACGGAGCGCCGTAAAATCTGAACCAAAATTGGCAAAATCAACTTGAATCGAGAGTTTTTTTTCTGCGACAACGTATAATCTTATTGGCTGATTTTGATTTTCTTTTATCGCAAAAACTTGAGCAATGGAAACCGTTTTCCCATTTGCTTCATTTTCAAATATTCCCAAAATCACGCTATATTGGCTTGCATCACGTAGCGCTACAGGCTTCGATGTGCCGGTTTCTACATTTCGTTCAGATTTATAAAAACCTAATACGTAAGAACGTAAGCTCCGCTCTTTCGCCTCTGCGCCCGCTGCTTTGTTATACGCAATTTTATGTGCAGGGATTAACAAAGTAGTAATCGCATCAACTACCGTTGATTTCCCCGAGCCAATATCGCCGGTAAGTAAACTGTTTTTCCCGTTCAAATTCAGCGACCAAATTTTCTTATCAAAAGTCCCCCAGTTGAAAATCTCAAGGCGAGAAAGGCGAAAGCCGGACTGCTGAAGATCATTTGAAAAATCTAACTCAAATACATCCATTATTTTTCTCCTCTACTTTCTAAGCAAGCTGTCAGCCAGTTATCAAAATTGGCTAGCCAATCAGCCTCAATAAAGGCTTTAATGATACGCTGTACTTCAAAATGAGGCTGATTTTGCGTGTTTTTTAATTTACGTAGAAAACCAAGCTCCACCACTTTATTGGCTAGGGTTTCGATTTGATCTTTTTGTTTTGCCTCATTACTTTGTGCCGGCAAAAAAGTTTGCATTAATTCTGTTAATTCATCGAGGCTTAATACCAAACGGGTTGCACCGCCTTGTGAGTCAAATTCCACAAGCTGTTTACGCAACAGCGCAAGCATTAAACTGACATGAAAAGAAAGCTGACGGCGTGTGATTAATTTAGGTATTTCTACGCTCTCATCTTCACTCGCTTTCGGTTTTAAAAAAGCATAACCTTCCGCTTCATCTAGCCAAAGGTCGAGATAAAGTGTGGCAAAGTAATCACGGATTTGTGCCTGTTTCTCGATAAGCTCCACCCATAAAGTTTCATTCTCATCCCGATAAAAAATGCCTTTGGTAAGTTGGATTAAAGTTGCAGAATAAGTATGCGACATAACGTGTCCTCCCGCTATTTACTGAAAATAACTCTCGGCAGTTGTGCTGAACGTATCTGTTCTCCACTGCACCAGTGAATTTCATCTTGTATGTTTTCATCAATGACCAACCTAACACCTTGCTCTTGCCCAAGTTGTAAATAGGCTAATAGCTCCGCCAATCCTTGTTCAAGCGGCGTATTTTCAATGATTTTTTGCAAAGTGATTTGAGTTTGATGTTGCAAAGCTTGACGTACATTGCGGACTAATTTAGCCTTATCGATAACAATTTGATTAAAAAGTGCACTAGGATCAATATCCGTCTCATCAGCAAGCTCAGGCTGTGCGGAGAGTTTGGTTTTTATCGTTGGACTGTAAAGTGGACGTTCTAGTGGTAATTCAATGGAAAATTTAAAATCATCTAATTCCATTGCTGTTTCTTTTATTGGCTCATTTTTTAGCGCAATGGCTTTTTTACTGATGCTTTTCAGAATATCCATAATCCTGCGATTTTCTAACCACGCACGATTATCTAAAAAATAACGTAATTGCTGTGACAGCCCTGCGATAGTACGCTGCGTATGTTCCCCAGCTTCAAGCCAATCATAATGAATTCGGCGCTGGCGACTGTCTGGATTTAGAGACCGAACCGCCTCCAACTCCATTACTCGATCAAGTAATGTCGAAAATTCTTGTTGGCGTTGATTGGAAAGCAAAAAATCAAAGAACGCACGAAAACTCTTACCTTGATCCGAGTCCGCAATAGCATCACACTCCCCCATAATTTCTGTCAGTAATTCACCTTTTGAACCTTCCCACAGGGTAATTTTCTCGCGCACACTTCGATCAAGCTCACGAAAATTATGTTCTACTTCTCGGAAGTCCGATAGCAACTCTCTAGCGCCTTGTGTAAATTGCAGGAAGCGATCTTTCAATGCCGTATCATCTAATAAGTTCAGATCACCTTGCTCAATACGAGCAATTTCAGCTTCAATTTCTTGGCGCTGTTTGTGAAGTTCCGCAATACGTTTTTGCGGATCAGTTTCCGTGCGATCATTCATTTGCTTGAGTAGATCAAAAAGCGTCAATAAGCGAGACTCCGTCCCAACAAATTGACGCTCTGTTAATGTAACCAGCCAGCCTATGGCTTTCTCTACTGCCGGAGACAAATCAAACTGCACTTCATCCGTTCCTTCCTTATAAAACTTCCGCAACCAACGTTTGTCTTTATCCGCCCAATCATTCAGATAATCTAAGGCAGATTTTGGATAAGATTTCTCACCAAATTGCTCACGCAATTGGAATAATTCATCATCTAATTTTTCGATTAAATCGTGAGAAGAAAGGGTACGAAGGTTAGGTAAAATAAAGGTTTTATAGAGAAAAGAGATAATAAAAACGGCGTGTTCGGCACATAACAACCGCCAAGCGGGGTGATTTGCCCGTAACAAAGAAAGTGTATGGAAGTCCATAATCATTCCTCATATCATTCACTGATAGTGGTCTAATTATCGAACAATCCCCCCGGCTAAGCAAGAAAAAGCAAAAAAACAATAAGCCAAATGCTTAATAAAAAAGCGGTCGAATTATTGAGAAATTTTGCAAATCTTTCTCAAAATTCAACCGCTTATAAGGAATTAAAAACTTATTTTTCTACTTTTAAACGATAGCGTTTATCCATCATACAGAGCAATCCGCCTAGTGCCATTGCTAAGCCGCCTAGCCAAATCCAACGGATAAAAGGTTTATAATATAAACGCAATCCCCACGAACCGTCATCTAAACGTTCGCCTAATGCAGCATATAAATCTCGAGTAAAGCCCCAATCGATGGCAGCTTCGGTCATTCCCATTTTACTGACATTATAAAAACGCTTTTCAGCATTTAAAGTTGCTTCATATTGCCCTTGTTTGGTAATCTCGATTTCAGCCGTGCCACCTTGATAATTTGCACCATCTGTAATTTTGATGCCTTTAAACGTGAAATGGTAATCCAAAATCTGAACCAGATCGCCTTCACGCATTCTAACGTCTTTCTCAATACTGAAGTTTTGGCTCATCGCAATACCGAATACTGTCATTGCTACGCCTAAATGGGCTAATGTCATTCCCCAATGGGAACGAGAGAGCTTAAACATCCCCGTAAAAAATGGCTGACGATGTGTTGCTCGTTGATGAATTTCATAACAACTAAGTAGCACAATAATCGCTGCCATCATCGTACCTAATACAGAGGTTACCGTAATACGATCGCCGATGAGATAAGGCAGAACAAAACCTAACCCTATCATAACGAATGATGAAACCAAAACAGGTTTACGAATTGCCGAGATTTGATCGCGGCGCCATTTTACAAGCGGTCCAATGCCTAGTAAAAACGCAAAAGGCACCATTAAGATCACAAACATTTGGTCAAAAAAAGGCGCGCCAATTGAGATTGTACCTAATCCAATTTGTTTGTGAATTAACGGTAAAATTGTCCCTAAAAATACCACTGATAAAAATGCCATCAATAAGATGTTATTCAGCAATAAAATCGTTTCTCGAGAGTAGCGTTCATAATTATCTAGGCTTTTGATTAAAGAACCTTTAAAGGCATACAATAATAATGAGCCGCCAATCACTAATACTAAATAGGCTAAAATGTATAAGCCGCGAGTAGGGTCAGAAGCAAATGCGTGTACTGAAACTAAAATACCTGAACGTACCAAGAATGTGCCTAGCAAGCAGAGTGAGAAGGCTAAAATTGCTAATAATACTGTCCAAGCTTTAAAAGTACTGCGTTTTTCTGTTACGGCTAAAGAGTGAATTAATGCGGTTCCTGCAATCCACGGCATTAACGAGGCATTTTCAACCGGATCCCAAAACCACCAGCCTCCCCAACCTAGTTCGTAGTATGCCCACCAAGAGCCTAGCACGATGCCTAATGTGAGGAATACCCATGCCGCCATTGTCCAAGGGCGAGACCATCTTGCCCAAGCGGTATCTAAACGCCCTGTCATCAATGAAGCGATTGCAAAAGCAAATGCCACAGAAAATCCTACATAGCCCATATACAATAGCGGTGGATGGAAAATCAATCCCACATCTTGCAACATCGGATTTAATTCTCGTCCATCCGCAGGGAAATCCGGGAATGTTCGGCTAAAGGGGTTAGAGCTAAACAGAATAAAGACAAGAAAGCCGATACTAATCAGCCCCATTACGCTTAATACCCTTGCCACCGCTTCTTCAGGCATTTTTTTCGTGAAAGAAGCCACACCGATGGCCCACAATGAGAGTAACCAAATCCAAAGTAAGAGAGAGCCTTCGTGCGATCCCCAAACTGCCGATAAGCGATACTGTAAAGGCAATGTTGAATTGGAATTATTCACAACATATTGAACGCTAAAATCATTTACCGCAAATAGGTAAAATAAAGCACCAAACGAGAGCGTTAATGCAAGGAACATTGCCCACGTAAGCGGTCGCCCTAATGCCATGAGTGTCGCATTGTTCTTTTCAGCGCCCCATAAAGGCAAAGTAGCTAAAAAGATTGAAATGCCTAACGCAAGTGCCAAGCCATAATTGCCTAATTCCGCAATCATTTATTCCCCCCTTCTAGGGTATTCAGTAATTTTTTTACCTCTTTATCACGGTTAGATTCGCCTTTTAACTCTTGCTCAGAAATGCCCATTTCACCGTGTTGTTGCTTCATTTTATCGCCTAACTCCGGTGGCATATAGTTTTCATCGTGTTTTGCCAACACTTCGGTTGCTTTTAAGCGTGTTGGTTCAATTAACACCCCTTGAGCAACAATACCTTGCCCTTCACGGAATAAATCTGGCAAAATGCCTTCATATTCCACCGTAATGGAAGGTCCGATATCATTCACGTCAAATTCAACTTTAAGGGTTTTATCATCACGTTTAACCGTGCCTTCGACTACCATACCACCGACACGGATACGTTGTCCAACTTCTGGTTTTTGTGATGGATCGTCATTTTTGCCCTTTACGATTTCTGAAGGGGTATAAAATAAGTCAATGTTTTGACTTAATGCATAAAGTGTAAGCCCTGTTGCTACGGCAATACCTAATACCACAGAAAGCACTACTTTTAGTCGAGACTTACGTCTTGGATTCATCGTTACTCTCCTATCAAGTAAACTGAAAATACCTGTTATCAAACTATAAATTTGTGAAAGCTACAGCTCTTACAAAAAATTTTCGTAGGGGCTAATTATATTAGCCCCATTTTCCAATAGATTTTTAGGGCAAATGTAATTTGCCCCTACAAATTATTTCGTGTATTCAGAACGTTGGTTAAGTTGCTTTTCTCGGCTGAGTTCTTTCTTAATTTGTTGAAAAATTTGTTTTTGTTCACGTTGCGACTGCCAAATCAACCACGCCATAGCAACAAAAGAAACACCGTAAGATAACCACACATAAAAGCCATAATTGCCCATTGCTAAAAAGGCAGAGAAAGATTCAAATTGGAATTCTAATTGCATAATAGTTCCTTAAACGGTTGCTCTCACTAATTCTTTTACCCAAGGGCGTTTACGTTCATCTTGTAATAAAGCGATACGATAACGCCAAATACTAAACCAAGCCGTAAACACGAGGCTCCCCATAATCGCTAATAACAGCGGAATAAGCATTTCTGTTGCCATTGAAGGTTTATCTAATTTGGTAATTGTAGCCCCTTGGTGTAAGGTATTCCACCATTCAACAGAGAAGTGAATAATAGGTAAATTGATCACACCAACAACCGCTAATACACCAGAAGCTTTTGCACCTGTTTGTTTATCCTGAAAGGCAGAATAAAGCGCCATAACACCGATATACAAAAAGAAAAGCACCAAAGCAGAGGTTAAACGTGCATCCCAAACCCACCAAGTACCCCACATTGGTTTTCCCCAAATTGCACCTGTTGCTAAAGATATAAATGCAAAAACTAAACCTATTGGCGCCATTGAAATCATCGCTAGGTTAGCTTGTCTAATCTGCCAAACTAATGCAATAAGTGCGGATAATGCCATTGAACCATAAATCCCCATCGACCAAATTGCAGCAGGTACGTGGATAAAAATAATGCGATAGCTATCCCCCTGCTGATAATCTTTGGGAGCAAATGCCAATCCCCAAATGAATGCAGCAGCTAATAATAGAAAACTTAGCCAACCCAATGCTGGTTGAATTTTTCCCAGTAATCGATACTGTGTTTCTGGTTTTGCGTAAGGATGTAGAAACTTCCACATAACCCATTCTCCAAATAAGTAAAAAATAAAATAAAAATAACCGCTTGTAAGCTACTGCACACTAATGCGTAATGCACCTGCAATCGCAAATGGGGAAAATGTTAAGGTAATCGCTAAAATTGCCCCGATAATTGCAATTTGCCCACTATAATTCATATTTAATGTAGCAGCCTCAAGTACGGCTGCAGCAAAAATCAATACAGGCAAGAAAAGAGGTAAAATCAGTAAACTTAGTAATGTTCCACCTTTACGTAATCCAACCGTCAAAGCTACACCTATTGCGCCTAAACAGCTTAAAATCGGTGTACCTAACAATAAGGTTAAAACCAACGCCCACCAAACGTGTGTCTCTAAAGAAAGCAATATAGCCGCAACGGGAGAAAGCAGAATAAGAGGTAGCCCTGTCAGCAACCAGTGTGCAATTACTTTTGCAAGAGCGACTTGGGGTAATCCGATAGGCAACAACATTAGTTGTTCTAAAGAGCCATCGGCATAATCATCACGAAATAGTCGCTCAAAAGAAAGCAAAGCAGATAGCAAGGCTGCAACCCAAGCAATACCGGGCGCAATTTTGCCAAGCAATTCCGGATTCGGCCCCATAAGTAAAGGAAACAATGTAATCACCATTAGAAAAAACCAAAGTGGGTTTAAAATTTCTGCCGGTTTACGAAAAGCTATCGTTATTTCTCTACGGATGATGTGCAATAAAATCATAGTTTAAATTGATCTAATGAAATAGTTTTAACTTTTTGACTTTCGGTTGCTTGATGGCTGGTAAAAATAATCATACCGCCTTGCTCACAATGCTTTTCAAACAAGTGAATGAGGTCTAAAACACCCTTCTTATCAATTGCAGTAAAAGGCTCATCTAAAACCCAAAGCTTTTGCTGTGTAAGCCATAATTTCGCTAAAGCAACTCGCCGTTGCTGCCCTGCTGATAGATGAGAGCAAGGTAAATCTTCTCGACCAATCAATGAAACCCTTTCTAAAGCTTCCCAAAGTAATTCATCGTTTAAAGGTAAGTTTTGCAATTTTTGATAAAAACGCAAATTCTCCCACGGTGTTAATTCGGATTTTATTCCGGGATAGTGCCCTAAATAAAAAAGGATTTGATTATACTCTTCTCGACATTTTTGAATTTTTGTTCCGTTCCAAAGCACATCGCCTTCTACAGGTAATGATAACCCTGTTAAGATACGTAATAGACTGGTTTTGCCTATACCGTTATGCCCTTCTATTTGAACCAAATCGCCTTCGCTCACATTAAAAGAACAAGCTTCAAATAAACGTGTATCGCCCTTTTCACAAGCAACACGTTCAATAGAAAGTTGGTTAAATGAATTCATAAATTTATCGTAATGTAAGAAAGAGATAAAAGTTTACCATAACCCTATTCGTTATCGTATAAAAAGCATTACTCATTTAGGGGTATGTAGAGGTATTTATGTTAGAAATTTTGATAGGAATCAAACTGTTATAGCCCCAACACTTCTTTTACAAAGGGAACTGTAAGATTACGCTGAGCTTGTAACGAAGCTCGATCTAAACGCTCTAACTCCGTCAAAAGAACTTGCAAATCACTTCCTAAACGTTTCAACAAAAAGGCAGCAACTTCATCAGGTAAATCAATACCTTTTTGATATGCACTCGTTTTCAGAATTTTTTGCTTTTGTTCATCATTTAAGTGATTTAAATGGTACACCTCCCCCCAAATTAGGCGAGAGCGTAAATCTGGTAGCTTAATTTTTAACTCGTGAGGGGGACAATCAGCGCTAATTAGTAACAATGTTTTATGTCCATTGCCAAACAGGCTTTGCTGCTCCCGAATTTGATTAAATAAATCGAAAATAGCAACTTCCCATTCCTCATTTCCTGCAATAGCTTGAATATCATCTAAACAAATGACATCTAATTGAGCCGCATTATCTAATACCATCGGGGAAAAGTAGTGAGACTTACTCAGAGGAATATAACTTGATGAGCGTTGATTTTGTAGATAATAATTGCTTACTGCTTTTAATAGATGACTTTTCCCGCAACTTTTTCCTCCCCAAATGTAAAAAAATGGCTGATGTACATCTGAAAAATTCTGCTGCAAAGAATCCAATAATATTGGACTATTTTCTGCATAAAAGTTATCAAATGTCTCGTCATCAACTTGATAAATAGGAAGTAATAATTGCAAGGCGATCCTTAAAAGCAAATAAAATAATTTTTTTAAGAATAACGGAATTTTTTATATTTGAGAAGGGAAATATAGAAAAAACTGAACACGAAAGTCCAAAAACAGCCTTAATACAGAATATCAAAAAATCAAAAACCCCGAGCCTACCTCTAAGCTCAGGGTTCCTTTCAATTCA
>NZ_ACQL01000116.1 GCF_000175195.1 Actinobacillus minor NM305 | reverse complement strand
GAGAAATTATCACAGTAATACGACAAGCGGTAAGTTTTCAGAAAAAATTTACCGTTTTTTGTTGTAAGAATAAGGCAGTTTAAATTATTTTTGCGATCAGCTTCGAAAATATCAAATGTTGAGAAAGAAAAAAAGATGATCAAAGAATATATTAACGCTGATGATATTTTTATCGGAGGTGTTATGCGAAGTAAATGGGCGGATGATTTTCCTGATACGATTATTGACCGTAAACTTGGGGAGGCAACATCACACCCTTTATATGAGCTGGCTAAAGCAGGTAATGTCGAGGCGGCTTATCAATTAGCGAAAGATTTAGTAACAGATGAAGCAGTGGAAAAACTACGTCAAATTATTGGTTCGCAAGATGTAATGATAGTTCCTGTTCACGCTGAAGAAGCTGTTGGGCGGAATATGATCCCTGTTGCAACTGCGACTGTTATTGGGAAAAAATTAAATATCCCCGTAGAATTATCTATTGTTCAAGCAACTAAAGTTTCTCGTACAGGAGGTGATGGTTGGCATAGATTGGCATATTCACCACAGTTTTATGGGACTTTTAAACGAGGGCAAAAAGCCATTATTTTAGACGATACTCAAACACAAGGGGGGACATTAGCGAGTATTAAAGGTTATATTGAACACTTAGGTGGTAAAGTAATAGGTTGTTATGCTTTAACAGGGAAACAATATTCTGTACAATTAAGATTATCAAAAGATACATTATCAACATTGAGGCAAAACTATGGCGACATTGAAAAATGGTGGGAAACCGAATTCGGCTACGACTTCTCGAAACTTACCGAATGGGAAGCAAGATTTATCCTCAACTCGCGTAAGAATGCTGACGAAGTCCGAAATATTATCTCTTCAAGAAAGCAAGAGAATGGCGTATGAGATGATGATGAAAATGAATTAAAGAAGAGGACGACAAGCGGTAAGTTTTCAGAAAAAACTTACCGTTTTTTGTTGAAAAAGCGATAGAATAAAACGTTTTTAAAAAGAAGGAATAATAAATGGCTTGGGTACAAATTCGTTTAAATAGCACAGATAAACACGCTGAGCAGATCAGCGATTTTTTAGAGGAGATTGGTGCGGTTTCGGTTACTTTTATGGATAGCCAAGACACGCCAATTTTTGAACCGCTTCCGGGCGAAACCCGTCTTTGGGGAAATACCGATGTGGTGGGCTTGTTCGATGCAGAAACCGATATGAAAGCGGTTGTGTCTGCGTTAATTGAAAGCCAGTTAGTCGCGGAAGATTTTGCTCACAAAATTGAGCAAATTGAAGATAAAGATTGGGAACGTGAGTGGATGGATAATTTCCACCCAATGCAATTTGGTAAGCGTTTATGGATTTGTCCGAGTTGGCGTGAAGTGCCAGATCCAAATGCAGTAAACGTGATGTTAGACCCCGGTTTGGCATTTGGAACAGGTACGCACCCGACAACGGCACTTTGTTTGCAGTGGTTAGATAGCTTGGATTTAGCTGGCAAAACGGTAATTGACTTTGGTTGTGGTTCGGGCATTTTAGCGATTGCAGCGTTAAAACTTGGGGCGAAGCGTGCCATTGGAATTGATATTGACCCACAAGCGATTTTAGCTTCGACCAATAATGCTGAGGCAAATGGTGTTGCGGATCGCTTAGAACTCTTCCTCGCAAAAGATCAGCCTAAAGATTTATTAGCAGATGTGGTGGTAGCAAACATTCTTGCCGGTCCGTTAAAAGAGTTGGCACCAAATATCATTACATTGGTTAAACCACAAGGCGATTTGGGGTTATCGGGCATTTTGGCAACACAAGCGGAATCCGTTTGCGAAGCCTATGCACCGGATTTTACGCTTGATCCGGTGGTTGAAAAAGAAGAGTGGTGTCGTATTACGGGCGTGAAGCACGGTTAAACAAACGAACAAGCGGTTAAATTTTGTTGGAATTTAACCGCTTGAGCTTATTAGAATATTGCTTCTACACGTAAAAAGCCTCTTAAATAATGGCTACGATCATTGTCTTTGTCGTTATAAAAACTTAATTCCGGTTGGATAAACAACCATTTACGTAAAATGGGCTGGCGGTAGGTTATAAAAGGCCCCCAAGAATTAAATTTATGAAGTTCATGATCAAATCGCCCACCGGCAAATAGCCCATAACTTAGCGTTTTATTATTCTCAAAGTTGTGTTGGCGGTATAAGCTATTTCCCCAACCCGTTTCTTCATCAATATCGTGGGTATATTGTAAGAAGGTGTGATTCATGATAAAGGTGTTGGCACTATCTAAATAGCGGTTTTCTAGGTTAGTACGCAAATAGTGTTTGCTGTTTGTCCCATAGCGATAGATTTGCTCTAAACGAGTACTAAATGTTTCTGTCCATTCCCAAGTTTTACTTAAGCGTAAGCGCCCAAAAATATCCCCTCCGGAGCGTAAACCCGCATCAAGATCGCTATCAATCCCGAGTTTTTTAATTTCATTAGACCAACGTAAACCTATTGATGCATTATCATTACGAGCTTGGCGAGCATCATAATTCTTGTTAGGGTCAAGATTAGAATAGTTGTTACCAATGCGGTTTTTATCTCGAGCTTGGTTTTCTAAATCTTCATCACCGAATACAACACTTAAATGTTTTTTGAGAACAGGGAGCTTGATTTTACCTCGTACACGTGGTTTATAGGTAAAACGGTTGTATCTATCCCATTGCATATCCATCATCACTCGTAGGCTTGCAGAAGCCGGTTTATTCGGATCTGTTTCGCCTAACCAATCATTGATATTATTTGACCAAGAATGAAGGGTTTCTTTTACATTTCTATGCTGCTCATCTGCCCAAGTATTTTCTGTTTCTTCGGCAAAGGAATGGAAGGAAGAAAAAATAAAAAAGGTGGGTAGGAGATAGTTGAGTTTGTTCATTGTTTTATTACCGTTTTATTAAATTGCCTAAATGATAATCTAAAATGAAACGTAGCTCAAAAAAATCTCACAAGAAAGCGGTCGGGGCTGCAATGATGTAAATTGTTGCATACAATAAATGCGTTGGGGCAAATCATATTTGCCCCAAAAAATAGTTCTTAATTTTGTGAAATGGCGTTGTTATACCCAATATTTATCAATTTCCGCACGAATTGCTTCAGCGGTTGCTTTACCTTTTTCGCCGACTAATGCACGACCGGCAATAAAGGCTTTGGCATTTTTCACTTCTTTGAAAAGGTGGATATCTTCAGGCACAATACCGCCTGTAATGGATAGTTCTAAGCCTTTCGCAGAAAGTTGTTTCATAAGCTTGATATCTTCTGCTGTCCAGCCTTTGCCTGCTAATTCTGCATCGCGTGATCGGTGGTAAATCGCTTGTTTCACACCTAAATCTACCCACTCTTGTGCGTCTTTTTCAACGGTCCAGTTGCCGTAGATTTCGATTTGAATTTCTTTTTTCACTTTTAATTCAGGGTGAGCGGCATTAAATTCATCTGCCACTTTTTTACAAGCTGCTTTGGTTGCTGGGTGAGCTGCTGCTGAAACGGTAAGCCAGTCTGCACCTGCTTCAAATGCCATTTTAGCAAGGATTGCACCGCCATCGGTGGTTTTTAGGTCACATACGATGATATGGTTTGGGTGTAATGCTCTAAGCGTTGAAACCGCTTTCATGCCTTCTGCACAAGCTAGGATTGTGCCACATTCGATAATATCGACAACGGCTTCGGCTTGTTTAGCATCTGCCACCGCTTTTTCTAAACTTAAAGAATCAAGGGCAATTTGGAGAAGTGGTTTTGACATATTGTTTTCCTTTTAAAGATGAAAATTTGCAAAAAGTACTGTTTTCTTAACCGCTTGTATGAATTAACCGTTTAATGCGGCATCAATTACGGCATAGACATCATCTGCGGTTTTGCAGCGGCGGATTTTATCTAAATCAACGCCTGTGTCGCTATCTGGATCATCAAGCACTTGGGTAATTTCCATTAAGCCTTGCATATGTTGGTCTGAATCGCTACCTGCAAGCGCAAGTAAAACATCAACCGGTTCATCTTCGCCTTCAAAAACAACGGGTTGGGTTAGCGTTACTAATGCAAAAGCAGTGCGGTTTACGCCATCTTCAGGGCGTGCGTGCGGCATAGCCAAACCCGGCGCTAGAATGATGTAAGGTCCCATTTCATTAACACACTCAATGATGCGATCATAATAGCGAGGTTCAACAGCCCCTGATTCAATTAAAGGGTTGATGGCAATTTTGATTGCTTCTTGCCAAGTACTTGCTGATTGGTTGAGTTTGATCGAGTTATTTTCAATTAAAGATTGTTTTAGATTCATTGTGAGTTCCCTTTGGTTTTGCCCCCTCACGTTCCGTGATAAAGGGAAGCGTGAGAGAGCAAGCGGTTAGTTTTTGAAATTATTTTGCATTATGTTTGTTAATTAACTCAATGAGTTCGTCTCCGAATGAGTTAGGGTTCAACATATTTTTCACGCCTAGGAATGCTTTACCTTCCGGCACTTCAATTTCAGCAGCTAAGTGTTGAGATGAAACGATAATGTCGATTTCATTTAATTTGCCTTTGTAGTCCGTTACGGCACAAGAGTCCATAATATTTGGGATACCACGTTTATCTAAGTAGCCTTTGATCTTCATTTTCATCATCATTGATGAACCTTGACCTGAACCACATACTGCTAAGATACGCACTGGTGTTGCATCACTTTGCGTTGTTGTTTCTTCGACTTTAGTTTCTTGTTTCGTTTCTACTTCATCTAAGCCGTAACCGTCTAATTGTTCAAGGGTTAAGCCTTTTGCTGCAGCTTCTGCTTCTTCAGCACGTAATTGGCGAGAAGCGAAGAACATATAAACCATCGCTAGAGCCACAATGATGAAGAAGAAGCCTGGTACGCTAATGATACCTTGTAGGATTGGTGGGAAGAATAATGCCCAGTCAGCCATACCCATCCAACCGTTGAAGGTTGTACCTTGGCTTGCTAACATTTGGATTACCCACGCAGAACCTAATACTTCGATGATACCCATTACGAAACAGATTTTCATTACCGCTCTCCAACCACCGAATTGGTTCGCAAATACACCGATTGTTGCGTTAGAGAAGAACATCGGGATAAAGCCAGGGATAATTAAAATCGGTGAGCTAAAGCCTAATAAGATACCTACCGCCACGAATTGACCGATTGCACCCCACATAAAGCCGAATACCATTGCATTTGGTGAGAAGGCATAGATTGCCGCACAGTCGATTGCAAGTACTGAGTTTGGAATCACACGTTCAGAGATACCTTTAAACGCTTCAGAAAGTTCTGCCACGAACATACGTACACCGGTTACGATGATTTGAATTGCTACCGCAAATTTCAAGCCCATTTCAAGAATGTACATAAACCAGTGGGTTTTACCTGCCATTTGTTGCAAGTTATCTAAACCGAATGAAAGTAAGATGATACCGAAGAAGATCGTCATTACCAACGCTGTTGCAGAGATACTGTCGTGGAAGATATGTAACCATTTTGGTAGGTTCATATGATCAACTGAGTCATCTTTGTTACCGAGTTTCGGCGCAAGTTTGGTTGCAATCCAAGACGCAATTTGTTGTTGGTGACCGATAGAGAAACCTGCACCGCCTGTAACCGCTTGAGTCGGTTTATACATAATGTTAGAAGAGATACCCCAGTAGAGTGCCATTAATACTGAAGTATAGATAATGGTTTCCCACATAGAAGCACCGATGATCATATAGAACACCGCAACAAGCCCAGCTTGTTGGAACATAATATGCCCTGTGAGCATAATGGTACGAATACCGGTAAAGCGTCTAAACACAACGAGTAAAACGTTTAAAATTAACGCCCCAATAACGGCATAACCTACCCATGCATAGTTGTCTGCCATAGTTTGAATGGTCGCTTGCATACTGGTGTAAGGGTCGATAACCGCACCGGTTAGATTATGGAATTTTGATAAACCTTCAATAACAGGTTTAAAGTTTGTTACAAGGAAACCAGAACCAGCTTGTACAATCATAAAACCAACAATGGTTTTAATTGTTCCTTTAATCACGGTAGTGGTGTCTTTTTTCAGAAGAATGTAACCCAAGCAGGCTACGATACCTAATAAGAATGGTGCTTTATTTAGCACTTGGTCTTTCAAAAAGACCAGAATGTCTGTGAGCATTTCCATAAGAGTACCTCTTATATTTAATGTATTTGGAGAGAATGCATAAATTGAAAGTCATGTCTTAGATCGACTTTACCGTTTGAATAATAACCGCTCTCAAAAAGGAAAAAAAGATTATTTTTGATTATTTGTGAGCTTGATCACATTTTATTTTTCAAATGGCTGATTTTTAATGTTGAGTATGCTTTATATACGTATTGAGTTCATTACGTAAGCGGTTTGATTTCTGTTGAATTTTGCTATTTTATGTAACTTTATGATTTTTATATAATAAATTGGGTTTTGGTAAAGTGTCCATTTATTATACAAAAAGAAAAAATGAGATGTAGATCACAAAATAGAGAAAAAGCATTTTACAAAAAAATATGATTATTTATGATTGCAAGTGATTGTATTTTTATTCCTTAAACAGAGGTAGGACATATTATGGCTAAAGTCAATGAAATTACTCGTGAAAGCTGGATCTTATCAACATTCCCAGAATGGGGAACTTGGTTAAATGAAGAGATCGAGAACGAAGTTGTACCGGAAGGTAATTTTGCAATGTGGTGGCTTGGTTGTGTGGGGGTGTGGATTAAAACCCCGGCAGGCGCAAACATTTGTATGGACTTATGGTGCGGTCGTGGTAAAAGCACGAAAAAGGTAAAAGATATGGTGCGTGGTCACCAAATGGCAAATATGGCAGGTGTTCGCAAGTTACAACCAAACCTCCGTGCTCAACCAATGGTGTTAGATCCATTTGCAATCAATGAAGTAGATTTTATTCTTGCTTCTCACTACCACAGCGACCATATTGATGTGAACGTGGCGGCAGCGATTGTAAACAATCCGAACTTAGATCACGTGAAATTTGTTGGTCCGTGGCACTGTGCAGAACTTTGGAAAAAATGGGGCGTGCCGGAAGAGCGTATTATCATTGTAAAACCGGGCGATGTGGTGAAATTAAAAGACGTTGAAATTCACGCCTTAGATTCATTTGACCGCACCTGTTTAGTGACCTTACCGGTGGAAGGCGCAGAAGAGCAAGGCGGAGAATTAGCGGGACTTTGTCCGTCAGATGAAGAAATGGGTCGTAAAGCGGTGAACTATGTGTTCAAAACCCCGGGCGGTAATATTTATCACGGTGCAGACTCTCACTACTCTATCCAATTTGCAAAACACGGTAAACAGTTTGACATTGATGTTGCATTAAACAACTATGGTGAAAATCCGGTCGGTATTGCTGATAAAATGACTTCTGTGGATTTACTCCGTATGGCAGAGTGCTTACGTTGTAAAGTGATCATTCCGGTTCACCACGACATCTGGACAAACTTTATGGCAAGTACGCAAGAAATCATTGATTTATGGCGTATGCGTAAAGATCGCTTACAATACAAATTCCACCCATTCATTTGGGAAGTGGGCGGCAAATATGTTTACCCACAAGATAAAGACTTAATTGAATATCATCACCCACGTGGTTTTGATGATTGCTTCGAGCAAGAACCAAATATTCAGTTTAAATCAATGTTGTAATGCGAATGCCCTCTCTCGCTAAGGAGAGGGCATCTCAATTTGTTCATTGATTAAATAATACAAGGACTGACAATGAACGAAACATATCGACATAAACAATTACTCTCGTTGTTAGAAGAAAAAGAGATTCTCTCGACCACGGAAATTATTGAATTTTTAGGCATCTCTCCTGCCACGGCTCGCCGTGATATCAATAAACTCAATGAGCAAGGACGTTTACGTAAAGTAAGAAATGGTGCGGAGGCCATCAATACGCATTTTTCTCTCACATCAGAGAAAAAAATCAATAATCTGAATGAAAAGCAACGTATTGCTGAAGTGGCAAGCCAATTTTGTCAGGATGGCGAAAGTGTGATTCTAACGGCGGGATCAACGATGCAAATACTGGGTAAAACACTTTGTGGACGGCATTTGCAAATCATCACGAATTTTTTACCGCTTGCTAATGATCTTATTGAACATCAGCACGATAATTTAGTGATTATGGGAGGGCAATATAATAAAAATAAACGTGTGATGCTCTCTCTAAATCATCAAAATGAAAGTGACTATTTTGCCGATGTGATGTTTACCAGTGGCAAAGGTTTTACAGTCGAGGGATTGTATAAGACCGATATGATTATTGCCAACTCTGAACAACCGTTAGCGAAAAAAGCCAGCAAATTGATTGCGCTAGTTGATAGCACAAAATTAGGTAAACAGGTTGGAATGTTATTTTGTAGCTTAGATGAAATTGATATTTTAATTACAGGCAAAGAAGCTGATCCAAAAATTATTCAACAATTAAGAGAGAAAGGATTAAAAGTAATTTTGGCGTAGGTTTGAAGGGTATTTTGTCTGCATCAACCAATACACAAAAATACAAGCGGTTAAAAACTTCACATATTTTGCATTTAACCAAAGGGGTTAAAAATGAGAAAACATAAACTAGGTATCTATGAAAAAGCCTTGCCAAAAAATATCAGTTGGCAAGACAGACTATCTATTGCTAAAACTTGCGGATTTGACTTTGTCGAAATTTCTGTGGACGAAACCGATGAACGTTTGGCGCGTCTTGATTGGACAAAAGAAGAACGTATTGAACTGGTCAAAGCTATTATCAATACGGGGGTAACCATTCCATCAATGTGCCTATCAGGACACCGCCGTTTCCCATTTGGTAGTCGTGATGAAGCGACTCGCCAAAAAGCCTACGAAATTATGGAAAAGGCAATTCAATTAGCGGTGGATCTCGGTATTCGTACTATTCAACTTGCCGGCTACGATGTTTATTATGAAGAACAAGACGAAGGCACAATCCAACGTTTCCAAGAAGGCTTAGAATGGGCGGTTGAGTTAGCGGCAAGTAACCAAGTCACTATTGCGGTTGAAATTATGGATACTAAATTTATGAGTTCGATTTCCCGTTGGAAAAAATGGGACGAGATCATCAAATCACCGTGGTTTACCGTTTACCCTGATTTAGGTAATCTTTCTGCTTGGAACGACAATGTTGCGGAAGAGCTAAAACTCGGTATTGATAAAATTTCGGCTATTCACTTAAAAGATACCTACAAAGTTACTGAAACCTGTAAAGGTCAATTCCGTGACGTGCCGTTTGGCGATGGTTGCGTGGATTTTGTCAGTTGCTTCAGAACCCTTGCTGAATTGAACTATCGCGGGGCGTTTTTAATTGAAATGTGGACAGAAAAAGCGGAAGAGCCGATTGCTGAGATCATCAATGCTCGCCGTTGGATTGAACAAAAAATGAAAGAAGGGGGATTTGAACTATGAGCCAAATCGAATTAACACCAGCATTACAAGCATTAAGAGAGCGTGTTTTAAAGGCTAATCTAGATTTACCAAAGTATAAATTAGTGACTTTTACTTGGGGTAACGTGAGTGAAATCGATCGTGAAACGGGATTAGTTGCCATTAAGCCATCGGGCGTGGAATATGATGCTATGACGGTTGAAGATATTGTGATTGTTGATTTACAAGGTAACCGCGTTTATGGGAGCAAAAAACCTTCTTCAGATACGGCAACCCATTTAGAACTTTATCGCCAATTCCCTGAAATTGGCGGAATTGTACATACACATTCTCGCCACGCAACCGCTTGGGCGCAAGCAGGGGAAGATATTTTGGCACTTGGTACAACGCAAGGAGACTATTTCTACGGTTCTGTACCTTGCACACGCCGTATGACCCCAGAAGAAATTGCAGGTGAATATGAACTCGAAACCGGTAAAGTAATTGTTGAAACGTTCCGTAAACGTGGCATTGAACCTTCTATGGTTCCAGGCGTACTGGTTCACTCTCACGGGCCTTTCACTTGGGGTAAAGACGGACACGATGCGGTGCATAATTCGGTGGTATTAGAAGAAGTGGCGTATATGAATTTTGTCAGCCATCAAATCCGCCCAAATATCGGCTCAATGCAACAAGAGTTGCTCGATAAGCATTACTTACGTAAACACGGCAAAAATGCCTATTACGGACAATAATTTTCTTTGTTGTGTGTGAAGTAAAGCGGTCTGAATTTGTAAATTATTTGCAAAATCAGACCGCTTCATTTTGGGTTTACATAACAAAACCCTAGCTTTTACACTAGGGTTTTGAATTTTAGATTAAAGAATATCTAATAATTCAACTTCAAAAATTAAGGTTGCAAATGGAGGGATTGAAGCACCTGCGCCACGTTCGCCATAAGCTAACTCGTGTGGAATGGTTAAACGCCATTTTGAACCAACCGGCATCATTTGTAATGCCTCTGTCCAACCCTTAATTACGCCGCCTACTGGGAATTCTGCCGGTGTGCCACGTTTTACAGAGCTATCGAATACTGTACCGTCAATTAAAGAACCAGTGTAGTGAACACGTACTTTGCTATCTGCGGTTGGTTTTGCACCGGTACCTTCAGTTAAAATTTCGTATTGTAAGCCGCTATCAGTTACTTTCACGCCCGCTGCTTTTTGGTTTTCAGCTAAGAATGCTTTGTTCTCTTCTTCAATCGCTTTGAATGCTGCCGCTTGTGCTTCTTCTGCACGCTGACCTAACTCTTGTAATGCTTTGGTTACTTCGTTTAAATCAACAGCCGGTGGGTTTTGGTTTAATACGTCATAAATACCACGTGCTACCGCTTCGGCATCAACATCCATACCGCTGCTTAAAAGTTGCTGACCAATTTGTAAACCGATACCGTAACCACCTTTTGCTTCTACGCTATCGAATGAAACTGAGTTGAAATCTAAAGCCATTATTGTTTTCCTTTTGTTTATATAAAGACAGCACAGTTATGGGGGAGAATTTTGCAAAATCAACCCATTACATAAAAAAAGCGGCTCATTTTTACAATTTCTTGTAGAAAATTCACCGCTTGTTGAGGTCTTATAGAGGGATTGTTTATGCTTAGAATGTTAAGTAAGGCGTAATTTTTTCAATGGTTGCATCACCGATACCTGAAATGTTTGATAATTCTGATGCACTTTTGATTTTGCCTACTTTGTTACGGTATTCAACAATTGCTTTCGCTTTTGCTTCACCAATACCGCTTAAACTTTGTAATGTTGCTGCATCTGCGGTATTCACATTCACTTTTGATGATGCTTTTACTTTAGTTGCTACGCTTGTTGCTTTCTCTGTTGCCGCCGCTTTAGCCGAAGTTGCTTTTTCTGTTACAGTGGTTTTCGCAGAGGTCGCTTTTTCAGTTGCGGTTGTTTTTGCTGAATTTAATGTATCACGAGCGGTTGTTGCTGTTGTTTTTGCAGAAGTCACTTTTTCTGTAACATTACTTTTTGCATTCGTTAATGCGCTTGTTGCTGATGATTTTGTATTGCTTACCGCAGATGAAGCTGTGGTTTTTGCATTCGTTACAGAAGATACCGCAGACTCTTTAACCGCATTTACTTGGTTGGTTGCTGCGCTTTTTGCTGTATCTTTTAACGAAGTTAATGGGTTAGTTGTATCTGCAAATGATGTTGCTGATACAGTCATTGCAACGCCTAATGCTAATAATGTTTTTAATGCTTTCATTTAAAATCCTTATAGGGTTAATTTAGAGGTTAATCATGATGAAAAAAACTGTAAAATAAGACTAGCTAGAAAAGAGTAAGTTCATTATTTTTAATGAAGTTGATTTGAGTGATTATTTAATACACAAGAGCAAAAAATGAAAACCTTTGATCATCAAACCGAAAACGATATTTTACGTGTTGTTCAAGAAGAAGTTGTGCCGGCATTAGGGTGTACAGAACCGATTTCGCTCGCCCTTGCTTCAGCAACAGCACGCCACTATTTAGGGCAGCTGCCTGAACGTATTGAGGCGAAAGTTTCACCAAATTTAATGAAAAACGGTATGGGGGTAACCGTCCCTAATACGGGTACAGTCGGTTTAACGATGGCGGCTGCAATCGGGGCGATTGGTGGAGACCCAACCGCAGGGTTAGAAGTGCTGAAAAATATCAGTACCGAACAGGTTGCTCTTGCTAAACAGATGATTAGTGAGCAGAAAGTCAATGTTGCGATTTTCGATACCGAACATATTTTGTATTCAGAAGCTACGTTATTCGCTGCCAATCAACAAGTTACCGTGCGAATTGCCGCTCATCATACCAATGTGATTTATATTGAGAAAAATGGCGAGGTTATTTTCTCTGTGCCTTGTTTAGTGGAAAGTGAAAATGCCAATAGTGTTTTTGCTCATTTAACGGCAAAAGATATTTATGATTTCTCATTAAGCGTTGAGCTAGATAAAATCCGTTTTATTCAAGAAGCCGCAAAACTTAATTCAGCACTTTCGCAAGAAGGGCTACGCACCGATTATGGTTTACATATCGGCAGAACGTTACAAAAACAAATTGGCAAAGGCTTGATTAGCGATGATTTACTTAACCGCATTGTGATTGAAACCACTGCCGCAAGCGATGCTCGAATGGGCGGAGCAAATTTACCGGCAATGAGTAACTCGGGGTCGGGCAACCAAGGCATTACGGCAACCATGCCCGTTGTGGTTGTCGCTCGTCATCTGCAAGCCAGTGAAGAACAACAAATTCGAGCGCTATTTCTTTCACATTTAATGGCGATTTATATTCACAGCA
>NZ_ACQL01000117.1 GCF_000175195.1 Actinobacillus minor NM305 | reverse complement strand
ATTGGGAGATAAGCGGTTAAATTTGTTTAATTTTTTGCAATAAAAAAGCCGTTTGAGCGATTCAAACGGCTTTGTATTATTTGTTGATTTGGCTTCCAATTACGCCACCAAGTGCAGCACCACCTAATGTTGCCCCTGTTGAGTTACCAATGACGTTTCCGGCTACGCCACCAATTGCTGCGCCGATAGCTGTATTACGTTGGCTCTCACTTAATCCGTTACAAGCCGATAATCCAATAGCCATAGCGAATACAGTAATAATTGTGGTTACTTTCTTCATATAAAATACCTCATCAATAATTTTTGATATGCATGAAATGCATTACTAAGACGTGTATTTATTTGAGAAGTTCTAGCAAATAGTATTTGATGATTGTTTTATGTTCATCAAAATAATAAAAAAGCACCAAATCTGCTTTTTGGTGCTTTTATTGATTTTTAGCTATGCTTTATTTCTTTTTAGATTTAGTAGCTGTTTCTTTTTTTACAGTCGCTTTTTTTGTTGAAGATGACTTTGCTTTAGCTTTTTCTGTTTTAGCAATATCAGTCGCAATTTCAAGTTTTACTTTCTTGCTCTTTGCCCATTCTTTTAATTTTGCTAAGAATGTTTGCCCCATTGGACGAGGATCTCCGCTAAAGAGTGTTTTTAAGCCGTTATTTTCAATAATATGACGACGTAATGCTAAACGTTCTTGATGATTTTCTGCTAAACGGATTGCTCGTTCTACATATTCATCAACAGTGTTTGCAATTAGCCATTCAGGTAAACCTAAACGCTTAAATAAACCTTCATCAATGTGTTCATGTACTTCAGGGCCTGTTTTACAAATTCCCACTAATCCTAAGGTTACCATATCAATAATACCGTTGGTATTCCCGAATGGGAATGGGTTTACCATCATATCGCAGTTGTGCAAGATCGAGAGATATTGGTGATATGGTGTATGTGGGTGTGCAGTTGCACTATCGCCTAAATAACTCTTAATAAAGCGTTCTACATAAGGGTGCGTAATACCACTTGATTGACCTAAAGCAAAGTGGAAATGTACTTTCACTTTTGCACGATCGCGAATCACTTTTAACGCTTCTAAGAAATATGGATTTAACTTCATCGTGGTTGAAGCAATGCCAATATTTACCACTTCTGGGTTTTCGCGTAAGCGATATTCTACATTGGTTGGAGCAAGAGCTGATGGCACATAAGGTAGTGCATCTTTAGGTAAACGTAATAATGTTTCGCTAAAGCATTCTTCAGATCCTACGTAATCGTCTTCTACAATGACATATTCAATAAAATCAGAATGTGTTGTGCCTGGATGACCTAACGCTACTGCTTGAATTGGTGCTAAGCGAGTGTTGCTTGCAAAGATAGGTAATAAATCCATACCAATACTTGGCATATAAAACACTGCTGCACCATTTTCAGTACAGATATTTTTAATAAAATGCAGTTTTTCAAAAACATTGTCACCTTGGACGATATGGAACTCATCAAATACATTACGTCCAGGTTGATCAACAGCATCGCCACCTAAACCAATGAGATAAAAATGCTCACGTGCTGCAATCATTGAGGTTGAGTGAGTACGATAAATAGAGTGAGCTGAATGGAAATGCTCTAATAATACAACCATTACCGGTTTACCATTACGATAACCAATATGCTTGATATTTGGTCTATCTTCCCATTTCCCCTCAAGTAAATGACGGCGAATAACTTGGTTTAATGCTTTTTTCACATTATGTTTGTTTGCCGCAATATCGTAGCTACAGTGCATATATACATCATGTGAAATGCTGCTAGGAACATTGTTGAGATTTTGGAGTTGTGCCAGTTTCTCTGGGAACCATTGTAAAATTGCACCACGTTTGCCAAATGCCGCTGGTGTACCAATAAAGCGAGGTGATTGTAATGCAAAGCAAAGAGATGCACAGATTTCAGGGCTAATATTCCAAATCGCATCTAAATTCAAATTAATATTTGATTCTGGTAAATATAAAATACAGAACTTCATTAGCGCTGATTTCGTTGGTGCGAGCTCAATGTTATTAGGGTCTTGAGGATCTTTTGCTTTATTATACGTACGTAGGATATGGTCTGCATTAATGTATGGGGAGCTTGCAAAAATTAATGCTATCCAACGTTGTAGAGAGAAGAAGTTTTGCGCACCAGAATCAGATAAATCAAGTGCAGGATCTTCAAATAATGCCGTAATAGCAACTGCCATACGGGTACAAAAATGCACGATTTTATCTTGTTCCAGTTGATTAATTTGGTTAGGAAAATCAATTTCAATATCTTGAATACCGCCAAAGTTGCTATCAATTTTTCTTAATATCGCTAAGAGCTCGTTACATGCATTCTCATATTGCTTAGCTTGTACCGCTTTTTCAAAGCGAATCACGCTTGGTTTGTTATTTTCTGACATAATAAGTCCCTATAATATTTAGCAAGTTCCCCACAGATCGTATTCATCTGCGTTGGTAATTGTTACTGAAATAATTTGTCCTGCTGACACTTCCATTTCTGAAAGATTATCAACATAGACAACGCCATCAATTTCAGGCGCATCTGCCATTGAACGGCCAATAATGCCCTCGTTATCAATTTCATCAACGATTACGGCTAATGTTTTACCGATTTTTTGTTGTAGGCGCTGTGCTGATATTTCTTGTTGTAATTGCATAAAGCGGTGGAAGCGCTCTTCTTTAACATCTTCCGGCACTTGGTCTGCCATTTCTGTTGCCACAGCACCTTCAACAGGGCTGAATTTAAAGCAACCAACGCGATCTAATTGCGCTTCTTTTAGGAAGTCTAATAACATTTGGAAATCTTCCTCTGTTTCCCCCGGGAAACCAACAATAAATGTTGAGCGCAGTGTTAATTCAGGGCAAATTTCACGCCATTTCTTAATACGTTCTAATGTTCGTTCAATGGAACCAGGGCGCTTCATTGCTTTTAGAATTTTTGGGCTTGCGTGTTGTAGCGGAATATCCAAATAAGGCAAAATTTTACCTTGTGCCATTAGTGGAATAAGGTCATCCACATGTGGATAAGGGTAAACATAGTGTAAACGAACCCAAACACCCATTGAGCCTAATTGCTCGCAAAGCGTGATAAGGTTATTTTTGATTGGCATGCCGTTCCAGAACACGGTTTTAGTGCCTTCTTCTTTTTTCTTATCTAAAGCATAAGCAGAAGTATCTTGTGAAACAATCAATAACTCTTTTACACCAGAATCCACAAGACGTTTTGCTTCATCTAAAACTTGAACGATAGAACGGCTATCTAAATCCCCACGCATAGAAGGAATAATACAGAACGTACAACGGTGATCGCAGCCTTCTGAAATTTTTAAATAAGCATAGTGTTTCGGTGTTAATTTAACACCTTGTTTTGGCACTAAAGTTACATATGGATTATATTCTGGTTTTGGCACGTATTTGTGAACGTGCTTCATGACCGCTTCATAGCTATGTGGCCCGGTAATTTCGAGAACTTTAGGGTGTACTTCGCGAATCTGATTTTCTTTTGCGCCTAAACAGCCAGTGACAATGACTTTGCCATTTGCTTCCAAAGCCTCACCTATGCTTTCTAGCGATTCTTGTACTGCGCTGTCAATAAAGCCGCAAGTGTTTACAATCACAAGATCCGCACCTTCATAGCTTGGAATAATGTTGTAACCATCTGAACGGAGTTCAGTCAAAATACGCTCAGAATCCACTAAATTTTTAGGGCAACCGAGACTAATAAAACCAATATTGGGAGTTGAATTTTTCATAAAAATAATAATTTGATCTTTCAAAAAGACCACTACAAAATGTAGTGGTATTCGGTTTGGTTATTTTACAAAACTTATCGTAAAAATGTGAGAATAAGCGGTCAATTTTGCATAAAGTTTTGTAAATTTCTGAAGATAGAAGTACTAATTTAATGTATTTAACATAGCAAGTACAATTTCAGAGGATTTTTCTGCCGCAAGCGGTAAGAACTCATCAAAGGAAAGATGGGAAGCTTTGTCTGCAACATCTGAAATGGCTCGTACGACAACAAATGGTACACCAAAGGCATGGCATACTTGTGCTATAGCGGCTGCTTCCATTTCAACGGCAGCAACGGTTGGGAAATCGCGACAAATTTGATCAAGTTTTTCTGCGCCATTAATAAACGCATCACCACTACAAATCAGACCGATAATCGCATTAGTTCCCGCTTTTTGTGCTTCTTTTTGAGCAACTTCCACTAATTGCATATTCGGTAAGAAGGCTGCTGGGTTAGCTGGCAGTTGCCCTTTTTCATAACCAAAGGCTGTTACATCTACGTCATGATGGCGGACTTCGTTTGAAATCACGATATCGCCCACATTTAATTGGCGATCTAATCCACCGGCTGAGCCTGTGTTAATAATCATATCCGGTTTGGCAAGTTCTAATAGTAATGTCGTGCCGAGTGCAGCAGCAACTTTACCGATGCCTGATTGTAATAGAGCGACGTTACGATTATTGATTTTACCTTCAAAAATTTTACAACCGGCAATTTCGGTTAATTTAGGCTCGACCATTAAGCTACGCAAAATTTCAATTTCTTGAGGCATTGCGCCAATAATTCCAATTTTACTTTTCATGTTTTTCCTCTTATTTTTCTTGTTGTAATTTTTCGACTAAAAAATCTAATACTGCATAAGTATAGTCATCGTTATACAGTGTATTTTTTAATAACACATAGCGACCATTTAAAATCGCAATCGGTGTAAATGCTGGCGGTTCGTATTGACGATAAACGTTTAGATCTTGCTCCATGCGTTTTTCAACTTGAACTGATGTAAAGAGTTGGTAGAACTTAGCAATATCAATACCATTTCGTTTAAGCCAACGTTGGATTGCCTCGTTATTTTCCGTCAAGCTCTCTTTATCTTTACGATCAAGGCTGTCGAATAAGTAAAGCTCACTTAATTCAGGACGACCATATTCCGAAAAAGTCGCATGCATTTTACCGGTAAAGGCATTGCCTTTTGCGAAACTCGGCGAGTATTGCAAAATCACTTTGTCTTTATTTCGTTCTGCGTACAGTTTGAGATAATCCAAACCATGGGAGCAGACTTCACAACCATATTGATAAAAGTATTGGATTAACACTTTTCCATCTTTAGGTAGCGTAATGTTTAATGGCTTTTTATAGGTATAAAAGCCTTTTCCGTCTTTAAAAAGCGGTTCTTTTTCAGCCGTTTTTTGCAAATTTGAATCGGTTTCCTTTACTGGCGTTGCTGTATCTGCAAGGGCAGCAGTAGAAAGCCACAATCCAAATAAACCATAAAATAGCGATCTTAATGTCATACACATTTATCTTCTTGCTGATTTGGGTCTAAAACTCTCACAAACCGTTGGGGCTGTCTCAATATAAATTTCACTTAAGAGCTGTAAACAATAAGGCACGGCGGCAAAAATACCACGAACTAAGGTATTACCCTGTTCGTCTTTTACGCCCTCAAGGGTCTCTTTAATGGCTTTCGGTTGTCCTGGAAGATTTAAGATTAATGTTTCGCCACGAATAGCCCCTACTTGGCGAGATAAAATTGCCGTAGGCACAAAGTGGAGGCTTACTTGACGCATTTGCTCGCCAAAACCGGGTATTTCACGATCTGCAATGGCAAGGGTCGCATCGGGCGTAACATCACGTTTTGCCGGACCAGTTCCACCCGTGGTTAAAATTAAATGGCAAGCATGTTTATCACTAAGCTCAATGAGTGTTTGCTCAATAACGGCTTGCTCATCAGGAATTAAGCGAGTTTCAACCTCAAAAGGAGCGGTTAAAGCGCTTTCTAACCAAGCCTGTAATTCCGGAATGCCTTGATCTTGATAGATGCCTTGAGAGGCACGATCCGATACGGAAACTAAACCAATTTTTAATTTATCTTTACTTAAAGCGGTCATTTTTCTTACTTCTTTTACAGTTAAAAATGAGGCGGAAAAGATTTCCGCCTATGATTATTTTTTCTCTGGTGCAGGAGGTGGCGTTTCCTGTGCTTTCATCATTTGCATTGCCATATCAATGCTCTTTTCAACGGTTTTTCGTCTAGGGTTATCTTCGGGAATCAGCTTTAACATCATGCCCCAAGTCATGGCAGCCATTTTAAAATCTTCTTCCTCAAAGGCATTAAAGGCTAACATACTTAATGCGTCTAGATTTGTATGATCTTCACGAATCAACTCCTTGAGTAAGACTTTCCCTTTTTCTTTATCTGCCTTATCTTGCGAAAGCATTAAAAGTTGGGCGTAGCTTGATTTATATTGCAAATTTTTAGGCTCAAGTTGAGCGGCTTTGCCATAGCTTTCATAGGCAAGTTGCCCATCATCTTTTGCTATACCGACCTGACCGAGCATAAACCAGCCTTTAGCATTAGTCGGATTTTCTTGTAGCTCCGCTCGTAAGGCAATGGCAAACTGATTTAGTTCTGCTTCTGAAAGTGGATTGGTCTCTTCATCTTTAATGCGCTCATAAAAATAATCGAGTTTTTTATGTGTCATCTCAATCATTGAAGTTGCTTGCCATGAGCCTACGGTAAAATAAGAAGCGGTACTGATTGCGGCAACCCCAATAAAAAGGGGAATAAACCATGCTTTATGGATTACCGTTTTACTTTCTGAAGAGGCTGTCGCCGTTTCAGGAATATCCTCTAATAAACTTTGTTGAAGCTCAAGTTGGGTTTGCGAATGATCTTCAATAATACCTTCATCAACCTCACGTTCTGTCTCTTTTAAACGATGAAGATAAAACGTTTTATTTAACAGGTCGCGTTGGTGTTTTGCCTCGAGCGTATTTTTTTTGAATAAAGGGTAAAAACCTACGAGGCAAACAACAAGAGTAATAACAGCAATGATGATCCAAAAAGTCATTTTTCGTCCTTATTAAGAATTTTGTCTAAACGAGCTTGATCAATCGTTGATTTTGCAACAGATTGTGAATTTCCAACCGCTTGTGTTTTTTTCTTACGACTTAAAACAAGCCCGATACCAAATAAAATCAGCAAGACAGGCATTACCCACAGCAAAATAGTAGCAGGTGTGATTGGTGGATTATAGGTCACAAAATTGCCATATCGTTCAATCATATAAGAAACGACTTCGTCTTTGCTTTTCCCTTGTTTCAGCAATTCCAACGTTTTTGCTCGCATATCGGTTGCAATGGTCGCATTGGAATCTGCAATGTTATTATTTTGGCATTGCGGACAACGTAGCTCCGCAATGAGCGTTTTATAATCCGCTTCTTGTTGTGGATTATCGAATTGGTTGAATTCCACAGGGGCAGCTGTTGCTATACTGCTAGCTAAAATCAAAAGAGAGAATAACTTTTTCATTATTTTGCCTTTAATTTTTCATAAATCGGTTTTAACACTTCATTCCAAACACGATCATTCACATCGCCGGCGTGGCGGTATTGAATAATACCATTACCATCTACAATAAAGGTTTCAGGTGCGCCATATACGCCAAGATCTAAGCCTAACGAACCTTTAGGATCGTAAATGATCGCTTTATAAGGATTACCATAAGTCATCAGAAATTTCATTGCTTTGGGGCGTTCATCTTTATAATCGACACCAACAATTTCAATGCCTTGCTTAGCTAAAAGTGTTAAGTACTCATGTTCCGCGTAGCAAGTCGGGCACCAAGTTGCCCAAACATTTAATAAACGAGGTGAACCTGTTTTAAGCACATTTTGGTCGATGAATTGTTTTTCATCTTGCACTGATTCTAAATTAAAAGCAGGAACGCTTTTGCCAATTAAAGCAGATTCTAATTTTTTCGGATCTTCACCTTGCGCATTTCGGGTTAATTGAACCATTAGAGTAATAGCAAGCGCTAAGAAGATAATTAAAGGAAGTAATAATTTCTTTTTCATCGTATAAGCGGTCGTTTTTAGTGATTTTTTTACAAAATTATTTACGCAATTTTACCGTTTGAATCGCGTGGTTTTCCCCTTTTTCTAAAATCAGGTTCGCACGCTCACGGCTTGGTAAAATATTCTTTTTGAGATTTAGCCCATTAATCTCATCCCAGATAGTTGAAGCAGTTTGTATCGCTTCATCTTCTGAAAGTTTTGAATAGTGGTGGAAGTAAGCATTTGGATCAGAAAATGCACTTCGACGAAATTTCAAGAAGCGATCAATATACCACTGTTTTAAGAGATCTTCATCTGCATCAACATAAATAGAGAAATCCACAAAATCAGAAACAAAGACATTGTGTGGGCTAGAAGGATAATTCATACCACTTTGTAGAACATTCAAGCCTTCTAAAATGACAATATCAGGTTGTTCAACAACATTAAATTGATCCGGCACAATATCGTAGGTCAAATGCGAATAAATGGGCGCTTTGACTTGTGTTTTACCTGATTTCAAATCGGAAACAAATTCAATTAAACGGTGAATATCATAAGACTCTGGAAAGCCTTTGCGTTTGAGTAAATTTTTCTCGACTAATGTCTGTAACGGATAAAGAAAGCCATCAGTAGTAATTAAATCGACTTTGCGTTCGTTAGGGTAATTTGAAAGCAGGGCTTGTAAAATACGTGCAGAGGTACTTTTCCCGACCGATACACTTCCCGCAATACTAATAATATAAGGAACCTTAGGCGATTCAACATCAAGAAAGCGATGTAATACTGTCTGGCGCTTTAAGTTTTCTTCTATATAGTAGTTAATCAATCGGGCAAGCGGTAAATAAATCGTGCGAACTTCTTCTAAAGAAAGATCTTCGTTAAAGCCCAATAAAGGTTTCAAATCTTGTTCTGTGAGTTTTAACGGCACGGATTTCCGAAGTTCTGCCCATTGTTCACGATTAAAAGTTAAAAAAGGTGTTATTTTGTTATTTTTTTCAAGGCTCATGGCCAAAATCTCTGTTTTGTAATGAAAACGTTGCGGTTTTTTGCAAATGTAATGGTGCGAACTATACAATATAAAAGGGTTTTTAGGGGATTTTATTCAAAGAAAAAGCCTTAAAAGTTACAAAAATTCAACATTTGGATCATTAAATAATCGAAAGAACGTTTTTTTTTAAATTTTTTGAAAAAAATGCTTGCACGGTTTTTAAAAATCCCTATAATGCACATCACTTGCTTACGACAACGCAACGCCGACTTAGCTCAGTAGGTAGAGCAACTGACTTGTAATCAGTAGGTCACCAGTTCGATTCCGGTAGTCGGCACCATTCTAGCTTAACGTAAACGAGCATTCAATTATCGTGGAGGGATTCCCGAGCGGCCAAAGGGGGCAGACTGTAAATCTGTTGGCTCAGCCTTCGAAGGTTCGAATCCTTCTCCCTCCACCATTTCTTTAATTGAATTCCTATGGGACAGACGAATTTAGAACAGCGGGCATCGTATAATGGCTATTACCTTAGCCTTCCAAGCTAATGATGCGGGTTCGATTCCCGCTGCCCGCTCCAAACGCTGATATAGCTCAGTTGGTAGAGCGCACCCTTGGTAAGGGTGAGGTCGGCGGTTCAAATCCGCCTATCAGCACCACTTATCTTTTCTATCTTCATCTTTTCCTTAAACAGTTAGTAATTAATTTCTACATTTGGTTAATGTGGTAAAGTACCATCGTAACCGTGTTTGTTTAGAGGGACTTTTTAAAAATGTCTAAAGAAAAATTTGAACGTACAAA
>NZ_ACQL01000118.1 GCF_000175195.1 Actinobacillus minor NM305 | reverse complement strand
TCACACTTGTCGTAAAGGTTTGAATTGCTGTATCTGCTTTTGCTAATTGCCCTTTAGTTGCTTGGCTTAAATCTACCGCATAATCCGTTACACCATTTACATCCTTTGTTCTAGGCGTGACCGTAACTGCTGTTGACCCTGCACTTGCAGTGGTTTTTTCAGCATCTACAGTATAAATAGTTTCACCATTAGTTCCCGCTTTTGATGTTACTGTAGTATTTTTACCTGCTTCAACAGATACCCCTTTAGGTAATGCACTTGCATTAACAGTAAGTTTGCCGTCACTACCTACATTGATCGTTTTACCATCTACATTAACATCAAAGCTAACATTCGCTCCCTTTACATTGGATACATTGGATACTGTGCCTTTGCCATTCACGAAATTAACTTGATCACCAAATTTAATTTGTGCGGTTTCAGTGCCAGCATTATTACCGACTTTCCAATAACCTTTACCAATTGCATCTGCCACATCTTGCGTTGTAGCCACACCATTAGTTGCTGGTGAAACAACGCCATCATTTGTTGCCAATGTTCCTTGAGTTAGGCTCACTTTATAATCGGTTACTGTTGCATTTCCGACTGTTTTTGAGCCATTTGGTGTAACGGTCAATAAGCTACTATCTGTTGAAACGCTTGCGCTAGTATCGTCTGCATTAATGGTATAAGTTGTACCATCTGCACCTGTGGTATTAGTAACTGTTGTATTTTTACCCTCAACCACTTTAGTGGTATTAGCTTTTAACTGCGACAAATTTACCGCATCATTTGGATTTGTACCGTCGGCAAGATTAGTGATTTTGCCATTCGTCATATCAAGATTACCACCAATCGTTGCATCCCCTGTTGTGGTAAGCATAGTAAAGGTTGGAGTCATTGATGTGGCAACAGTAATATTATTACCTGATTTTGTGACAAGGATATTATCGCCCTGTTTGAAGTTTACAGTATCGCCAGATTTAACAAATGAACTGCTTGCATCATTCGCTTGTAAATTAAAACCTGTATTATTAACTGCATTTACTACATCAGCAGCAGTTGCTAAACCTGCTGTACCTGTCGCAGCAGCAACGCCCTTGGTTGTCGTAATAGCTTGATTTACTACATTAAAGACAACTTTTGAACTATTCGCTCCATCCGTCACGCTTGCGGTGGTATAAGTGCCGCTAGCAAAATTAACTAAATTATTATTGTTAATACGTGATTTAGTTGTACCATTTTCTTGAATATTAAAACCAACTTTCGTTACTACATCATAAAGTTGGCTGCCATTAATGGCTTCGGTAGATGTCGCATTTACGGCTCCTGCTGCTACATTAATAATTTTGCGTTGATATGAACTTGTGCCAACAGAAACAACAGAGTTTGCTGCTTTTTGAGTATTAGGTGCAACCTTTGTGCCTGAGTCGTTTGAGAATTCATAATTTAGCGTTGTGGCAGGAACTGATGTACCAGTTGTAGAACCATTACCTAGAGCTAAGCTTCCCTCTAGTGCAGCAGTGGACTGTCTGCCAATAGCTGTTGCATTGGCTGCAGTGGCAACTGCCGTTCGACCAATCGCAATTGAGTTTACCGCACTTGCATTTGCATAGGCACCGAATGCCATTGCGTTTTCAGCTAATGCATCGGTATCGTTACCCATCGCAATGGTATTTAATGCTGTTGCATTGACCGCTTTACCAATCGCAATAGCAGATTCTCCCGTTGCATTAGTTTGTAAACCAATAGCTGTTGCATTGGTTGCATTGGCAACAGATAATTTACCAATTGCTACCGTATTTGGACCGCTTGCGGTTGAATTTTCACCAACAGCAAAAGTGTTTACGCCACTTGCCGTTGCATTAAACCCAGTTGCAATAGAATGAGCAGCACTGGCTGTTGCATTTGCACCTGTTGCAATACCGTAATTACCTTGCGCTGTAGCATTTTCGCCGACTGCAACGGCAGATGTACCAAAGGCTATGGTATTTGTACCGATTGCTACTGTATTGGCAGCAGAGGCATTTGCAATGGTACCAATTGCAGTACTATTTGCACCTTTAGCAACAGAATCTACACCAATTGCAGTTGCATTGACTGCGCTTGCTGTTGAGTTTACACCGATTGAATTTGAACTAACTCCACTTGCTGTTGTATTTGAGCCAATAGCAGTCGCAGTTGTATTCGTGGCTCTGGCTTTTGTACCAAAGGCAATACTATCTGTACCTGTAGCTTGAGTATTGGTAGCTGCATTATAGCTGTTAGATGATGAATCTGTTGCCGAACCAATAGCAATCGCACGTGTACCAGTTGTTAATACTGATTTACCAATACCAATACCAGCTTCACTTGATACAGAAGCAGCTGTACCAATTGCCATAGAGTAGTTTCCTGTTGCCCCCGCTTGGCGCATAATTGCTAGTGAGTTAGCGCCTGAAGCTAAAGTGGCTGTACCAAGTGCAATTGCTGATGAGCCGTTTGCAGTTGCTGCAGAGCCCAGTGCAACAGCCACATTGGTTGCTGTACTTCTCTCCCCGACAGCAACCCCTCCTTGATAGGTAGAGACTGAATTTTGTCCAATCGCAATTCCACCAAGACCTTTAGAATAGTTATCAGTATCCCCATTTGAACCTTGAAGGTTATTTGGCGTACCATATTTTCCTAGGCTGGCTGTATCAGTTGCTTTACCATTTATAGTCCCTTCAGCAATCGCAGCAAAAGCATTGCTAGTAAATACACCCAAACCAACTGTAATGGCAATGCTTAATGATGAGATTTTAAATGAAATGCTCAATTTATCTGTATTGCCCACTGAAGAAGACTTAACCTTTCCTTTAGCAAGTTCTGATACCGCCATCCATGTTTGAGTTGAATGGTTCCAAATTACTCTAAAAATTTGATTCATTAAATTTCTCTTCCTATATAAAATAAATTACATTGTTTTGTTTTTAATCAAATATAATAATTATAGTACATTGATAGTAAATAAGTTGCTGAATTATTAAATAAATGTAAATTTATAATATTACGTAAATTAAATATCAAATAAAGAAAAAGACCTATTTTTATAGGCCTTTTAATAGTTAATAAATAGGGAATAACTATTTTAAGTGACATAAAAACAAGCTAAGCCATTTTTCAGCCGTCTCGTCATGCTCAAAATTGCTTGAAACATCAATACGTTCAGACTCACAAACTTGCTGAGCACCTTTAGCTTTAAGCGCATTCTCAACAATATTTACTGCATTGCAGAAAGTGTCATAATCACGGCTACCTAATCCAACAACGCCGAATTGCATTTGGCTTAAATTTAAATCACTTTGCTCAAGCTCATCAAACAGCGGCTTAATGTTATCAGGCAACTCCCCTGCGCCATGCGTTGAGGTCACTACCAATAAAATTTCTTGTGATTGAATGTCGTTTAATGTCGCATGATTAAATAAGGCAACATCAAAACCTTGATTAGTTAAGCAGCTCTCAAGATGATCAGCAACATACTCAGCACCACCTAAGGTACTTCCGGTAATAATACAAATTGATTTGGTCATAGAATTGAAATATGAATGGCGGAAGGGCATGGGAGTCGAACCCACCCGAGAACGCTGGCGTCCTCAACAGGATTTGAAGTCCTGCCACCTCACCGGAGATGACGCCCTTCCAATTTGAAAATGTAGCTATATTCTACTTTATTTATTAAAATTGTCCAAAATTTCTGACACTTTTTTAGGGTGTAACATTTATGCAAATGCTTTTTCGCCAAATTCCATCGTTAGATCGCTTACTAAAACAGCCGCAAGCGGTCGAATTTATTGAAAAATTTGGATATTCTGCGGTTGTTAAAACACTCCGTCTTTTACTTGAACAAGCTCGAACCACCATTCAACAAACCCAAACTCTTCCTTCTTTTTTAGCGGACGAAACCGCCTTATTTACGCAACTTGAACATCAACTTACCCAATCACAAAAAGTTGAACTGCGCACAGTGTTTAATATGACCGGTACGGTCTTGCATACTAATTTGGGGCGGGGCTTATGGTCTGAAAAAGCCGTTGAAGCTGCAACCAATGCGATGCGAAATAATGTCGCTTTAGAATTTGATATTGATGCCGGTAAACGATCTCATCGAGATCTTTATATTTCCCAATTACTTCAGCAATTAACAGGCGCAGAAGCTGCTTGTATCGTCAATAATAATGCTGCAGCCGTGCTTTTAATGCTTGCGACTTTTGCGAAAGATAAAGAAGTGATTGTTTCTCGAGGCGAATTAGTGGAAATCGGCGGCGCCTTCCGTATTCCGGATATTATGGCACAAGCAGGCTGTAAATTGGTTGAAGTCGGCACAACTAACCGCACTCATTTAAAAGATTATCACAACGCAATCAATGAAAATACTGCATTCTTAATGAAAGTTCATACCAGCAATTATCAAATTCAAGGCTTTACCGCCAGTGTAAGCGAAGAAGAGTTGGTTGAACTTGGCCAAGCGTTTCAGTTGCCGGTAATCAGTGATTTAGGCAGTGGCTCTCTGACCGATATGAAGTTGCTCAATCTCCCTGCTGAGCCGATGGTACAACAAAAGGTCGCAGCCGGTGTTGATTTAGTTTCGTTTTCTTGCGATAAACTCTTAGGTGGTCCACAAGCCGGCATTATTGTCGGAAAAAAAGCCTTTATTGATCAACTTCAATCCCATCCGCTCAAACGTGTGTTACGCTGTGATAAAGTCATTTTATCAGCATTAGAGGCAACGCTTCGCCACTATTTGTTCCCTGAACATCTATGCCAAGATTTGCCAACGCTACATTTATTAACCCAATCTTTGGATAGTTTGCAAGAAAAGGCTGAACGTTTGAGAAATACATTAAGCAAGCGGTTAGATTCTCGTTATATTTTGCAAATTGAGGCAAGCCAAGCACAAATTGGCAGTGGTGCGTTACCAACGGAGCGATTACCTTCTCTGGCATTAACCATTACAAGCGAAAAACAGAGCGATTTGCTTGCATTAGAGAAAAAATTTAAATCGCTCCCTTGCCCAATTATCGGGCGTTTTTCCGAACAAAAATTCTGGTTAGATTTGCGTTCTGTGGCGCAATTCGACCAACTCATTGAAATGCTTTCACTTAATCCTTAAGGAGACTTTATGAAAAAACTACTTACCACCTTATTTGCCCTTTCTGCTGTCAGTGTTGCTGTAGCTAAAGAGGTAAACATCAAATTTTTAGGAACTTCAGACGTACACGGGCGAATTGTCCCTTGGTCTTATGGTGCAGATGTTGAGGACAAATCCGGTTCGTATGCACAAATTGCAACTTACGTAAATGAAGTGCGTAAGAATGCTAAAAATGTGATTTTGGTTGATATTGGTGATGCCATTCAAGACAACCAAGTAGAAGTGTTCGCGAAAAGTGAAAAATACTACAAAGACAATCCTGTGCCGAAAGTCTTAAATGCGATGGGCTACGATATTTTTATTTTAGGTAACCACGAATTTAATTTTGGAATGACAGCGTTAAATGAAATCCTCAAAGATATTCAAGCAAAAACATTAACCGCGAATTTTTACCATAAAGAAAACGGTAAGCGCTATGTTGAACCAACCATGATCATAGAAAAAGAAGGGGTAAAACTAGGAATTATCGGCTTAACCACCCCGATGTCTGCAATCTTTGAGAAAGATACCGGACATTTAGATAAAATGACCTTCTCTTCGCCAAGTGAAGAAGCGAAAAAACAGATCGCTGCCCTAAAAGCACAAAATGTTGATGCGATCGTGGTATTAGCCCATATGGGGATTGAAAATGAAAATAATGTTGCCGATACAGGCGTGGCAGATTTAATTCAAAACGTAGATGGCATTGATGTCATTATCGCGGGGCACATGCATAAAAATGTGTCATCTGAAACGATTAAAAATACAGTGGTAACCGAACCACATCGCTACGGAACCGTTGTTTCTGAAGTGGATATGACCTTTGATGTGGATCCACAAGGTAAAGTAAAACTGTTATCAAAAACAGCCAAAACCGTGCCGGTTAATAAGTTAGATGCCGATCCAAACATCGTGAAAATTTATCAACCTTATCACGATGAACTACGCCGTTTAAATAACGTAAAAATTGGCGAAACAGCAAATGAGATGATCCCTCAAGGCAAAAATCACGGTGTCTCTATTGCTTTCTCTCAAGATACAGGGATGTCTTCTTTCATTACTGATGTTATGCAACATTATAGCCACGCAGATGTTACTGCCTTTGCGTTCGATTATGAAACGGTGCGTTTAGATAAAGGCGATATTAAGAAAAAAGATATCATTTATAACTACCGCTATGCAGGAGGTGATGTTTCTGTTTATGAAGTCACCGGAAAACAACTTAAACAGTATATGAATTGGGCCGCGGACTATTTCGATACTATTCAAGAAGGGGATAAAGAGTATCGCTATAATGCGGAACGTAAAAAATCAAAATATGTGACTTTTGATATTTTCGGCGGCGTGAAATACAACATTGATTTACGTAAACCAAACGGTGAAAAAATTGTCGATTTAACCCTTGCCGATGGTCGTCCTATTACCGATGAAACTAAAATCAAACTTGGTATGAACTCCTATCGCTTTGGACAACTTACCAAGAAAGGGGGGATTTGGGCAGGACAAACTATTCCAACCTTATGGGAATCTAAAGTCGCTATGGGCTCAGAAAACGGTACCATTCAAAATATGATGGTAGATTACATTACCAATGTGAAAAAAGGTAAGATTGAAGGATTATCACATAACCGTTGGAAAATTATAGGTCTGTAAGGTCTCCTACCCAAAGAAAAAGCCGCAATTTACATTACGGCTTTTTCATCAATTCATAGCAACATTATGCATTTGGGTAACGTGTTGCTTCATCAACATCCGGTAAACCTGTGATACGGTTACGTAAATCACGGCGAATTACCTCAATGCTCCAGAACCAGAAGATATGTCCTACTAATTCAGAAATGTGTTCATATAATGGCCATTCTGCAACCGGTGGTGTTAAACCTAACGCTGGGAATGTGATGTAGTGAACACAGATATTTGCGATGATACCTGCACCGATACCTTGCCAGAATTTAATTTTTGGGAAGATTTCAGCAACGATACAGTAACCAATTGCGAACACTAATGAGAAAATCATGTGTGTTACACCGATTGAGTTAAATGGGTGATCTGCAAAAGTGAATGCTACTGTGTTATATGGGTCAATACCGATGTAATCACGTAAGAATACTGCCGGAGGGTTTAACACTGCACGTGAACATTGTTCTAATGCACCATTCATTGCTAATGCACCTGAATTTAATGCATCTAATACAGGTTGTGGACACGCAGCTGTAAATAAATCAATTGGGCTACGTGGTGGGAACGGATGCTCTGCACCCCATTTTACGAATGCTGAGATAATACCCGCAATAATACCGACAAACACGGCAACACCGAAACGACGGCGTGATGGTTCTGTTTGTTGAAATAGACTCATAATTGTTCTCCGAATAAAAAGCAATTTATTTTAATGCCTGAAATAATTATCAAAACAATTCTATTCTACAAAAATTTTATAGTCTTTGAGTGGAAAATGACTCATTTAATTGATGTAAATCAAACAGAATAAATAGCAAGCGGTGAGATTTTACAGAAATCTTACAATAAAAAAATAATAATGAGAATGATTGACAATATCTCCTTTGTGTGTAAATATTTCTAGTTGATTGTTGTTGATAATTGTTTTCAATAGCATGAGGTGCGCAAGAAGTATTTATCTAAGGAAGAAAAACATATGAAAAAATTTAAATTACTCCCTGTATCAGCTATGGTGTTAGGTGCATTGTATGCAGGTTCTGCATTGGCAGAAAATAAGGATACGATGGCTCTAGATACAATCAATGTTACTGATAATCAAGGATTAAAAGTAAGAAGTAATGTTGTGACGACACAGAAAAAAGACGAAAGTGTCGAAACTGATTTACGTGGTTTACTTAAAGATGAGCCTGCAATTAGTATCGGTGGGGGTAACGGAACTTCTCAATACTTATATCTTCGTGGTATGGGGCAAAATTCGGTCGATGTGAAAATTGATAATGCCTATTCAGATAGCCAAATCCACTATCACCAAGGTCGCCATATGCTTGATCCAGCATTAGTAAAAATTGTTTCTGTACAAAAAGGGGCTGGTAGTGCTTCTGCAGGTATCGGTCAAACTAACGGTGCGATTGTGGCTAAAACGATTGACGCCCTAGAACTGTTAAAAGATAGTGATAAAAACTTCGGTGCAAAAGTAGGGGCTGGCGTAAGTACAAATCACGCACATAACTACAATGCAGCTGTATTTGGTAAAGGCGAAATTTTTGATGTGTTAGTTTCAGCTAATCGTGTCAAAGAAAGCGATTATGAGGGTGGCAAAGATTATTACGATGAAGTAAATAAAACCAAACGTGTTTTAAATAGTGCTTTAGACAAAATCAGCTACTTAGCGAAAATTGGTGCAACTTTAGGCGATCATCGTTTCGTATTAAGTCACTTAAATGAACAGCACGAAGGTGTTCGTACTGTTCGTGAAGAATTTGGTATGTTTGGTCCACGCCAAGCACCAGCTGATCGTAAAATGTCTGTAACCAATACTAACTTAGAATGGACAGGTAAAAATTTAGGCTTTGTTCAAGAAGCGACAGCTAATGTGTATCGTTTAGTGCAAGGTCGTTGGTCTGCTAACGACTCAGGTAATGGTTATGCGGGCGGTAATAAAAATCAAGGTTCAACCAAAATTAAAGTTGTAACAACAGGTGCAAATGTTAACTTTGATTCTGCATTACACGAAAATGTATTGTTAAAATATGGTGTAAATTATCGCCATCAAGAAGCGAAACCACATACAAAATTCAATACAAAACTTGTTAACCAAGAAAAAACAGATACAGGCTTATATGTTGAAGCTATTACTACCCCTGTAGAAAAAATTGTTTTAACCACAGGTGTTCGTTATGACCACTTTAATTTTAAAGCAATGGACGGAAAAAAACGTAGCGATGGTGCAATCAACCCAAGTGTAGGAATTATTTATGAACCAACCCAATACTTAAGCCTAAGTGCAAGCCATAACTATGCAACTCGTAGTCCACGTATGCACGATGCATTAATGGCTCACGGTAATCGTGGTGTAGTCTCCATTGGTAGCAATACTAAGGCAGAACAAGCCCGCAATACAGAAATCGGTTTCAACTATGATAATGGTACATTCAGCTTTGATGGTAGCTATTTCTGGCAACACATTAAAGATGCATTAGGTACAACTAATGGTCGTGATAACCACGGTAATACTGCACAGCTTATTGTAAATGCAGGTAAAATCAAAAACCGTGGTTACGAGCTAAATGCTGGCTACCACAACAACGGCTTTACCGCTCGAGTAGGCGTTGCACATAGCAAACCACGTTTTTATGGTAGTAACTTAAGTAATAATCCTGAATATGCTTCTGCGATTGGCCGTACTTGGACGGCTTCTCTAAGCTACCGTTTTGCACAGCCTAATGTGGAAATTGGCGTACACCATCGTATTGTTGAAAAAGTTAAAGCATCTGATAACTTCTTCGTGAAAAATGATAATGGTATCCCGAAGGTTGGTCGTGGCGGAGCTACACAAAAAGACGGCTATAACGTAACCGATATCACCGTAAACTGGAAACCGTTCAATAACGATAGAATGAATGTGAATTTTGCAATTGATAACATTACTAACAAACTCTATAAACCGCACGGTCAGCGTGGTGATTTACCAGCTCGTGGTCGTGAGTTCCGTTTAGGTGCAAACTACACCTTCTAATTTTTTCAATTTAATGTTCACCCTTATCAATAACGCTCGATTTATCGGGCGTTATTTTTATCCTTTTTAATCGTCTGTTTACTTATAGCAAACGTTTGCGTAATCCGTTATAATGCCTTTAATTTTGTTTTCTATCATTAACGGAACTGCCCAATGACTGTACAAACCTTTCGTGGCTCACCTGCCTTATCTGACTTTCGTTTAAACCAACTTCAACAAAAGTTCGAGCAAAATCAACTACCTATCAAATCGGTCTATGCTGAGTATTTGCATTTTGTTGAGTTAAATCGACCGCTTGAAAATGATGAAACACAAAAAATTCAAGAGCTGTTGCATTATGGTCCAACCCTTGCGGAACACGAGCCAACGGGCTTTTGTTTGATTGTTACCCCACGCGTTGGCACGATCTCTTCGTGGTCGTCAAAAGCAACAGATATTGCCCATAACTGTGGCTTATCAGCGGTAAACCGCATTGAGCGTGGTTTGGCTTACTATTTCGAGTTTGAACAAGCGTTAAATGAAGCAGAGCTGGCAACCCTAAAAGGCTTGTTGCACGACCGTATGTTAGAAACCGTTTTAACCGATGAAAACCAAGCGAGCCAACTGTTTGCCCAGCACGAACCGAAACCGTTTACGACTGTGGATATTTTAAACGGCGGTCGTAAAGCCTTAGAAGTGGCAAACGTGGAATTAGGTTTGGCGTTGGCAGAAGATGAAATTGATTATTTGGTGGAAAATTTCACGGCGTTAAACCGCAATCCGCACGACATTGAACTTTATATGTTCGCACAGGCGAACTCAGAGCATTGTCGCCATAAAATTTTCAACGCAGACTGGACGATTGATGGCGAAAAACAAGAGAAATCGCTGTTCAAAATGATCAAAAACACCTTCGAGAAAACGCCAGATTATGTGCTTTCTGCCTATAAAGATAATGCGGCGGTAATGGAAGGTTCCAAAGTTGGTCGTTGGTTCCCTGATCAAGACGGGCAATATCGCTATCATCAAGAAGATGCGCATATTTTAATGAAAGTAGAAACCCACAACCACCCAACAGCCATTTCACCATTCCCAGGGGCAGCGACAGGTTCAGGTGGCGAAATCCGTGATGAAGGAGCGACTGGCCGTGGTGCAAAACCCAAAGCAGGTTTAACCGGTTTCTCTGTATCTAACTTGGTGATCCCAAACTTTGAACAGCCGTGGGAAAATCCGCTTTCTAAGCCGAACCGTATCGCTTCTGCGTTAGACATTATGATTGAAGGTCCACTTGGTGGAGCAGCGTTTAACAATGAATTTGGTCGCCCTGCATTACTTGGCTATTTCCGTACCTATGAAGAAAAAGTAACCAGTTTTGGTGGCGAAGAAGTTCGTGGTTATCACAAGCCGATTATGCTCGCAGGCGGTATCGGTAATATTCGTGCCGAACACGTTCAAAAAGGTGAAATTCCTGTTGGGGCGAAATTAATTGTACTTGGCGGCCCTGCAATGAATATCGGTTTAGGCGGTGGTGCGGCTTCGTCAATGGCGTCAGGCAAATCCAAAGAAGATTTAGATTTTGCTTCTGTTCAACGTGAAAACCCAGAGATGGAACGCCGTTGCCAAGAAGTGATCGACCGTTGCTGGCAGTTAGGCGATGAGAACCCAATTTTATTTATTCACGATGTGGGTGCTGGCGGTTTATCGAACGCAATGCCAGAATTAGTCCACGACGGCGATCGTGGCGGTAAATTCGATTTACGCAAAATTTTGTGTGATGAGAAAGGAATGTCACCGCTTGAAATCTGGTGTAACGAGTCGCAAGAGCGTTATGTGTTAGCGGTTGCGGCGGATAAATTGCCATTATTTGAAGCACTTTGCCAACGTGAGCGTGCGCCTTATGCAGTGATCGGTGAAGCGACTGAAGAGAAACATTTAACCCTGCACGACGATCATTTTGACAATAACCCGATTGATTTACCAATGAACGTGCTACTCGGCAAAACGCCGAAAATGCATCGTCAGGTTTCGTCAAAAACTGTGCAAAACCCACCGCTTGCACAGGAAGACATTCAGCTTAAAGAAGCCTTCCACCGTGTGTTACGCTTGCCAGTAGTCGCAGAAAAAACCTTCTTAATTACTATCGGCGACCGCTCGGTCACCGCAATGGTAGCTCGCGATCAGATGGTCGGCCCGTGGCAAATTCCTGTTGCTGACTGTGCCGTAACCACCGCAAGTTTAGACAGCTATCACGGCGAAGCAATGTCAATGGGCGAACGTGCACCAGTTGCCTTACTTGACTTCGGGGCATCTGCTCGCTTAGCAGTAGCAGAAAGCATTACCAACATTGCTGCAACCAATATCGGCGATATTAAACGCATTAAACTCTCGGCAAACTGGATGTCTGCGGCAGGTCACGCAGGCGAAGATGCAGGCTTATATGAAGCAGTGAAAGCAGTGGGCGAAGAGCTTTGCCCTACACTTGGCATTACTATTCCAGTGGGTAAAGACTCAATGTCAATGCGTACTACTTGGGAAGAGAACGGCGAGCAAAAAGCGGTAACTGCTCCACTTTCTTTAGTCATTTCAGCTTTCGCACGTGTGGAAGATGTGCGTAAAACCGTTACTCCACAACTTCGCACCGATAAAGGGGCAACTCGCTTATTGTTACTCGATTTAGGCGAAGGCAAAAACCGCTTAGGTGCAACGGCGTTAGCACAGGTTTACAAACAACTTGGCGATAAACCTGCGGATGTGGTGAATATAGAAACCTTGAAAAACTTCTTCAACGCAATGCAAGCCTTAGTTGCTGATGATAAATTACTCGCTTACCACGACCGTTCAGACGGTGGTTTAATCACCACCCTTGCGGAAATGGCGTTTGCAGGCAACTGTGGCGTATCGGCTCACATTACCGCATTAGGCGATAACGATTTAGCGGTGTTATTCAACGAAGAACTCGGTGCCGTTATTCAAATCAAAGAGAGCGATTTAAATGCAGTGCGTGATGTATTGAAAGCTCACAACTTGTTACACATTACCAAAGACATTGGCTCGGCAACGGAAGGCGATCTATTTGAAATCAGCAGTGGCACACGCAAATTACTCAGCGAAAAACGCTCTGAATTGCGTGGAATTTGGGCAGAACTCACGCACCAAATGCAACGCTTGCGTGACAACCCTGAATGTGCCGACCAAGAATTTGCAACCAAAAAAGACCCGAATAACAAAGGCTTATCTGCATTCTTAACCTATGATGTGAATGAAGATATTGCTGCACCGTTTATCAATCGTGGCGTAAAACCAAGCATCGCTATCTTGCGTGAACAGGGTGTAAACAGTCACTACGAAATGGCGGCAGCCTTCGATCGTGCAGGCTTCAATGCGATTGATGTACATATGAGCGACTTAATGGCTGGCAGAAGAAATCTTAAAGATTTCAATGCGTTAGTTGCTTGTGGTGGTTTCTCTTACGGCGACGTACTCGGTGCAGGCGGCGGCTGGGCGAAATCGATCCTATTCAACCCAATGCTACGCGATCAATTCAGCCAATTCTTCGCCAACCCGAACACCCTTGCATTAGGCGTATGTAACGGTTGTCAAATGGTGTCAAACTTGGCAGAAATCATTCCAGGTACAGAAAACTGGCCACGCTTCGTGCGTAATAAATCTGAACGCTTTGAAGCCCGTGTGGGACTAGTGAAAATCAATGAAACCAACTCACTTTGGTTCAGTGGAATGGCTGGCTCGCATATGCCGATTGCTGTTTCCCACGGTGAAGGGCAGGTGGAATTCAAGCGGTCAGATCAGCTTGAAAATTTACAAAAACAGAACTTGGTTATCGCCCAATACATCGACAACAACGGCAACCCAACCGAAGTTTACCCAGCCAACCCGAACGGTTCCGTAAACGGCATTACCGCTATTTCTAACCTAGACGGACGAGTGGCGATTATGATGCCACACCCAGAACGAGTTTATCGTGCAGTGAGCAACTCTTGGTATCCAGAAGACTGGACGGAAGACGGGGCTTGGATGAGATTGTTTAGAAATGCGAGAGTTGTGTTGGGGTAATATTAATTTGTAATGTAGTACATATCTGCAATATGATACGTACTTTTCAAACAACTTTTTACTCAAAAAAAATGGTACATTTATGTTAGATTTTAATTCACTGAGAAGTAATATTGTTCCTCAAATCGAACCTCAAAAATTATTCACGACTTTAACTGAGCGAGTAGAGAAATTTAAGCGACCTCATGATGAACAAGGTGATATATTGAGTAATTGGTTTTCTAAGAGAGAACAAAAAGATTTAGTAATAAAAATGAATACAGGAGGAGGAAAAACTGTAGTTGGACTATTATGTTTACAAAGTTCTCTGAATGAAGGAATATTTCCTGCAATATACATAACTCCTGATAATAATTTGTCCGAACAAGTTATTCAAGAAGCTAAAGATTTAGGAATTAAGTTTACTACCGATGAAAATCATACTAGTTTTCTTTCTGGGAAGTCAATATTAATAACTAACATTTCTAAGATTTTTAATGGCAAAAGTGTTTTTGGTGTAGATGATAAAAAGATTGATATCGGAGCTATAGTTATAGATGATGCTCATTCCTGTTTAGGTATAGTAGAAAATCAATTTTCTATTTCATTGGATAGAAAAAATTCGGGATATCAACAATTATTGTCTCTATTCAAAGAGTCTTTATCTCAACAATCTGAAGCAACACTGTTAGATATTGAAGCCGCTGATCCTTTAGCGTATCTCACTGTTCCTTATTGGACATGGCAAGATAAACATACTGATGTATTAAGAATATTGCATTCTGTGAAGGATAGCGACAAATTACAGTGGTCTTATCCTCTTTTAAAAGATCATATCAATCTATGTTCGTGTATATTTTCTGGAACTGAGATTGAAATTAAACCACCAATTTTACCAATACATAAAATTCCTTCTTTTTTTAATGCCAAACGCCGTATATATATGACAGCTACATTAGCGGATGATAGTTTGTTAGTTACGCATTTTGGAGCAAATGTAGATTCAATAAAAGAGCCGATTCACCCTAATGGGGGGGGAGATATGGGTAATAGAATGATTTTAGTCCCTCAAGAGATTAATCCTTTATTATCAGATGAAGAATTAAAAAGTATGATAGAGGAAATATCTAAAAGCTATAATGTGATTATTATTGTGCCATCTAGGTATAGAGCTAGTTATTGGAGGGATATAGCTACACAAGTGTTAGATAGTAATAATATTTCTGAAGGGGTGACAAAACTTAAATCTGGAGCTATATCTAATGGTATAACAATATTAATTAATAGGTATGATGGTATTGATTTACCTGGGGATGCATGTCGTCTTTTAGTTCTTGATGGTTTACCAGATGTATATAATCTTCATGAAAGAGAAGAAAACACGTTATTAGATGGTACCTATCCTCAACTAGCAAAACAAATACAAAGAATAGAACAGGGAATGGGAAGAGGGATTCGTTCTAGTGATGATAATTGTGCGGTTATATTACTTGGTGCTAAATTGATTTCTAAAATACATTTACCTCAAGCCAAGAAAATATTTTCTTCCGCAACAGCGGCTCAATTAGACTTAGGATATGAAATATCTAAACAAATAGAAAATGCATCTGTAAAGGACATTTTAGATACTTTAAAGTATTCACTAACTCAAAATAGTGAGTGGATCAAGACTTGTAAAGAGAAAACTCTTAATAATAGTATAGACAGAAAAGAGCCATATTTAGATCAATTTAGATTAGCCTTAAAAGAAGCATATGATTATATAAATATTCAGCAGATTGATGTTGCAATATCTAAACTACAAGAAGTTGTTAATTCAAACCTCGAAGATCGACTGAAGGGTTTTATAAAACAAAAATTAGCCGAAATAATGAATTTAAGAGATAAAAGTAATGCTCAAGAATTACAACTAGCGGCTTTAAAATTAAATATGAGTTTGTTAAAACCAATAAATGGTATTGCTTATTCTAAATTAGCTAAAATATCCGAAACACAAGCTATTCAAGCCAAAGAGTATTTACATAAAAACTTTAATACTAAGAATGATTTTGTAATAGAGGTTAATAGAATTTTATCAGACTTATTATTTAGTGAGGACTGTGTTAAAGCTTTTGAAAAAGCTATTGATGATTTAGGGAAGGTGTTAGGATTTTTATCTCAAAGACCAGAAAATGATTTTGGAAGAGGACCTGATAATCTTTGGTCTATGGGAAACTCTGAATATTGGGTTATAGAATGTAAAAGTGGAGCGATAAAAACAAGTCAGATATCTAAACATGATATTAATCAACTAAGTGGTTCCATTCATTGGTTTGAGCATCAATATGATTCTAGCTGTACGGCGACTCCTATAATGATTCATCCAAAAAATTGTTATAATGTAGAGTCAGCTCCTCATCCTAAAATGCGAGTAATTACTTCCGAAGGACTATCTACTTTAAAAAGAAATGTAGAAAATTACGCAGCATGTATAAGCTTGGATATGTCTGTGGATGATATTCAACGTTCATTAAAATCTAATAACCTAACAACGGATAAATTATTATCAACTATCACAACAGGTCCTAAATTAGCAAAATAGTAAACAAGATTGTTGCTAATGTTCATTTTTAAAAATATTAGCAACTTTTTTGGTATAATACATTATTATTCTAGTACGAGAACCTTCATTTATTTTAATTTAAGGTCAAGTAAAGATATAAAGCAGACACTTCACACTAGTTTAGAAATACCTATTTCTATGAGTAATCTCAATGAGTTAATCCAAAAACTTAAATTTAGCCAACCGTTCAACATTGCAAAAGCCAATCAAGATGTTTGGATTACTCAAACACGTCAAACAAATTCAGGGAAAGAATTGGAAGCCGTTGTTACAGAACCACTTTCAATTATTTTCCTTCCAATCGCCTTAGTTGGTCAGATTCCTTTATTACTTTTATCCGTTGGGAATTAGTACCCCAAAAGAGCATTTCTATGGAGCAAATAGCAACATTTGCTCCTATTCCCTAAAATGCCTTCAAAATAGCAACAAGCGGTCAAAAAAATCTTTTTTCTTGTAAATTATTTCTTCCTCTGAGCTAGATCAAATTCGGTAGATTTAGCCTCTTATCCTCCTACCTTATTGAAAGGATAATAGTGCATTCCTATTAACTTATCCTAGAGGTACTCTATGAAACTCAGAAAATTAGCTACTTTAACTCTGTTAGGTTTAGGTATTTCAACAGGCTACGCTTCTGAATTGCCTGATATTACTATCTTAGCAACTGGTGGTACTATCGCAGGTAGTGGCAAAAGCTCCGTTGATTCCGCTTATAAGGCAGGGCAATTAACTATTCAGACTTTAATTGAAGCGGTTCCTGAAATGAATAATCTTGCCAAGATTAAAGGTAAGCAGGTTGTTAAAATTGGCTCTCAAGATATGAGTGATGATGTTTGGTTAAAATTAGCCAAGACAATCAATAGCCAGTGTAAAGAAACCGATGGCTTTGTGATTACTCACGGCACAGATACAATGGAAGAAACAGCTTATTTCTTAGATATGACGGTAAAATGTGAGAAACCTGTTGTATTGGTGGGTGCAATGCGCCCTGCAACAGAAAAAAGTGCTGATGGCCCTCTCAACCTATATAACGCTGTCGTTGTTGCAACAAGTAAAGCTTCTGCTGGACGTGGTGTGTTAGTCGCAATGAATGGCACAGTACTAGGGGCAAGAGATGTGACCAAAACGAGTACAACTGCAGTTCAAACCTTTACCTCTCCAAACTTTGGTTCGTTAGGCTACATTCATAATAGTAAAGTCGATTATGAACGCTCTCCTGAAAGTAAGCATACAATAAATACGCCTTTCAATGTTGATAATCTTAATGAACTACCAAAAGTTGGGATCATCTATGCTTATTCAAATATGCCAACAGAACCACTTAAAGCACTACTTGATGCAGGTTATCAAGGAATTGTGGTGGCAGGCGTTGGAAACGGTAATATGAATGCGGCGAATTTAGCATTATTAGAACAAGCGGCAAAACAAGGTGTCGCTGTTGTCCGCTCTTCTCGTGTGCCAACAGGCTATACTACTCGTGATGCGGAAGTTGATGACAGTAAATATGGTTTCAGCGCTTCTGATACATTAAATCCACAAAAAGCACGCGTACTTTTACAACTTGCTCTAACACAAACAAAAGATCCTGCTAAAATTCAGCAATACTTTGAAGAGTTCTAATAAATCACATCAGGGGTGTTAATACACCCTTTATTTAATCCACACAATGAAATGATTATGCTCACATCAAAATCCTGCTCACTCTTTGATATTCCCTTCTTTCAATTTTCCCAAATGAAGAAATATTGCCCTGAAGATATTCCTCAGATTAAATCTGAATATAAAAAACATTGGGAAATATGGAAAAAGTTAAATCTCGATGTTTATCAGAAATTAGGTTTTCCATTTGCTGAACCACATATTGAAAAATGGTGTAATGGTTGGCAAGTTCGGGCGCATTTCTTTGCTTATTATAAATATGAATTTCATCAAAATTCAGCGGCTATTTTATCTGTGATCTTAAATCGCCGGCGTTTATCCGTTAGCTTAGATTGGCATTGTTACAGAGCAGATCGCTCGCAAATTAATATCAACCAATATAATCAATGGTTAGCGCTTTTAGATAAGGAAAAATATGGCGATTTTGATATTTGGCGAGGAACTGAAAGTGAATATGCCGATTTCCCTAAAATAAAAGAGATTTCTTTAAATTCTCTTATTTTAGAAAATGAAGAGGACTTTTTCTGTATTGGAAAAAATATAGAGAAAGAAGAATTAGATAAAATAGATGTAGTTGAATTTATTTGTCAAACAATTCAAGAATTATTACCGCTTTATGAGGCTTGTCACTTATAGACCAATAAGGCGGTAGGATTTACATATCTTCTTGCAAATCCTACCGCTTATTCTTTTCTTTTGGATAGATATCACGTACGTCCGATTCCAAAACACGAAAGTCCAAAAACAGCCTTAATACAGAATATAAAAAAAGCAAAAACCCCGAGCCTATCTC
>NZ_ACQL01000119.1 GCF_000175195.1 Actinobacillus minor NM305 | reverse complement strand
GCCGACCCTAATCGCCTTGACGATATTAGCCTTGATAGCCATAACCGCAGGCGTTTTGACGTGGCAGGCGAAGAACGCCTATCAAGAGATGACCGAATGGCAAAATTCAGCCGAGATAGCCAAAGAGCAGAGTGGGGGGATCAAGCTATCAACTTGCAAAACGGAGAAAGGGATAAAGCCTTGTATAGCAGTGGACAAGGATTTTATCAACTCAACGTGGGGCGAGAATTTGAAAATAATCGAAGTTCACGAAACCAAGAAACAGGGGAAAAAATAAATGGCGACCGAATTAGAACTACTTTACGAGAAAACCTTGAAAACCTTGCTAGAACAGCAAGAAATCGAGCGAGTGAAATTATCGAAAGAATTAGAGAGTTTGCGAGCCGAAAACGCCTTGATCATTCAACAATACAACGAAATCAGCAAGCAATTAACGACATTACAGAGTTTAATAAACAGCTTGAAACGGTAATATCTCAACGCAAAAGACAAAGCAGGGGTATAAGCAGATAACACAAGGGGGAGAATTATGGCAACACTTATGGAAAAAGACAGTTTAATAAATGGTATTTCTCAAACACTCGGCTTAATCGTGGCTCAAACTGGTGGTAGAAACGAAGATAGCGAGTTATTAGCAGGCTTGCGTAACAAGCTATACGCTCTTAAACCAGAAGAAATTGACTACGAAGAACTTTCTAAGTTAGTGAGAGAAAAATTTAATAAATATAAATTTTAGGGGGATTTATGCAAGATGATGAAAAATTAACACCTGAAATTTTAGCTAGACGGGAATTTCATATAAAAAACGCCTTAGCCAGTTTTGCATTAGAAGGGGAATATCCATCTAAAGAATGTGAAGTATT
>NZ_ACQL01000120.1 GCF_000175195.1 Actinobacillus minor NM305 | reverse complement strand
CAATCGCAATGGACGAAGGTTTACGTTTCGCTATCCGTGAAGGTGGCCGTACAGTAGGTGCGGGTGTTGTTGCGAAAATCATCAAATAATTGAATTGATTATTTGACGCAATAAAAGCGAAAGAAGGCTCATCGAAAGATGAGCCTTTTTGTTTATTCGTTGGAATCAATCTATTTTTAAGTGGTCTAAGTTCTTACAAAATCGTTAAATTTGTAAGATTTTATTCGCAAAATTAGCGAAAATCGGGTAATCTACGCACATCTTGATTATCCGTCTGCTTATCTTGATAAGCTGGCGGTCTATTTTTGTCTCACATAACGGAATTTCACTATGGATATTCGCAAAATTAAAAAATTAATCGAATTAGTTGAAGAATCAGGTATCACAGAATTAGAAGTTTCTGAAGAAGAAGGTACAGTACGTATTAGTCGTGCTGCACCGGTTGCTTCTTCGGCTGCGGTACAATATGTTGCGGCTCCACAACAGGCTTTAGCACCAGCAGCTCCTGCACCACAAGCTGCACCGGCAGTTGAAACGACAGCTTCATCATCAGAAGTGTCCGGACACGCTGTACTTTCTCCAATGGTGGGAACTTTCTATCGTAGTCCTAGCCCGGATGCGAAGCCGTTTATTGAAGTTGGTCAGCAAGTAAAAGTGGGCGATGCGCTTTGTATTGTTGAAGCAATGAAAATGATGAACCGAATTGAATCAGATAAAGCCGGTGTTGTTAAAGCAATTCTTGTGAATGACGGACAAGCGGTTGAATTTGATCAAAAATTAGTAATTATTGAATAATTTAAGTTTCCTAGTTTTATCGTAGGAAAATAAATTCATTTCCAAAAGGAACAAGCAATGTTAGAAAAAGTGGTCATTGCCAATCGTGGCGAAATTGCGTTGCGAGTTTTACGTGCGTGTAAAGAGTTAGGTATTAAAACGGTTGCGGTTCATTCTACGGCAGACCGTGAGTTAAAACACGTACTATTAGCTGATGAAACGGTTTGTATTGGTCCTGCACCATCAGTAAAAAGTTATTTAAATATTCCGGCTATCATTGCGGCAGCGGAAGTAACAGGTGCAGATGCTATCCACCCTGGATACGGTTTCTTATCTGAAAATGCAGATTTTGCCGAGCAGGTAGAAAAATCAGGCTTTATTTTTATTGGTCCGACTGCAGATGTTATCCGTTTAATGGGGGATAAAGTTTCAGCCATCAATGCAATGAAAAAAGCAGGCGTACCTTGTGTGCCGGGTTCTGATGGTCCGGTGGGTAACGATGCAAGAAAAAATAAAGAAATTGCAAAACGCATTGGCTATCCAGTGATTATTAAAGCATCGGGCGGCGGCGGCGGTCGTGGTATGCGTGTGGTTTATAACGAGAAAGATCTTGAAGAATCTATCGCAATGACGAAAGCTGAAGCGAAAGCAGCATTTAATAATGATATGGTGTATATGGAAAAATACCTTGAAAATCCACGCCATATCGAAATCCAAGTGTTAGCCGATACACACGGTAATGCCGTTTATTTAGCAGAGCGTGATTGCTCAATGCAACGCCGCCACCAAAAAGTGGTTGAAGAAGCTCCAGCGCCGGGAATTACACCTGAGTTACGTAAATTTATCGGTGAACGTTGTGCGAATGCGTGTCGTGAGATTGGTTATCGTGGTGCAGGTACTTTTGAATTCTTATTTGAAAATGGTGAATTCTATTTCATTGAAATGAATACCCGTTTGCAAGTTGAACACCCTGTTACAGAGATGATCACCGGCGTTGATTTAGTAAAAGAGCAGCTCCGTGTTGCAGCCGGCCTACCGCTTTCTATCACACAAGATGATATTAAAGTGAAAGGTCATGCAATGGAATGTCGTATCAATGCAGAAGATCCAAATACGTTCCTCCCTTCTCCGGGTAAAATTAACCGCTTACACGTGCCGGGCGGTTTAGGTGTTCGTTGGGATTCTCACATTTATGCAGGTTATTCAGTACCACCACATTATGATTCAATGATTGGTAAATTAATTACCTTTGCTGAGAATCGTGATATTGCTATTCGCCGTATGGAAAATGCTCTATCAGAAACGATTGTGGATGGTATTAAAACAAATATTCCACTCCATCATCAAATTATGGCAGATGAGAATTTCCGTAAGGGTGGAACAAACATTCACTATCTTGAGAAAAAATTAGGATTGAAATAATTTCTAATGATTTGATAAAAAGCCACTTGTTATATGACAAGTGGCTTTTGTTTATCGAGTGATTTGGTGCGAATGAACTATTTATTTTAATGTACCAAGTATTTCGCCCATTCGGGTTACTGCGCCTGTGTGAAGATTATCAGCAAACGTAATTGTCTTTTGAGGAAATAAGTTAATTACTGTTGAACCTAGACGAAACGCCCCCATTTCTTGCCCTTTTTTCAGATGAATCGCTTTTTCACCCTCAGTTTCATAATAGTATTCTACCACTTCATTTGGACGAGGTGGATTGATTACGCCTGCCCATACAGTACTCATGCTTGCTGTTACTGTTGCTCCTACAAGGATTTGAACCATTGGACCAAAAGCAGTATCAAACTCACAAATGACACGCTCATTACGTGCAAATAAATAAGGGATATGTTCAGCTAAAAAAGGGTTCACAGAAAATAGTTCACCTGGAACATAGATCATTTTACGTAAAGTGGCATCACATGGCATGTGGACACGGTGGTAGTCACTTGGCGATAAATAAGTTGTAATAAAATCACCATTTTTAAATTTTGCGGCCATTTCCGTATCATTAGCAAGTAGCGTATCTAGGTTGAAATAGTGTCCTTTTGCTTGAATTAAACGGTCATCGCTAATATGGCCAAATTCACTTACACGGCCATCAGCAGGTAATGCAAGTGCTTTTTCATCTTCAACAATCGGTCTTGCGTCTGCTTTTAATGGGCGGATAAAGAACTCATTGAACGTTGCATAATCAGATGCCTGACTTTTTTCTGCTTCAGCAAGGTTTACTTTATACTGTTTAGCAAAAAGTTTAATAATAAAATGGGTAACAGCCCCCCATTTTTGTTCTGCCAACCAACCAGCTACTCGGGTAATGGTAAGCTGAGGCAAGAGGTAGTGAAGTGCAATTTTTACTCGTTGTCCATAAGTCGGAACTGAATAAGCTTTTAGTGTCATTGTTTATCCTTTTAGAAATAAATTTATTGAAGTATAACAGAAAAGCAAATTCAGGGAAAAGAGGCTGAGCTGGCGCTCTATATTTTGATAGAGGATAAATATAGAGGAATGTGCCAGCTCAGCAAATCGTGTCAATTATTGTAAAATAATACGTTCACGGTTTTTATCTAGTGTTGCACTACCAATACCAGAAACTTCTTTTAATTGTTCAATACTAGAGAATGCACCATTTTTAGTGCGATAATCGACAATGGCTTGTGCCTTTTTCGCTCCAATTCCAACTAATTTATCCTGAATTTCTGCTGCTGATGCAACATTGATATTTACAAGATTTGGATTAGCGACTTGTTGAATTTGCTGAGTAGTGTTAGCTGGTACAGAAGCTATAGTATTTGTAGCTTGCTGAATGGTAGATTGTTGCATGACTGCCGGATTTTGAGTTTGTGAAGGTTGCTCAACAGGTTGCGGCTGTTGTGCAAAAGCGGTACCACTAAGAAGTCCCAAAGTGACAGCGAGTACATTCATTTTTTTCATAAAATACCTCTTAAAGAATTGTAAAAGAATGAGTGAAATATAAATTTCTAGAACAAAATAATGGGTGATAAATTTTTCGGCAACGAGCAAAAATGAAATTTTCGAAAGAGATCGCAAAAAAAGATAACAGATACGTTTCTAAGTATAGTTCAACTAGCTATTGGAAAAATTAAGCAAAAATCTATTGAATAGAGATAAAAATATAAATTTTCGTAAAATTCGTGCTGATAAGAGAGAAATACTTTAAAATAGAAATAATTTTTTGAATTAACTTAATGGAATTGAATATGACTCAAAATAATTCTCGCCAAGAACCTACATTTGGTGAAAAAAGCGTGGCAAACTCTGAACAAAATACAGAACTTGAAAAAAAGATAGTCGCGCCTTCACTACGAATGAATCATACACCTGGGCACACATTTACTCCTGTAATTAAACCAACAGTTTCATTGGATATAGCACCTGAGGTTGTTAAGGCTGAAACATCTAAAATAGAAGCAACAAAGGAACAACCTTCAAGCTTTGCATTTTCGCCTGTAATAGAAGAAACAACAAAAGTCGAATCGAATGTAAAAAATACAGCAGAGGAGGCAAAATCAGTTGCTCAAGAGACTGTAAGAGTCGCGTTAAATGCAGCAGAGCGAGTGATTCCAGCAGCATCGGCAGCCGCAACATCATCAACGGAGAAGGTAGCACCTGCGTCATCTAAAGAAAAATCTACGAAGAACCGTCGTTTAGGTTTAGTTGCATTATTAGCTGCAATTTTAGGTGGAATTTTCTTCTGGTTAAAACCAAGTACGCCGGAACCAGTAGAAGAATTACAATCTCAACAAGGCGGTAGTTTACCGATTGAATTCCGTCCGGTAGATGAAGCAGAAGCTCAGCGCGCTGAGGCAGAAGCGCAAGCAAAAGTACAAGCGCAACTTCAAGCCTCAACTCAAACAGTGCAAGGTGTAACATCGACAGAGCCAACTCAAATGGCTCAACCTTCTGTTGAAACAAATACAACTCAATCTGCACAACCGGTAGAACAGAATGTATCAATACAACCTGTTGAAAATGGTTCGGTTACAACAGTTCAAGAGGGGGCACAAGCTACAATAACAAATGTAACTGAATCTCAAGCATCAACACCAGTAGTTAATACGGTAAAACCTCAAACAGGTTCAAGTGTTGTATATCAACCGGAGAAAGCTCTCCAAGAAGTACGTAAACAAGAGGTTCGTAAGGTAGAGAAAGTTCGTCCTCAACAACAAACTCAGCAAAAAGCACAAAAAACAGAAACTCAGCCTAAAGTAAAAGCAATCACTGCGGCAGAATATAACGCGAAAAAAGCACAAAATGCACAAATGGATCAATTTGTGAAAAGTGTTGAAGAAGGAAAAGTTGCTCAAACTGCGAAGCCAACAGCAAAAGTAGCTCCAGCTGCTACACAAACAACGTCAGTGGTTGTTTCAAGCAAAACAATGACCGTGTCTAAGGGTATTTCTTTAATGCAAGTATTCCGTGATAATAATCTGAATATCTCAGATGTGAATGCGATGAGTAAAGTAAACAGTGTGGTTAGCAACTTAAAGGTTAATGAGAAAGTAACTGTACGCTTAGATAAAAATAACCGAGTTGTAGAAATGAGCATCGGCTCAGGTGGTAAATTCACTCGTCAAGCAGACGGTAGTTATCGCTTTAAATAATCATGTAAAAAGCAACGCCGTAAACGTTGCTTTTTTTATAGAGAGGTTGTTATGTTTTTCCTAAAAAAGAAAATATATCCCGTTGTACTTGGCTCGTTATTTACGCTAAGTGCTTGCTCTGAACTTACTCCTTCTCCAGTGGAGCAAATGCAACAAATACAGCAAAATGCGATGAAGCAAACAGAGGAAGTGAAGTCATTACCGAAACAAGCAAAAGTGAGCGTAGTAAAAAAACAATCGGTAACACGTTTCATCTGTAAAAAGGACAAAGAAGTACAGGTAAGATTTTCGCAAACAAAAAATGCTAAAAATTCAAAACTCAATGCGATTAGCGTGAGTTTTGCCGGTACTACCCATAGACTTTCCCCGACAGTGACTAGAAACGGGAAAAAATATAGTAATATTCGTTGGGTTTGGCGGGAGCCACTCAATGGTAAAGCTGAGCTTTATGATAATAAAAAGAATGTGTTAGCAGAAGGTTGTGTAAAACAACCGGAATAAGCGGTTAAATTTAAGGATTTTTTACGCATGAATATTTTAGTGATTGCACCTTCTTGGGTTGGCGATATGATGATGTCTCACGCCCTTTACCAACAACTCAAGGCGAATTATCCAGATTGTCAAATTGATGTCATGGCGCCAGATTGGTGTCGCCCATTGCTTTCTCGAATGCCTGAGGTTAGTAAAGCGATTTCTATGCCAATCGGACATGGCTCGTTTGCTTTATGTAAGCGGTATGATTTAGGGAAGAATTTGCGAAATCAGTATGATATAGCGATTGTGTTGCCAAATTCGCTAAAGTCAGCGTTTATTCCATTTTTTGCAAAAATTCCACAACGCCGAGGTTGGAAAGGCGAAATGCGCTATGGGTTGCTTAATGACCTACGCAATAATAAAAATGACTATCCTATGATGGTTCAACGTTATGTGGCGCTTGCTTTTGAACAAGGTCAAATTCCAGCAGCAGAGCAACTACCGATTGCTTATCCTTATTTGCAAGTCGATAGCGAACAGATTGCAGAAACGAAACAGCATTTTGTGAAACAATTTGAATATGCGGAAAATCGTGAGGCTATCGGTTTTTGTCCTGGTGCAGAGTTTGGACCAGCGAAGCGTTATCCACATTATCATTATGCGACACTCGCTCAAAAACTGATTGAGAAAGGTTATTCCGTTCGTTTATTTGGCTCGAAAAAAGATGAAGAAGTGGGAGAGCAAATCCGCAATAGCCTACCTGAACATTTACAACGTTATTGTATCAATTTGGCAGGGCAAACAGATCTTAATCAGGCGGTCGATCTCATTGCAGATTGTAAAGCGATTGTGAGCAATGATTCCGGTTTAATGCATATTGCGGCGGCGTTAAACCGACCACTTGTTGCGCTTTATGGCCCAACAAGCCCACAATATACGCCACCGTTGTCGAAATCTGCGGTAATTATCCGCCTGATTGAAGGTGGTTTAATCAAAATTCGTAAAGGCGAAGGCCAAGATGGTTACCATCAAAGTCTGATTGATATTCAGCCTGAAATGGTATTAGAAAAACTAGAGGGCTTGTTAGCATAATGATAGGCTGCCTGTTTAGGCAGCTTGTTTCCAAAGAGTTTCTTGGGTTGAAATAAATTGCTGTGCTTGTGTGCCAAACCATGCTAATTCACTTTGGAGTTTTACGACCTCACCGATCACAATTAATGCCGGCGTTTCAGCATTTTCGGCAAGCGTGGCTAATTCACTTAACACGCCGGTTTGTACTTTTTGATTTGGCAATGTGCCATGACTAATAATTGCCACAGGAGTATCGCTCGGTTTACCGTGTTTTTGTAACTCGCTCGCCAATTCGTGCGCTTTAATTGTACCCATATAAACGACCAGTGTTTGATTGCCTTGTGCGAGCGTTTCCCATTTTAATTTGTTGCCATCCGGTTTTAAGTGACCTGTAATAAACATTGCTGTTTGAGCATAATCTCGATGCGTAAGTGGAATACCGGCATAAGCGGTTGCGCCTAATGCAGCGGTAATTCCAGGTACAACCGTGAAAGGAATATGCTCACTTTTTAAGACTTCCAGCTCTTCGCCACCACGCCCAAAGACAAAAGGATCGCCACCTTTCAAACGCACAACACGCTTACCTTGTTTCGCATATTTCACTAACAGCTGGTTTGTTTCCTCTTGTTTCACACTATGTTTACCGGCTCGTTTGCCGACAAAGATTTTATCGGCATCACGGCGAACTAATTCTAAAATAGGTTCAGACACCAACGCATCGTAAAGCACAACATCTGCTTGTTGAATAGTTTGTAATCCCTTCAATGTTAATAGCCCTGCATCGCCCGGCCCCGCGCCCACTAATGACACCTCGCCGATAATCGGATTATCTGCTTTTAATTCTTGCTGAAAGAGTGCCTTAGCCTGTTCAATTTGATGTGTTTCGGTTAAGCGTTGGAAACCTTGATGTGTAAAGAGTTTCTCCCAAAAGCGGCGGCGTTGCGTCAATTGAGGGAATTTGGCTTTCACAGCATTACGCCATTGGGTTGCAAGGGTTGCCATCAAACCAATATTTTGTGGAATTAGTGCTTCAAGTTTCTCTCGAAGTAAGCGAATAAGCACAGGGGCAGCGCCACCACTTGATATCGCAATTTGCACGGGAGAGCGGTCGATAATAGAAGGGAAAATATAACTACAACGAGGTTGATCGTCCACCACATTCACTAAACGCTGTTGAGCTTCCGCCGCGTTAAATACTTGTTGGTTGAGCGTATTGTCATCAGTTGCTGCAATGACAAGATAAGCCTGACTAACCTGCTCATCTTTGAAATATGTTGCCAGCCATTCAATTTTCTGCTCATCAACTAAAGTTTGTACCGAGCTATGTAATTTTTCTGCCACCACTTTGATTTTAGCTTTCGCTTTTAGCAAAGCTTCAATTTTTCGTAATGCAACGTGTCCGCCACCGACAACAAGAACCGGACGATTTTTTAAATCCACAAAAATTGGTAAGTAGTTCATTTTTTCCACCGCTTGAAAACTAAAACGCCCGTTAGTTATAAGCGAATTTTGTTATTCTTAAAAATAATAACACTACATAGCATATTCTTTTTTGGAATAAGAATGGCGAGGAACGAGAATTCAAGTGATACATAGCCGTTTCTTCCTATTTTTCGGTTTCTTATTCTAAAAAAGCATATAAAGAAAGTTTCTGGTCTTTTTGATTTGTCGTTAAGCGGTTAGATTTTGATATAAATTTGCAAACCTCATCAGAAGAAAATGAAACGACAAGTAAAAAAATGGCAAAAAATGACCGCTTATTTGCTAGGTCTTGGCTTATTTGCCGGTCATATTCAGGCAAAGGATTTATTGAATGTTTCTTACGATCCTACTCGTGAGCTTTATAAAGAATATAACCAACTATTTACGCAGTACTGGGCTCAACAAACGGGCGAAAAAATCAATGTGAAGACATCACACGGTGGTTCAGGCAAGCAAGCCCGTGCGGTCATTGATGGCTTGCAGGCTGATGTGGTTACGCTCGCATTAGGCGGCGATATTGATGCTTTAAATAAACATCAGCAGCTGATTGACCCTAAATGGCAACAACGCTTGGCTAATCACAGCACACCTTATGTTTCAACGATTGTCTTTTTGGTACGTAAAGGCAACCCGAAAAAGATCTTCGATTGGGCGGATTTGGTACGTGATGATCAGATTGAAATTATTACGCCTAATCCGAAAACATCGGGCGGCGCACGTTGGAATTTTTTAGCGGCTTGGGCTTATGCGAAAGATCGTTGGGGCAGTGATGAAAAAGCGCTGGATTTTGTAACCCAAGTGTATCGACAAGCACCGGTACTCGATACGGGGGCGAGAGGTTCTACAATGAGCTTTATTCAGCGAGGCTTGGGCGATGTCTTACTGACGTGGGAAAATGAAGCGCATTTAGCCTTACAGGAAGAGGGGGGCAGCGAGTTTGAGATTGTTACGCCTACGGCTTCCATTTTGGCAGAACCACCCGTGGCGGTAGTCGATCAGGTGGTAGATAAAAAAGGAACACGTCAAGAAGCTGAAGCCTATTTACGCTATCTTTATAGTGATGAAGCCCAACGTATCGTGGCGAAAAATTATTATCGCCCGACAAGCGATCATATTTTGGCAGAATTTCGCACGCAATTTCCTGAATTGAAATTACTGAAATTGGATCAGGTTTTTGGCGGTGGTTGGCACATCGTACAGCCTCGTTTTTTTGACGATGGTGGTATTTTTGATCAAATCCTTGCCAAAATTTATGAATAAGGCAGGAGGAAACGTTATGCAACAGTCCCGAATTATCCCCGGATTTAACCTTTCGTTAGGTTATACGATCACTTTTTTAAGCCTTGTTGTGTTAATTCCTCTTGCAGGCCTTTTCCTCTTTTCGGCACAGATCTCGGCAGAGCAATTTGTGAAATTGATTACTAGCCGGCAGCTTTTATTAGCGCTTACTTTATCGCTAAAAACCGCATTGGGTGCTGCCATACTGAATAGTTTTATCGGCTTATTATTGGCTTGGGTATTGGTTCGCTACCAATTTTGGGGCAAGCGTTTAATGGATACCTTTATTGATATGCCATTTGCATTGCCAACAGCAGTTGCTGGTATTGCGCTAACAGCAATCTACTCTCGTAACGGTATCATCGGGCAATTTTTTGGCACTAAAATTGCCTACAGTTCTCTCGGTATTACTTTGGCATTGTTGTTTGTTACTTTGCCTTTTGTGGTGCGGACTTTACAACCCGTGCTAGAAGATTTACCCAAAGATGTTGAAGAAGCGGCAGAGATGCTCGGTGCTTCGCCATTTCAAACCTTCCGTTATGTAATTTTCCCAGCTATTTTACCCGCTTGGATTACCGGTTTTACTTTAGCTTTTGCCCGAGGGATTGGTGAATACGGTTCGGTAGTGTTTATTTCGGGCAATTTGCCATTTCGGACGGAGATTTTACCTTTGGTTATTATGTCCAAACTCGACCAGTACGATTATATCGGCGCAGCAACCATTGGCGCATTGATGCTAATTATCTCCTTTTTGCTCATTTTTGCGATTAACCAAATTCAGCGTTATTTTGCCAAACGAACAACAAAATAAGCGGAGGAAATATGCAAATTCAATCTCAAAAACGACCGCTTGCCGAAAAAGGGTTAATCAGTTTGGCGGTAATTCTATTCTTTGTCTTCTTGGTGTTGCCACTACTTGTGGTGCTCTCCCAAGGTTTAGCGAAGGGGGTGAGCTTTTTTTGGCAAGCGATTAGCGAAGAAGACACGATTTCAGCATTGAAACTTACATTGCTCGCCGCAGCTATTGCGGTGCCGCTAAATGTCATTTTCGGTATTGCGGCAGCGTGGGCGGTAACGAAATATCAATTTAGGGGCAGACAGCTACTATTAACGCTCATTGATTTGCCGTTTTCTATTTCGCCTGTGGTTGCTGGCTTGATTTACGTACTGTTATTTGGGGCGCAAAGTTGGCTTTATCCGCATTTACAAGCGGTCGATTTTCAAATTATTTATGCCATTCCCGGCATTATTTTAGCGACATTATTTGTTTCTGTACCTTTTGTCGCCAGAGAGCTGATCCCGATTATGGAAAGTCAGGGGATTGTTGAGGAAGAAGCCGCTGCGGTGTTGGGCGCAAATGGCTGGCAGATTTTTTATTATGTTACTTTACCGAACATAAAATGGGCATTATTGCACGGCGTTGTGTTGTGTACCGCGCGAGCATTAGGGGAATTTGGTGCGGTTTCGGTGGTTTCCGGTCATATTCGAGGCTACACCAACACACTACCGCTTCAAATTGAGATTTTATATAACGAATACAATATCGTTGCAGCCTTTTCGGTGGCAATTTTATTATTAGGGCTATCGCTGATTTTACTGTTGATAAGACAGTGGACGGAAAGCAAATTAGCCAGACAATCCGTTTAAGTGAGGAAAAAATGGCGATTACCGTAAAAAATATCAATAAAACGTTTGAGCAATTTCAAGCACTTCACGACATTAATCTAACCATACCCAATGGCGAGCTTACCGCTCTGCTAGGGCCTTCCGGTTGTGGTAAGACAACCTTACTGCGCATTATTGCCGGGCTGGAACAGGCAACAAGCGGTCAAATTTTGTTTGACGATAACAATGTTACGCAACTTTCGGCAAAAGAGCGTGATATTGGCTTTGTTTTCCAACATTATGCGTTGTTTCGTCATATGACGATTGCCGATAACATTGCTTTTGGTTTGAGAATGAAGCCGAAAAGAGAGCGATTATCTGATGCGGAAATTCAAGCGAAAGTGAAAAATCTTTTAACGCTTATTCAGTTGGAGCATATTGGCAACCGCTATCCTGACCAACTTTCCGGCGGACAACGCCAACGAGTTGCCCTTGCCCGAGCCATTGCAACAGAGCCTAAAGTTTTACTGCTTGATGAGCCTTTTGGGGCATTGGACGCTAAAGTGAGAAAAGATTTACGCCGTTGGTTGCGTGATTTTCATCACGAAATCAATGTTACCAGTATTTTTGTGACACACGATCAAGATGAAGCCCTTGAAGTTGCCGATAAAATCATTCTGATGAATAAAGGAAAAATCGAGCAAATTGGCACACCGGAGCAAGTTTACAAACAACCGCAAACCGCATTCGTGGCGGATTTTCTCGGCGATGTAAATTTATTGCACGGCTACATTTTAGGCGGCATATTGCATATTGATCGCTTCAAAAAAGTGGTAGAAAACTGCCGACAAGCAAATGATGTGGTGGTTTATGTTCGCCCTCACGAAATTTTTGTAACAAAACGTGTGGTTGAAAATAGCCTTCGAGGCACGATTTCTCGAGTACACACTGCAGGACCCACCGTATTTTTAGAAGTGCTTAATCAAAGGGAAGGCACAATTGAAGTTTCAATGAGTTATAGTCAATTTGAGCAAGAAGCTTTCCAACTTGGCGATACCGTTTATCTTCAACCTCAACTGCTTAATTTCTTTGTGCAAGATGAGTTGATTGAATATATGATTTAATCTAATTATTGTATTTAGATGACAAAACGGTCTTTTTACAAAAAATCTATGCAAAAAGACCGCTTGTATTTTATGGGGAATTATAATGTTTCATCATAATACACTTCGCCCATCATTAATGGACGTGCGGTTCTAACCAATGCGGCTCGGCTGAATTTGTAGCTGTCTGTGGTTTTTTCACAAACCATATCGACACTAATAAAACCGGATGGGTGTTCAATGGTAACAACCGAACCCGTATCTTTATAAAGTGCGTGAGCAACGGTTCCTTCAATATTGCACGCTGCGGCAACACAAATCGAGCCTGTTACGGCGTGGCTGGCGTGGCATTTATCCGGCACAAAATAGCGTGAAGTAATGTTGCCTTTGCCGGCTGGGGTTGAAAGCACACCAATTTTCGGAATAACTTTTTGAGAAACATCGCCTAAGCCCATCATTTCGCCCGCTTTGCGGCGGATTGGTTCAATAATCTCAAATAAGGCGGTATTTTGGTCTAATTCTGCTTTGGTTTCTTTGCCGGTTAAACCTAAATCTGTGGCGGAGAAAAGCACCATCGGCATTGCAACATCAATACAGGTTACGTTATAGCCGTTGATATGGTCTTGTTTGTTGCCGGTTGGGAATACTTTACCGGTTTTTGCCCCTTCAATTTGGCTGAAGTTGAGGTTTACCGGCGAGCCTGAGCCGGGAACACCGGAAACCTCAGCTGTGCCATCATATTTTAATTGCTTGTTAGGGCTCTCTGCCGAAACTTCAATAATGCTGTTGGTATTTACGTTATTTACCACCACAGAAGTAATGCCATCTTGTAACTCGATTAAGCCTTTTTCACTCGCAAAGCAGATAATGCCTGACAGAATGTTTCCACACGAAGGGGCGGTATCCACAATTTTCTGATCAATCCCCACCTGAGCAAAAAGATAATCTAAATCAACCCCTTCTTTTTCGGATTTAGACACAATGGCGACCTTGCTGGTAACACTTGTTGCACCGCCTAAGCCGTTGATTTGTGTCGGATCGCCCGAGCCCATTACCGTCATTAAGAATTTATCGCGTTCTGCAATATCGGTCGGTAAATCTTCTTTTAGAAAATATAAGCCTTTTGACGTACCGCCTCGAATGATCATACAAGGAATTTTTTTCATATTTGCCTCAGAAAAAATAAGGCAACAGAATAGGTTTATCTGTTGCCTTTTTATTAGGTAATAATAGTTTCGTAGTAAAAGTCTTTAGCTAGCCCGTAAGATTCACGGTATTCAATGATATTTCCATCTAATCCCTTTGCTTCACGACAGACTTTTACAACACAATCTGGTTGGTTATCCGTAAGATACGGATCGCTATGTTGAGTTAAAATCGTCATTTTCTCTTTAGCAGAAACAACTAATTGTCCACATAGCTTAAAGTATAAGGGGTAGAGTAAATTCTCAATTTGCTCTGTCGGAAGTGATAATAAATCCCCAAATTTTTCTGCAGAAAGCCAAATTTTATCACTAATAATGACGACATTATCTGCTAAACGCACTCGCTCTAAATAAATAAGCGGTTCATTTTCTGTTAAACCAAGCAAATGATTGATAACCGGTACTGCATCGACTTTTTCTATTTTTTTGACAATACTCGTTGGAATTTGAGGTTTACCATATTTATCTTGGCTTAAATAAAAGCGTGTCATTGCAGATTGGATAAACGCCGGGTGTTTGAGAAATGTGCCTTTACCTTGATGCTTAATGAGCACGCCTTCTTCAACGAGACATTCTACGGCTTTGCGAATAGTGCCAATAGAAGCATCGTAGGTTGCTGCAAGTTCTTGTTCACTTGGAATTGGACTGTTAAATTCCCAATTATTTTCTGCCAGAAATTGTTGTAGTTCATATTTTATTTGCATATAGCGGGGGACTTTATTTAATTCCGCATATTGGTGATCGTAGTTCAACATTTTCTATCCTTCAAATTATTGACATCCTTTTATAAAGGGAATAAGGTTGAATTCATTTAGTCATATATATGTTTTATTTTAATGACGAAAAGATAAAAGTAAAGGTTGTTTATTCTATAACGGAGTATCTATTATGTCTAATTTCTTAGCTGAATATCAATCACAGGTTGCAGAACGTGCGGCACTAGGTATCGTCCCAAAAACATTAGATTTATCACAAACCGAGCAATTAATTGCTTTATTGAAAGAGCCGATTAAAGGTAAAGAAGCTGAATTATTAGCCTTATTTGAAACAAGAGTGCCGGCAGGTGTTGATGATGCGGCAAAGGTAAAGGCAGAATTTCTTGCACAAATTGCGAAGGGAGAGGAAACAAGCCCATTGATTTCGCAGGAAAAAGCTACGCAACTACTCGGTACAATGAGTGGTGGTTATAATGTTCAACCTCTGATTGATTTGCTAGAAAATGACAAATTAGCACCGCTTGCAGCCAAAGCCCTTTCTCATACTCTGCTTATTTTTGATAATTTCAATGAAATTGCAGCAAAGGCTAAACAAGGCAATCTATTTGCTAAACAAGTACTTCAATCTTGGGCGAATGCCGAATGGTTTACTTCTCGCCCTCAACTTGCTGAAAAAATGACGCTTACGGTGTTTAAAGTTGCTGGTGAAACTAATACTGATGACCTTTCTCCGGCACAAGATGCTTGGTGCCGTTCCGATATTCCACTCCACGCTAATGCAATGTTAAAAATGCCCCGTGAAGGTATTGAGCCCGATGAAGCTGGTGTGAGAGGACCTCTCAAACAAATTCAATCGTTGAAAGAAAAAGGCTTTCCGTTGGTTTATGTGGGCGATGTTGTCGGCACGGGTTCATCTCGAAAATCTGCGGCTAACTCGGTGCTGTGGCATATTGGTGAGGACATTCCTTATATCCCGAATAAACGCACGGGCGGTTTTATTTTTGGCGGAAAAATTGCGCCGATTTTCTTTAACACAGCGGAGGACTCAGGGGCTTTACCGATTGAATTAGATGTTACCCAATTACAAATGGGCGATGTAATCGATCTCTATCCTTATGCCGGCAAAGTCTGCAAACACGATAGTGATGAGGTGGTTGCAAACTTCCAATATAAAACGACCGCTTTACTGGATGAGGTGCGTGCAGGTGGGCGTATTGCGCTGATTATCGGTCGTAGTTTAACGGCTAAAGCACGTGCCGAATTGGGGCTAGGCGAAAGCGATGTGTTTGTTAAACCTGATGTGGTGGCAGATACCGGCAAAGGCTACACTCTAGCACAAAAAATGGTGGGGAAAGCTTGTGGTGTGCAAGGCGTACGCCCTGGACAATATTGTGAACCGCAGATGACTTCGGTTGGTTCGCAAGATACCACAGGCACGATGACCCGTGATGAACTTAAAGATTTAGCGTGCTTGAAATTCTCTGCACCGTTGGTTATGCAATCTTTCTGCCATACAGCACCTTATCCAAAACCAAGCGATGTGCTTACCCACAAAACATTGCCTGATTTCTTCACAAGCCGTGGCGGTATTGCCTTAAAACCGGGTGATGGCGTAATTCACTCGTGGCTAAACCGTATGCTCTTGCCATTTACGGTAGGAACCGGTGGCGACTCACATACTCGCTTCCCGATTGGTATTTCATTCCCTGCAGGTTCAGGGCTGGTGGCATTCGCTGCAGCAACCGGTATTATGCCGCTGGATATGCCGGAGTCGGTTTTGGTTCGCTTTACCGGCAAAATGCAAAAAGGCATTACCTTACGTGATTTAGTACACGCCATTCCTTATTACGCCATTCAGCAAGGACTACTAACCGTTGAAAAAGCGAACAAGAAGAATGTGTTCTCTGGTCGTATTATTGAAATTGAAGGGGTAGAAAGCCTCACAGCGGAGCAGGCGTTTGAACTTGCCGATGCAACCGCAGAGCGTTCAGCAGCGGCTTGTTCGGTAAAACTTAACCAAAGCTCAATAACCGAATATCTCACTTCAAACATTACTTTATTAAAATGGATGATTGCAGAAGGCTATCAAGATGCAACGGCTTTAGAAAATCGAGTAAAAGCGATGGAAGCGTGGCTGGCAAATCCGGAAATGCTTGAAGCGGATGCCGATGCTGAATATGCTGCCGTGATCGAAATTAACTTAGATGAGATCAAAGAACCAATCTTATGTGTTCCAAATGATCCTGATGATGCTCGTTTATTATCGGACGTTCAAGGCGATAAGATCGATGAGGTCTTTATCGGTTCTTGTATGACCAACATCGGGCATTTCCGTGCGGCAGGGAAATTATTAAACCACTTTGAAGGTGGATTACCAACCCGTTTATGGCTTGCTCCACCAACAAAAATGGATGCGGCGCAATTAGCGGAAGAAGGGTATTACAACATTTATGGGCGAACAGGTGCAAGAACAGAAATGCCGGGTTGTTCACTATGTATGGGGAACCAAGCCCGTGTCGCCAAAGGCTCGACCGTTGTTTCAACTTCTACCCGCAACTTCCCAAACCGTTTGGGCGAAGGGGCAAGAGTTTATCTTGCTTCCGCAGAATTAGCGGCAGTGGCTTCAATTCTAGGGCGTTTACCAAGCCCTGAAGAGTACCAACGCTATGTTGCTGATTTAGATGAACAGCAAGCGGACGTTTATCGTTATCTCAATTTCGATAAAATCCCAAGTTATGTTGCACAAGCAGATAAAGTGATTTTCCGCTCAGCAGCATAACATTCATCTTATTAAGATAAGATAACAAGGAACAAAGCCCCTAAATGTGAGTTTAGGGGCTTTTATCATTGGTAAAATGTTTAGAAAAAATGACCGCTAGATTTCTCTCTTGGCATATTCTTTCATTAATGCTTTTAATTTATCAGTATTTTGTTTGAAGTATTGGCATCTTGGGCATTTCCACAAATGGATCTGCAAGGGTAATTGCTCACTCAATCGGAGTTTTTGCTCGTAGCTAAGTGAAATGAGCTGGGTTGCGTGTTCACAATTCATTTAATATTCTCCAAACCAATGTTTTGAAAGGCAAGATTGCAACTGTAATCTTGCTCGGTGCAAAATAACGTGTAAATTGGATATTGAAATTTCACACTCTTGACAAATTTGCGTGGTTGAAAGTTCAAGATGTTCTCTCATCATAAAAATACGTGCTTGTTGTGCAGGTAAGTGATTTAAACAAAGATCAAAGATTGTCCAGAATTCTTCTTTATAGGTTAAATGCGAGACATCTTCCCACTCTTTAGGATCGTAAGTGTCTAAGATCCAGTAACCGGTATGATCGAAAAAAATGCTTTGTTCGTTATTTTCAACGAATTCTGAAACAGAAATCAGGCGCTTCTTTTGATTAATGGCATCGATAATTTTGTATTTTAATATCGCAAAGATCCACGTTTTTAATGCCGCTTTTCCTCTAAAGCTTTGGGCATTTTTGTAAGCAGAAACAAAGGCTTCCTGTACGACTTCTTCTGCGAGATCGAGATCATTTAATTGCAATATTGCAAATTTCAGCATTTGTTGGCGGATTTCTTCAATTTGCATTTCAGTAATATACGTCAATTTTTCCATAAATAATTGGTTGCTTCATTAACAAATGAGAGGCTGCATTATAAGCAAAGAATGAAAATTAAGCGAATAGTCAAAGAAAGTGTAAGAAATACCTCATTGTAGGGACTAATTTATGATGAATTTCATCATTTTCGTTTAGTGAGGTAAAAAATGAACGCATTTAATGCTTTTGTCGAGTTTATTGCTCGCATCGTTGCGCCTATGCAACGTCAATTTATCAATTTTATTCGTGTCGCAATTTTTATCGTCATGGTTTGGATTGGCGGTTTAAAAGTTTGTCAGTATGAAGCTGATGGTATTGCACATTTCGTCTCAAATAGCCCATTCTTTAGTTATATGTATAAGAAAGGTCCAAACCTAGTGCCTAATGAAAAGGGCGATATGGTGATGGAATATACCTTACATAAAAATCCTGAAGGTAAAATGGTTGCGAAGAATATTGAGTGGCATAAAGAAAATGGTACTTACACAGCGTCTTATATCATTGGAGCCATTATTGTTACTGTCGGTATTTTAACACTAATGGGAATTTGGAATGCAACAGCAGGTTTAGCCGGAGGCTTACTCACATTTGGTATGTCGATTATTACGCTGTCATTCTTAATTACAACGCCAGAGGCTTGGGTTCCGAATTTAGGGGGCGATCTCCCAACACCGGCTTATGGTTTCCCATATCTTTCTGGGGTAGGTCGATTGGTTGTGAAAGATGTGATTATGATGGCGGGTGGTTTAACGGCTGCTGCAGAATGTGCTAACCGTATTCTTGCTCGTAAAAAAGTAGCATAATAACTAAAGTTAAGCGGTTGTTTTTTCATTGAGATTTGCAAATTTTCTAGAAAAAACAACCGCTTTTATCGGTCACTATAAAGTAACAGAAACGTTCTCTTTCACACGACAACTACACGCCAACACATAGCCTTGTGCAATTTCTTCATCGGTTAAATCGCCGGTATTAACGACTTCGTATTCTCCACTGGTCACTTTAGTTTTACATAAACCGCATAACCCTGTACGGCAGCCGGAAACAACAGGTTGCTCTTGTGCTTCTAGTGCGGCAAGTAATGTCATTCCAACCGGTACTTCAGCTTTAATTTGTGATATGCCATTAATAGTTAAACTGGTTTTCTTGTCTGAACTGATTTCACCAGCTAATGCAGTATTAAAGAATGCTTCAGTAAAGAAACGATCTTCAGTACCACCAAGTGATAATACGATCTCTTTTAAGGCATTCATATAAGCCTCTGGGCCACAGGTCATTACGGTGTAATTAGCAAGGTTTGGCACAGCATTTTTGATAATTTCTGCTGAAATTCGACCGCTTGCAAAGCCTTCTGTTGCGTTTACAGAAGCATTGATAACAAGTTGAAGTTTTGGATATTTTGCCTTCAATTCAGCCCATTCTTGTTTGAAGATAACATCTTCAGGAGAATGTACTGAGTGAATAACTGTGACATTTACTTCAGGGCGATTGGCGAGTAACCAGCGAGCCATTGACATAATGGGTGTAACACCGCTCCCTGCCCCCACTAATAGATAGTTATCTGCAATCACTTGCTGGCACGAAAATTCGCCCATTGGGTTAGAAAACCATACTTGGTCGCCCACTTTCACATCGTTATTTAACCACGTTGAGCCAACACCGCCTTCAATTTCTCGCACTGTAATGGAGACAAAACGGCTCTCGCCCGGTGTTGATGAAAGTGAATAAGCACGAGTAATATGTGGCGTGTTTTTAATGCTCACTAAGGCATATTGCCCTGCTTGGTATGGGTAGAAATCTTGAGCAATAAAGTTAATCGTTGTTACATTCGGTGCTTCTTTAACGATTGAATGAACCTGTAATTCATTGATACATAATGGGTTTTTATTAGTATTTGCCATTTCTTTTTCCTTCTTTCAAGCGGTTGAATTTTGTGAATGTTTTGCAAAATTCAACCGTTTATTCGCAATTATTTATTGATGATGTGTCCGAAATCTTGTTCTGGAGTGGTTAAGCCGCTTAAGCCAAATTTCTCGTGTAATAACGCCATTACGTTATCGTTTAAGAAAGCCGGTTTACTTGGGCCTGAGTACACATTTTTTACGCCTAGCGCTAATAGCGTTAATAACACAATAATTGCTTTTTGTTCGAACCAAGAAAGCACGATAGAAAGTGGCAATTCATTTAAGCCAATCCCTAATTTTTGTGAAAGGGTAACAGCTAACATAATGGCTGAGTAGGTATCGTTACATTGACCCGCATCTAATAAACGTGGTAATCCGCCATCAATGGTACCGAAATCTAATTTGTTGAAGCGATATTTACCGCAACCTAATGTTAATACAGCGGTGTCTTTTGGTAGCGCATAAGCAAGATCAGTATAGTAATGACGCTCTTCTTTATCACCATCACAACCACCGATAACGAAAACGTGGCTTAATTTTCCTGCTTTGACTAAATCAATCACAGCATCGGAGGCATCAACCAGTGTTTTGCGACCAAAACCCACGGTAATATAGTGTTCTAATTCGGTGTAAGGGAAGCCTTCACACGCTAAAGCTTTATCAATCACAGGGCTAAAATCGTGATCTTCAAGATGTGTAACGCCTGGCCAACCAACGATATTACGTGTGAAAATACGATCTGCGTAATTGCCGACATTCGGATCGATTAAGCAGTTAGATGTCATAACGATTGCCCCTGGGAAGCGCGCAAATTCTTTTTGTTGATTTTGCCAGCCAGAGCCATAATTACCCACAAGATGTTTGTATTTTTTTAATTCTGGATAACCGTGTGCAGGTAGCATTTCGCCGTGAGTGTAAACATTGATGCCTTTGCCCTCGGTTTGCTCAAGCAGCTCTTTTAAATCTTTCAAATCGTGTCCAGAAATTAAGATACATTTACCTTTTACCGGACGGATATTCACGCTCGCCGGCACAGGGTTACCAAAATGTTCCGTTTCGCCGGCGTCTAACATTGCCATTACTTTGAAGTTCATTGAGCCAATCGCAAGCGATTTCTCAAGCAATTCGTTCAAATCACTTGGTTGTGTACCAAGCCAAGACATAAATCCGTGATATTCTGCGTAGATTTCATTATCAAATTTATCCAATACGTAGGCGTGCTCAAGATAAGCTGCTGCGCCTTTTAAGCCATATAGTGCTAATAAACGTACGCCGTGAGCTTCTTCACCGATTTCTTTACGATCAAGATCTAAGGCAAATTCTTTCGCTTGTTCTGCTAATTGATCAATCGAAATACCTTTTAGTTCAATATGAGCAAGTGGATGGTTGAGTGTTGGGTTTGGTTCTACTTCGCTGACAGCTTTAATCAATTCATTACGGTAAATAATGGCTTGTTGTGCATAGCCTACGATACGAGCGGAGTCAAAGTTTACGTTAGTTAGGGTAGCAAAGAATGCACGAGGAGCAAAAGCATCGGCCTCGTGAATGATAATACCGTGTTCACGAGCTTTTAATGCCCAAGCCGATAAACTGTGCAGAGTTGCAATCAATAAATCTTGTAAATCAGATGTTTCAGCCGTTTTACCGCACATACCTTGACCAAAACTACAACCATTCCCCACAGGGGTTACCATTGTTTGTTCACATTGAACGCAATACATAGAAATCACTCCAAAAGAAAATAAGAATAAATATAAAATAACCTACTAAAATAGTTGGTTTTAATGGCGGGAATAATAGGGTGTTATAGTCGGAATAAAAAGGAATATTCAAATAAACTTTTGCTTTTTTTGATCTAGTTAGTATTCGCTACTTAGAATGGGGTAGGGCAATGGTTGGTAAAATAGAAAGAAAAAATGACCGCTTGTATGCGATCATTTTTTAAAGAAAAGCGTTAAACAGTAACACCAACTAATTTCCCAATCAACCCTGTTATACTCATTGCGATAGCGCCCCAAATCACAATACGAATAATTGCTGGTCGAGCGGGGGCACCCCCAAGTTTGGCTGAAATATAGCCTAATAAGCCTAAGCCAAATAATGTAGAGAAAATCACTGTTGCCAGTAAAATATTGATTGGGGTGATTAAGATAACAAGAAGAGGAATGGCTGCACCCATCGCAAAAGCGGCAGCAGATGAGAGAGCGGCTTGCAAAGGATTGGCGAAGCTCTCTTCGGAAATACCGATTTCATCTCGCATGTGAGCATCAAGCGCATTATGAGCGGTAAGTTGAATGGCAACTTCTCGGGCTAATTCAGGGGTTAAGCCTCGCTCTTCATAGATTGTGGTTAATTCGTCTAACTCTTCTTCAGGATGAATTTCAAGTTCACGTTTTTCCATTTCCATATCGGCCTTTTCTGTGTCGGCTTGACTATAAACAGAAACATATTCGCCTGCAGCCATTGAAATAGCTCCGCCGACTAATGCGGATGCGCCTGTCAGTAATAGCGTGTGGAATTCTGGCTGTGCGGCAACCATTCCCGTCATTAAACTTGCCGTTGATATAAGCCCATCATTTGCTCCCAATACACCAGCTCTTAGCCAGTTACTACGGTGGCTTAAATGATGTTCGTTATGTTGCGTTCTTTTCATTGGCTTGATACCTATAAAAAAGGCGACTTTATCAGCCGCCTATATATTTTTTATGCGTAGTACATTTCAAATTCCACTGGGTGTGGTGTCATATTTAAACGTTCTACTTCTTTGCGCTTAATCGCAATGAATGCATCAATAAATTCTTTACTGAATACGCCACCTTGAGTTAAGAATTCGTAATCTTTTTCAAGGTTATCTAACGCTTCACTTAATGAACTTGATACTGCCGGAATATCTTTTAATTCTTCAGGCGGTAAGTCATAAAGATTTTTATCCATTGCATCGCCCGGATGGATTTTGTTAATCACACCATCAAGACCTGCCATCAATAATGCTGCGAAACATAAGTATGGGTTCGCCATTGGATCTGGGAAACGTGCTTCAACACGTGTTGCTTTCGGGCTGGTTACCGCAGGAATACGGATTGACGCAGAACGGTTACTTGCCGAGTAAGCTAATAATACAGGCGCTTCAAAACCCGGTACTAAACGTTTGTATGAGTTTGTTGTTGGGTTAGTGAACGCATTTAATGCTTTAGCGTGCTTGATGATACCGCCAATATAGTAAAGAGCAGTTTCAGATAAGCCAGCGTATTTATCGCCCATAAAGACATTCTTACCATCTTTGCTTAGTGACATATTACAGTGCATACCTGAACCGTTGTCGCCTGCAAATGGTTTTGGCATAAAGCAAGCCGTTTTACCGTGTTCAAGTGCAACGTTTTGTACTACATATTTATAGATTTGGGTTTCGTCAGCTTTTAATGTTAGGCTGTTAAATTTCGTTGCAATTTCGTTTTGACCTGCTGTTGCCACTTCGTGGTGGTGAGCTTCAATTACTAAGCCCATTTCTTCTAAAATTAAGCACATTTCAGAACGAATATCGTGAGCTGTATCAATTGGTGCTACTGCACAATAACCACCTTTTTTCAATGGGCGATAAGCATTATTGCCGTTTTCATATTTACGGTTAGTGTTCCACGCTGCTTCAATATCATCAATGTGATAAGAAACATTGTTCATTTCTGTGCTAAAACGGACATCATCAAATAGGAAGAACTCTGGTTCTGGACCAAACATCACATTGTCAGCAATCCCGGTTGATTTTAGGTAGTTTTCTGCACGAATTGCAATTGAACGTGGATCACGATCATAACTTTGCATTGTGTTAGGGTCATAAATGCTACAACGGATAGAGAGGGTAGGGATTTGAGCGAAAGGATCTACAACGGCGGTTTCAGGGATTGGCATTAAAAGCATATCGGCTTTGTTAATGGCTCGCCAACCTTCGACTGATGAACCGTCGAACATTTTTCCTTCTTCGAAAAGATCTTCAAGGTCGTCTGCAACAAGGCTTACAGGAAGCGATACGCCATGTTCCTTACCTTTAATATCTGTAAATCTTAATAACACGAATTTGATGTCGTTATCACGAATCAGTTTCGCAACATTTGCAATCGCATTTGCGTTTGACATTATGAACTTCCTCTTGGTGGATATATAAATGAATATATAGAATAAATAACCTATGAATGATATCATTTTTAGATAAGAAAAGAGAGATTTTCTTTAATGAATTTGCAAAATTTACGTAAAAGAAGACCGCTTATTACTTTTAGGCTTTGATAAAAGATAATTAATAAGAAAAATTAACCAAAAAAGAGCGAATAAATCTTCGTTTTGAGTAAAATTAAATCTTTTAAATAAAAAAAAGAGATTTTTTTCAAAAAGTGCTAGACAAACAAAAGCGAAATCTATAATATACGCCTCCGTTGCGACGCAGTACTGAAAACAACGCGTTCGTAGCTCAGTTGGATAGAGCGTTGGCCTCCGGAGCCAAAGGTCGCAAGTTCGAATCTTGTCGAGCGCGCCAGGTTAATGCAATATCAACGAGATGGTGGCTATAGCTCAGTTGGTAGAGCCCTGGATTGTGATTCCAGTTGTCGTGGGTTCGAATCCCATTAGCCACCCCATTTAAATATATGCAATAGCATAACTGACGGCGAGTAGCGCAGCTTGGTAGCGCAACTGGTTTGGGACCAGTGGGTCGTAGGTTCAAATCCTATCTCGCCGACCACTTTATTTTTTGTTCTTTAACAACTTATCAGAC
>NZ_ACQL01000121.1 GCF_000175195.1 Actinobacillus minor NM305 | reverse complement strand
TAAAAACGCTTGAGGTTGTATAGTTAAGCCTCTCGGGCAATTAGTACGTGTTAGCTCAATGTATCACTACACTTACACACCACGCCTATCTACGTCGTAGTCTCCAACAACCCTTACTAGCTTATAGCTAGGGAGAACTCATCTCAAGGCAAGTTTCGTGCTTAGATGCTTTCAGCACTTATCTCTTCCGCATGTAGCTACCCGGCAATGCGTCTGGCGACACAACCGGAACACCAGGGATGCGTCCACTCCGGTCCTCTCGTACTAGGAGCAGCCCCTTTCAATTCTCCAACGCCCACGGCAGATAGGGACCGAACTGTCTCACGACGTTCTAAACCCAGCTCGCGTACCACTTTAAATGGCGAACAGCCATACCCTTGGGACCTACTTCAGCCCCAGGATGTGATGAGCCGACATCGAGGTGCCAAACACCGCCGTCGATATGAACTCTTGGGCGGTATCAGCCTGTTATCCCCGGAGTACCTTTTATCCGTTGAGCGATGGCCCTTCCATTCAGAACCACCGGATCACTATGACCTGCTTTCGCACCTGCTCGACTTGTCTGTCTCGCAGTTAAGCTTGCTTATACCATTGCACTAACCTCACGATGTCCGACCGTGATTAGCAAACCTTCGTGCTCCTCCGTTACTCTTTGGGAGGAGACCGCCCCAGTCAAACTACCCACCAGACACTGTCCGA
>NZ_ACQL01000122.1 GCF_000175195.1 Actinobacillus minor NM305 | reverse complement strand
GATTTAAGGTGCAAGCGGTCAGATTTGTGATTTAGATTACAAATCCGACCGCTTGTTTTTCATGTGAGTTCCTGATATCGAATCTTCATTCCAATAACGGTAAGAAGAAAACGGTTATTTTTGTGCATCCACGGCTTCTAATGCACGAAGAGCGTAAGTATAAGCCGCGCCGGCATTGAGAGCGATAGCAGTTGCTAATGCACCGGCAATTTCGCTTTCTGTTGCACCGGCTTTTGCCGCTTTTTCTGCGTGAACACTAATACAGCTTTCACAGCGTGTTGTGATAGCCACGGCAATGGCGATCAGTTCTCTGGTTTTTTCATCAAGCGCTTCTGCGGCAGCTGCTTGATCTAAGCTCATATAAGCCTGTAACATTTTAGGGTGCTTTTTACCTAATTCCCCGAATGCTTGTTTAACATGTGCTGTATGTTCAGGCCAATTTTGGAATGACATGAGAGACTCCTTATAAATATGAATAAAAGCCTTGGTATTATGCGACTAATTGAAGCAACTTGCCAAGTATTTATCAAAAAAAGAAAGAGAATTGATAAAATAGCTTGCAACGAACACAAAAATCCTTATAATACGCCTCCGTTGCTTTTCGCAATGTTCAATATGCCGACTTAGCTCAGTAGGTAGAGCAACTGACTTGTAATCAGTAGGTCACCAGTTCGATTCCGGTAGTCGGCACCATTTTTCTCTATTTCTTTTTTCTTTGTTTTTAAATAATCTTTCTAGTATCCAAGATTTTATTTTGTCATTCTATTTGCTATGTCGTGTCTTTTATTTTTATAAAAAAATAGCGGCAAGATTTGCAATTTTCTCACAAAATCTTACCGCTTGAATTTTAAATAAATAGCGATTAGCAGTAACCGTAGCTCATTAAACGTTGGTAACGGCGATCTAATAATTGCTCGTTATCTAGTGTATCTAATTCGGCTAAATCCGCTAAAATTTGTTGTTTGAGGTTTTGTGCCATTTCAGCATAATTGCGATGTGCGCCACCAAGTGGTTCTTGAATGATGCCATCAATCAATTTTAACTCTTGTAAACGTTGCGCCGTTAAGCCCATCACTTCCGCTGCAGTAGAGGCTTTTTCAGCACTTTTCCATAAAATAGAGGCACAGCCTTCAGGCGAAATAACCGAATAAGTAGAGTATTGAAGCATATTCACTTTATCGCCAACGCCAATCGCTAAAGCGCCGCCTGAACCGCCTTCGCCGATAACTGTACAAATGACGGGTACTTTTAATTGTGACATTTCACGTAAATTACGTGCAATCGCTTCTGCTTGTCCACGCTCTTCTGCGCCAATACCTGGGTATGCTCCCGGTGTATCGATAAAGGTAATAATTGGTAAGTTAAAACGCTCTGCCATTTCCATTAAGCGCAAGGCTTTACGATAGCCTTCCGGCGCTGGCATACCAAAATTACGCATTACTTTTTCTTTGGTTGAGCGACCTTTTTGATGACCGATAACCATCACAGGGCGACCATCAAGGCGAGCAATGCCACCGACAATGGCTTTATCGTCTGCAAATGCTCTATCGCCTGCCAATTCATCAAATTCAGTAAAAATATGCTCAATATAATCTAACGTATATGGACGATTTGGGTGGCGAGCCATTTTTGAGGTTTGCCATGCATCAAGATTAGCAAAGGTTTTTTTGGTTAATTCTTCGCTTTTCTTTTGTAAACGTTTGATTTCATCATCAAGATTGATTTTATTATCTTGTTCAGCGACAGCACGGAGCGACTCAATTTTCGCTTCTAGTTCGGCAATCGGTAATTCAAAATCTAAGTATTCCATTTGTTATCCTATCTGTTGTACAGAAAATTCTGCCTATTCTAACCGATAGACAGCAATTTGTGGGAAAAAGCGGTCATTTTTCCCTATTTTTTTGCAAATTTAGCAAGAGATCCGACCGCTTATTCAGTCACAATAAATTGCCCGATGGCACCTCTATCGCGGAGCATCAAATCAGAAACACCAAAATTAAAGGGCAGTTCGGCAGAAGCATTGTGTTCAAATTTGACGAGAATGGTGGTTTCTTGGTCTTTCTTCAACCAAACGGTATCTTTCCACGCAAGGTATTTATTGGCAATACGTTGGCGGTTACGGGTTTCGACAATAAATTTCGCTCCTTGTAAGGTAAAGCCTATATCAACATTGCTGGTTAAGTACCAACGCTCAATACTCCCTTTTTTCACGCTAAAATCGATCCGTTTGGGGTCGAAACGTTGTTGATTGATCAAATAATCTAAAGGGCGTAGGGTAAATTTTCGCTCTTGTTGAATAGTAAATTGAAAATCTTCCGTATTAAATGGCACGGTTTGTGGTTTTTGTTGGAAAGCCGCAATCATACCTTCAGGGCGTAGCTCTAAAATGACGTTATCCGCTAGCTGATCATTATCGGCAAAGAGTAATTTCGCTTTATCAAGCAGATCACGTTTTTCTCCGGTAATCAAGCCAATGTTACTTTCTTTAACTTCAACAAGCACTTCGACACGTTCGCCAGGCACTAGGCTAACCACTTTTTGCTCAAGTGGTTCTGCCAACATCCCCATACCGGTGGCGATGAGATGAAGTGGTTGATCGTTGTCTAAACGTAGTTCATAGGTTCGTGAAAGGGAGGCATTGACGATACGTAATCTCACCCAACCCGGAGAAACCTTTAAATATGCAGACTCTTGCCCATTGACAAACAAGCGGTTACCAAAGAATTGTGCTTTATTGGTATCTAAAACTTGTTTGCCTTCTTTATTGAGTAAGACGTCTTGCAGAATAAGCGGAATATCATTAACCCCATATTTATTGGGTAGCTGTGCATTTTTGCTGTCGTTATCTTCAATGATCCAAAGTCCGGCTAAACCCCGATAAACTTGTAAGGCAGAGTTTAATAGCGTGTTTGCGCTATACCAACAAGTGCAAGCCGGTTGATTGATTGAGATAATCGGTGACCAACTGCTTTTCGGCTCCAGCACACGGTGTGCAGAGCCAATCATTTCAGTAGGAGCAAGCAAGCCTTGAATGTTCATTGAAACAGCTTGCGGCAAGTTGTTTACATAAGTGAGTTTAACAAAATCATTGGATTTAACCCGTACGGTTGGGGCGAGGTATTGTCCGTTTACACCCCAAACATCTACTAATTTACCGGCTTCAAATTGGGTTTGAGCCGGACGAAGGTCGAGGCGGATTGGTCGCCCTCGTCCCACATCTAGTAGCGGTGGCATTTTTAATGGTTGGCGCTCACTTGCCCAAACCGTTTGAGGAAGGGAAAGCAACGTGGAAGCAACAAGTGAGCGTTTAAAAAGTTGGCGGCGGGTTAAATTCACGCAATACCTCTTTTATTTATTAGCGTCCAATTTAGCAATTTCAGCGTCTAATTCGGCAATTTTTGTTTGCATTACAGAATGGCATTTTTCAATCAATTCTTTGATGTTTTCCCGATTATATCCACTGGTATCAATCGGCTCTAAGGTTTCACAAATCACAGTGCCATTATTTAAGCGGTTTAAATCTACTTTATTATGCAAGGTTGAGCAAACAATCGGCACAATTGGCACACCGGCAGCAATCGCTGTATGAAATGCACCGGTTTTAAAAGGGAGCAAGCCACGACCACGGCTACGAGTGCCTTCAGGAAACATCCAAATTGAAATTTGACGTTCTTGAATGATTTTGCCGACTTTAGTCATAGTATCAATCGCTGCGCTACGTTTTTCACGGTTAATAAAAATATTCCCTGTTGCCCAATAAACCAAACCAAAGAATGGGATCCAAATCAGGCTCTTTTTGCCAATGGTAACGGTTTTAGGCGGAACCATAGAAGAGATGGTAACCATATCGTAATTATTTTGATGGTTGGCAATATAAATTGCCGGCTGATCAAATTCAGGACGTGGACGGCGAATAAGTTTGATGCCAACCAAAGGGTGCATTGCGCTATACCAACGTGCAATAATGCCGACACAACTTGGATTTCGTAAACGGAATAAAGCATAAAGGGTGCCAAAGACAGAAATCGTGATAGCAGCGACTAAAACTGCCAAAATACGGAGAAGTTTTAACATAATCGTTCCTCAAAAAATAGTGTATGGAGTATAGCGAAATTAGCTCAATTTTCCAAATAGCGCTTGCTTTCAAGATTTACTTACACTTTGCATAAAAATCTCGTTTTGATAATGTCAATAACGTACTTTGATTCAATTTTATTGAAAATTATTTTCATTTCCACTAGTATGTAATTTAGTACGAATTAGCTGACTTTTGTTTAAATTCTTACATAGAGGTTTAATAGGATGAGGAGGTGCAAAATTCTTATAGGCTCTTTTTAACAAATATCTATTCTATATTTCTATATTTAATAACTTTTATATGAGGTGTTTTATGAAAGAACTTAAAAAGTGTTGTTTACATCATGTATCCGGTGGAGCTTCAAGTACTCAGAATAGCTATTCAGGCTGTCCAGAGTGTGATGAATATTTTGAAAAGTCAGATACAGCTACCGTTATAGGAGGTGGCATTGGAACTTCTGTGGGAGGTATTATTGGTAGTAGATTTGGAAGCTTAGGGAGAGAAATTGGCTCAGTTGCTGGAGGCTATATAGGCTATAATACTGGAAAATTTATCGATAAAGCTATAAATTCTAATTATCTTCCGCCTATAGGAGACGATCAAATTTTATTAGATTACGTTAAAAAAGAGCAACCTTGGTAAGAGATATGTCAGTAAAAGAATTTATATTGATATTTTTTTCTCTAGTCATTAGTACGTATCTTATGCATCATAATATAACTAGTGAAAATAAAGCATTTATAATTGCCATTGTGAATGCTTTAATTTATCTAATACTTAGCAAGATATGTAAGGTTTTTAATAAAAAAGATTAATTTTAGAATGGCAATATATTTAATTTGATGTGTTGCCATTTATTTATATTGATTTGATAATTATTATGTTTAGACAAGAAGCTTTAAATCAGAAAAAATGGAAAAGTACGGCCGTGTTAATATCTGCGATTCCTAGTTGGTTAATTGTTTTTATTTCTTTCTCTATTATAATTATCTTTATTCTTTTCATTACTTTAAGTAGTTATACTAGGAGAGAAAATGTAGTCGGTGAAATTGTTATGCAATCTTACCCTATTATTATTTCCTCCTCTAAATCTGGTTATGTTTCTGAACGTTATGTATCACTTCATCAACAAGTGAAGAAGGGAGATCCTCTATTTAAAATTAAACTGGACAGAATAACAAGTAGTGGTGAAATAAGCTCTAATTCTATTCAAGCATTAAGAGAACAAATAAAAGCTACAGATAGAGCTATTCTTTTGCTGAAAAATAACAAAGGCAAGACGATTCAAAGTCTAGATAAGCAGATAAAAAATAACCAAAAAATAAAACAAGATAAGATTTTATATTTATCAGAGCTTGAAGATAGTACCCAAGATTATGCTGAATTAGTCAATAGATATGAAAAATTATTAAAAATAGGCTATTCTAATAATGATGAGGTTAATGTACAGAGGGCTCGTTATTTTCAGCAAAAATCATTAGTAAATGAAATCAAGCAGGATATTCTCCAAATTCAATCAAATATTCTAAATTTAGAAAACGAAATAGAAACACGTAAAACAGACTTTGACAACCAAATTATTCGTTATAATATCCAAAAAAGTGATTTAAATATTCGGTTAATGGAACTTGAATCCGTATCTGATCTTACTATTATTTCTCCTGTAGATGGTTTTATTGAATCAATTTCAGCAACATTAGGGCAAATTGTAAAAGAGGGAGATCCTTTATCTCAAATAATACCTGCTGATAAAGGAAATTATCAATTAGTTCTTTGGGTTCCAAATAGTGCTATTTCATTTTTAAAGAAAAATGATAAAGTGAATATCCGATATGAAGCTTTTCCTTTTGAGAAATTTGGACAATTTGAAGGTGTAATTCAAAGCATTTCTACTCTACCTGCTTCTTTGCAAGAGCTAGCCTTTTATAATAACCTACCCCAAAGTGCAGAACAAAACATTCCTTTATATAAGGTTATTGTAGATATTCAAGATCAATATGTTCAATATAACGATACTATTTTATATTTTATGAGTGGTATGAAAGCAGAAGCTACTCTTTTCTTAGAAAAAAGAAAATTGTATGAATGGATATTATTTCCTTTTTATAACTTAACGAAAAATATGGGAAATTAAATGAAAGGAATAAAAGTTTTAAACTTTGATTTATTTAGACGAGTGCCAATTGTACTTCAAACAGAAAAAGCAGAGTGTGGTCTAGCATGTATTTCAATGGTGTTAGGCTATTATAATGGTGGAGGGAATTTATTTGAACTACGTAATAAATATGGCATTTCTTCTAGGGGAGTTACGCTACAAAATTTAATAAGCATTTCAAACGATGTTGGATTAATTTCTCGCCCTTTATCTCTCGAATTAGAAGAAGTAACACAATTACGCTTACCTTGTATTTTGCATTGGAATTTTAATCATTTTGTCGTATTAGTTAAAGCAACAGAAACAAAATTTATTATTCACGATCCAGCCTTTGGTAAAAAGAAATTGAGTAGGGAACAATTTTCAAGATCTTTTACTGGTGTTGCATTAGAATTATGGTCAGAGATTAAATTTGAGAAAAAATCAACTGAAAATACAATTAGTTTATATGGGACATTAAAACATATTTCAGGTATTAAAAGTGAATTAATAAAACTTTTCTCATTATCTATGGTTATAGAATTGATTACTTTATTAATACCAATAGGTACACAGCTAGTGATGGATCACGTTATGCAAGCTAAAGATCAATCTCTATTGATTATTATCTGTATCGGATTATTTTTGTTTACGCTTTTTCGTAGCATTGTAAGTATGCTACGAGCTTGGATTTCTTTGAAAATGAACTATTTCATTAATTTTCAATGGACAGCTAGTTTTTTTTCTCATCTTTTAAAATTGCCTTTAGATTTCTTTGAAAAACGTCAGGTTGGTGACATTCATTCAAGATTTAGCTCCCTTAATACTATTCAACAGACATTAACAAGTAGTATTGTATCAGCTATGATTGATAGCATTATGATTATAAGCCTAATTGTTATGATGTGTCTTTATGGGGGCTGGCTATTTTGGGTGGTACTAGTGTTTTCTTTCATTTATTTTCTTTTAAGAGTGATGACTTATTGGGTCTACCGCCAAATCAATGAAGAACAGATTATAAAAAATGCCAAAGCTCATTCTCATTTTATGGAAACTTTATATGGTATTGTAACACTGAAAGCGCTTGATTTGACTTATAAAAGACAAGAGCAATGGATGTCATTAAACGCTGACACATTTAATACTTCTATCAAAGTAACTAAATTAGATATGTTATTCTCTGGAGTTCATACCCTTATTTCCACATCGGAGCAAATTCTAATTCTTTGGATTGGGGCAACAATGGTTATTGAAAGTAATATGACGTTAGGAATGTTTGTTGCTTTTAATGCTTATCGAGGCTCTTTTTCTTCAAGAATGGGAAATCTCATAAATATATTTTTCAGTTTAAAAATTCTTTCATTGCACCGTGAGCGTATTGCGGATATTGCATTAAATGAGATAGAAGATAGTAGTAGAAAAGTTGAATTATGTTCAAATATAGATTCAAGTATTGAGGTATGTGATCTTTCATTTCAATACGATCAATTTAATAAACCTGTGCTTAATAAGCTAAATTTACGAATTGAAGCAGGTGAGAGTGTCGCTATTGTAGCGCCTTCTGGCTATGGAAAAACGACTCTGCTAAAATTAATTGCAGGTCTATTAAAACCAACATCGGGTCATATTTATTTTAATAAAATGGATATTATGCAAATTGGATTATCTACTTATCGTAAGTATATTGCTTGTGTGCTACAAGATGATAAATTTTTCTCAGGATCCATTTTGGAAAATATTGTAAGTTTTGATGAGCAATATGATCGAGAATTTGCGATAACCTGTGCGAAATTTGCTAATATTCATGATGAAATTATGGAAATGCCAATGAATTATGAAACTCTGTTGGGAGAATTAGGAAATAATCTTTCAGGAGGGCAAAGGCAGAGATTGTTTATTGCAAGGGCGTTGTATAAGAAACCAAAGGTTCTATTAATGGATGAGGCGACCAGCCATTTAGATGAAATTAATGAACAAGCTATTAATCAAGCTATAGCCCATTTAAATATTACACGAGTAATAGTGGCTCATAGAGAAACAACGATAAATTCGGCTAGTAGAATAATTTATTTAGCTCAATAACGAATATTAAGCTTATTAGGAACCTATATAATGTATCAGACATATGATCGTAAAAGTTAAACTATTTATTTCTTTGAGTGATCTTTAAGGAGATTTTATGGCAAACGTAACTTTAGCCGGTAGCCCAATTACTGTGGCAGGGCATTTCCCACAAGCTGGCGAAACAATCGCTGATTTTCAGCTTGTAAATAACGGATTAGAAGATGTGGCATTAAGTCAATTTGACGGAAAACGTAAGGTATTAAATATCTTCCCAAGTATTGATACGGGAATTTGTGCCACTTCTGTGCGTGTTTTTAACCAAAAAGCAGCGAATTTGGATAATACAGTTGTGCTTTGTATTTCAGCAGATCTACCTTTTGCCCAAGCACGTTTTTGTGGTGCAGAAGGGATTGAAAATGCACAAACACTTTCAACCTTCCGTAACAAAGCGCTGCATACTCAACTTGGTGTGGATATTCAATCTTCACCGCTTGCAGGCTTAACGGCACGTGCGGTTATCGTTTTAGATGAACAAAATCGTGTATTACACAGCGAACTTGTGTCAGAAATTAAACAAGAGCCGAATTATGAAGCAGCATTGGCAACATTAGGGTAATGATTAAAAAATAATCTATAAAAAATTAGATTTTTCCCCAATCACAAAAAAGTAAGTAAGATCTTGTTTTACTTACTTTTTTTCTTTTCTTTGCTCACTTTCTTTAAGTTATACACTTTGATTTTTTAAATCTATCACATTTTTATCCACAGTTGATGGGGATAATTTGCTGGCTTTTGTGCATAAATAACAATTATTTTACAAGGTATGAAATGTTATCCAGATCTTTTTGAAATTTTCGGCAAAAATGAAGATCCGTACAGTAGAAAAAGATCGCCAAAATGATCGTTTTGGAAAGCGCAAAAGAATGAATAAGGAACAGGGTTCAGACTGGTTATCTACGCATAATTTTATGAGATCTGACAACTTATCCACAGATTTATGCACAATAACCTTTTCGGCTTGTATAAAAGCCCTATTTGTGAAACAATCTCAACATTTTTAATTAAACAATTAAGGTGTGAAGTGATCGATTTCGATGGCTATCGCCCAAATGTTGGTATCGTCATCTGTAATAAGCAAGGGCAAGTTCTCTGGGCAAAACGGTTTGGACAAAATTCGTGGCAATTCCCACAAGGCGGAATTAACGAAGGTGAAAACATTGAAACAGCAATGTACCGTGAGCTTTTTGAAGAAGTCGGCTTAACAAAGAAAGATGTGCGATTGATCTGGGCATCTAAGTATTGGTTGAAATATAAATTACCTAAGCGGCTTGTGCGTGAGAGTAATGGTTCTCAACCGGTTTGTATTGGACAAAAACAGCGTTGGTTTTTACTGCAGTTGGTTAGTGATGAAGCCAATATCAATTTAAAAACAACAAAAATGCCTGAATTTGATGGCTGGCGTTGGGTGAGTTTTTGGTATCCTGTGCGGCAAGTGGTTTCGTTTAAACGAGATGTTTATCGAAAAGTGATGAAAGAATTTGCCTCGGTTTTATTAAATGAAACTCTACCTTCTTCCGAAGAAAAAGCTGAGAAGCCTCGAGAAAAATCAAGAGGACAAGAAGGGCGTGAACATCAAAAACCATACGCCAAGCAAGAATTTAAGAAACGCCGACCTTATCGTGTATGGCAAGGGCAACCAAAAGGGAAACAGTGATGATTGAAGTATTTTTAAGTTGTTTAGCGTTAGGTACCGTTGTCGGCTTTTTAGCAGGATTATTCGGCATCGGAGGCGGTTTGATTATTGTGCCAAGTTTGGTGTATTTGCTTCCACTTGCCGGTGTTTCGCCAGAGCATGTAATGTCTGCGGCATTAGGTACATCATTTTCAACCATTGTGATTACCGCATTTTCTTCCGCTCAGCGTCATCATAAATTAGGTAATGTCGATTGGAATGTCAGTAAAGTGTTTATTCCTTCGATTATGATTTCTGTCTTTTTATGTGGCTTAATTATTAGTGGCTTAGATGCGAAATTAATGTCGAAACTGTTTGCCGTGATGGTGGTCTATTTAGCATTGCGGATGATTTTTTCTTTGAAAAAAGAGCAAAAAATTAAACCGCTTACTACTCAAACAACCGTGATTGCAGGTGGCATTATTGGTGCATTATCCAGTGTTGCCGGTATTGGTGGTGGTGCTTTTATCGTGCCATTTTTAAATGGACGAGGTTTAGAAATGAAACGCGCTATCGGCACATCTTCATTTTGTGGGGCTTTTTTAGGGCTTTCCGGTACCTTTAGCTTTATCGCCAGTGGTTGGAATGTGGAAGACTTGCCGGATTACTCTTTAGGCTATGTCTATCTGCCAGCGCTTTTGGGTATCACAATGACTTCTTACTTTACATCAAAACTAGGCGCAAATGCCGCAAATGTACTGCCTGTCGCCACATTGAAAAAAGCATTTGCAGTGATGTTGGTGGTCATTGCGATCAATATGTTTTTGAAATAAACCTTTGTTACTCCCCCTTTTGAGGGGGATTTTTAATTAGGAAAAACAATGAACGAACAATTTATTACCTTTCCACAAATCGATCCGATTATTTTTAGTCTTGGGCCGATTTCGCTTCGTTGGTACGGTTTAATGTACCTCATTGGCTTTGGTTTCGCCTATTGGTTGGGTATGCGCAGAGCGAAAAATTCCAATGGTGTGTGGACAACAGAAAACGTTGATCAACTTATTTATACCTGCTTCTGGGGTGTTGTTTTGGGGGGGCGTATCGGTGACGTGTTCTTCTATAATTTCGACCGCTTCTTACAAGATCCGCTTTTCCTATTTCGCATTTGGGAAGGGGGGATGTCATTTCACGGTGGTTTAATTGGGGTTATCGTGGCGATGATTTGGGTCTCCGCGCGCCAAAAACGGAGTTTCTGGCAAACCTCTGATTTTATTGCACCGCTTATTCCATTCGGTTTAGGGATGGGGCGTATCGGTAACTTTATTAACGATGAACTTTGGGGGCGAGTTACGGATGTACCTTGGGCGGTATTATTCCCAAATGGTGGCTACTTACCTCGTCATCCTTCACAACTTTATGAAGCCTTTTTAGAAGGTGTTGTTTTATTCTTTATTTTACAATGGTTTATTCGCAAACCTCGTCCGGCAGGCTCTGTCGCCGGTTTATTCCTCATTGGTTACGGTGTATTCCGTTTCTTAGTGGAATATGTGCGTGATTTTGACCCAAATGTGAATACAGCTAGCGACTTAATTACCCGTGGGCAGTTGCTCTCTTTACCGATGATTATCGGTGGAATAGTCATTATGCTTTGGGCGTATAAACGAAATCAAAAATAAGCAACAAGCGGTTAAATTTGAAGAAGACTTTGCAAAGTCGGAGAAAAATTTAACCGCTTCTTTTCATAATTTAGGAGAAATAATGTCTTATGCCATTGGCAAGGTGTTTGCCTCAGATAAAAAGGCTTATCAAGCCATTGATGACTTGCTTGAACAAGAGGGCATTCGCCGTGATAAAAATTTAGATTATACCTGTGCCATGTACGATGAAAATGATGAGATTATTGCAACAGGAAGCTGTTTTGCCAATAGTCTGCGTTGTTTGGCGGTTTCCAAAAAACATCAAGGTGAAGGTTTGATGAATATGGTTGTCACTCATCTCATCAATGAACAATTTGAGCGAGGCAACCCACATATTTTTCTTTACACCAAATGCGAGTCTGCAAAATTTTTCCAAACGTTGAGTTTTTATGAAATTGCTCGAATTGAAAATCAGATTGTGTTTATGGAAAATCAGCGTTCAGGTTTTGCGAATTATTTGAAAAATTTAACCGCTTGTGCGCCAACCCCACAAGTAGGGCAGCGAGTGGCAGCACTGGTAATGAATGCCAATCCGTTTACGTTAGGTCATCAGTATTTAGTTGAAAAGGCAGCAGCAGAAAACGATATTGTGCATCTTTTTATTGTGAGTGAAGATAAAAGCCTCGTACCATTTCAGGTGCGCAAAAAACTTGTACAGGCAGGTGTTGCACATTTACCAAATGTGTATTGCCACGAGAGCGGTTCTTATATTATTAGTTCGGCGACTTTCCCGAGTTATTTTCAAGAAAATGATAATGCGGTCATTGAAAGTAATGCGATGTTAGATTTACAAATTTTTGGTCATATCGCCAAAGCCCTGGGGATTCAACGCCGCTATGTGGGAGATGAGCCGTTTAGCCGTGTTACGCACCTTTATAACCAAATTATGCAAACTCAGCTTCCAATGCAGGGGATTGAGTGTATCGTTGTGCCTCGTAAGGCAAATTCACAACAAATTATTAGCGCTTCTGCGGTACGGCAGGCGATTAAAGAGAATGATTTTGAGCGAGTAAAAGCAATGCTGCCACCAACCAGCTATCAGTTTTTTTGCAGCCCTGAAGCTCAGCCGATTATTCAGCGTATTCAACAAAGCGATAATGTTATTCACTATTAAACAATAAGGATAGGATAAATGATGAATTCAAAATATAAAGTGATTGGTTTTGATTTAGATGGAACCTTAGTAAATACCTTACCGGATCTGACGTTAGTGGTAAATTCAATGTTTTTGGAGCACGGGTTACCAACAACTACCCAAGAAAAAGTGCTGACTTGGATTGGTAAAGGTGCCGATATTTTCTTCCAAAATGCGATTGCTTATACCGGTAAGGTGTTTGACGCAGAGAAACTGGTTCAAATGCGCGTGAGCTTCGATAAGTTTTATGCAACTTATGTGTGTGAAGAGAGCCAGCTTTATCCCAATGTGAAAGAAACATTAGAAGCGTTAAAAGCCAAAGGTTTTACATTAGTGGTAATTACCAATAAACCGACTAAATTAGTGGAGCCGGTGTTATCTTCGTTTGGTATTTATCATCTGTTTAGCGAAACCTTAGGTGGGCAATCCTTACCAAGAATTAAACCGTTCCCTGATCCTATGTTATTTATTTGCGAGAAGTTTGGTATTCAACCGAATGAATTGCTTTTTGTAGGCGATTCAGAAAATGATGTCCTTGCTTCTCAAGCCGCAGGTTGCGATGTGGCGGGTTTAACTTACGGTTATAACTATAATGTTCCGATTGAGCAATCTCGCCCAACTTTTGTGATTTCTGATTTTGCAGAAGTGCTCAACATTATAGAGTTAGCTAAATAGAAAGTATTCCGAGGTGTGTTTTGTTCAAAAAATAAAACAATCGTTTTTTATTTATCCAAACAATAAAAAAATGAGAAAATATGTTTGACTTCATTTCTAATTTCTCTATAATGCACGTCGTTGGTTAGCGATACTAACCAAGCACTGAAAAGTGCCCGAGTGGCGGAATCGGTAGACGCAAGGGATTTAAAATCCCTCGCCTTTCGGGGCGTGCCAGTTCAAGTCTGGCCTCGGGCACCATTTTAGAAAACGCGGGAATAGCTCAGTTGGTAGAGCACGACCTTGCCAAGGTCGGGGTCGCGAGTTCGAGCCTCGTTTCCCGCTCCATTCTAAATATAATGATAGCACCATGAGGTGCTTTTTTTATATCTAAAATTTCCCCTCTCTTTTATTTTCTTTCTAGCTGATTACCTTTAGACGTAGAAAAGCGTAAAATACTACCTAATGATTTTTTGGGAAGGAAAAGATATATGAGCAAAACATTACAACAAAAAGCAGATGAAGCCCGTAATATGTGTAAATTAAAAGGAAGTTCAATGCTGGATAATGCAGAAAGATCTCTTGCGTTTGAAGCCATTTACGATACGCAAACACAGGCAGAACAAGCGGTCGCATTTTTTACAGAAAAAGCAAAATCGGTGGAAACAGAACCTTGTCAAATTCGTAGTGAAATTCAACCGCTTGCAGATAGATTTTTAATGAAAATGTGGATTGAATTTAGTTGCCAAGCTGAAGTGATATTATTCCAAATGGCAGTAAGATAACCAAGAGTTAATAGCCCCTGAATCAAGTGTGATATCAGGGGCTATTTTATCTGATTTGGGATTACGCCGTTTTAAATACGGGCAATACATTCCACATGGCTAGAAAATGGAAGAGCGCAGTGCATACGCCAAAGAAAAAGACTATCGCAATTAAGAAGCGGTTTCCTCGGCGAGTTTTATAGGCTAATAATGCAGGGGTCATACACGTCCAGAGTGTTGCAACTGCGCCGGCATAGCCTATTGCTTTTAAAAAGCCAAGTGGCGAAAGTAAAGAGAAAAAAAGCGGAGGGAGAAAAGTTACCGCCCAAGCTTTTGTTCTTCCACTTTTATTGTCATCAAATTTAAAAAAGTCGGCGAGGAAGTCAAAAGTTCCTAAGCCTACGCCAATAAAAGAAGAAAGAATGGCAGCAATAGAAAATGCATTGAGCATTTGTTTGATATAGCTCGTTTCTAAAATGTTGCCAATGCTATCCAGTAAAATATCCAATTCGCTATTACTTGCGATGATCGGCCCGAATTTTTCTCGAGGTAACACGCCAAAAATACTGATAACCCATAAAAGATAAAGCACTAAGGCAATAAATGTTCCGATTGAAATAGCATATTTAGCTTGCTTTTCATTGCCATAATAGGCTCGCATGGAAGATACCGAGTGATGATAACCGAAAGAGGTTAAGGCAATAGGGAAAACTGCAAGAACATACTTCGTATAGTCTGTGCCGGTCGTATTCTGTGTATCAAAAAGATAGCTAACATTCAGGTTTGTGATCAAGCCAGAGATGCTAAGCACAAACGAAATCGCCATAAAGAGAATTAATATCACGGAAATGCGATCGACTAAACGCGTGGAATGCCAAACAAAGAACGAAAAGCACCCAACGAAAATAATCGACCAAATACGGGAGCCGAATTCGCCTAAATCAATCCATGAATGCGTGAGATTTTCAAGAATACCGCCAGAAGCCGTAATATAGGCATACAAAAGAATACCGCCAACGAAATATACGGCAATGTTGTTGATAATATTCATTTTATTGCCAAGAATGTTTTGCGTTACGGTATTAAAAGAAGCTCGTAGATCATAGTCTTTATAAACATCAAGTAAAAGCCAGCCTGAAAATGTCATGACGAGCATGGTAAAGGTAATCGCCATGATCGTCCAAATTGTCCAAGCTCCGGCGCCAGCAGCGGGTAGTCCTAACATGCCAGCCCCAACACAGACACCGGCAATAATGCATGCGCCTCCAAAAAGGGAAGGTTGTTTTTTCATGCGTTCTCCTAATATGAAAGAAAAACAAGCGGTCGTTTTTGATAAGAAAATAGCAAAAACGACCGCAAAAAGAGTAAATAAAAGCGTTAGTCTTGCGGTTTGCGTGATGAACCGAGAATTAGAACTAACAATAAGCCTAAAATAAAGCCTGCGCCAGCGCCAAATAATGTCCATTCAATATAAGGTTTTGGAGCTGCTGTTATTGCCGGAGCTTTAGCAAAACGGAATGCGACTAATTTATCATCGAGTGGTTGTACAGAACTCATCATTTTGAGTTTATTTTCCCAACTTACATCAATTTTTGCATCTGCAGCAGATTTGACCTGTTGGAATAAAGATTTCCATTTTGCAATGAGATCATTATTTAAGGTGTTTCTAGCTTGAGTATTTACATAGCGTAAGTATTCGCCAAATAGATTATCCGCTTCTTGTGTACTAAACGAGGTCAGACTGAGTGTATCAGGTTGGTTATTTCCCGAGGTAAATTGGAAATGTTTACTCAGCTGTTGCACCATAGCTTGTTCAGAAATACCTTCAATTTTAGCTTGTGCTTTCACAAGTGCGGAGTTTGTGAGAAATTGTGCTAATTTCTCTTGTGATTGAATATTTTTCTTAAATTCAGTGTAACTTGCTTCCGCCGCTTTGGCTTCCATTTTGCTTATATCTGCTGCAGCGGTATCTCCACTGATTAAATGGTAAGTGGAAAAGAGCGTCAAATAATTACCTAATTCAGCGGTTTGGGGGTGTTCAAATTGTGCAGAGGCTTGCCATTGTGTTGGTTGAAATTTGGCACCGGCAAAACCCACACCAGCACCTACTGCAGTAACTAAAATTGTAGCGAAAAGTTTACGAAACATCATTTTGACCTTTTAAATTTTTTGTTGTTTTCTTGCACGGCGTTTCATACGGCGAACAAATCGAGTGATTTTCCATGCACGGACAATCGAGTAAGCATAAAGAAAAAAGAGGGCAATAAAGCCAAGTACCATGGCGGATTGACTCCAATAATAGATCTCGCCTAATACCCCAATAGTGGCACAAATTGCAGCCCAGAATGTAATTACCGCCAATGCTTGACGAGAGGTTAATCCTGCACGCATCAACAGATGGTGTAAGTGCAAGCGGTCTGGTCTGAACGGGCTTTTACCTTTTTTCAAGCGGCGGAAAATAACCGCCACCATATCAATGAGCGGAACCGCAATCAACCATAAACCGGTAATAGGGCTAATAGCATGGCCTTGTCCTTGGGTACTGAGTAAGAGCATCCAAATAATGGTAAAACCAATCAGGGTACTGCCGGAATCTCCCATAAAGACTTTCCATTTTGCACCAAACACACTCAGGTTAAAGAGTGCATAAGGTAACAAAGTAAGAATGATAGCTAAACACCAATATGCAATCGCATGTTCGCCATTGATCCACATTAATGCACCGACACCGGCGAAACTCACGCTAGAAAGCCCAGCCAGTAAGCCATCGATACCGTCCACCATATTAAAGGCATTGATTACCCCAATCGTAATGAATACGGTAAAGAGCAAGCTTAAAAAGCCAAGTTTAATACTAAAGGGCGCAATGATTTGTCCGAGGCTTTCTAATTCTAAACCGCTGTAAATCATTGCTCCTGCGAGTACGGCTTGAATACCGGCACGCAATGCGGGGCTAATGTCGAAACGGTCATCTAATACTCCAATAATTAACAAAATAGTGACCGAGAGCAAATATAACCCGGGTAATGGCATAATGTCATATTGAAAGAGATAGAAGGTAAGATTGCCCAAAAATAATGCAATCCCCCCAATTAATGGGATCAATCCTTGATGACGTTTACGAAAGTTTGGCTTATCGACCAAACCAATTTTTTCTGCGACAGGACGCATAAAAATCAGTGAGGCAAAGGAAACCAAGATAACGGCTAAAAAGGTAAGCCACATAGACGTTTTCCTCAAAAAAAGTGAGACGATAAAATTGCGTGAAGCATAGCATAAAAGGTGAAAATCTTGAAAAAGTTTTCTAAAATATGACCGCTTGTTATTCGAAAAGTTGTATATGTAGGGCTGATAACAGACCCACCTAGTTTTCATTAAGCTTATACGTAAGCTCTGTTTATATATCCATTTCTTTTTAGACCGGTTTTCCAGTAAAATAGCGGTCAAATTTCGTCAAAATTTCGCAAAGGAAACAACAATGTCAAAATCAGAACAACTCTTTGAAAAAGCACAAAAAGTCATCCCAGGTGGCGTAAATTCTCCGGTTCGTGCATTTAAAGGGGTAGGTGGTACACCGGTATTTATTGAAAAAGCCGAAGGGGCTTACATTACCGATAGCGATGGTAAACGTTATATTGACTATGTAGGATCTTGGGGACCGATGGTGCTCGGGCATAATCACCCTGCGATTATTGATGCCGTATTAAAGGCGGTACCAAACGGTTTAAGTTTCGGTGCGCCAACAGAAAGTGAAATTACCCTTGCAGAGCTTGTGTGTAAATTAGTGCCGTCTATTGAATTGGTGCGAATGGTAAGTTCCGGTACAGAAGCAACGATGTCGGCAATCCGTTTAGCTCGAGGTTATACCGGTCGCGACAAAATCATTAAATTTGAAGGCTGTTATCACGGGCATTCCGATTCTTTATTAGTAAAAGCCGGCTCTGGGGCTTTAACCTTGGGGCAGCCATCTGGTCCGGGCGTACCGGCTGACTTTGCTAAACATACGCTTACTTGCACCTATAATGATTTAGACTCCGTAAGAGAAGCCTTTGAACAATATCCAAATGAGATCGCTTGTCTTATTGTCGAACCTGTTGCCGGTAATATGAACTGTATTCCGCCAAAAGCCGATTTCTTACAAGGTTTACGTGAACTTTGTACGCAATATGGCACAGTCTTTATTATTGATGAGGTGATGACAGGCTTCCGTGTTGCACTTGGCGGCGCTCAAAGTTACTACGGCGTAACCCCAGATTTAACCACGCTTGGTAAAATCATCGGTGGTGGTATGCCGGTCGGCGCCTTTGGTGGTAAAAAAGAGATTATGGAATTTATTGCCCCAACCGGTCCGGTTTATCAAGCAGGTACATTATCAGGCAACCCGATTGCCATGGCTGCCGGTTTAGCGTGCTTAACAGAACTTTCAAAAGCAGGCAATGAAGAAAAACTTGCGGCTCAAACTAAGACATTGGCAGAAGGTTTCAAAGCATTAGCGGATAAACACGGTGTGCCGCTGACCGTACAATATGTTGGCGGTATGTTTGGCTTATTCTTTACTGAACAAGCAGAAATCAACAACTTCCAAGATGTGATGAAGTGTGATGCCGCTAAATTCAACCGCTTCTTCCACTTAATGCTTGAGGAAGGTGTTTACCTTGCGCCATCTGCCTTTGAAGCTGGCTTTATGTCGCTTGCCCATTCTGAGGCAGATATTCAAGCAACACTTGAGGCAGCAGACCGAGCGCTTGCTAAATTAAAATAAATATAATTTATTAATGACCCTGTATAACTTATACAGGGTTTAGACTGATGACAAACCCAAAATAAAT
>NZ_ACQL01000123.1 GCF_000175195.1 Actinobacillus minor NM305 | reverse complement strand
TCTGGCTACACAATAACAAGGGAAGACTCACTCGTGGCTGCAACCCTGCTTACTCAAAATCTATTCACACATGGTTACGTTTTGGGGAAATTATGAGGGGATCTCTCAGTGCTCAGCATGTTTGAGTGCTTTACTCGCCGCGGGTTGAGAAATATGTAAAACTTCAGCCGCACGCGTTAAGGAACCACAAGTCATTACAGCATAAAAGATATCGAGATGTCTTAATTTCATTCCATGTAGCCTACTGATTATTTATTTCTACGGACTATTCTAACGAATAAAGTATAAATAATCAGATATACTCGTCATAATTCAAATTTTGGTTTAGTTGTCACGAGAATTAATTCGTAAACGTGCAAGCTAAATAGATTGACTAGGGGAATATACGGGGTAAGAAAGCGGCTCGGCATACTGCCCTATAATAAATTGTTAGGAGAAGTACGCCGAGTAGTGTGTAGCTATTAGGTAAAGTATGTACCAATTTCAATAAATATTTTAATTAAGATACTGTTTGAAATATCAACAATAAAGGCACCGACCATAGGAACGACAAGGAAAGCTTTATGTGATGGTCCAAATGCTTTTGTGACTGTTTGCATATTCGCAATTGCTGTTGGTGTTGCTCCCATACCAAAGCCACAGTGACCCGCGCTGATCACGACAGCATCATAATCTTTGCCCATCATTTTGAAGGTGACAAAGCAGGCAAATAGCACCATGACAACAGTTTGTACAGCAATGATAATTAATACTGGCCCTGCCATGCTTGCCAATTGACCAAATTTTAATGACATTAACGCCATTGCCAAGAAAAGCGATAAAGCAACGCTACCTAATACATCGACGGTCGGCTCAAACACTTCGTGTTTAAATACATGAGTCAGTGTATTACGGATAATAATACCGACAAATAAACACCAGACAAAAGTAGGCAGTTGCAGAAAAGTATCTTTAAACAATGCACTGATATAGCCACCAACAACAATACAGATAATCAGCATTGAAATGGTTTCAATAACGTTATTTGCATTGATTTTTCTTTTGACGCTTGGTTGCTCAAAAGCTTCAACGATAGTGTCGCGCTCTTGCTCGGTTGTTTTAGGAATAGAGACCTTTTTCAAAAGATGACGGGCAACAGGGCCGCCAACTAAACCACCCAACACTAATCCAAGTGTTGCACAAGCCATCGCTAATTCAACGGCGCCTGTTACACCATATTTATCAGCGAGAATAGGGCCCCATGCTCCGGCATTACCATGACCACCTGTTAGAGTAATTGAACCTGCAATTAAGCCAATAAATGGACTTTCATTCATCATGACAGCCATACTCATGCCGACAGTATTTTGAATGGCGATTAGGATCGTTACTGCAATAGTTAATAGAACTAACGGCTTTCCTCCTTTAATCAGTCGAGAAAAGTCAGAACTTAGCCCGATAGAGGAAAAGAATGTGAGCATTAATAAACTTTGCAATGAAGCATCAAAAGTAAACGAATAACCTGATGTTTTATCAATAATTAACAGAACAATTGCAACAATAAAGCCACCAACGACGGCTTCTGGTATGTGGTTTTTTTGTAGGAACGGGGTAAATTTTACGACAAACATTCCTATGAGTAGCGCGATACATGCGACTAATAATGTATAACTGGCATCTAGGATCATTTTTTTACCTCTATTAGTTTACCAGAATTTTCACTATAACAATTTAACAATAGTGAAAAATGAAGTTACTTTGGTTAACTAATCTTTAACAATGAGTTTTATTAGGGTATCCATAACTTTTAGTTAATAGGGTCATAATTTTAGTGTGATCTTAATCATGAAATATTAAAAAGATTAAAATAACAACAATGGTATTTAATGATGGGTAAACCTAAATACCATGCGGGATCCGCACTATTTTCGGTGATAGCAAAAAATAAAAAAGTATAAATAATAAACAAAATTATAAGAGAAGGAGAACATGATAAGCGCAGGCCGAGCAATTTAAAGAAGTGTGATATACAACATAAAACAGCAGCATGACCTTTCTATATTTCGTTGCTTATCGAAGTGTTAATTTTCGGGTGGATTACTCTGTTTGTTGATTAATAACGGAGAAAAATATGATTGCTGTAATATTTGAGGTGCAAATACAACCCGACCAACAAACTCGCTATTTGACTTTAGCTGAGGAGTTAAGACCACTATTAAGTCATGTAGCTGGTTTTATTTCAATTGAACGTTTTCAAAGTCTAGCTACAGAAGGAAAAATGTTATCGCTATCTTGGTGGGAAAACGAATACGCAGTTCTGCAATGGAAAAATCATGTTTTACATGCGAAAGCTCAACAAGAAGGGCGAGAGTCAATATTTGATTTTTACAAAATTAGTATTGCTCATATTACTCGCGAATATTCATTTAAAAAGGACAAGGATAATGTTTGATGTTCACGTTGTTTTAGATAATCAAATAGGACAATTAGCATTACTAGGAAAAACATTAGGTAATAAAGGTATTGGATTGGAAGGGGGAGGGATATTTACGGTTGGTGATGAATGCCATGCTCATTTTCTTGTTGAACAAGGAAAGGAAGCTAAAATAGCGCTAGAGCAAGCTGGACTGTTAGTACTTGCGATCCGGACACCATTAATTCGTAAGTTAAAACAGGAAAAACCGGGGGAACTTGGCGAAATAGCACGAGTATTGGCGGAGAATAACATTAATATTTTAGTGCAATACAGTGACCATGCTAACCAACTGATATTAATAACGGACAATGATAGTATGGCTGCATCTGTTACGCTCCCTTGGGCAATAAAGTGAACTTGCGATGGCTAATTTAATACGAAAAGAGGTTACCTTTGAGTCCTCAATAGCCGCGATAGGGGCGGCTATGTCTGACATTTCACGAGTTAAAATACTCAGTGCTTTGATGGATGGGCGAGCTTGGACGGCCACTGAGCTAAGTTCTGTGGCGAATATATCAGCTTCAACGGCGAGCAGTCATTTATCTAAATTATTAGATTGCCAGCTAATCACAGTAGTAGCTCAAGGCAAGCATCGTTATTTTCGGCTAGCAGGAAAAGATATTGCTGAATTGATGGAAAGTATGATGGGGATCTCCTTAAACCATGGCGTACATGCCAAAGTTTCCACGCCAGTGCATTTACGAAAAGCACGTACTTGCTATGATCATTTAGCTGGCGAAGTTGCCGTTAAGATCTATGATTCCCTTTGTCAACAGCAATGGATCACTGAAAATGGTTCAATGATCACATTAAGTGGTATTCAATATTTTCATGAAATGGGAATTGACGTTCCTTCCAAACATTCACGTAAAATCTGTTGTGCGTGTTTAGATTGGAGTGAACGCCGTTTCCATTTAGGTGGGTACGTTGGAGCCGCATTATTTTCGCTTTATGAATCTAAAGGGTGGTTAACTCGACATCTTGGTTACCGTGAAGTTACCATCACGGAAAAAGGTTATGCTGCTTTTAAGACCCACTTTCACATTTAAGTTGTTTTTCTAATCCGCATATGATCAATTCAAGGCCGAATAAGAAGGCTGGCTCTGCACCTTGGTGATCAAATAATTCGATAGCTTGTCGTAATAATGGCGGCATACTATCAGTAGTAGGTGTTTCCCTTTCTTCTTTAGCGACTTGATGCTCTTGATCTTCCAATACGCAACCTAAAGTAAAATGCCCCACAGCGCTGAGTGCATATAATGCATTCTCTAGTGAAAAACCTTGTTGGCATAAAAAGGCTAATTGATTTTCGAGAGTTTCATACTGTTTTTCTGTAGGCCGTGTACCTAAATGTACTTTTGCTCCATCGCGATGACTTAGTAAAGCACATCTAAAACTTTTAGCGTTATTACGTAAAAAATCTTGCCAGCTTTCCCCTTCTAAAGGGCAAAAGTGAGTATGGTGCCTATCTAACATCTCAATGGCTAAGGCGTCGAGCAAAGCCCGCTTATTTTTTACATGCCAATACAATGTAGGCTGCTCTACACCTAGCTTCTGGGCGAGTTTACGGGTTGTTAAACCTTCGATTCCGACCTCATTAAGCAGCTCTAATGCGCTGTTAATCACTTTACTTTTATCTAATCTAGACATCATTAATTCCTAATTTTTGTTGACACTCTATCATTGATAGAGTTATTCTACCACTCCCTATCAGTAATAGAGAAAAGTGAAATGAATAGTTCGACAAAGATCGCATTGGTAATTACGTTACTCGATGCCATGGGGATTGGCCTTATCATGCCAGTCTTGCCAACGTTATTACGTGAATTTATTGCTTCGGAAGATATCGCTAACCACTTTGGCGTATTGCTTGCACTTTATGCGTTAATGCAGGTTATCTTTGCTCCTTGGCTTGGAAAAATGTCTGACCGATTTGGTCGGCGCCCAGTGCTGTTGTTGTCATTAATAGGCGCATCGCTGGATTACTTATTGCTGGCTTTTTCAAGTGCGCTTTGGATGCTGTATTTAGGCCGTTTGCTTTCAGGGATCACAGGAGCTACTGGGGCTGTCGCGGCATCGGTCATTGCCGATACCACCTCAGCTTCTCAACGCGTGAAGTGGTTCGGTTGGTTAGGGGCAAGTTTTGGGCTTGGTTTAATAGCGGGGCCTATTATTGGTGGTTTTGCAGGAGAGATTTCACCGCATAGTCCCTTTTTTATCGCTGCGTTGCTAAATATTGTCGCTTTCCTTGTGGTTATGTTTTGGTTCCGTGAAACCAAAAATACACGTGATAATACAGATACCGAAGTAGGGGTTGAGACGCAATCGAATTCGGTATACATCACTTTATTTAAAACGATGCCCATTTTGTTGATTATTTATTTTTCAGCGCAATTGATAGGCCAAATTCCCGCAACGGTGTGGGTGCTATTTACCGAAAATCGTTTTGGATGGAATAGCATGATGGTTGGCTTTTCATTAGCGGGTCTTGGTCTTTTACACTCAGTATTCCAAGCCTTTGTGGCAGGAAGAATAGCCACTAAATGGGGCGAAAAAACGGCAGTACTGCTCGGATTTATTGCAGATAGTAGTGCATTTGCCTTTTTAGCGTTTATATCTGAAGGTTGGTTAGTTTTCCCTGTTTTAATTTTATTGGCTGGTGGTGGGATCGCTTTACCTGCATTACAGGGAGTGATGTCTATCCAAACAAAGAGTCATCAGCAAGGTGCTTTACAGGGATTATTGGTGAGCCTTACCAATGCAACCGGTGTTATTGGCCCATTACTGTTTGCTGTTATTTATAATCATTCACTACCAATTTGGGATGGCTGGATTTGGATTATTGGTTTAGCGTTTTACTGTATTATTATCCTGCTATCGATGACCTTCATGTTAACCCCTCAAGCTCAGGGGAGTAAACAGGAGACAAGTGCTTAGTTATTTCGTCACCAAATGATGTTATTCCGCGAAATATAATGACCCTCTTGATAACCCAAGAGGGCATTTTTTACGATAAAGAAGATTTAGCTTCAAATAAAACCTATCTATTTTATTTATCTTTCAAGCTCAATAAAAAGCCGCGGTAAATAGCAATAAATTGGCCTTTTTTATCGGCAAGCTCTTTTAGGTTTTTCGCATGTATTGCGATATGCATAAACCAGCCATTGAGTAAGTTTTTAAGCACATCATCATCATAAGCTTTAAGTTGGTTCTCTTGGATCAATTTGCTGACAATGGCGTTTACCTTACCAGTAATGTATTCAAGGCTAATTTTTTCAAGTTCATTCCAACCAATGATAGGCATCACTTCTTGGATAGGGATAAGGTTTTTATTATTATCAATAATATAATCAAGATAATGTTCAAATATACTTTCTAAGGCAGACCAACCATTTGTTAAATCAGTTTTTGTTGTGATGTAGGCATCAATCATAATTAATTGCTGCTTATAACAGGCACTGAGTAATTGTTTTTTATTTTTAAAGTGATGATAAAAGGCACCTTTGGTCACCAACGCTTTTCCCGAGATCTCATCTATTGAAACAGCTTGATAGCCTTTTTCAACAAACAATATTCGTGCTGAGTTAACCAGTGATTGATAGGTACTCTTAAAATTTTCTTGTTGATGATTTTTATTTTCCATGATAGATTTAAAATAACATACCGTCAGTATGTTTATGGTATCATGATGATGTGGTCGTGACAATCTTAAGAACATTTAGGTTATTTTATGTATATTGAACAGCATTCTCGCTATCAAAATAAAGCTAATAACATCCAATTAAGATATGATGATAAGCAGTTTCATACAACGGTTATCAAAGATGTTCTATTATGGATTGAACATAATTTAGATCAGTCTTTACTGCTTGATGATGTGGCGAATAAAGCGGGTTATACCAAGTGGTATTTTCAGCGGCTGTTCAAAAAAGTAACAGGGGTCACACTGGCTAGCTATATTCGTGCTCGTCGTTTGACGAAAGCGGCTGTTGAGTTGAGGTTGACGAAAAAAACTATCCTTGAGATCGCATTAAAATATCAATTTGATTCCCAACAATCTTTTACACGTCGATTTAAGTACATTTTTAAGGTTACACCAAGTTATTATCGGCGTAATAAATTATGGGAATTGGAGGCAATGCACTGAGAGATCCCCTCATAATTTCCCCAAAGCGTAACCATGTGTGAATAAATTTTGAGCTAGTAGGGTTGCAGCCACGAGTAAGTCTTCCCTTGTTATTGTGTAGCCAGA
>NZ_ACQL01000124.1 GCF_000175195.1 Actinobacillus minor NM305 | reverse complement strand
GGTGGGGATAAACCCCACCCCTACGAATAATGTTGTATATTGGCTACATAAATTGGCTGATAGTTATTTCTTACCAAGTTTTTTAGATTGGCGGAGCTGGTCTAAAGACACGGCTACGATAATCACTAAACCGATAACAATCATTTGCACAAACGATGAGACGCCATTCATATTCAAACCATTACGGAGTACACCGATAATGAATGACCCGATGAGTGTGCCTGGGATAGTACCTACACCGCCCATCAACGATGTTCCCCCAACAACGGCACTTGCGATTGCATCTAACTCGTAAGCCACGCCACCGTTTGGTTGTGCGGTTACTAAGCGAGAGGCAAGGATTACGCCCGTTAAGCCAGAGAGTAAGCCACTAGCAACATAAGCATAAATTTTGACAATATTCGTTTTAATACCCGACAAACGTGCTGCTTCTTCATTTGAACCGATAGCATAGATGTAGCGACCAACTTTCAATTTCGTTAAAGCGAAGGTAAAGAGAACAGTAATGAAGAGCATAATAATCACAGGGTATGGAATGCCGGCAAACACGACTTTCGGTAAACCATTTGGACCTTCTTCCACGATTTTGAATAAGGCGCCGTTACCTAAGACTGCAAAACTTTCCGGCATACCTGAAACCGGTGCAGCGTTCGTCACATAGAGTGCTAGACCACGAGCAACCATCATCATACCGAGGGTGGCGATAAATGGCGGTAACTTCATTTGAGTAACGAGAATACCGTTCGTTAAACCACAAGCCCCCCCGACCAAAATACCGAGTACCATACCAATCGGCACAGGCACGCCAGCGTTTACAATCATTGCGGCGGCAACCCCTGAGAGCGCAACCACAGAACCGGTACTTAAATCAATACCGCCGGTTAAGATAACGCAAGTTGCGCCGATACCGATTAACGCAATGGTGGAGGTTTGTAAGCCAACGGTCATAATATTGTTGGAGGTAAAGAAATAATCGTTGGTTACACTAAAGAAAATGACTAAGAGGATTAACCCTGCTAATGCCGCCATTTTGCGAAGCAGATCTTTATATTTATCACTCATTTTAAAGCTCCTTAGTTTTTATATTCGTTTTTGAACATATTTTTCACGCCAGTGGCATATTGCATAATCTCTTCTTGGTTGGTTTTCTTGGTTTCCAACATACCTGTCATTCTGCCTTCTCGCATCACGATAACACGGTCGGTAATGCCTAAAATTTCAGGCAATTCAGAAGAAATGACAATCACACCGACACCATTGGCGGCAAGTTCATCAATTAACTGATAAATCGCATATTTCGCCCCAACGTCAATGCCTCGAGTTGGCTCATCGAAAATCATCACATTCGCATCACGGAACAACCATTTGCCGATAACCACTTTTTGCTGGTTACCACCACTTAGGTTGTTTACTAACTGCTCAGGTGTTGGCGTTTTAATTTCCATTTTCTTAATAAAGGTATCGCTCGCTTTCAGCTCTTCATTATGTGAAATAATGCCCAACTGATCGCATACTTTATCCATTGAAGCCATTGTGATGTTCTCACGAATAGACATTCGCACCGCTACCCCATTTAGCTTGCGGTCTTCAGATAGGTAGGCGATACCTGCTTTAATCGAGTCGCTTGGGTCACGAATAACAACTTTCTTATTCCGAACATAAATTTCGCCCCCATCAAGCGGATCCGCCCCAAAAATCGCACGGGCAAGTTCTGTTCGTTTTGCGCCAACTAAGCCTGTAATTCCCAACACTTCGCCTTTTAACAAGTCAAAGTTTAACGGCTCAAACACGCCTTTACGTTCTGCATTCATCACTGAAAGTAATAACTCATCACTGATTTTGGCAGTTTTTGGTGGGAAATGGTTATCGAGGGTACGCCCTACCATTTTGGTAATGATTTCGTCCATCGTGATGTCTGAAAAACGGTGGCTAGATACATAAGTACCATCACGGAAAATGGTAATGCGGTCGCAGATCTGTTTTAGTTCGTCCATACGGTGAGAAATATAGACGATACACACGCCTTTCTCTTTCAAGCGGCGGACAAGCTCAAATAATTTCTCAATCTCTTTTTCGGTAAGCGCAGAAGTGGGTTCGTCCATAATCAACACCTCCACATCAAAAGAGAGGGCTTTGGCGATTTCCACCATTTGCTGACGAGCAACGGAAAGGTCTTTCACCAGATCGGTCGGCTTCACATCAATATCAAACATATTGAGCAAGTCGGCGGCATCTTTATTCATTTTGGCTTTATCTACGATGCCAAACTGGTTTGGCTCTCGAGCAAAAAAGATGTTTTCTGCCACCGTTAAATGTGGAATAAGATTGAGTTCTTGGAAAATCATACTGATACCGTCTTTCTGAGCTTCCAGCACAGAGTTGTAATTGACGGTTCTGCCTTTGTAGGTAATTTCGCCCTCATCGGCGTGATAAACCCCAATCAGACATTTCATCAAGGTTGATTTTCCTGCACCGTTTTCACCCATCAGTGCGTGGGCTTCTCCTTTATGTAACTCCAGCTGAACATTCTTTAGGGCTTGAACACCCACAAAAGATTTACAGATATTTTTCATCGAGAGTAACGGTGTGTCGGTTTTTAATGTCGTCATTTCTGCCTCCATTACAATCTGAAATTGGCTAAATAAGCAACTGTGAGTATAGTTCCATAAGCGATATTTTTTTACAAAGGGCTTTTGCAATGAGTTTCTGATTTTGTGAAACTCATCACAAAAAATGCAAAAAAGTATGATTTTTTGACCGCTTACACCTGCCCGATTTGGAGCCTTTTCAAGAAAATCGGGCAGTCTTAAATGAAAAGGGATTTCTAAATGAAAAGTAAATGAATGGCGGATGTCAGTTTAATTTTAATCTGAAAAAGCATCGTTCTCTTTATTGCCAAAAAATCATCAATTTGCTATAATTCGCAGTCCAAATTTTGCATTTTGGCTAGATGAATTTTCGTCTAGCCTTTTGTGCTTGAATAAAATTGGCTAAATTTGTGTCGTTTTAATTTAGCTAACTAATTGATTTGTTAGGAAAAACGCTAACAAGCGGTGTGATTTTTAGAAAAATCTGCAAAACCGTTCCTCCCCGAGCTAACTACTGCGGTAGCGATTTTTGACCCTTTGTGTGAACTCGGAAAACGACACCTCGTATCATTTTATAAATGCCACTTCCAACCGAGTCTTCTCGTGTCGGATTGTGAAATCTCAACCAACAAAGTAAAATCAGAGGCTATCTAACAATGGCATACTCCTATTCAGAGAAAAAGCGTATCCGTAAGAGCTTTGGCAAACGTCCGCAAGTTCTGAACGTACCTTATCTATTAACACTCCAACTTGATTCTTATGAAAAATTTATTCAGCAAGATCCGGAAGGGCTACAAGGTTTAGAAGCGGCATTCCGTTCTGTGTTCCCGATTGTGAGCAACAACGGTGCAACAGAATTACAATACGTTTCTTACGAATTAGGCGAGCCGGTATTTGACGTGCGTGAATGTCAAATCCGTGGCACAACCTACGCAGCACCATTACGCGTAAAACTTCGTCTTGTGACCTTTGACCGTGAAGCGGCAGCAGGTACAGTAAAAGATATTAAAGAACAAAACGTGTATATGGGCGAAATCCCATTAATGACCGACAACGGTACTTTCGTTATCAACGGTACTGAACGTGTTATCGTTTCTCAGTTACACCGTAGTCCGGGCGTATTCTTCGATTCTGACAAAGGTAAAACCCACTCTTCAGGTAAAGTGCTTTATAACGCACGTATCATTCCTTACCGTGGTTCTTGGTTAGACTTTGAATTTGACCCGAAAGATAACCTTTATGCACGTATCGACCGCCGCCGTAAATTACCGGCAACCATTATTTTACGTGCGTTAGGCTACACCACTGAAGAAATCTTAGCGATGTTCTTCGAAACAGTGAAATTCACCGTTTCAAGCGATAACAAACTTCAAATGGAATTAGTGCCGGAGCGTTTACGTGGCGAAACCGCATTATTCGATATTGAATCTGAAGGTAAAGTTTACGTTGAGAAAGGTCGCCGTATTACAGCAAAACACACTCGTGATTTAGTGAAAGCCGGCGTAACAAAAATTGACGTACCGGTTGAATATATCGTAGGCAAAGTAGCAGCGAAAGATTACGTTGATCTTTCAAGCGGCGAAATTATCTGCCCTGCGAATATGGAAATCTCTTTAGAAATGTTAGCGAACCTTTCGCAAGCAGGTTACAAAGAGATCGAAGTGCTATTTACTAACGATTTAGACTACGGTCCGTATATTTCTGAAACCTTACGTGTAGACCCAACTTACGATCGCTTAAGCGCATTAGTTGAAATCTATCGTATGATGCGTCCGGGCGAGCCGCCAACAAAAGAAGCGGCAGAAGGTTTATTCGATAATATGTTCTTCTCTGCAGATCGTTACGATTTATCTGCAGTAGGTCGTATGAAATTCAATCGTTCATTAAACATTCCGGAAGGCGAAGGCTTAGGGATTTTAAGCAACGATGACATCATCGGCGTAATGAAAAAACTGATCGAAATCCGTAACGGTCGTGGCGAAGTGGACGATATCGACCACTTAGGTAACCGCCGTATTCGTTCAGTAGGCGAGATGGCAGAAAACCAATTCCGTATCGGTTTAGTTCGTGTAGAACGTGCGGTGCGTGAGCGCTTATCATTAGGCGATTTAGATGGTGTAACACCACAAGATTTAATCAATGCGAAACCGATTTCTGCGGCAGTGAAAGAGTTCTTCGGCTCATCACAACTTTCGCAATTTATGGACCAAAACAACCCGCTTTCAGAAGTAACGCACAAACGCCGTATTTCTGCATTAGGTCCGGGTGGTTTAACGCGTGAACGTGCAGGCTTTGAGGTGCGAGACGTACACCCAACGCACTATGGTCGTTTATGTCCGATCGAAACCCCAGAGGGTCCAAACATCGGTTTGATCAACTCACTTTCTGTGTATGCGCGTACTAATAACTACGGTTTCTTAGAAACACCATTCCGTAAAGTGGTAAATGGTCAAGTAACAGAAGATATTGAGTACTTATCAGCGATTGAAGAAGGTAACTACGTTATCGCACAGGCGAACTCAAACTTAGATGAGAACTTCCGCTTTACCGATACTTATGTAACCTGTCGTGGTGAACATGGCGAGTCTGGTTTATACAAACCGGAAGACATCCACTATATGGATATTTCAACGCAACAAGTGGTTTCTGTGGCGGCAGCGTTAATCCCGTTCCTTGAGCACGATGATGCGAACCGTGCGTTAATGGGTGCGAACATGCAACGTCAGGCTGTTCCAACATTACGTGCGGATAAACCATTAGTTGGTACGGGTATGGAAAAACCAATCGCACTTGACTCAGGTGTTGCGGTAGTTGCAAAACGTGGTGGTACAATCCAATACGTTGATGCTTCACGTATCGTGGTAAAAGTTAATGAAGATGAAACGATCCCGGGCGAAGCAGGTATCGACATTTATAACTTAATCAAATACACCCGTTCGAACCAAAATACCTGTATCAACCAAATTCCTTGCGTGAAATTAGGCGAGCCGGTTGGTCGTGGTGAAATTCTTGCAGACGGTCCTTCAACGGATTTAGGTGAATTAGCATTAGGTCAAAATATCCGTGTGGCATTCATGCCTTGGAATGGTTATAACTTCGAAGACTCAATGTTAGTGTCTGAGCGTGTAGTACAAGAAGATCGCTTTACTACAATCCACATTCAAGAGTTATCTTGTGTGGCACGTGATACGAAATTAGGCGCAGAAGAGATTACTGCCGATATTCCAAACGTGGGCGAATCAGCGTTAAGCAAACTTGACGAATCAGGTATCGTTTATGTAGGTGCGGAAGTTAAAGGTGGCGACATCTTAGTCGGTAAAGTAACACCAAAAGGTGAAACCCAATTAACCCCAGAAGAAAAATTACTCCGTGCAATCTTCGGTGAAAAAGCATCAGATGTTAAAGATAGTTCACTTCGTGTGCCAAACGGTACATCAGGTACGGTTATCGATGTTCAAGTCTTCACTCGTGATGGCGTAGAAAAAGATAAACGTGCGTTAGAAATCGAAGAAATGCAACTTCGTGAAGCGAAAAAAGATTTAACCGAAGAGTTAGAAATTTTAGAAGCTGGTTTATTCACTCGTGTTCGCAACTTATTAGTAGAAGGTGGCGTAAGCGAAGCAGAATTAGATAAAGTGGCTCGTGAGAAATGGTTAGAGCAAACTTTAGAAGATGAAGCAAAACAAAATCAGTTAGAACAGCTTGCTGAACAACACGAAGAGTTACGCAAAGAGTTCGAACGTAAACTTGAGATCAAACGTAACAAGATCATTCAAGGGGACGATTTAGCACCGGGCGTATTAAAAGTAGTTAAAGTTTACCTTGCGGTGAAACGTCAAATCCAACCAGGGGATAAAATGGCGGGTCGTCACGGTAACAAAGGGGTTATCTCGAAAATTAACCCAGTTGAAGATATGCCGTACGATGAAAATGGTCAGCCGGTTGAAATCGTGTTGAACCCACTGGGCGTTCCTTCACGTATGAACATCGGTCAGATCTTAGAAACGCACTTAGGTTTAGCGGCACGTGGTATCGGTGATCAAATCAACGCAATGATTAAACAACAGCAATCTGTTGCGAAATTACGTGAATATATCCAAAAAGCGTATGATTTAGGTCACGGTTCACAATCCGTGGATTTAAGCACCTTCTCTGATGAAGAAGTGATGCGTTTAGCGCAAAACTTACGTAAAGGTTTACCGCTTGCAACACCAGTATTTGACGGTGCGCACGAAAGCGAAATCAAAGGCTTATTAGAATTAGGTGGTTTACCGACATCAGGTCAAATTACTTTATATGATGGCCGTACAGGGGAAAAATTTGAGCGTCCGGTAACCGTAGGTTATATGTATATGCTCAAATTGAACCACTTAGTTGATGACAAAATGCACGCTCGTTCAACAGGTTCTTATAGTCTTGTTACTCAACAACCGTTGGGTGGTAAAGCACAGTTCGGTGGTCAGCGTTTCGGTGAGATGGAGGTATGGGCATTAGAAGCATACGGTGCGGCTTATACATTACAAGAAATGCTAACAGTGAAATCGGATGACGTAAACGGCCGTACGAAGATGTACAAAAACATCGTAGATGGCACGCACTATATGGAACCGGGTATTCCAGAGTCATTCAACGTAATCACGAAAGAAATCCGTGCATTAGCGATTGATATGGAGTTGGACGAAGCGTAGTTGATTTTCCCCGAAAGAATTTTCGTAGGGGCGGGGTTTATCCCCG
>NZ_ACQL01000125.1 GCF_000175195.1 Actinobacillus minor NM305 | reverse complement strand
AAAAACGACAAATAGACTTGAAAACTTATTTGGACAACTTAAGGAGAAATTATCCCATCATGCAGGCTTAACGAAGAAACATAAGATTATGTTTATAAAGGATTTTTTAAATAAAAAGAGTTGCTAAGAATAATTAAAAATATTCATTAGCAACCACTTTGTCATATAGGCATAGTTTTCACGAAATTAGCAACCATTTTGTCTACTATGCCAATAAATTATATATTGATGTAGATAGGTGTAATAGACAAAAGTTTTAGCACAACTTTTGTCTACTATGCCTGTATTTTCCAGATTTATAGTTTATCTGAATGATGAATCAGCACAAATTTTTCCCAAAGTTCTTCTTGGCTCTCAACGTGCTGAGGATCAGAAATAATACAGTTGCTAATCGGGCAAACTTTTTGACAGGTTGGCGTATCGTAATGCCCTACACACTCGGTACATAAAACGGGATCAATGACATAAATTTCATCGCCCACAGAAATTGCCTCATTTGGACATTCCGGTAAGCACATATCACAGTTTGTGCATTTGTGGGTAATTAGTAGTGCCATATTTGTTCCTCGTTTGAAAAGGAGCGATATTAGCCTTTTTGCTGTGCTAAGTAAAGTACCGTAGCCGCCACACGAGAATGAACATTTAATTTACGTAGTAAATTACGGATATGAACTTTTACCGTTTCTTCCGAAATAAATAATTGACCAGCAATTTGTTTATTTGACATCCCTGTGGCAATCCATTGAAGGACATCTCGCTCACGATCGGTCAATGTTGCTAAAGGATCTGCTTGAGGGCGATGTTCTAATAAATGCTTACGCACAGCATCACTTAAAACCATTTCCCCACGGGCTGCCTTTTGAATATTCTCAACTAATTCTGCTGTATCACTATCTTTTAATAAATAGCCATCAACGCCGGCATCCATTAATGCCACGATATCCGATTGTTCATCAGACACCGTCAGTACCACAATACGAGCATCAACTTCCTTGGCTCGTAATGATCGTAATGTATCTAACCCTGAGATTCCTTTCATATTGAGATCTAAAATAATTAAATCCGGGTTTAATTCTAAGGCTAATGCGACACCATCTGAACCATTACTGGCTTCACCTACAACAACAAAATCCGTTTCGAGTTCGAGGATTTGACGCATACCTTGTCGCATTAAAGGATGATCGTCAATTAACAGAATTTTATAAGCCTCGCTCATACTATAACCTCTATTATCGATAAAACGCATCTATTGTCCGCATTCTGCTTACCTAAAACAAGTTACCCATTTTGGGTAAATCAATACATTTTTGATCTAGGCTAAAAAATTGTCGAGTAAAAATTTGCAAAACTTTCGAAGTTTTTAACCGCTTGTTCCGCTATAATAGCGCTAATTTTCGTAAAAAGAATACTCACAATGACAACTCAAACTACTTATTTTGCAACCGCTGCACGCGGTTTTGAAGAAATGCTCAAAACAGAATTGGAACACATTTGCAACGCAAGCTGCAAAGTTGCCCAAGGTGGCGTGCATTTCACGACAACACAAAAAGGGGCTTACCAAGCACTTTTACACAGCCGTTTGGCATCACGCATTTTACTCCCGCTTATCACAACCAAAATTTTTAGTGATAGCGATCTCTATGCAGCAATTATCAGCTACAACTGGGCAAACTTATTTGATCCCCGTGATACGTTTTACATTGATTTTAACGGCACCAACCGAGAAATCCGCAATACGCAATTCGGTGCGATGCGTGTAAAAGATGGGATCGTCGATTATTTTGAACGAAAAGGTTTTGCTCGCCCAACCGTTGATAAAATCAGCCCGGATATTCGTATTCACGTTTATTTAGATCGTGATGATTTAGTCGTTTCCCTTGATTTAAGTGGTGATGCATTACACCTTCGTGGCTACCGTGAAGAAACGGGGAAAGCACCATTACGTGAAACCCTTGCCGCTGCGATTATTTTGCGTTCAGGCTGGCAAAAAGGTACGCCATTAGTTGATCCGATGTGTGGTTCAGGCACGCTTTTAATTGAAGCTGCACAAATGCAGTTAAACATTCCACCACAATTAAATCGTAAATATTGGGGCTTTAATGCGTGGAAAGGGCACGATATCCAACTTTGGAATGAAGTACTCGATGAAGCCAAACAGTTGCAAGAAAATACCGAAATTACACCGCTTGTTCAATTTTATGGTTTCGATTTAGATCATCGTGTTTTAGCAAAAGCCAAACAAAATGCCAAAAATGCTGGTGTTGCACACTTAATTCAATGGCAGCAAGGTGATGTTTCTGCGCTACAAAACCCTTGCCCAACTCAAACCGGTACAGTGGTATGTAACCCACCTTACGGAGAACGTTTAGGCACAACACCAGCGTTGATCGCGCTTTACTCTGTTTTTGGGCAACGCTTAAAACAACAATTTGCAGGTTGGAATGCCTCCATTTTTAGTGCTGAGCCGGAGTTACTCAACTGCTTGCGTTTACGCTCTTCTCGTCAATTTAAGGCGAAAAACGGACCGCTTGAATGTTTACAAAAAAACTATCACATTAGCGAACGCCAACACGAGCAACAAGATGAACTTAAATTCGAACAAAATGCACAAGTTGCGCCCGATTTTGCTAACCGTTTAACAAAAAACATCAAGAAAATTGAGAAATGGGCAAAACAGCAAGGTATTGATGCTTATCGCCTCTATGATGCAGATCTGCCTGAATATAATCTTGCGGTTGATCGCTATGCTGATCATATTGTGGTACAAGAGTATGCTGCCCCGAAAAATATTGATGAAAATAAAGCTCGCCAACGTTTATTAGATGCGGTTTCAGCAACACTTTATGTCACGGGTGTTGAAACTAATAAACTGGTACTTAAAGTCCGCCAAAAACAAAAAGGCACCAACCAATACGAGAAATTAGCAAATAAAGGCGAGTATTTTTATGTCAATGAGTATGGTGCAAAACTATGGGTAAATTTAACAGATTATCTTGATACCGGCTTATTTTTAGATCATCGCCTAACCCGTAAAATGGTTGGCGAAATGGCAAAAGGCAAAACTTTCTTAAATCTTTTTGCTTATACAGGCTCTGCAACCGTCCACGCAGCCTTGAATGGCGCAAAATCTACTACCACGGTGGATATGTCAAATACGTATTTGAATTGGGCAGAACAAAACCTGATTTTAAACGATTTACCGTTAAAAAATCACCGCTTGTTCCAAGCAGACTGCCTACAATGGCTAGCTGAATGTCGAGAACGTTTTGAATTGATCTTTGTTGATCCGCCAACCTTCTCCAATTCTAAACGTATGGAAGATAGCTGGGACGTTCAACGTGACCACATTAAATTAATGAAGCAACTCAAACGCATTCTGACCAATGAAGGGACAATTGTGTTTTCAAACAATAAACGTGGTTTCAAAATGGACTTTGATGGGCTAGCGGAACTAGGTTTACAAGCCGAAAACATTTCAGCCAAAACCCTACCATTAGACTTTGAACGTAATCCGCATATTCATAACTGTTGGATTATCAAACATTGTGCATAAAAACAAATCGGGCAAATGCCCGATTTTTCTTATGAATAAATGGCTAAATCTAGCTAAATTAAGCTGACATACAAGCGGTCATATTTTGTAATACTTTTACAAAACAAGACCGCTTGTCATTTCAGGGATTATTTTTTAATAATTTGTTTCACATCAATTTCTGTTTTATTCCATTCAGTATCGACTTTGCCTCGAATTTGAATAGTATCTGCTGGGCTGATGGTTTGGCCGTTCCAAGCTCGTTTGCTAACATCAATTTCAATCTCGCCTGTGCTATCTCTAAAAATAAACTCATCTTTATCAATTTGTTTAACGATCTTACCTTCAATAATTACAGGTGTATCATCACTTGCTTTTAATGCTGCTGCCACCGTTTTCACTGCGTTACTTTCATCAAAGAAACCTTGTGTTTGAGAACGCTGAGTACCATCATTAAATCCGCCTCGATGAGGTTCACCATATTTTGCCATGGTTACCGTTGATACAGTCAGTAAGGTTGCTAGAATAAGTGCTTTTTTCATAAATAAATTCTCCGAATTAAAATTAAAGTTTATGTATTCCAAAGGTCTCCCTTTGTTGAGAGGTATTAAACCAAACAAATCTTAAAAAAAACTTAAGAAATAAAAATTTTTTGATTTTTTGAAAAAAGTAAGCGGTCAAAAAAATTTGACCGCTTGCTGTTATCGATAAACCTAAAAATACTTTGAACGCATTATAGATTACGTAATGCTTCAATACGTTTTTCTAGTGGAGGGTGGCTCATGAAGAGTTCTTTTGCTGGCGCATTAATCATAAATGCTGCAAGAGAACCTTCCATCGCTTGTGGTTCATGTACGCTTTGTAAACGCTGTAATGCCGCAATCATTTTTTCTTTTCCGACTAATTGTGCCGAACCTGCATCTGCGCGGAATTCACGATAACGAGAGAACCACATCGCAATCATAGTTGCAAGCACACCAAAGACCATTTGTAATAGAAGATCCACAACCCAGAACACAAGAGTATTTGTGCTGCTGTTACCATTTTCATCTTTTGTACTGGCAACTGCTGTTGAAATCATACGTGATAAGAAGATCACGAAAGTATTTAGAACACCTTGAAGTAAGGTCATCGTCACCATATCGCCATTTGCAATGTGGGCAATTTCGTGAGCAACAACAGCTTCAGCTTCATCGTGTGTCATGTTATCTAATAAACCGGTGCTCACGGCAACAAGTGAGTTGCTTTTGGTTGCACCTGTTGCGAAGGCATTAACATCCGCTGAATGATAAATGGCAATATCCGGCATAGGGATATTGGCTTGCTGTGATTGGCGTTTTACGGTGTCAAATAACCATTGTTCTGCACCAGAACGAGGCTGAGTAATGACTTCAGCGCCCACAGAGCGTAATGCCATTGACTTTGACATAAAGAGTGAGATTAAAGAACCTGCAAAACCAAATAGCATTGACATCACTAAAATACCTGCTGTGCTGCCACCTTGGATGCCGGTTACTTTAAAAATAATGTTTAATACAATACCTAGAACAAAGGTAATCGCAAGGTTAGTTAATAAAAAGAGAATGACACGTTTTGCCATTAGTTTTAATCTCCAATAAAAAGGTAATGAACTTCGTAATAAATGGGGAATATAACCCTACATTCAAGGGATTAGACCATAATTATTCCCATAAATTTAACTGATTTGCAACTTTTTTGTCTGGAAAATGAACACTTAAACCAATAAGCCGAATTTTTCGTCCTTCACGGCGGCGCCAAACTTGATGGAGTAAAAGAAGAAAGTTCTGAAAAGTTAATCCTTCGGTAGTTCTTTCTATTGTGGTTTGAGTAAAATCATCAAATTTAAGTTTAATTGCAAGTTTTTTAAAATCATGCAATGGCATATCGCTCCAGTTGCGTTGAATACGAAAAACTAATTTATGAAAAAGATCATCAAGGAAATGCTCAGCCACTTCAAGTTGGTCAATATCTTCCAACAATGTATTTTCAACTGCAAGGGATTTGCGAGGACGATTTACCTCCACTTCTCTCGGATCAATACCGTGACAAAAATCCCATAATCGTTGCCCAAATTTACCAAATTCTTGATAAATCAATGCTTTATTCGCTTTTTGAATATCTTGGCATTGATGGAAGCCCATTTGTATTAACTTCTCATGCGTGACTTTTCCGACCCCAGGGATCTTTTTTAAAGGTAATGTTTGGATAAAACTATTGACTTCCTCGGGGGTAATCACAAATTGTCCATTAGGTTTATTTTGATCAGAGGCTATTTTCGCTAAAAACTTGAGTGGTGCTACGCCGGCAGAAGCGGTAAGTTTTAACTCTTGCCAAATATCTTGGCGAATGGCTTGGGCAATCCAAGTGGCAGAACCGGCATATTTCTTACAATCTGTCACATCTAAATAGGCTTCATCTAAAGAAAGCGGTTCAATTAAATGAGTATAACGTTGAAAAATTTGATGGATTTGTTCTGAAACTGACTTATAAAGTGGCATATTTACCGGCAATAGAATCAAATTTGGGCAACGTTTTAATGCTTGAGCGGTTGCCATTGCACTATGCAAACCAAATTTTCGAGCTTCGTAGTTGCAAGTCGTTAATACGCCTCGTTTATCCGCACTACCGCCAACAGCAATCGGCTTGCCTTGAAGAGTAGGGTTTTCTCGCATTTCTACGGCAGCATAGAAACAATCCATATCAATATGGATAATTTTTCGTGTCTTTGTTTGCAAAATGTTACCTTATTTTAACCGCTTGTTTCATGGATATAAAAACAGTTTTATTTTACCTTGATACTGTTAAAATTTCCAACTAAATGCATTTCTTTTTATGGTATTTATTTTCATGTTATATGGTCTTGCTATTGTTTTAATTCCCCTTTTTATTGGATACCTTTTTAAAGTAACTCATCACGAGATATTATCCATCGTGAATAAAGTTGTCAGTATTTGCCTTTACTTGATTTTATTAGTTATCGGGATTTCACTTGGGCAACTTGATGATATTGTGACAAAACTACCACAAATTGGCACAACAGCACTCACGTTAAGCTTGATTATTCACAGTTGTAATATTTTGGCTTTGGTTGTCTATGATAAATGGCAACCTATGAAGCGAGAAGTCGTGGCTCAAGATGAACTTCCTTCACGTTTTTCACAGCTATTAGATTCACTAAAATTAGTTGGTACAACAATGGCTGGCGGTATTTTAGGTTTTTTAACAAAGGGAATGGTGGAATTTCCTTTACATGCCAGCACTTATGTTTTGGTAATTATGATTTTCGGGGTGGGGATTCAGCTTCGTAATAGCGGTATTCCTTTAAGAGAAGTCTTTTTAAATAAAAGAGGGATTTATACCTCCATCGTATTCATTATCAGTAGTTTAATCGGTGGTGCAATTTCTGCTTGGGTACTGGCTCTTCCTTTAGCAAAAGGACTTACCTTTGCTTCTGCATTTGGATGGTATTCGCTTTCGAGCGTTTTAGTCAATGATGCTTGGGGGGCAATTTATGGCAGTATTGCATTTTTCAACGATCTTTCTCGCGAGATTTTATGCTTATTTATGATCCCATTTTTTATGCGTTTGTTTCCTTCTACCGCTGTGGGATTAGGCGGCGCAACCTCGCTTGATTGTACATTGCCAATTATTCAAAAATCAGGTGGTATTCAGGTCGTGCCACTAGCTATTAGCTTTGGCTTTATTGTGAATTTAGTTGCGCCACTATTGCTTGCCATCTTTATTGGATTGGGTTCTGTTTAAAATCTATTCCGTTTAAAAAATGATAAATAAAAAAATCTCATCCATCTATCTTCGCAATTTTTGAACTAGATCGCATTTTTTAGTGTGAAGCTTTGCTAAACTTTCAGCAGTTTTATTTTTTAGAGAGGCTTCACATGAGCGAAATAGCATTAACCGTAAGCCTGTTATCCTTAGTCGCCGTCATTGGTCTATGGATAGGGCATATAAAAATCAGAGGAGTAAGTCTAGGCATAGGCGGTGTATTATTTGGAGGGATTTTTGTTTCTCATATTATGGGCGAATATGGCATTAAACTAGATGCTCATACCCTACATTTTATTCAAGAATTCGGGCTCATTTTGTTTGTTTATACCATAGGCATTCAAGTTGGGCCCGGTTTTTTTGCTTCATTGAGACAATCAGGATTAAAACTTAATGGCTTTGCGTTGCTTATTGTCGGGATAAGTGGTGTATTGGTTGGCTTACTACATAAACTTTTTGATATTCCTTTACCCGTTATTCTGGGTATTTTCTCTGGAGCAGTAACCAATACTCCTTCACTCGGTGCTGGACAACAACTTTTAGCTGAGCTCGGTGCTGATACTGCCGTTATGGGCATGGGATATGCTATTGCCTACCCATTTGGTATCGTGGGGATTTTGCTCTCGATGTGGTTAGTGCGTATCTTATTCAAAATCAATGTAGATAAAGAAGCAACACGTTTTGAAAACGAAACACACAGCAAAAAAGAGGGGCTAAGTACATTAAATGTACGAGTTACCAATCCTAATTTAAATGGGTTGCTTTTAAAAGAATTGCCCGATTTTGAGTTGCATGATGTTGTTTACTCTCGGATTAAAAGGGAAGAAACGTTATTTGTTCCTAAAGTGGATACAATCATTCAAATGGGCGATGTTTTACATCTTGTCGGAGAGCCTGCGACATTGCATAAAATGCAACTGATTTTAGGCGAAGAGGCGCATATTTCCCTTTCAACCAAAGGCACGATGTACCGAACAGAGCGGGCGGTTGTAACGAATGAAAAAGTCTTTGGTAAGCAAATTCGTCAATTAATGTTAAAAGGTAAATATGATGTTGTCATTTCTCGCCTAAACCGAGCGGGTGTCGAACTCGTGCCAAACGGCGACATGGTCTTACAATTTGGCGATGTGCTCAATTTGGTCGGGCGACAAGAAGATATCGAAGCTGTAATGTCAATCATTGGGAACGCCAAACAAAAACTACAACAAGTCCAGATGCTTCCTATTTTTATCGGTATAGGGTTAGGCGTTCTTCTTGGTTCGGTGCCCATTTATTTACCGGGCTTCCCTGTTGCCTTAAAGCTAGGTTTAGCCGGTGGACCTTTAGTTGTCGCGTTAATTTTAGCGAGAATAGGTAGCTTTGGTAAGCTCTATTGGTTTATGCCACCGAGTGCAAACCTTGCATTACGAGAAATTGGCATTGTTCTTTTTTTATCTGTCGTAGGTTGGAAAGCCGGAGATCACTTCTTTAGTACATTATTAAGTAATGAAGGGCTTGAGTGGATTTGCTATGGGGCAATCATTACATTTGTGCCGTTAATGATTACAGCCATCATTGCACGTATTTACGGAAAACTGAATTATTTAACGCTATGTGGACTATTAGCCGGTTCTATGACTGATCCTCCAGCGTTAGCTTTTGCTAACACTCTAAAAGAAGACAGCGGAGCGGCGGCTCTTTCCTATGCGACTGTTTATCCTTTAGTGATGTTCTGTCGGATCATATTACCGCAAATTTTAGCGATTTTATTGTGGAATATCTAAATGTAGAAAACTGGGTGGAAAAAATTCTAGCCCAGTTTTCATACTTTAATTGAAAGTTAATAAAAGGTGTCATTCAACTCATCAAAAGCTGAACCTTCATTAAATAAATTTTCTAAAAACTCCGTTACTTGCTTTTTACCCTCTTTTCCTAACCCAAAAACAGAAACATCGCTCATAGATTGAGAGGCTCTTACTCTTACAATCGCATTAGGGTATTCCTTTTCGAGACATTCTGTCAAAATTTCCATTAAGCGGAAGAATTTTTGTTCTTTCATCTGTTGCGTGTTTGCTAATCGCACATCAATTGTTACCGCCATAATTTACCTACCTGTATTTAAATTAACTGAATTTAAATACAGTATATTTACTTTTAAAAATACTGTCAATGCAAACAGTGAAATTATCTTAAATAAGGGCTATATTACAATATGAAAGCAACTCTGCCGTTTCTGCAACAGGTAAACCCATTACACCCGTAAAGCTACCTGATAAGTACTGAACAAAAATGCCACCTAATCCTTGAATACCATAAGCTCCTGCTTTATCCATAGGATCTCCGGTGTCAATATAAGCGTGAATTTCTTGATCTGTGAGCGTTTTAAATGTGACATCACTCGTTTGAACCACGGAAAATTGCTTTCCTTGATAGCTGACACAAACAGCAGTAAAAACCTGATGTGTTTTACCTGAAAGCAATTTCAGCATGCGATAAGCATCCTCTTTGTCTTTCGGTTTTCCCAAAATCTGGTTGTGAATAGAGACGGTCGTATCGGCTGTCAAAATAGGGTAGTCTGCAAGATTTTGAGTAAAATGAACCGCTTGTGCAGCTTTATTTTTTGCTTCAGCAATCCGTAAACAGTAGCTTTTGGCTTCTTCATTTTCGTAAGGGGTTTCATCAATTTCCCCTTCAATTCTTAGAAGATTTAACCCTAATTGTTGTAGGATTTCCCATCTTCGAGGGCTATTTGAAGCAAGGTAAATGGTTTTATTCATCTTTATTTTCCAAAATTAAGCGATAAAAAATGCGGTCATCTGACCGCATTTACTCAACTAATTTATTCTTTTGTTGTTACCGAAATCGCTAACTCTTCCAACGCTTGCGGGTTTGCATAGCTAGGCGCTTCTGTCATTAGACACGCTGCCGCCGTGGTTTTCGGGAAGGCGATCACATCACGGATATTTTCTGTGCCGGTAATTAACATTGTTAAACGATCTAAACCAAATGCAAGACCAGCATGTGGCGGTGTACCAAATTTTAATGCATCTAATAAGAAGCCAAATTTCTCTGCTTGTTCTTCTTCATTAATGCCTAAAATGTTGAACACAGTTTGTTGCATTTTCGGGTCGAAAATACGTACTGAACCACCACCCACTTCGTAGCCGTTAATCACCATATCATAAGCATTTGCAACCGCTTTTACCGGATCTGCCGCTAATTCTTCCGGCGATAATCCTTTTGGAGAGGTAAACGGATGGTGCATTGCTGATAAATTACCCTCGTCATCACGTTCAAACATAGGGAAATCAACCACCCATAATGGTTTCCACGCTGTTAAGTCAGTTAAGCCTAAATCACGACCAACTTTTAAGCGTAATGCGCCCATTGAGTCAGTAACCACTTGCCATTTATCTGCGCCGAAGAAAAGAATGTCGCCGTTTTGTGCCGATGTACGCTCAATTAACGCTTTGAATACGTCTTCATTTAAGAATTTTGCTACAGGGCTTTGGATACCTTCCATGCCTGCATTCACATCATTAATTTTCGCCCACGCTAAGCCTTTTGCACCGTAAATGCCAACAAATTGAGTATATTCATCAATTTGTTTACGGGTTAATGCTGCGCCATTTGGCACTTTTAATACGGTTACACGTCCGTCCGGAGAATTAGCCGGTTCATTGAACACTTTAAATTCTACATCTTTCAGAATATCTGCAACATCCACTAATTCTAATGGGTTACGTAAATCCGGTTTATCTGAACCAAAACGATCCATCGCTTCTTGCCACGTCATCATTGGGAATTTGCCTAAATCGACATTTAAGCGATCTAACCATAAACCGTGGATCATCTCTTCCATTACCGCACGGACTTCTTCTGCGGTCATAAATGAAGTTTCCACATCGATTTGGGTAAATTCAGGTTGGCGATCTGCACGTAAATCTTCATCACGGAAACATTTTACGATTTGATAATAACGGTCAAAGCCAGACATCATCAGCAACTGTTTGAACAACTGAGGCGATTGTGGCAATGCATAGAATTTGCCTTTATGCACACGGCTTGGAACTAAGTAGTCACGAGCGCCTTCAGGTGTTGCTTTAGTAAGCATTGGCGTTTCAATATCAAGGAAGCCGTGATCGTCCATAAAACGGCGCACAAAACTAGTAATTTTGGCACGTGTTTTTAATTTCTCTGCCATTTCAGGACGGCGTAAATCTAAATAACGGTATTTTAAACGCTGTTCTTCGGTATTATTTTGGTTGAAGTCGAGTGGTAAAACATCGGCATTGTTATAAACCAAAACATTTTTTACCAAAACTTCGATTTCGCCCGTTGCCATTTCTTTATTGATTTGTGATTCATCACGGGCGATCACTTCGCCTTGAATTTGCACGCAAGCTTCTGCACGTAATGCGGAAGCTACTTTAAAAATCGCTTCATCTTTTTCATCAAAGAAAACTTGTACAATTCCTTCACGGTCACGAATTTGCATAAAAATAAAACGACCAAGGTTACGTACACGGTGTACCCAACCGCTTAATGTAACCGCTTGACCAACGTGCGAACGATTTAACGCACCGCAATAATGAGAACGCATCATAAAATTATCCTTTAAATTTGAAATAGGTTTTATTTTGAAAAAATCTTTGGGATTATAACGGAAAATCGAAGGGATTTGGAGAGAATAACGAATAAGCGGTCTAATTTTTGAGACAATTTGCAATGATATTATGTAGTCGTTGTACAAAAAATAATTTAGCTTAAAGTTCTTCGCTCCTCCGTTTACAGAAGGGGATGTACTCGTTTACGCCACACTTCGTGCCATTACTAAAGCAACGTTCAAACGCAAGCATTTGTAGAAGAAGCAAAGATGAAGAAAAAGAAAATTCATCAGATACTTTTGTCATTACAGACCATTGACAAACCCTATACGAGCCGTATAGGGTTAGTTAATCTGAGTAGCTCTGCGGCTCTTTTTTCAGCCCCAGCGGGGCTGGGCTTAATGAACCTAGCACGGCTCGTGCTAGGTTATTGCTCAAATATAACCTTTGTCAGTAATCTGTAATGACCGCTTAAGCGGTCATTTTTGTGGAGTATAGAGCGTAAATATTTTCTCTATTAAAACGTTTTCTCAAAACTCAAATAAACTCGATTTCGTTTATACGAATAAAGATCCGCTAAATTGGAATTTACACGCTGATATTGATAACTGATTTTCGGCGTAATCCCCCAGAAATGCAGGTTACGATGCCAAAGTGTAACATTCAAACCTAACTCCCTATCTTGACGAATTTGATTAAAAATGCGGTGAGCTTGGTCAAATTTACGTTTGCCATAACTGAGCTGAATACGGCTGGAAATTCCGCCCCACCATTCTTGCCCCCAACCAATTCGCCCTGTATAACGTTTTGAGGCTAAAGAACGTTCTAACGTCCGATCTCGCAACAAATCTACACCACCATAGAGATAACTTTTCGCATCAAAGGCGTAGAGTAACGTAGCAGAACCAAATAATGTCGTACTATCTGCAAGCTGATTTTCGCCCCGATGTTTGAGTTTGCCCATTTCACCAGCCGTAGAAAGCTGCCATTGTGATGTAAGCCAATGCTCTACTTCTCCCCGAACACCATAGCCGTGATTGTAGCGATGATTACCATACCAACGCATTTCATAATAAGGCAAAAAAGCAAGACGACTTTGAGCATTTTGATATTGATAGCCAAGACTTGAACGGTTTTGCTGATCGTCAAATTGATGATTATCCCAATAGGATTTTCCGCTAAATTGGTTCTCGAAATGTAGATAATGGGATCCGCTAACATTCCAATTCTTAGCCAAATTTAGATGATAGCTCAACCCATTTGCTGATTGCGGTAATGATTCTTCCGTTTTCTTAAACGGTACATTCCCCACTCGAACATAAGGCGAGCTTGAAGCATTATTAACATTGCTTTCGTGCAAATAATTCACACCAAAGTCGAATGACCAACCCGAACGTTTCTGAATGGCAGCAATATATTGTTCCACCCCATTTGCAATTTGTGGCGGTAATCCGTCCGCTTGTAGCTTACGAAATTGCGCAAGTGCGGCTTCATTTTGCCGATCTTCAAACAACATTTGTGCTAAACGAAAACGCACAGGCTGAAAATTAGGATGCTTCGCAATAATGCCACGATAGAGATCGATTGCCGTTTTATAATCCCCCTGACTTGCCAAAATAATGCCGTTGGCATAATCAATCAGCACCAAATCAGGATTAGGCGTTTGTTGATAAATCTGCACCAGCTCAGGCAATAAATGAAATTGTCGGCTATCAATCGCCCGATTTAACATTTGACGAGTAAGTTCAGGGTTACTGATCAGCTCTTGGGTTAAAGTGATTTCCCCATTATTTGCTGATTTTTCTGAAAAAATAACCGCTTGTGTTGGCAATGTTGGCTTGGCAGGTTTGATTTCCAATTCGGGGGCTGCGTTTGCAACTAGGGGAATAAAAAGGATAAGGGATAAGTATTTTTTCATAAATTCAAGTGTAATTTGCTATGCCCAAATAGGCGTTTATACAAGTTTTCATTAAAGATGAAGTAACAAATTACACTTAAAGCTAAAGTCAAAATAATTCTGAATGTGTGCCTGCACGGGAAAAGACGATTTGATTTAATTTTTCATCAATAACATAAATCAACAAAAAATCCCCGCCAATATGACATTCTCTAAAACCGGCATAGTTACCCGTTAAAGGATGATCTAAATATTCGGCAGGTAATGGCTCATCATTTGCAATCAATAATAGCATTACTTTTTTCAGTGCATGCATATTATAACGCCCCGATTTATTCAGCCTTTCCCAGTCCTTGCGAAAGGTTTTAGTATATTCGGCTGAACGAGGAAAAGCCGCACGTTTAGTGTGTTGAGTTTTCGAGTTCATCAAATAATGCTTCCGCAGATTTTAACGCACGTTTTTCAGCTAAGATTTCTTGAGCTTCTTGCATTGCCTGTAATGTCACGGCATTTGGCACTTTTACGTCAAACGGTATTGACTTTTCTTTTGCAACACGAGTAACCGCAATGCGTAAGAATTCAGACATTGTTAAGCCCATTGCTTTTAGTGCAGCAGTTGCTTCATCTTTAATGCCATTATCAATTCTAGCTCGGATATAAGTTTCACTCATTTAGAATTCTCCTTCTCATTTGTAGTCCTATTGTAGTCTTTTTTGAACAATAAGTACAATTTAAAGAATTAAACCCACACAGAAAACTTGTTAATGTGTGGGGTGAATTTATATCCTACGATTGATTATTGGCGTTTGCCACCAAAAGATGTTTGTCCTCCAAGGTTATTAACAGAACCTACCACTTCTTCAGCATCAGGACCGGCAAAGAAGCCGATATATTCCCCTGTTCTAACCGAACCATTTTTTCTAGTTAATGTAGCATTACCGCTAAATCCCATATATGGCATATTGATATTTTGATTGGTTACTGACGAAGCAATAGCTCCTTGTTCTAACTTAATATCAGGCGCTTTGTTTTCACGTTCAGTAATAGCTCCTTCTACCGTATTTTGAGCAAAATCAGCAGTTAAAGAAAATTTAGCTTTAGTTACCCAACCGCTACGATCTTCATCATTGTGATAATTACGATCTAAAGCTAAACCACTATAGGTAGCTGTCATTTTATTTTGAATGGTAGAAGATTTTGTTACATCAGTTGGGATAAATACAAAATCATTGTTTGAGAAATATGGTGCATCAAAAGATACATTTTCAGGAACAAATTGCTCATAACTAGAATAGGCTTGGTTAATAAAATATGCCGTTCCTAATTTTGCATTATTACTATCAACAACGACAGCTTCTCTCATCTCATCTTCTTCTGGATATTGAGAAAGATCTATCTTCATTGAACTTCTACCAGCTGTTGCTCGTTGGGGAGAACTAGGATCATCTCTCCCTAAATAACGCCAAATAGAATCCAAATAAAGTTGTTTTTCTTGTAATTTTGCTAATTCGGCTTTTGCTTTTTCTACATCTTGTTGAGCTTTCGCTTGTTCCGCTAAGGTTTCTGCTTTCG
>NZ_ACQL01000126.1 GCF_000175195.1 Actinobacillus minor NM305 | reverse complement strand
TTGCCCATATTCTAATACAAGGGGCGAATTACATTCGCCCTATTCTCAACGGAGGTGTATCAGGGCAAATGTAATTTGCCCCTACAATTTGAATTTACGAACAGCGATAGAAAATTATCAAAAAAGTAAAACAGGAAAGCAAACCAATGATTTTAAACGTGAAAAACTTAACCCTCTGTCGCAATCAGCAAGCGGTCATTTCTGATTTAAATTTTACGATTTCCGATCAGCAAAAATTTTTCCTACAAGGAGAAATCGGGACAGGGAAATCGACATTATTATTGGCGCTTTTGGGGTTTGTGCCGATTCATTCGGGCGAGATTGAGCTCTTTGGTACGATTTGTAAAACCGAAGCGGATTTTGAGCCTTGGCGTGGTACGGTGGGGATTTGTTTCCAAAATGCAGACGATCAATTATTTGGTCCAACGGTATTAGATGACGTAGCGTTCGGTTGCTTAAATCAGGGAAAAAATAAGAAAGAAGCTTACGAGATTGCCCTGAACCAGCTGCAACAACTTGGAATTGAACATCTAAAAGATCGCCCTGTGAATTTGCTCTCCGGCGGCGAAAAAAATTTCACGGCATTGGCTGGCGTGTTGGCAATGCAGCCGAAAATGCTCTTACTTGATGAACCGACTAACGGCTTAGATGCAAAAAATAAAGCGAAATTGACCGCACTTCTAAAAGCATTACCGTTGCCGATGCTGATTGCTTCGCACGATCAAGAATTCTGCGACCAGTTAGCCGATAAAGTATTACATCTTACAAAATCATAAAAACACAACAGGAAGGTAATATGCAAAAACTCATCAAAGAAACCCTTACGGGGGTAGGGCAGATTTTTCTGCAAGAAAACGGCTTGTCGGGCTTGGTTATCGTGATTGCGATGTTCTTTAGCCATTGGACACTGGGTGTAGCGTGTTTGCTCGGGGCGTTAATCGGGACGCTCACGGCAAAAGCATTAGGCTATCCTTTAGCCCAAATCGATCAAGGTTTATACGGCTTCAACGCCAGTCTCGCGTTTATGTGCGTGATGTTTACCTTCGGCGAAACCGATGCAACTAACCCGTTAATTTGGATTTTAGGCTTGCTCGCCGCCATCTCTTCAACGTTGATTATGCGAGAGTTTATGAAGCGTAAACGTGTGGCATTTACCTTCCCTTTCGTTTTAAGCTGCTGGCTCTTTTGCTGGGCGGTGGCAAAATTTGAACTGTTCGGTTTAACACAAACTACGCCGGCGTTAGCGGATTATACTAATACCGTGGATGCGGTACGTTCGCCATTTTATGCGTGGGCGGAAGTGAATTTTGGCTCAAGTGCGATAACGGGAGCGTTACTTTTCTTAGCGATTGCGATTAGCTCGCCCATCGCCGCAATGTGGGGGATTGCCGCTGCTGCAATTGGTACGGCATTTGCTCATCATTTGTTAGGCGTGGATCAAAATAGCTTGGCAAATGGGATTTACGGCTTCTCGCCGATATTGGTGGCTTGTGCCTTTGCCGGCACGAAATTACGCAACTTTGCTTACGTAATTTTAGGTTCGCTTATGGCGGTGTTTATTCAATTTGGTGTGGCAAAAACCGGCTTGGCAACTTATACCATCGGCTTTATTGTCGCCAGCTGGATTTTATTGTTGGTAAAATCAAAGGTGGATAAAGCGGACTTTGATAAAAACAAATTAGTTAAAATTTTAAATCCATAATGGATTGTGGGGGACATTCCCTGTGAAATATCGGGCGGGCACATCGACCCGCCCCTACGCAAACAATTTATCGTTAAACAAAAGGAACAAAATATGCATTTAACGTCAAGAGAACAAGAAAAACTGATGCTTTTTCTTGCAGGCGAACTTGCGGCAAAACGTAAGGCTCGTGGTGTGAAATTAAATTATCCGGAGGCGATTGCTTATATTGCCAGCCATTTACAAGAAGCGGCTCGTGATGGTATGACAGTCGCAGAAGTAATGCAATACGGCGCAACATTGTTAAGCGTTGAAGATGTGATGGAAGGCGTAGCGGAAATGGTGCACGAAGTGCAGATTGAAGCGACTTTCCCGGATGGCACAAAATTAGTAACCGTACATAATCCAATCCGTTAATGGACATTGTAGGGGCGAAACATCTTTCGCCCTAAGCAATCGTGGGCATTCAGGGCGAAAAATATTTCGCCCCTA
>NZ_ACQL01000127.1 GCF_000175195.1 Actinobacillus minor NM305 | reverse complement strand
TATTTCAAATTTTTTAAATAAAAAGGTTCCTCAGCAATCCAACGCCACTTTTGTGGCGTTTTCCTTTCTATAAAGCGCTCAAATTTGTGTTAAAATTTACCGATTTTTATTTCTAGGAATATATATGTTAAAACAGGTTTCAGAGAGCCTATTGGCACCAAGTGGGCTTGAGCTTTCACACTTATCACAAGTATTAGATCATTTTTCCACCCGACACATTGATTATGCCGACCTCTATTTCCAACTTAGCATGGACGAAAGCTGGGCGCTGGAAGACAGCATTATTAAAGAAGGCGGTTTTTACATCGATAAAGGCTTTGGGGTTCGTGCCGTTTCAGGCGAAAAGACAGGCTTTGCGTATGCCGACCAAATCAGCCTTAACCAACTTGAACAATGTGCTGTTGCCGCTCGCAGTATCACACAAGAAAGCGGTCAATTTTTGGTAAAAAATTTCAAAGAAACGACCGCTTGTAAACGTTACCCATCGATCAATCCGCTTGATACGCTAACCCGTGAGCAAAAAGTAGAATTGCTCCATTTAGTCGATAAAGTCGCTCGCGCAGAAGACCCAAGAGTAATTCAAGTGAATGCGAATGTTTCGGCTGTCTATGAAGAGATGTTGGTTGCCGCAAGTGATGGCACTTTAGCCGCAGATATTCGCCCTTTGGTGCGTTTATCTGTTTCTGTTTTGGTGGAAGAAAATGGTAAACGTGAACGAGGTTCGGCAGGTGCAGGTGGACGCTATGGCTTAAATTGGTTTTTTGAACCGAAGGTTATCAATGGCGAAATGGTTGGCTATAACCGTGCGGAGTATTTGGCGAAAGAAGCGGTGCGCATGGCATTAGTGAATTTAGGGGCAATGCCGGCTCCGGCAGGCTCAATGCCGATAGTGCTGGGTGCCGGTTGGCCGGGCATTTTACTTCACGAAGCAGTCGGACACGGTTTAGAGGGCGATTTCAATCGGAAAGAGTCTTCACTCTTTACCGGTAAAATTGGCGAATTGGTTACCTCGCCATTGTGTACTATCGTCGATGACGGTACCATTCAAGATGCTCGAGGTTCAATGACCGTTGATGATGAAGGCGTGCCTTCCCAACGCAATGTCCTCATCGAAAACGGGATCTTAAAAGGTTATATTCAAGATAAACTAAATGCACGCTTAATGGGCGTTGCACCAACGGGCAACGGTCGCCGCGAGTCTTATGCGCATTTGCCAATGCCTCGAATGACAAATACCTATTTAACGGAAGGCAACCACGATTTTGAGGAAATGATTGAGTCGGTCGAATACGGCTTGTATGCGCCTCATTTCAGCGGCGGACAAGTGGACATTACCTCAGGAAAATTTGTGTTCTCGACCGCAGAAGCCTACCTCATTGAAAAAGGGAAAATCACCCAACCGGTTACGGGTGCAACCCTTATCGGTAGCGGTATTGAGGCAATGCAGCAAGTTTCAATGGTCGGCAAAAAAATGGAACTCGACCCAGGTATCGGCACTTGCGGTAAAGAAGGACAATCCGTCCCTGTTGGCGTTGGGCAACCTACGGTGAAATTGGATAAAATTACTGTGGGGGGAAGGGGGTAAACAATGTTATCAGGTTGTACCGTCCCCCCCTCCGTTTACGGAGGGGGGATAGG
>NZ_ACQL01000128.1 GCF_000175195.1 Actinobacillus minor NM305 | reverse complement strand
TAGCGGATAACATCTTAAATTCAGCAGCGACAGTTCGCGATTTAACGAATATGGGCTGGATTGTTTCTACTGAAACTGGTGCATACACAGACACGGTGAAAAACGCAAACGAAGTGAAATTCATTGCAGGTAGTGACCGTGTTTCAGTAACGGGTGAAACTAATGCAACAACGGGTGCTCGTGAGATCACTATCGATCTTGCTAAAGTAAAAGCAGCTGAAGTGACTGATTCAACAGCTCAACCAACAGACACAGATGGCGATGTTAACTTTGCAGATACAGATACAACAGATGTAACAGTGAATCCAAACACTGGTGTTGTTACAGTAGATGTTAAAACAACTGAGCTTACACCTACAGATAAAGGTAACATCACAGAACCTGCTGCGACAGAAGGTGCGAAGTTAGTTAATGCAACC
>NZ_ACQL01000129.1 GCF_000175195.1 Actinobacillus minor NM305 | reverse complement strand
CGTCCGCATCTTTAAATTTCGAGGTCGTACCGTCTTTGGTGATTTTCGTTCCTTCGGTGTCAGTTCCAACAGTAACAGAATTTAAATTCACCAAATCTTTTGCCAATTTCACCACTAATTTACTTGTTTCTGCTGCAACATAGAGATTGTTAGCGGCGGTATCTTTTCCTGCCCAACCCTCTTTCGTTGAGCCCTCGCCCTCAATGGTTAAGGTTTCACCTAATTTACGATCTACTTTTGTTGCCGTGTCATTGCCTGTGAAGCTCAACGGTTTGTCGCCTAATTCGCCGAGTTTGCTATCCACATAGCCCACATTTGCGGCTTGTGTCTTATCGATAACTTTACCGTCTGTGCCTTTTTCCGGATCCGCTAGGCCGGTAATTTTGCCTTTGCCTTTTCCATTAGTGCCGTCTTTACCGAAAGCGATTTCATTTGGTTTGATGTCCACTTTGTTATCGCCTGAGCCAACGGTAACTTTCTCGGACGCCGTTACCGTTTCAAGAGCGGTCAAATTTTTGGCAAGTTTTACTTCTAAGCCATTTGGGCTTGCCACCACACCGATATTTTTATCCGTTGTAGCGGTAAGTTTACTTTCATCGGTTTCACCACCTTTCACCGCAATGCCTTCGCCCAATTTTTTGGTTTGAGCCGTGCCGCTGTCGCCGCTGAAAGTAATGCCTTGGTTTTCAACTTTGGTTAAGGTGGTTTTATGCGCAGCGGTTAAATCGTATTGAATACCCTCGTTCGTTTTGCTTGCGGTTAAGCCGTCGCCGGCACTAAAGACGATGTCGCCATTGTTTGCCAATGTCCATTTTTTGGCTTCTTGGGTTCCAGCACTTTCTTTCACTTTTAAGCTAAACGCCGTGGATGTATCCGCTTTGCCGTTGAAACGGTCGTCTAAATTGGTCGTTCCCGCCATTTCTTTTAGCTTCGCTCCATTGACGCTTAAGGTGTATTTAGTGGCTTGACCTTCAGTGCCTGTGTTTAAATTCAACACACCGTCTGCCGCAGGATTAACTGCCACAACAGTTTTCGCCGCAGCAATTTTGTTTTTCACATCATCGCCAAGTTTGTTTTCAGTGACGGCGCCATTTTGGATTTTATCGCCTGTTACTGCATTGTTAGCGATTTTATCCGCTGTGATGGCGTTGTCTTTAATAGCAAAACTCACTTTGCCGTTTTCTGCGGTGGTCACGGATAAATCATCTGAATGGAAATTCAACCCAGTGGACAACAAGACTTCTTTTGGCGCTGAGCCTGCTGTATCGCCGTTGGCTTGATATTTCAATTTCGTACCGCTTAACTCGGCTTTTGTGGCAAGGTGTGACATATCCACAGAGACTTTGTAGTTATCTACGCCGTCTGCTTCTGTTTCTTTGCTCACAGTCACTTTATCGCCCACAGCTGTGACTTTAACCGCAGATTTAGCGGCATTTTTGATCACCGTTTTGCCGGCATCGTCAATATTGCCTAAATTTTTATCCGCTTTATTCGCTAAATCATTCGCTAAATTAGTTGTGCCGGCAAGATCTTTGATTTTAGCTTGATCCAAACTCAAGGTGTATTTTTTACCTGCTGTGCCATCATTACGGTCAGCCGCATTACTTACGGTAATACCGGAATTTGCCTCAGCGGTAACCAACTCAACAGAAGTGGTATCAATCGCCGCTTTCCATTTGGCTTTGTCTTGCTCGCTTAAACCCGTAGCGTCTTTATTGGCTTTGTTGTCAACATTATTAATTGCTGTTTTAACGTCCTCTGCCAATTTATCTTTGGTAATACCGCCGTTGGTAATACCAAAGTTCACGACACCGCCATTTTCCGTATTAATGCTAATACCATCGCTGCCTTTGAAATGTAAACCGGTAGAAAGTGCGGTGGTTTTAGTGCTCGTTTCGTTATCTGCTTTGTAATGCAAATTCAAATCAGACACACCAAGCGCCGTTTTCCATTTATTGACATTGTCGCCTGTGATATTGGTTGCATCCGCTTTCGCAAAAGTATCGCCCAATTTGTTAACCAAATCATCTTTCGTTACTTCCACTTCGTAAACGTCTTTATTGCCTGTCGTTTGTGCCGCTTTGGTGACTTTGGCTAAATTGTTGTCGCTGGCTTTGGCTTTGACTTCAATTAATCCTTTGATTTTATTTTCGCCGGCCTCGTTGATGTTATCCAAGCTGATATTGGCTTTATTGTCTAACCGTGTGGCAAGATCGGTTGTGCCGGCAAGATCTTTGATCTTGTCTGCATTTAAGCTAAGGGTATATTTTTTGCCTTTTACGTTATCATCGCGCTCCACTTCGCCAACAGTAATGCCTGAATTTGTATCGGCGACCACTTTTTCAATGGAAACTGTGTCAATCGCTTCTTTCCATTTGGCTTTGTCGTCCTCGCTTAAATTCGATGCGTCTTTATTGAGTTTTTTCTCTAACTCAGGTTGAACCGCTTCGACCACTTTCGCCGCCGTTAAGCCCACAGTGTATTTTTTACCTTTTACTGCGCCCTCGGTGTAATCACCGTTTGATGTAACGGTTAAGATAGAACCTGCACCATTTTCCACTTTATCCACTGATTGAGTGTTGGTGTCGATTTTTTCTTTCCATTTGGCAATGTCATTTGTATCTAAATTCGACGCATTTTTTTTCGCAAAGGTGTCTGTAATATTGTCTACAACATCCTCTTTGGTCACACTAACTTTATAGATCGTTTTGTCAGTAGTGCTGTCATCCAGCTCTACTGTCGCTAAGTTGTCAGCCCCGTCCGCCGTGACTTCAATCAATTCGTCAATCAAATTTTTAGCGGCTTGCTTATTGATATTGCTCAAATCAGTATTCATTTTTTTATCAATATTACTGAGCTTAGTTTTGATATCCGATGTTAAGCTAATAGTCAATTTATTTGCGCCGCCTTCTAAGTGAATACCGTCACCATTTTGGAATTCTAATTTACCGTCATCCTTCAACGTCCAAGAACCAAATTCTCTTAAAGCACCATTACCGTCATTGTCTGGTGAATAGAATTTAATTTGTCGGGATTTATTCACTTTTTCGTTATCCAACGCAGTCTGTACTCTTTTCAAGGCGGCTTCTGTTGCGGCATTATTCGCATTATCGCCTTGAGCATAATCGCTCTCTAGCGTTGTGCGAGGTTTTAGATTTTTAACAACTTGACTGCGCATATCAATGCCGTTGTTACTTAATACCGGCCCTGTAGTTCCTACCGTTAAGGTTGTGTTGACCGTTACATTATCGAATACCGGATCACTTTTCATCCCGAAGTAGAAGGTACCGTTAGAGCTATCACGAAGAATTTCGATATTATCGCCGGAATATTTGACGTTGTTGTTTGTCCAGTTTTTATTGGAAAGGAATTTCACTGCACCATTTGTTGTACCGCTGGCGACACTATAACTATTTGTGGTGGTTTGAACAGTCGATCCTTTTATATCTCCATCTGCGCTGTAAGTGGTATTCACGGCTAAATTATCTTTCACATCTTTCACCGCACTTTCTGTCGCTGCACGTCCTGCGTTAGTGCCTGTGCCGTAATCTGCAGCCGTTGTTGTACGGCTTTCTAAGCCGGTAAGTTGACCGCCGTTTGCGCCGCCAAGCAATCGAACAGGGCTTGATGCGCCAGCGGTGGTTAAGGTTAAACCTGTGTTGTTGAGTTTAAGATTGTTCGCATTGGCGTCCCCAAAGGTTGCATCAGTTAAATCCGTTAAGCTTTTCGCCATTTGGATGCTCAAACCATCATTTGATGTATTTTTGGTCACCTTGATATTTTTATCTGTCAAGGTTGTCGCTGTTGAACCGCCTTTAATGCTTAAAGTGGTGCCTAAGTTGCGGCTTACATCTTGATTATCATCACCACGGAATTTAAGCGGTTGCGACGTTGGGATTTTCGCCACTTCTGCCGCTGCTAAACGTTTAACGTCGGCAATATTGGCGGCGTTGGTATCCGTTGAACCGCCTGAAACTAAGTTAGTAATGGCTTTATTTTTCATATCCAAGCCCGTGCCGCTCAATTTCGGGCCGTTGTTACCACTAATGGAGATGGAGTCGAAAGTGGCGTTGGTTTTTAAGCCAATATGGAAATTGGCATTATTCTCACGTAACACTTCGATATTATCACCGGAATAACGATTTTCATTGCTTCCCCAGTTTTGTGTACTGCCAAGCATAAAGGTTTTTGTTGCGTTACTGCGCCAAATATCGCCAGCGGTATCTGTATTTACGCCAGTATCGAATTTCTCGCCTTTAAAGGTAAAGGTGCCGATACTTGCATCAAGTTGCCCTTTGTTCACAGCGTCAGCGGCGTCTGCGCCATTGGCTAAACCGGAGATTTTTTTATTGCCCATCGCAATACCGGTGCTACTAAGCACTGGGCCGTTGCTAATGGTGAGTTTTTCAAATGTCGGTTGTTTTTTAATCCCGAATTGGAATTTGCCGTTAGCTTGGTGCAAGATTTCAATATTATTGCCGCCAAAAGCAGTCTCACCCGTTCCCCAATCGAGAGAAGAAAGGAATTCAATATTTTTCGTGTCGCCACTTTTTACTTCATAGGATTTTAAATTTTCTGCTGTATTAAGTGCATTATTACTCAAGCCCCCGTCCGCTTTGTAAGTCGTGCTAATCCGTGCTTTTTTCAATTGCGCAACGTTTACCGCATCGGTGTCTTCCTTACCGGCGGCTACGTTGATAATTTGACGGGTTTTGCCGGATTTACCCACAGAAACGGCACTATAGCTTGGTTTCCAAGCCGGGATCGTTTCTGTAGAAGCGGCATTGGTGGCAATATCATAGCCTTTGTAAGCATCACCACCGCTACGATCGGCGAGGGAGTCTGTCCCTAATGCTACGCCGCCGGCTTGTGTGGCGCTGGCTTTTACCCCAATTGCCACGCTTAAATCCGCCGAAGCGCTGGCTAACGGCCCAAGTGCGGCGGAAAGTATGCCTGAACTGCGAGAACCTGTCCCTATTGCTGCCGCACCAACGCCTGTCGATTGCGCCCCTGCACCAATGGCAATACCGCCTGCGGTGGTGGCTTTAGTGTTAGTATATGTGCCGCCGTATGCTGTGTGTAAGCCGGCAATGCCTTGAATATTGTCAGTAAACGGTAAAGTGCCCCCTATATCATCGGCGCCAAGGGCAATACTGCCGCGTCCTTCTGCGCTGACTTCGTTACCTATTGCAGTCGCTTGTGCCGCGGCTTTTGTGCCGGAACCCAATGCTACTGCTTGTGATCCAGTTCCGGTAACGTTTTCACCGATTAAAACAGAGCGTCCTTTGTCGCCTGAAGTAGAGGTGGTGATATTGTTACCAATCACAATATCACCCCCACCGCTTGCTGCGGTGTTGTTACCAATGGCAATACCATTTGCCGCCACAGCGGAAGCTTTCGGTCCGATAGCAATTGAATTGCCCCCTGTGGCGCCGTTATTGCCACGGTTTTCTGCCAAAGAGGAGTTTACGGAGAAATAACGCGCTTGTTTTAAGGCTAAAGCATAAAGTTGCGAACCATTAATGGCTTCGGTTGAGGTTGGCGAAACTTCGCCGGCAGCGAGGTTGATGAGTTTGCGTTGACCACCGGCTGAGGTGTTACCAATACTGACAAAACGCCCTTGGTTGTTGCTTGTACCGATTGTGCCAACAAAGCCGCTGTAGGTAATCGCATCTACTATCGCACTTGCGGTGGTGGCGAGCGTTGCGGAAGAACCTGTATCACCGGAATTTGCCCCTAAAACGACCGCACCTTCTTTGTTTTCACCAATATCTGCGTTGTAACCTAAGGAAACGGCGTGTTTAGATTTTACATCCGATTGAGAACCGACAATAACCGAACCCGGTGCGCCGGTAATATTCGAGGTGAAACCGATAGCAATGGCTTGATCGGAGCCTTGGCTATTTTTATCATAAACTTTTGTGCCGTTACCAATAGCAATGGCACCTGTTGAGCTATTTTGAACTAGACTATCCACCCCCAAAGCCAAAGAGCGGTTAGCGTAGGCTTTGGCAATATCACCAATTGCCATCGAATATTCAACCTCCGGATATGACGTAGTTCCATCTGTTGGAATAAGAGCAGGATCTGTCCCCGCATAAGCAGAAGTACCAAAAGCTAAGTTGCCATTTCCAAGAGACTTAGCATTTTTACCAATGGCTATCCCACCGTTATTGTGGGATCTTGTATCCACTTTGGCATCACGACCAATCGCAATGGTATTTCCGCCTGTTGCATTTGCGCCAACACCAAGGGAGGTTGAATTCTCTCTATTGGCAACCGCATCTTTACCAATCGCCACAGAATTTATACCGTTAGCGAATGCATTTCTACCCACAGAAGTTGCACTTTCCCCCGTAGAGGTGGCATTAGAACCTAATGCGGTTGCATCGCGTGATGTTGCGTTCGCTTTATAACCTAAAACTGTGCTATTAGTAGCGGTGGCCTTGCTGTCGTAACCAATCGCAGTGGCTTCCCCTTGAGAAGCGGTTGCATTCGTCCCTAATGCAACGGTAAAACCGGCGCCGGCTGTGGCATTAAAACCACCGGCAAAGGACGCATTGCCCATTGCTTTCGCCATTGCTCCAATGGCTGTGGCAGCTTCTTTGTTGGCAAAAGCTCGAGCACCTAATACTGTTGTCCAGTCATTCAAGGCTTGCGATTGCGAACCTATTGCAATAGAGGCTCGACCTGTTGTAACAGTAGAGACGTAAAGTTTCTTATCATTTACCTTCTCACCATAAGGCACGTTTGTATCAGAAGCTTGCCAGTTGCCCTCATATTGTTGTTTGACCCCTGAAATACCTTGAACAGTTTCAGAAATATCATTAAGCTCACCAATATCATCGCTACCTAATGCAATTGAACCATGACCTAAAACAAGAACATCGTTACCAATACCGATTGATTGAGAGGAAGAAACATTTACTGTAGAACCGAGCGCAACACTTTGTGAACCATTGGCAGTGGTATGATCACCAATAGCAACGCCCTTAGCACCGGCTTTTGCATACACCCCCATAGAGGTAGCATTCTCACCACTCGTTGTGGCATAAGCACCAATGGCCACGGCGTTTACTCCACCACTCGCATTAGCATTTGTACCAATAGCCACGCTTGCTTGAGTGGTAGCCTTAGAACTCTCTCCGATAACAACGGTGTGAGTGGCATCTGCAGTGGCTTTATAAGAGCTACCTGCACCAATAACAACTACGCTAGGATGATCTTTTTGGGAACCGGCAACACTATCATCGGCATTTTTCCAAGCATAGGCATCAACCGAGAAAAATACCCCTAAAATGACCGCACTTAAAAGGCTTAATTTGAAAAATGGCGCATTTTCGCCTTGAGAGAATTGACGTTTATCTGTTTGAGAGGAAACCTTTCCGTGGCATTTTGCTAATTCTGATACGGCAGTCCAAGTTTGCGTTGCATGGTTCCAGATTACACGAAAGATTTTGTTCATAATACACTCCGATGTATAGTAAGAAAATCACACCGCAAGCCCCTAGATAAAATAAGGGAATACCACTATTTCTACCACAAACATCAGAAATGGCAGGCTCATAGGAAGTTACGGAAATTCATTTGCAAACGTTTAGTTTACCCCCCCCCGAATACTTTTGCAACTAAATATGTACATAAAACAAGCATTTAAACGTGACATGGATCACAATTTCAGAAAAAAGTCAGCGAATTGGCGTTTTTTTCGTATCAAACCCTATACGTAGGGGCGAAATATTTTTCGCCCAAAACATTCGTGATAAATCAGGGCGAAAAATATTTCGCCCCTACCATGTTGTTTTTTCATCCATCCTACGCCGTTTTTGCGCTCTCGGACAGGGATAAACCCTGTCCCTACGACCTATGACGATGACACCGACAACACCTATGACGTAATCGGTTAGACATGAAACGTAGGTGCGAAATATCTTTCGCCCAAACAATTGTGATAAATCAAGGGCGAAATATCTTTCGCCCCATTGCACCATAAAATCTGCTACATCAACCCAATTCCTTTCTTAATTTCTTCGTCACGTCCACCATCACTTGCAACTGTTCGATGGTTTCTTTCCAGCCACGGGTTTTTAAGCCACAGTCCGGGTTTACCCATAAGCGTTCTTTTGGTACGACTTTCAAGGCTTTACGCAACAAGTGTTCGATTTCTTCCGCTTTTGGAACGCGTGGGCTGTGAATGTCGTACACGCCCGGGCCGATGTCGTTCGGGTATTTGAAATCGGCAAAGGCGGTGAGTAATTCCATATCAGAACGTGAGGTTTCAATGGTAATCACGTCCGCATCTAAGCCTGCAATCGCCGGCAAAATGTCGTTAAATTCGGAATAACACATATGGGTGTGGATTTGGGTGTCATCTTGTACGCCCATATAGCTTAAACGGAAGGCTTCGCCTGCCCATTGCAAATAAGCGTCCCAATCTGACCGCTTGAGTGGCAAGCCTTCACGGATTGCAGGCTCATCAATTTGGATCACTTTGATCCCTGCCGCTTCTAAATCCAACACTTCGTCCGATAAGGCTACGCCGATTTGTTTACACACCGTTGAACGTGGAATATCGTTACGCACGAATGACCATTGTAAAATCGTTACCGGCCCTGTCAGCATTCCTTTCATCACTTTGTTGGTGAGGCTTTGGGCATATTGCGACCAACGCACTGTCATCGGTTCAGGGCGAGCCACATCGCCATAAATCACGGGCGGTTTGACACAACGTGAGCCGTAACTTTGCACCCAGCCGAATTTGGTAAAGGCAAAGCCGTCAAGCAATTCACCGAAGTATTCCACCATATCGTTACGTTCCGCTTCGCCGTGAACCAGTACATCTAAGTCCAACTCTTCTTGGCGGCGAACCACATATTCAATTTCTTTTTTCATCGCCGCTTCATAATCCGCAAGGCTTAACTCGCCTTTTTTGAAACTCGCACGAGCGTGGCGGATTTCGCTGGTTTGTGGGAATGAGCCGATATTTGTCGTTGGTAAAAGCGGTAAGTTTAGCCACGCATTTTGCTTCGCAATACGCGTTGCAAATGGCGATTTACGGCGATCCGCCCCTTCAGGTAAGTTGGCTAAACGAGCCGCCACTTCGGCTCGGTGGATCTCTGTTGATGTCGCACGCGCATCCGCTGCCGCTTGGCTTGCCGCTAATTGTGCTTGTACCGCTGTTCGACCTTGTTCAAGTGCGGTCTTAATTACCGACAATTCTTCAACTTTTTGTAGCGTAAAAGCAAGCCATTGATAAAGTTCAGGTTTATTCGCTTGTAATTGCGTTTCCACCGCTAAATCAAAAGGCGTATGTAACAAAGAACAGCTTGGGGCAATCCACAAACGTTCGCTGAGTTTGGCTTTTAATGGCTCAAGTACGTCCAACACTTGATTTAAGTTTGCACGCCAAATGTTACGCCCATCAATCACGCCTGCCGAAAGCACTTTGCGGTAATCGTCAAATGCCGTAAGTTGTTCAGGTGCGCGCACTAAATCCAAATGCAAGCCGTCCACCGCTAAGCCTTTGAGCAATTCTGCGTGTTCTGCCACTGAGCCAAAATAGGTAGCTAATAACAATTTCGCATCCACTTGGCTTAATTCCGCATAGACAGCCTGATAAGCCGCCAGCCATTGTGCCGGTAAGTCTAAGGCTAAAGCCGGCTCGTCAATTTGGATCCATTCCACGCCTTCTGCCGCAAGTGCGGTTAAAATTTCACGGTAAACAGGCACAAGTTTGTTTAATAACTCAAAACGATTGAAAGCTTCGCCCTTCTCTTTGCCTAACCAAAGGAAAGTTAAAGGCCCGACAATCACAGGTTTAACCTTCAAATCTAAGGCTTTTGCTTCACGGATTTGATTAACGTAGTGAGCTGGGTTGGCTTTAAATTCGGTGTTTTTATGGAACTCAGGCACAAGATAGTGGTAGTTGGTATCAAACCATTTGGTCATCTCAATGGCAAATTGATCTTTGTTACCACGCGCCAGTTGGAAGTATTGCGAAAGGGTTAAATTTTGGCTGTCAAACCCAAAACGCGCAGGAATTGCTCCCGTTGCTACTTGTAGATCTAAAATATGATCGTAAAAGGTAAAATCGCCCACCGCCACAAAATCAGCGTTCGCAGCCGCTTGGTGCTGCCAGTTTTTTTCACGCAAGGCTTTGGCTAAATCTAATAAATCTTGTTCTGCAATTTCCCCACGCCAGTAACGTTCTTGTGCAAATTTTAATTCACGTTTCGCCCCAACGCGTGGAAAGCCTAAGATGTGGTATGTTGTCATAATATGCTCCTATTTATTGGTGAATTTAGATTTAAATTCATCATCTATTAAATAGAGTTATTATGCAACTTCATAATTTTCAGTATTATTATGAATTTCATTCATGTTTTAAAAAGGAGAAAAGCGGTTAATTTGTAAGAGAATTTTGATGTTTATATGGTAGTCTTTGAGCAAATATAATTTGCGCTGACAAATTATTGACTACAACGACATATCACACCGAAATAATCTGAAAAATTAACCGCTTGTTTTTAGTGAGCGTGGATAATGCCTTCAGCACAAGCAAAAGCAGAAGACCAAGCCCATTGGAAGTTATAGCCTCCTAGCCAGCCGGTAACATCAAGGACTTCGCCGATAAAATAGAGACCTTTAATGTGTTTGGCTTCCATTGTTTTCGATGAAATATGATCGGTATCCACACCGCCCATCGTGACTTCTGCCGTGCGGTAGCCTTCGGTTCCATTTGGTAAGAATTGCCAATGATGAATAAATAGTTCTAACGAGATCAATTCCGTTTTGGATAATTGGGCAATCACTTGATCTTTTAGCATTTTTTGTTCAAACCAAAGTTCTACGAGTTTCTTCGGCAAATAGCGACTTAACACTGTTTTTAGCTGCAATTTAGGCGAAGATTGGCGTAATTCAAGTAAGATCTCTAAAATGTCATTTTCAGGCAGTAGGTCAATTTCGACACTTTCGCCTAAATCCCAATAATTTGAAATTTGCAGAATGGCAGGGCCAGATAAACCTCGATGTGTAAATAACATTTGATTATTAAACGTCATTCCTCGATTGCTCACGCTGACTGGTAATGAGATACCGGATAACTCAGCAAAAGGTTTATCGTTTTCTTTCCAAGTAAAAGGCACAAGGCTGGCTCTTGGTGCGATAACCGGAATGTCAAATTGCTCGGCAATTTTATAGCCAAATGGGCTTGCGCCGAGTGCCGGCATTGAAAGCCCTCCGGTTGCAATGACAAGATGGGGCGCTTGATAGTTTTCACAAGCGGTCTGAATTTGGAAAAAATCTGCAATTTTTTCAACAGAAATGACCGCTTGTCTGAGTTGAATATCTACTTTGCCTTTTTCACATTCTGCTTGGAGGAGATCAACAATTTGTTGAGCGCTTTCATCACAGAAGAGTTGCCCAAGTTCTTTTTCGTGGTAGGAAATCCCATAGCTTGCAACTAGGCTGATAAAATCCCAGTTGGTATAACGAGCTAGAGCGGATTTCACAAAATGGCGATTTTGGCTTAAATAATGATGAGGTGTAACCTCTAAATTCGTGAAATTACAGAAGCCACCGCCTGACATTAAGATTTTACGCCCAATCTTTTTGCCAGCGTCTAGCACAATGACCTTTTTGCCATTTTGCCCCAGTTGAGCGGCGCAAAATAGCCCGGCAGCTCCTGCGCCAATAATCACAACATCAACATTTTTCATTAGAAATTTAACACCTTATCCGCTTCCATTGTCCAATCGGCAAGTTCGCTTAATGTGCCGATTTCTACACCTTCCGCTAATGGAAGTTCTGTAATGCCTCGTGCGTTTGTGCAGGTTTTACAGAGTTTGATGGTTGCACCTTGAGAGGTTAAGATTTCTAACATTTGTTGGATATGGTAGCCTTCAGCCGGATTTTGTTTGGCAAGACCACCAATAACGGCATCAGACATTAAAAAGAGTTTGATTTGGGCTTTATGTTGTTCTTGAATTTGTAATGCTAGGCGCAGGCTACTGAAGAAGGCTTCATTGCCATAAGGTGCGGCGTGAACGATAAAAAGTATTTTTTGCATAGGTTATTCTCCATTTTCCATTGAATATAGAAGAAGACGCCATTTTGCGTCTTAGACTGATGACAACCCCCAAATAA
>NZ_ACQL01000130.1 GCF_000175195.1 Actinobacillus minor NM305 | reverse complement strand
AAATAAAAAGGTTTGTCAGTAATCTGAACCCTGTATAACTTATACAGGGTTATTTATATTTTAACTTTTGAGCAGAAATAGTTATGACAAATAAACAACAAACAATAAATATCGCCTTGGCTGCAGATAGAAACTATGCAGAGCAAGTCATTACGCTAATTAAATCCGTTTGTTATCATCATAAAAATGTCCGATTTTATTTAATCCATCAAGACTATCCTGACGAATGGTTTATGGCTCTTAATCAACATTTAACCAATGTAGGAGCCGAAATTATCCCTGTTACAGTGTTAGATTCATTTAGATTTCTATCTAAACTCCAAGAACATATAACTCAAGCAACCTTCTATCGTTATATAATCCCTGAAATACCAGAAGATAGAGTTATCTATTTAGATAGTGATATAGTTGTAGATGGGAATATTGAAGAGATGTATTTCTCAGATTTTAATGGAAAATATGTTTTGGCTGTGGAAGATATGTACATTAGCTATACTGAACATGGTTATATAGAATTTCCAGATTTAAAGCCTTATTTTAATGGCGGGGTATTATTAATTAATAATCAGTTATGGAAAGAGAATGATTTAGCTGAGTATTTAATTCAAATGACGAAACAGTATCCAAACGTTATGTTTGGAGATCAAGATATATTAAATTTTGTGTTAAAGGATAAATGGGGAATTTTAAGTCATGTATATAATTATCAAACAGGTATTATTCATGCTTTTCCTCGTTTAGAAGAAAATATGTCCGATGAAGAAATAATAACAAAATACCAAAAACAAGCTGATGAAGTAAAACCTATAATCATTCACTATACAACAAAATATAAACCTTGGCTAAATAGTAAATATTTTGTTCTTTTACGGGAAAAATATTGGTTCTACTATCAACTCTCTTGGGAAGAAATTAAAAAACATCAGCAAGAACTTTTTGGCTCGTAATGAAAATTAACCCGCTGTCTCGCGGGTTAATTTTTACTTGTTCTATTAAGCCACTTGTTGCGTTGGAATAATCGCTTTACTCGCATCCCAGAAGTCCACAGGGGCATTCACAACAGGTATCACAATGCCGGCGCGGATCACAAAATCGCCAAAGGCTTCATTAGCTTCCCGTTCGGTTGCCCAGCGTCCGATTAAGCGGTCTAATTCCTCCAAAATTTCGCTAATGGTACGGTTTTCTTGATATAAACGTGGAATACGATAACCCGGTCTGTCGCCACCAATATGCAAGTTATAGCGACCAATGGCTTTACCGACTAAGCCGATTTCAGCCAACATTGCTCGTCCACAGCCATTTGGACAGCCCGTAATACGAGTAATGATATACTCATTTGGAATGTTGTGTTTGGCTAACAGTTTTTCCATTTCAACGGTAAAGTCGGGTAAAACACGTTCTGCTTCCGCCATTGCCAATGGGCAAGTTGGGAAAGAAACACACGACATGGAATACTCACGTTGTTTACTAATCGGCTCAAGTAATCCATATTGGCGTGCTAATTGTTCAATGGTTTCTTTTTGATCTTCCGGCACGCCTGCAATAATAATATTTTGGTTCGCGGTAATGCGGAAATCGCCTTGATGCACTTTGGCAATCTCAAGCATACCCGTCAGTAGTGGTTTTTGAGGATCGTTGTCGGTTAAACGTCCACTTTCAACATAAAGCGTCAAGTGCCACTTATTATCTATGCCTTTTACCCAACCCAAACGGTCGCCTCGTTCGGTAAATTTGAAAGGTTTGGTTGGTTCAAACGGAATACCCATACGGCGTTCGACTTCTGCTCTAAACCCGTCTAGCCCCATATTTTGAATTGTGTAACGAGTACGGGCATTTTTACGATCCGCACGGTTGCCGAAATCACGTTGAGTGGTAACGACCGCTTCTGCCGCCTGTAAAGTGTAACTTAACGGTACGTAACCGAGTTCTAACGAGATATTCGGGTAAGTAGCAGTGTTGCCGTGCTCCATAGAAAGCCCACCACCGACCAAGACATTAAAACCAGCCAATTTTCCGTTTTCATCTTTAATAGCAACAAAGTTCATATCATTACCGTAAACATCCACATCGTTTAAAGGTGGGATCGAAACGGTTGTTTTATACTTACGAGGCAGGTAGGTTTTACCTAAAATCGGTTCTTGTTCTTTATCTAATACATCATCGGAGCTGGTTACTTTTTTGCCTTCAATCCAAACATCTAAGTAACCGCTTGTGCGAGGGAGCAAATGTTCGGAAATTTTCTTCGCCCATTCATACGCCTCTTGGTGTAATTCGCTTTCAATCGGGTTTGAAGTACACAACACATTACGGTTCATATCTGCGGCAGTCGCAATGGAGTCCAAACCGATTTTATGTAACAAACGGTGCATATCTTGTAGTTTGGTTTTGGGCACACCGTGATATTGGAATGTTTGACGGTTGGTCAAACGAATAGAACGGTAATAGGTGTTTTCACGGGCAAATTTATCAATTTCAATCCACTGATAAGGCTTGATAATTCCACCCGGTAAACGGCAACGTAATAGCATAAACTTGAGCGGTTCAAGTTTTTCATCTAAGCGAGTTGCACGAATATCTCGGTCGTCTTGTTCATACATACCGTGGAAGCGGATAAGCTGAAAATTATCGCCTTTAAAGCCGCCTGTTAAACCGTCTTTGAGGTCATCTAAAATGGTGCCTCGTAAGAAATTACTCTCATTTTTTAAACGTTCGTTATCGGAAAGCGGTTTTTCTTGCCATTCCAATCCTTTCTTTTTGTTGCTGTCTGTCATAATGTTTCCCACACTTCGTTAATACTTTTTAATACACATCACGTTGATAACGTTTTTCTTCACGCAAATGATCAACATATTCTTCGGCTTCTTCTCGGCTAAAACCACCTTGCTGTTCAATCACATCAAGCAGGGCTTTATCCACATCTTTTGCCATACGTGAGGCATCGCCGCAAACATAAATATAAGCACCGTCTTGTAGCCATTGCCAAATGGCTTCAGCTTCTTCACGAATTTTATCTTGCACATAAATTTTTTCGGCTTGGTCACGAGACCACGCAAAACTATATTTATGCAAATAGCCATCTTTTTGGAATTGTTGCCATTCAGTTTGATATAAGAAATCTTTGGTAAAATGTTGATTGCCAAAAATCAGCCAGTTTTTGCCTTCCGCTTCATCCGCCGCACGTTGTTGAACGAATGCTCGGAAAGGCGCAATCCCTGTGCCAGAGCCAATCATAATGATCGGTTTTTGAGGATCGCTCGGTAGGCGGAAGCTATTGTTATGCTCAATGAAAACACGGACGGTTTCATCTTCGCTAACACGATCGGCTAAATAGCTTGAAGCTCCACCGGCTCTGGCTTTTCCGTTATGTTCATAACGCACTACGCCAACGCTTAAATGGACCTCTTCGCCTACTTCTGCAGGGCTAGATGAAATTGAGTACAAACGAGGCGTGAGTGGGCGTAATAATGCCACTAAATTCACAGCACTGATTGCGGAAGGGAAGCGGTTAAAGAGATCAACAAGCGGTGTATTTTCTGTGAAATTTTGTAATTGTTGCGGATCGGCAACGAGTTGATTTAATTCTGCATTATTGATCAACGCTGCATAGCCTTTGACTAAGGCTTGGGTATTTTGCGTTAATTCCAATCGGCTTTGTAATGCGCTACGCAAATTTAGTAACTCGCCATTTAGGCTAATTTCTTCATCGCCATTGAGTGATAAGGCAGTGAAAATTTCTTCAACTAAAGCCGGATCGTTTTCAAACCAAACCCCCAATACATCGCCTGCTTGGTAGTGTAACCCTGAGCCACTTAAATCGAATTCTAAATGGCGAACATCTTTTTCCGCAGTTAAATCGGTAATGCGCTGATTAGTCAATAAAGGTGCAGGGAAAGGATTATCTTTATGATAAAGGCTTGTTGCTGCGGTTTCCGTTGAGACCGAAACAGGTAAAGTGCTGGCTTGAGGCTGGCTATTTTTCTGTTTGATGATTGCCACAACCTCTTCAATCCATTGGTCTGCAACGGCTTTAAAATCTAAATCTGCATCTGCACGAGGTAGTAATCGGCTTCCACCGAGTGCTTCAAAACGCTGGTCAAAGTCTTTTCCGGCTTGGCAGAAATTAGGATAAGAGCTATCGCCTAAGCCAAGTACCGCAAATTGCAAGCGGTCTAATTTAGGTGCTTTTTTACCATTCAATAATTTGAGTAGTACCACGCCTTCTTCCGGTGCTTCGCCCTCACCTTGCGTTGAACTCACTAACAAGACTAATTGTTCATCGGCAATTTGTTTGGCTTTGTAATCCCCAAGAGAGTGATGCGTAGCTTGAACGCCCTCAGCTTGTAAACGTGCGGTGAGTTTCGTTGCAACGCCTTTGGCATTGCCGGTTTGTGAAGCCGATAAAACCGTTACTTTTAATGGTTCTAATGTGGTAGCTAATGTATTTTTGCTAAATGTCGCAGAAATTTGACCGCTTGCACCTTGTGCTTTTGCCCACGTATAGCCCGATAACCACGCTAATTGCAATTTATCTAGTTTTTCAACCGCTTGTACCACATCAACCGATAACGGAAGCGTGCCGTTTTGTTCAATACTCATAATCACTCCCTCAAAAAATCTGAATGTGCTATTTATAAAGGGATTTTTTATAACATAAAAATAATAAGAGAATATGTTTTAGAAAAAATTGGAATAAATAAACTAAAAAACCGAAATGGATCAAACTTGAGGAAAAGAGAGAGAGTAATTCTTCCTTTTTTATATCATTCAGGAATATCAGAGAAGATTTTGTTCTTTTAAATAAGTGTGCCAAAATGCAGCGTAAATATAGTTATCAGGATTTTAAATACTATGCAGTCAAATTTGTATCTCGGTATGATGTCTGGCACGAGCCTAGACGGGGTGGATTTAGCCCTTGTTGATTTTACGCAAAGCCCTAAATTGGTTGCCGCAGATTTCGTCCCAATGCCGGAAGATTTACGCTCCGGCCTTTCTCTGTTGCTTAAGACAGGGGAAAGCGGTTTGCAAACACTTGGGGAGCTGGATCATCGTTTGGGGCTATTGTATGCCGATGTGGTTAATCATTTTCTTGCCAAACAGAAATTAAACTCCAGCCAAATTCAAGCGATAGGCTGTCATGGTCAAACTGTTTGGCATTCGCCGAATAGTCCTTTCCCTTTTACAATGCAAATTGGCGATATGAATATCGTGGCAGCCAAAACGGGCATTACGACCATTGGCGATTTTCGCCGTAAAGATATGGCAGTGGGAGGGCAGGGAGCCCCTTTAGTACCAGCGTTCCACCAAGCGATTTTTGCCAAAGAAGATCAACTAACGGTGGTGCTAAATATCGGTGGGATCAGTAATATTTCTGTCCTTGCACCGCACCAAGCTACGATTGGCTATGATGTCGGCGTGGGTAATGCTTTGATGGACGTTTGGATCGAGCAACATCAGCAGAAACGTTTTGATAAAGATGCAGAATGGGCAAAAAGCGGTCAGTTACAACCTGAGTTATTGGCAAAGCTCCTTGATGAACCTTTCTTCGCTTTACCGCCACCAAAAAGCACGGGGCGAGAGTTATTTAATTTAAATTGGTTGGCACAAAAATTGGCGACATTCCCTCCGTTTAAAGCGGAAGATGTTCAACGAACGCTTGCTGAATTTACCGTACAAAGTGTGGTAAATGAGCTGCAAAAATTCCAAACGGCAGATAAAAAGGTGTTGTTGGTTTGTGGCGGAGGAGCAAGAAATCCGTTGTTAATGACACGTTTCCAAACGCTTCTTACCGATTGGCAAGTTGCCACTACAACCGAATACGGTTTAGATATTGATTATGTTGAAGCTGCAGCCTTTGCGTGGCTGGCTTATCAACGAATGAATAATCTTCCAAGCAATTTACCGAGTGTAACCGGAGCAACACAAGCGGTCAGTTTAGGCGTGATTTTTCCTACATAGAGATAAGGTTTTTGTAGGTGGGCATGCTTGCCCACCAAAGCAATTAAAGTACGGTATTCGCACATTTTCCCGTTTGTTCAATTTCTAAAATGTTAGAAAGTGTTACATCGGAGATATTATTTAGCGCTTCTTCGGTCAGAAATGCTTGGTGTCCGGTAAAGAGCACGTTATGACAAGAAGATAGACGGCGGAAAACATCATCGGTAATCACATCGTTAGATTTATCTTCAAAGAAAAGCTCACGCTCATTCTCATACACGTCCATCCCTAAGGCTCCGATTTTCTGGCGTTTCAATGCTTCAATGGCAGCTTGGCTGTCAATTAACGCACCACGACTGGTGTTGATGATCATCACGCCATCACGCATTTTATTAAATGCAGTTTCGTTGAGTAAGTGATAATTCTCAGGGGTCGCAGGGCAATGAAGGCTGATAATATGTGAGCGAGCATAGAGTTCATCTAAATTGACATATTGCCCACCGAGTTCTTCTACTAATGGATTTTTAAACGGGTCGTATGCCAATAATTCCATACCAAAGCCTTTCAAAATACGCATAGTGGCGATACCGATTTTACCCGTCCCGATAATCCCAGCCGTTTTACCGTGCATATTAAAGCCGGTTAAACCTTCGAGTGAGAAATTGGCATCGCGAGTACGTTGGTAGGCTTTATGAATACGGCGGTTAAGCGTGAGCATTAAACCTACAGCGTGTTCTGCTACCGCTTCAGGCGAGTAAGCCGGCACGCGAACGACATTTAACCCCAATTCTTTGGCGGCGTCTAAATCCACATTATTGAACCCGGCGCAACGTAAAGCGATAGTTTTTACGCCAATTTTTGCCAGTTTTTCTAAGACTGCTCGGCTACCGTCATCATTAACGAAAATACAGACCGCCTCAGCACCTTCTGCCATTTTGACGGTTTTTTCACTTAATAAGAAATCAAAGAATTCGAGTTCGAAGCCAAATTTTTGGTTCGCGATTTCAAGGTGTTTGCGGTCGTAGTTTTTCGTGCTATATACAGCGACTTTCATAGTACAGCTCCATTTCCTAGTAAAATAATAAGGCATATTGTACGCCTTTAAGCTAAAAAATATAGCAGGCTTTGGCTATTGTATTTATCTAAGTAACAAGCGGTCGTAAATTGATAGGATATTGCAAATAATGAATTTGGTAGCAACTGTGTCAAAAGTCAATCGTAGCGATCGATATATACAACCCTCTCCCACAAGGGCAGAGAGTTTGAGATTTGGTAGATGAAAAGACGAAATGAGGGTAGGGACACACTGCGTGTGTCCGGCAGTCATAGATGAGATTTGTCAGCAATCTCGGACACACGCAGTGTGTCCCTACGGTTAATTTATTGAAACTATTGGTAAATTTTCAGATTTGCTGTAGGGGCGAAATATTTTTCGCCCTAA
>NZ_ACQL01000131.1 GCF_000175195.1 Actinobacillus minor NM305 | reverse complement strand
GGGCGGGGATAAACCCCGCCCCTACGAATTAACGAACAAGAGAACTTGGCTCTTCCACGTTTTTCAACAACGCATATTTTTCGATCCAACCAATCACGCCATCGAGATTTTCTTTTTTCATCAGATTAGTGAAGATAAACGGCTGACCGTTACGCATACGGCGTGCATCACGTTCCATTACGCTTAAATCTGCGCCAACAAACGGTGCTAAGTCAGTTTTATTGATCACAAGTAAATCAGAACGGGTGATACCCGGTCCGCCTTTACGTGGAATTTTCTCGCCTTGCGCCACGTCAATTACAAAGATAGTTACGTCCGCCAAGTCTGGACTAAAGGTTGCCGATAAGTTATCGCCACCCGACTCAATAAACACGATTTCTACATCAGGGAAACGTGCGACCATTTCATCCACTGCTTCAAGGTTCATCGACGCATCTTCACGGATCGCCGTATGCGGACAACCGCCCGTTTCCACGCCCATAATGCGCTCAGGAGGAAGCAAGCTGTTTTTGGTTAAAAACTCCGCATCTTCTTGGGTGTAAATATCGTTTGTGATAACAGCAACGCTATATTTGCTTGCTATTTCACGGGTTAATTTCTCGATTAACGCGGTTTTGCCCGCTCCAACAGGGCCTGCAACCCCGATTTTGATGTATTTACGCATTTTGTTGTTCCTTGTTTGATCCTAGGGCTTACGCCCTAGGCTACGCATAATTGAGCCGCGCTGCGGCTCCGTAAAATTAGCTCATATATAATCTTGTATAAAGCTGCTCGTGCTGCATCGCTCGGATATCATTTGCCAGCGTTGCGGCTCCTAGCCATTCAAGGTCTGGATTTAAACTCTGTTCGACCGCTTCGGCTATCGGTTGGCGTAGGTCGAACAGAATATCCTGCCCGTCCATTTGGCTTAATGGGATCAATTTAACCCCGTTTGTGACTGCACCCACTGCTGCATTGTAGTAGAACGCATAGAGCGTTTCCGCCTTATCTAATTTCATTGCCTGCGCCACCATCGCAAACACGATAGGGAAATAGCCCTGACAGCGTTTTTCGACAATCGCTTGTTGAAACGCGGCTAATAAAGGATGTTGTTCGTAGCGGATAAAAATTTTCAACAGACGAACACCGAGTTTATAGCTGCCTTCACGGCTTTCACGGGCGATTTTGGTGGCGGCTAACTCTTGATCTAAGGCAATCAAGCGAGCCAAATCGCACGTTGCCATCGCCTCAAAAGCGAGCGACAAATACGCCCCGTCATTGTAAACCCAGTTTTGCAACAACTGCGTTTGCACATATTCCTCAAGGCTGACTTTGCTGTCCACTTTGCGCTGTTGCACGAAAGTTTCTAAACCGTTGGAATGGTTAAAACCGCCGATAGGCAAGGTAGGATCGACCAAGTGCAACAATGCGCCGAGTTGTGTTAGTGCTTGTGCCAATTTCCATCTCCGTGATGATGATAGCCGTGATGGTCGTGGCTATGTGAATGCGAATGACCGTGCCCTTGTGCGGAATTTGCCCGCAACGCTTGGCTTAAACGGCGTTCTGCTTTTTGCGGTTGAAATCCGGCCGCTTGTAGCCATTCAAACATCGGCTTGTCGTAAGGTAAAGTAACCTCATCGCCATCTAAAAACAGCGGCGAATGTTTGTTACCGATTTCATAACACGCACGTGCCATTTCCGGTAATGTTTTTGGCGAAAGCACAATCACTTCGCTCGGGACAATTTCAATGGCAATCACAAGATTATCGCTGATAAAAACGACATCATCGTGTTTCAAACGTTGCCCTTCTTTCAGTAGCCGAAACGCCACTTCACGCCCCGATTGAGAGGTTTTACGCAAAATGTTGCGTTCGCTTTCATACCATTGTAATTGAACGTAATCCACCGTTTGATCCGTGATTTTGCCTTCTGCACGAAGTGCGGTCAGATTACCGATAATTTCTTCCATAATGGGAAGGATTGGGTTGAGGATTTGCATAATAAATTTTATATTCCTAATTTAACTAATATAGCCCTAGTCTAGCCATTGCTTGTCTGACTGCAATATCTCGACCAGTATTTGGATATTGTTGCATCCAAGTATAGAAAAGATTTAGTGCTGCTTGCTTATTTTTAGAATAAGAGTAGTACTTGACAAAAGCATCTGTTGCCCAATCAATTTGATTCGTGTCAGCTAAAAGATCAGCTAAATTTCCCCAAGTTGCTCCACGTTTAGGTGAAAGTTTTAAAGATGCTGTAAAATTAATTTGTGCATTTCTGAAATCTCCGATTTTTTGATATGCAAAACCTAAATTCCCTAACACTTCGGCATCAGAAGGATTATAACTTTTCGCTTGCTCTAATTTTGAAATTGCTAATTGCAGATTTCCATTCCAAATAAGAGGTTTAGCTTCGGCATTTAAGGCTCTTGCTTTTGCTTTTGAAGTGCTTGTAATAGAACTTTTTGATTCTTTCAGTCCCCCATTCCTAAAAACTTTCATAACATCAGTGTAATTAAGTTGATAATCTGAGATTTCTCTTAATTCTCTTACTGTTAGCCAATGCATAGATTCTGGTGGGGTTTCAAGCATCGCTAATCGAATGTTATTTGGGACATTCATTGACTTATAATATGCACTCATATCAATCGAAAGAGATCTCGCAAAATGATTATCTTCTTGCTTATGTGAAATTCGATGTACGCCTATCTTGCTATTAGACTCCGAGACTCTAGGCTGCCCAGCAATAAAAATATTAAAACAAGAACTAGCACATAAAGAATCCCTTAATACAACAGTCTGAATTCTATATTTTATTAAATAATCTGCAATCTGATATCCTGCAACAACACTTCCCCCACCACTATGAAGATAGATTCGTTGTACTGGGTTCCCTGATTGCCTCCAAGATTCTGCGATATTTACAAATTTCTGCCCATCTCGCCAATCTATTTCACCATATATACCCATTTCAACAACCCCTTCTCTCGTTGCCTGCACTGGCATTTGAGCCGATTGGACGATAGATGAAATGAAAAATAAAGCTGTTCCTAGAATTTTCTTCATTTTTTCCTCAAAATTAAATGCTCGGCTTCGTTGTTGCAAGAACTTCGTACTTCCCGTTCATTTCTTCCGCCCAAGCGGCCAAATTCGGGTGATGTTTTGCAAGATCGTAACCAATTTTGTCTGCTCTAAACTGCCACCAATCAATTAAACAAACGGCGGTTAGCGTGCCGATGTTGAGTTCTGTACCGAACGGTTTTAACGCTTCTTCTAGTTGAGCGAAACTGCGGACATTGCGATCCATCAGCTGTTGATGACGACTTGTCCACCATTCATTTTCAGGGCGGAGCATACGTTCAGCCACCATTGGCATCGTATTTTCCATAATCCCATCCACCAAATTATGCAATGCCAACACTGCCCAGCGAGGTTTACCACTTTCAGGCAATAGCTTTGGTTGCTTACCTTTTTGATTGAGATATTCGCAAATTAACAAACTCCCGAAAAGCCAATTTCCACAATTTCGCTGCAATGCCGGCACTCGTCCAAGCGGATTGTCTTGATTGTGTGGCGAATTTTGGTCGAATGATGAAGTAATCCGCAACAGTTCTGTTTTATCTTCAAGTTGTTGATGTTTTAAAGTTACCAACGCTTTACGAGCGTATGGGCTAGTGGTGGAGTACCAAAGTTTCATTGTTTAAATCTCCTTATCTTCCTCTCGCCCGCTTGCGGGAGAGAGACAGCTTAAAATTGTGTAAGGCAATTTTAAGCAGAGAGAGGGCAAACAAGCGGTCATTTTTTCCAAAAGTTTTGCAACCCCTCTCCCTCCGAAAATTCTACGAATTTTCTCCTCCCTCTCCCGCAAGCGGGCGAGGGGAAGAGTGTGTTAGAACATAAAATACCGCTGCGCAAGTGGTACTTTTTTCGCAGGTTCGCAGGTAATCAGTTCGCCATCAACACGGACTTCATAGCGTTCCGGATCAACGGTAATTTCAGGTGTTGCGTTGTTGTGAACAAGGTCTTTTTTACCGATGTTACGGCAACCTTGCACGGCAATGGTTTCTTTTTCAATACCAAAGGTTTCTTTGATATTGGCTTCAACACTTGCTTGTGAAACGAAGAACACCGCACTTTCGCGGTTGGCTTTTGCGTGCGCGCCAAACATCGGGCGGTAGAATACCGGTTGTGGTGTTGGGATAGACGCATTTGGATCGCCCATTTTCGCATAGCTGATAAAGCCTTTTTTCATCACGAATTCCGGTTTTACACCAAAGAACATCGGTTTCCACAGAACGATATCCGCAATTTTGCCCACTTCTAATGAACCCACGTGTTCGCTAATACCGTGTGCAATCGCTGGGTTGATGGTGTATTTGGCAATGTAGCGTTTAATGCGGAAGTTATCGTTGCCTTCTGTGCCAAGTTCGCCACGTTGTGCTTTCATTTTATCCGCCGTTTGCCACGTACGTGTTACCACTTCGCCTACACGTCCCATCGCTTGCGAGTCGGAACTCATAATCGAGAACACGCCGATGTCGTGCAAAATATCTTCTGCCGCAATGGTTTCAGGGCGGATACGGCTGTCGGCAAAGGCAACATCTTCCGGCACACGTTTATCTAAATGGTGGCAAACCATCAACATATCTAAATGCTCATCAATGGTATTGATTGTAAACGGACGAGTTGGGTTGGTCGAAGCCGGCAATACGTTCGGGTACATCGCTGCCTTGATAATATCCGGTGCGTGTCCACCACCTGCACCTTCGGTATGGAAGGTATGGATAACACGTCCGTCAATCGCTTTCATGGTATCTTCTAAGAAACCGCTCTCATTTAAAGTGTCAGTGTGGATTGCCACTTGCACATCCATTTCATCGGCTACTTTTAATGCTGCATCAATCACAGCCGGCGTTGCCCCCCAGTCTTCGTGGATTTTTAAGCCTAACGCACCTGCACGAATTTGCTCTTTCAATGGTTCGAGTGTTGAACAGTTGCCTTTGCCAAAAAAGCCCACGTTTACCGGTAAGGCTTCACAGGCTTGGAACATACGTTGAATGTTCCAAGCGCCAGGGGTACAAGTGGTCGCGTGCGTACCGTCTGCCGGACCTGTACCACCGCCAATCATCGTGGTAATACCGTTTTCAATGGCGTGCTGTGCTTGTTGTGGGCAAATCCAGTGGATATGCGTATCAATACCGCCGGCGGTTGCAATTAAATGTGCACCGTTATGCACCTCCGTGCTTGCGCCGATAATCATATTCGGGGTGACATTGTCCATTGTGTCAGGGTTACCCGCTTGACCAATGCCGACAATACGACCATCACGAATACCAATATCCGCTTTAATAATGCCGAGTTTAGCGTCAATAATCATCACGTTGGTTAAAGCAAAATCTAACACGTTTGGATTATCACGGGTTGCCGTGCCTGATTGCGCCATACCATCACGCACCGATTTACCGCCACCGAATTTACACTCATCGCCTTTGGTTAATAAATCCTGCTCAATGGTCGCCCATAAATCGGTATCGCCTAAACGGACTTTATCGCCAACGGTTGGTCCATAAGTCGCCACATATTGACTGCGTGGAATTGTTAATGCCATTTTCTTTCTCCTTACAGTTTGCCATCAATTGCGTTATGGAAACCGTAAATGATTTTGTTTCCGCCAAATTCTACCAATTCTACCGTTTTAGCCTCGCCCGGCTCAAAACGAATGGCATTGCCCGAAGGCACATTTAAACGCATACCGCGCGCTAAAGTGCGGTCAAATTCGAGTGCGTTATTGGTTTCAAAAAAGTGATAGTGAGAGCCAACTTGAATTGGTCGGTCGCCTTTATTTACCACATCTAATTTTACGGTCTTACGTCCAACATTGGCTTGAACATCACCGTCTGCTAATTTGTATTCGCCTGGGATCATTTTTTTATCCTTTTGTCTTGTAGGGGCGAAATATTTTTCGCCCTG
>NZ_ACQL01000132.1 GCF_000175195.1 Actinobacillus minor NM305 | reverse complement strand
ATTTTCATAAAATTACACGGTAAGAAAGTGTATGGATTTTCACAAAGGTGTACGCCCATCTATTCCGTTCTTGCGTGGTGAGAGTGTCGGGCTTCACAGAGGGCGGGATTTGTATTCATCTGAACGGAAGGGATATTCCATTAGAGAGAACGAACGACAAAGAATTAGAGAACGAGAACAAACGATAAGGGACACACATGAACACACTGGAAATAGTTTTGAATCAATTATCGGAGATAGAGGAAATCCAATCAGCTTGCTTAGAGGATTACGAGAAACTCTCTCAAGGTTTTTTGACAGTTCAGCAGAATTTAAATCTTATACAGAAAGAAGTCCAAGAAGTGAAAATACTGGAGGATACACTCAAAAAGAATCAGAATACGTTAGAAACATTACTAGCTTCTATCAACGAAGATATAAAGAAACAGCCTCAAGAGAATTCTTATCAGACATTAAACCAAGAATTAAATTCATCACTAACAGCATTATCAACATCAGTGGAGCGATTGGAAGCGAAATTATCGGAACAATCGAAAGAATTAAATCAGCTATCGTTACTAGTAAAGCAAAACTAGAAATAAGCATTGAGTCTGTAACAGAAAAACAACAATCAACAAATCAAAGTCTTACTGAACAGCAACGTTATCAAGCACCAACAAGACCTAGATTTAGATAATGTAAAAGGGTATCGGAGATACCCTTTTCATATTTAATAATTATGAATTATGAATTATTATTTCTATTTTCTAAAGCTCTACGGATAATTTCACTCACAGATTTAGGTTCTACGCCAGCTCGCTTATTTGCCAACGCTTCATCTTCAAGAGCGGTCAGTAATGATTTAGGCAAAGAAAAACTAGTTCTTACCATAGAATCATCTACTTTAATCTTGCCATACGGCTTATCTACTAGTTGCTCGACTAATTTTTCAGTATCTTTTTCCGTTATACTTCTCTTATTTAACGCCATTAAACACCTCATCAATTAAACATAAAACTTCATTTTTTGCTTGTTCGTTATTCATCTCTAACACTGATTTTCCCTCACTCATTACATCTCGATAAACCTTTCTGTAATATCCCACGCTATTTAAAATTTCAAAATCGTTAAATTCACTTACAAACTCAATAAATTCAGCTCGTTCCTTATCCTTCAAAAGCGGATTAGTTGTAGCCATTGTCTGATAACAATAAATTTTTAAATTTGGGTTTAGAGTTCTTATCCCATCAGCCTGAATTTGCAATTCACTTAGAGTATCTAGATCAAGTTGTGAGCATTGATGTGGTGCAATAATAAAATCAGCCACAGTACCACCAGTTATAAGTTCTTTGCTATTTCTCCCAGCAACATCAACAATTACATAATCAAATTTATCATTAAGCTGTTTGAGTGTTTGAGCTATATTATCTCGCTTTTCAATTAAGGTAATACTTGGCTTTCTTTCATTTAGCTCCCTTTCAGAATACCAACGAGAAGCAGAACGCTGAGCATCAGCATCGACCAAGCAAACATCTTTACCTTGCATTGCCAAACCAATAGCAACATTTACTGCGGTTGTTGTTTTAGCCGCACCGCCTTTATTACAACCAATAATCACAATCATAGACCCCTCCAAACAAATATAAATTATTATTTCATACTTCATAAATAATCACAATGTTTTAATATTTAGTAAAGAGATCACCTTTCCTTCAATGTGATAAAAAAAAAATAAAAATATCTTTTTATTTTCATTTATCGTAAAATAAAAACATAATTAAATTTTATTTTACGAGATAAAAATGCAAAAAGTAATAGGATATGTCAGAGTATCAACCGATAAGCAAGACGCAGAAAAGCAATGGAATACCGTCTTAAACTATGCAAATAATGAATTAAAAACTCCAATTAAAAAAGTAGAGGACACAGAGAGCGGAAAAATAGAATGGAGAAAACGCTCTTTGGGTAAAATTGTTGATGAATGTGAAAAAGGCGACATCATTGTCGTCAGTGAAATCTCAAGAATTGAGCGTTCTACACTTGGTGTATTAGAATTATTAAAAGTAACGTCAGAAAAGGGGGTTCAGGTTCATATCGTGCAACAAGGCTTACAATTCAAAGGGCAAGACGATATAGCAACAAAAGTGCTTGCTACCACTCTTGGCATGATCGCTGAAATTGAACGTGAATTCATTTCACAACGTACAAAAAACGCATTAGCCAAACTCAAAGCTGACGGAAAAAAACTAGGCAGACCTAAAGGAAGAGCAAAAAATTATAAACTTGATAAATATCGCAATGATATTATTTCTTACTTGGAGAAAGGTCTCAATAAAACTGCAATAGCTAAACTTATTGGTGTTTCTGTACCAACGCTAAACGCTTTTTTAAAGAGAGAGGGGTTATAAGCAACTTTAAATCCGCTTTAGAATAAAAATAAAACGTCCGTTTTTTCTTTACGTTTTCATTGCACTTGAACCTCAAAAAATTTATTTTTTTATGTGTTTATTTTTTCTATTTATAGTAAAAAAAAATTGAAAATAGGTTTTTGTTTTCATTTGATGAAAAAATAATCAAAAAAACACTAAAAATCTCAAGAGCTACTGTAATTCGTAGATTAAGAGAAGCCGAAGGAGCAACAGAATGAAAGATTATCAACCTACCAACCCTGAATTATTGAATTATGCCGTTGAATTGCTTGAGAGTGGCAAAATAGACGGTATTAAGTGCTATTTAGCTGATGATAACGCCCTGATGATTGCTGAAATGCTTGTGAATGACAAACCTCTACGAATTGGGGCAAGGGTTATTTATCCGCTTCAAGACTTAGACAAGCAAATTGCATACCTAGAGGCGAACTTACTTGAGAATATCAAAGTGCATTTCATTGTAGAAAGCATTGAGATTAAAGGCTAAATTGCTAGACTTTTGCGCTTAAATTCGCCAAAATCTGTTTTTTTGTTCTACAAACAAATTATCCGAATTTCCGCGCAATGTACGTTTCAGGCTGCCTGAAAAGAAATTTATTTAGTAAAATCAAAGGATA
>NZ_ACQL01000133.1 GCF_000175195.1 Actinobacillus minor NM305 | reverse complement strand
GGGCGGGGATAAACCCCGCCCCTACGCAATTTTATAAAAATTTAACTTTTGTGTAATCACTAAGAACTGCTTAGTTCAAACATTCACAGGTAAGATTATAACACCATTCTTACACCTTGGATTTTCGCAAGTTCTTCATAAAGCGTTTCAACTTGGTCAATATGTTCTGCAATGATATCAATGGAAACAGAGTTATAAGTCCCTTTTGAGCTGCGTTGTTCACGTGGGTTATAATCGCCTTTTGCGTGAATTTGCGTGACGGCAACGACATCATCAATTAAATCATCACGATGTGTGCCCACCACTTTGAAAGTAAATGCACACGGGAATTCTAATAAGTCTCTTAATTTTGCTTGTGGAAGATCTTGAAGATTTACTGTTTTATTTTGAGTCATAATATTTTCCTTATCTTAAATAATACGGAAGCGGTGAAATTTAGCAAAAAATTTCGGTATTATGTAGCATTTACACAAAGAATCATTTAGCTCAAAGACTTTCGCTCCCTCCGTTTACGGAGGGAGCTGCCGAAGGCTGAGGGAGGGGAAAAGAATACAATGAGAGAAGTTAAAGTATTTTCCCTCCCCCCTATCCCCCCTCCGTAAACGGAGGGGGAGAAATTAAATAAAATTTTGTGCAACTGCTACTAATACCGAAAAATTTGCGAAATCCCACCGCTTGCTATCTTGCCCCTATATATGGGGATCGGTTTTTAAATTACAAGGTCTGTGAATTAGTTGAATAAACTCTTCACTGTTAGCACCAACCAATCCCACGCTTTACCAAATAAACCGGCTTCTTGAACCTCTTGTAATGCCTGTAAAGGACTGCTCGCTACATCTTTACCATCGAGTTGATAAATCACTTTACCCACAACTTGCCCTTTTGCTAAAGGTGCTTCTAGGCTTTTAGTGTCTAATTCATAACGGGCTTTTAAGTCGGCTGATTTTCCTTTCGGAATAGTAATAAAGCTATCTTGAACAGAACCAAGTTGGACTTTATTCGCATCACCGTAATATACACTTTCTTCTTTAATCGCTTGACCTGCCGGTAATGATTTTACCGTTTCAAAATTCGCAAAACCCCATTGCAGTAGTTTTTTACTTTCAACTTCACGACCTTTATAAGTTGGTACACCCATGACCACAGAGATTAAACGAGTATTACTGTTCGTTGCCGAAGCGACTAGGTTATAGCCTGCTTTATCGGTATGCCCTGTTTTCATACCATCTACGTTCATCGTTTTATCCCACAATAAACCGTTGCGGTTTGGTTGTGGTTTTTTGATGTTATATTGGAATTCTTTTTCTGCGTAGATTTTATATTCTTCCGGTTGATCTCGAATCACGTGCGTACCAATAATCGCCATATCACGCGCTGAAGAAAATTGGTTTGGATCATCTAAACCGTGTACGGTGGTAAAATAAGTATTTTTTAACCCAAACTGTTGTGCGTATTTGTTCATTTGGTCAATAAATGCTTGCTGTGAACCTGAAGTATGTTCCGCTAAGGCAACAGCTGCATCATTACCCGAAACAATAATCAGCCCCTTCATTAGATCGCCTACCGAAACTTGCGTGTTTAAATCTAAAAACATTAATGAAGAACCTGGGAATTTTTGCGCCCAAGAATTTTCGGTCACGGTTACCATATCGCTATTACGTACTTTGCCTTGCTTAATTGCATCACCCACAACATAAGCCGTCATCATTTTAGTTAATGAGGCAGGATATTGACGTTGATCCGGATTTAAACTTGCTAATACAGCACCTGAGTTATAATCCATGAGAATATAGGTTTGGGCATTTAATTGCGGTGCACTAATGCCAAAATCTGTATTCACATCTGCATAAGCAAAAGAGGAAAGCGCCATAGCACAAAGGCTAACCGATTTTAATAATGTTTTTTTCATATTAAAGATTCCGAACTGTTTAAATTTAATTTTATAAAATAACGATAAAAACTAAGGGCTTGTTGGTAACCAACAACCCCTTAAATAAACCGGCTTCAGAAAAATTAAATATCTTCTTCCTGAATTTCAGTTGATTTTTTATTTTTATTCAAGATCGCTAATTTAACCTTAGCTGTACCTGAATGATGCATACCTAATTGACGCGCTGCTGTTTTCGATAAATCAATGACACGAGCATGGGCATAAGGGCCTCGGTCATTTACTCGCACGACCACCTTTTTACCATTACGCATATTCGTCACTTCAACTAACGTCCCAAAAGGTAATGTTTTATGGGCAGCAGTCATTGCAGCGTTATTAAAGGTTTCGCCATTTGCGGTACGGCGACCGTTAAACTTGTCTGCATAGTAGCTTGCAACACCGGATTGAAAATGTTTGCGAGCGACTTTTTTATGTGTGTTTTGTTTTACTTTCTCGGCTTTTTTCGCAGATTTTTGCGAAGATTTAACCGCTTTCACCGTTTGTTTTGATGTTTTAACTTTAGCAACAACCTTCTTTTGGGCTACTACTGTCGTTTTCACACTTGTTTTTGCGTGTTTAGTTGCTGCAACAGAATTCAATGATCCGAATGTTAAGAATCCAGCTAACAACAGGGTTACAATTTTACTTAATCGCATAAGTATGTATTCCTCATTGAGATATCGTTTCGTTTGTAACGATGTTTGTATTACCCATCACGCTTAAAAAAACGCGATGGTTGGCTGTTAATCTCTAGTAGATAACTGCTCTTGTATGTGCTTTTTGATACCGCAAAAAAGCAAAAGTTTAATTTTAATTCAAAAATTATTTAAGTTTACTATAAGGATTGTTGTCATTTGCTCGTTTTCTATGCACGTAGCTTGACATCATCAACCCAAAAGCCGCCATAAGTGTAACATAAGATGTTCCCCCATAGCTAAACAGTGGTAAGGGTACACCAACTACGGGCAAAATACCACTTACCATACCAATGTTTACAAAAACATACACAAAAAAGAGTAATGCTGTGCCACCGGAAAGAATACGTCCAAACGCATTATCCGATTTCGCCCCAATCATCAGCCCTCGTGCAATAATAAACAAATAGATGGCTAATAAGATCAACACACCGATTAAACCATGTTCTTCGCTTAATACCGCAAAGATAAAATCGGTATGAGGCTCAGGCAAAAATTCAAGTTGAGATTGCGTACCTTCCATCCAACCTTTTCCGTGTAGTCCGCCTGAACCAATCGCAATTTTTGACTGAATAATATGGTAACCTGCACCCAATGGATCTTTCTCCGGGTCGATCAACGTCATTACCCGTGTTTTTTGATAATCATGCATCAAAAAAAACCACATTATCGGAATAAACCCGGCAAGAAAAACCACACCAGCACCAATCAATTTCCAACTCAGTCCGGCTAAAAACAGCACGAAAATCCCTGCCGCACAAACAAGAATAGAAGTTCCTAAGTCTGGTTGCATCGCAACGAGCAAGGTTGGAAAAACAATAATGGCTAAAGCAATAAAGGTATCTCTAAAACTCGGTGGTAATGGGCGATTACTTAAAAAGGTTGCCACCATCAAAGGCACTGCTAATTTCGCAATTTCCGAAGGCTGAAAACGCACAAAGCCTAAATTGAGCCAACGTTGCGCACCTTTACTGGTCTCACCGATTAAATCGACTAACACCAACATCACTATCATTACCGCATAAAGATAAGGCGAAACTTGTTTATAGACTCTTGGTGGAATCATTGCCATGACGAACATTACGCCCAAACCTAATGTTACTTGGACAACTCGGTTGGTAAACATCCGTTCGCTCGCACCACTTGCACTATATAAAACAAGTAAACCATATCCGGTAATTGTTAATAATCCGAGTAATAGCCATACATCAAGAGAAAAGACTTTCCAAAAGAGTTTTTTAAAACCGTTATTCATTTACTTCGTCCTCTGGCATTGTTTCAAGCGGTTGAATTTGTTCATTTTTTTGCAAAGGTTGAGCACCATCATTTTTCAATGTATTGGATAACGCAAAATCAAAGACTTTACGCGCAACCGGTGCTGCCACACTACCACCACCGCCGGCATTTTCTAAAATGATAGCGACCACCACTTTAGGATTATCATAAGGCGCATAACCCATAAACCACGCATGGTCGTGCAACTCTTTTTTCAAGGCATTTTTATTATATTTGCCACCTTTTAAGTTAAACACCTGTGCTGTTCCTGTTTTACCGGCAGCACGATAGAACGAGCCCCCCGCTTTCTTCCCCGTACCATTCCCAGCATTGATTACGTTATACATTCCCAGTTTTGCCACTTGCCAAAAACGCTCCGGCACACCGCTAATATCTTCGTAAAGCGCTGGGTCTTTGTAAGGTTCTACCGCTTTTGCACTCATCACTTCTTTCATTAAATGAGGCGTATTAACACGACCATTATTGATCAACACAGAAGTTGCCTTCGCAAGTTGTAGTGGTGTGGCAATCCAATAACCTTGCCCAATTCCAACCGGAATGGTATCCCCTTGCACCCAAGGTTTTTTATAGCGAGCCATTTTCCACTCTTTGCTTGGCATAACACCGGCAGACTCTTCAAAAAGATCGATACCGGTTTTCTGTCCAAAACCAAATTTTTTCATCCACTCAGACATCTTATCAATGCCTGTATCGTATGCTAACTGATAGAAAAAGGTATCTGAAGACTCAGTAATCGCTTTATTGACATTCGTGGCTCCATGTCCGGATTTTTTCCAGTCACGATAGCGTTGTGTCGTTCCCGGCAAAATCCAGTAGCCAGGGTCAAAAATGGTGGTGGTCGGCGTAATTTTTCCTTCTGCTAACCCCATCACAGCGTAAAAAGGTTTCACGGTCGATGCCGGTGGATAAGTCCCCTGCGTTGCTCGACTATAAAGCGGACGAGCCGGGTCTTCCAATAATGCTTTATAATCCTTACCGGATACCCCCCCTACAAATAAGTTATTATCATAACTTGGGTTGGTTACCATCGCCAAAATACTGCTATCACGAGGATCCATCACAACCACCGAACCACGCTGATTACCCAATAAATTCTGGATATATTGTTGTAATTCCACATCAATGGTTAAACGAATAGAACTGCCTGCCGCACCTTCTTGATCGCGTAATTTACGAATAACCTTTCCTCGGTTATTGATTTCTACCTCTTCAAATCCTGTTTGCCCGTGTAGCTGATCTTCGTAGTACTTTTCAATACCCAGTTTCCCCATATCGTGAGAACCTGCATAATTACCGAATTTCCCCTCTTCTTCGAGTTTTTTCTTGTCTTTTTCGTTAATTTTTGCAACATAACCTAAAATATGGGTTAGCGTTTCACCATAAGGGTAGTTACGTTTGTAGTAGGCTTGAACATCTAGACTTGGGAAGCGATATTGATTAACAGCAAAACGTGCCATTTGTTCTTCGTTTAAATTGCCTTTCAATAAAATCGGCGTATAACGTGAAGTCCGCTTTTTCTCTTTGCGGAAATTCTCAATATCTTCGTCTGTTAAGCCCACCACCTCTTTAAGGTCGATTAAAGTTTGTTCTAAATCCTGTGTTTTTTCCGGCACAATGAATAACCCAAAATAGGTTATATTTTCTGCCAACACTTTACCATTGCGGTCGTAAATTAACCCGCGCGTTGGCGGAACAGGCAATAATTTAATACGGTTGCCATTCGAGCGAGTTTGATAATCTTCATAACTACTGACTTGGAGATGGTACAGATTAGCAATCAACACACCGGTTAAAGCAAGTACACCGGCAAAAGCCACGACCGCACGGCGAGCAAACAAATTACTCTCCGCTTGCCCGTTTCTCACTTTCTCATGAGGCTTAGCCGACATCAATTTTCCGAGTTTACCAAACATACTTATCTCAAATTGCAAAATTTTCTTTAAATCACACCGCTTTTTTTATTCACGATGATAAGGGTGGTTAGTGCTTAAAGACCACGCACGATATAAACTTTCTGCGACCACAACTCGCACCAAAGGATGTGGCAACGTCAAAGGCGAAAGCGACCAACTTTGTTCAGCGGCTTGTTTACATTCCGGCGATAACCCTTCAGGCCCCCCAATGAGTAAACAGACATCTCGCCCATCATTTTTCCAACCTTCTAATTGCTTCGCCAGTTGCTCGGTTGTCCACGGCTTTCCAGGGATATCTAATGTAACGATTTTTCCTTTACCGGCTGCTACTAACATCGCCTTGCCTTCTTGCTCAAGAATACGTTTAATATCCGCATTTTTACCACGTTTACCGGCTGGAATTTCAATCAATTCGAAGGGCATATCATTCGGGAAACGGCGTTGATATTCTTCAAAACCCACTTTTACCCAATCAGGCATTTTTTGCCCTACGGCGATTAATTTAATTTTCATTACGACCAAAGCTTCTCTAATTGGTACATTTCACGGGCATCTGCTTGAAGTAAATGTACGATAGCTTGTCCGAAATCCACGACAATCCAATCCGCCACGGCTTTACCTTCATCACCAAACACCTCAAAACCGGCTTGTTTTGCTTCTGCGGCTAATTTATCTGCCGTTGCCGCAACGTGACGCACCGAAGTCCCCGTTGCGATAATCATCGTATCCGTAATACTTGATTTGCCACGAACATCAATGGCTAAAATATTTTGTGCTTTTAAATCATCTAAAGTGGTTGTTAAAAATTCGACTAATTGTTTTTCCACGTTTCTTTTCCATTCGTAATTACTAAAAACGGGGAATTTTAACACAGATTAGAAAGGGATAAAAAAATAAGCGGTAGGAATTTGCAAATTTTTTACAATGGCAGTTAAACGAAGTTTGGGCAAAAGAAGTGGTAATTATGCGGTATTGTGAGCAGTGACACAAAATCTCATTTCATTTATCCCCCTTCGTTTACGCCGGGGGATAGGAAATACTTTAACTTATCTCGTTATTTACTATTTTTCAAAATAACTAAATGCCGTTCGCCCACTAATTCAGGCACATCTAATTTAATCACTTCGACTAACTCAATTGGCTTGCTCACGTCTGCCAACTCTTCCGGCTGATATTGTCCTTTTAACGCATAAAAATGACCGCTTGTATTTGGCAAATGGTAGCACCAATCAACCATATCATTTAACGAAGCAAAAGCTCGGCTTAATACGCCGTCAAATTGTTGTTCTTGGTACTCTTCAACCCGACTTAACACAGGCGTTACATTAGTCAGTTTTAGCTCTCGAATAGCATTTTTGATAAAGGTAATACGTTTGCCTAAGCTGTCTAACAACACAAACTGTTTATCAGGGTTAGCGATTGCCAGCGGAATACCCGGTAAACCTGGGCCAGTTCCCACATCAATAAACTGTTGCCCCTGTAAATGTTGGCTAACCACAAGGCTATCCATTATATGCTTAACCAACATTTCATCGGGATTACGCACAGAGGTAAGGTTATAGGCCTTGTTCCATTTATCCAATAATTTGACGAAATCAACCAACTGTTGTTTTTGCTGATCGGTCAAAGATATGTTTGCTTGACTGAGCAAGCGGTCTAATTTTTCTAACATTTTGCAAATTCCTATTTAATTACAAAACTCTGAAATTTTATGATTTGTTATAATAACTGTAAAAATAAACACTATTTATATAGTGAATATCATCGTTCTTAATGGTATCATTTTGCTCAAGTATTCTGACTTTTTATCTCTATGCTTAAGTTTAAACCTTTTACACTAGATCAACAAATTTACAATTTATCGCACTTAAATGCGTTTTATACTGAATTTGTGCAAGTTGCTACAAAATCCCAAAGCGAAAAGCGTTATCGCTGTTTAATTGAATTTGGTACACATTGTTTTACTAAAAGTCCAAACGTACACAAAGGTGAAACGCTAGCAAATTTTGATAATTCATTACATTATGTGACCGATAAAGAAATTCGTTTATTTTGCCCTGAACGTTATCAGCTTTCTCTCAAACTTCCTGAAATTTTGAGAAATTTAGATAAGCATAAATGTTATTTCACATCAGCAAACGATAAATTTTTAACCATTTCAATACAGAACCAACAAGGGGAAATGGTGGATTATGAAATTTATTTTTCATTGAAAAAATCTAAAACGTGTGATGTGCATATTTTCATTAATAGTGCCTATCTACGGAGCCTTGATTACCGTCCGAATAAGACAATGCTTCGCCGTAAACCAGTTTCACTTTTTGTTTTATTACATAATACAATCACAAATAAGCGTATAAAACGCCCTGTATAGCAGATAAAACAAAGCCCCACACAAGGCGGGGCTGTACAGGGTTCGCTTTATAACTGCTCTTGGGCTAGTAGCCTTTCGGCTGGACAAACGCTAGATTTCTCTATCCCTGCTTGTACGTTTTGTTGAGAACATTATAGTTTAATAGAGAGAGTACTTCCACAAAAATATCACGTTAAATAGTTTATTCAACGCTATATTTTACAACTCGCCTCTTTTCAACATACCTTGCTTTTTCAAATTCACCAACAAAATGGAAATCGCCGCTGGGGTAATGCCTGAAATACGGCTGGCTTGTCCGATAGAGACAGGGCGGTGTTGCATCAGCTTCGCTCGCACTTCATTAGATAAACTTTCCACTTTGTCGTAATCAAATTCAGCTGGAATTTGGGTGTTTTCGTGGCGTTTGTGGCGTTCGATCTCTTGTTGTTGATGTTCGATATAGCCTTGATATTTAATCGAAATTTCCACTTGCTCGGCTGCTTCTTTATCTTCAATCGCCGGTGCAAAAGGGGCAATTTGAGTTAAGGCTTCGTAAGTCACTTCAGGACGGCGAATTAAATCTTCACCGCTTGCTTCACGGGCAAGTGGACTATTTAATAACGCATTCACTTCCGCAAGGTTCGCCATTTGTAAGTGCGCCCACGTCTGTTTCAAGCGTGCTTTCTCTTTTTCGATGTTTTCCATCTTCTCGTTAAAACGAGCCCAACGTGCTTCATCAATTAAACCAAACTGATGGGCAATCGGTGTTAAACGGGCATCTGCATTGTCTTCACGCAACAACAAGCGGTATTCCGCACGGGAAGTGAATACTCGATACGGTTCTTTGGTACCTAAGGTGCAGAGATCGTCCACCAATACGCCCGTGTAAGCTAAATCACGGGTTGGGAACCACGCATCTTTGCCTTGTACTTGTAAACCAGCGTTGATCCCAGCCAATAAACCTTGCGCCGCCGCTTCTTCATAGCCGGTTGTGCCGTTAATTTGTCCGGCAAAGAATAAGCCGTCAATCGCTTTGGTTTCAAGGGTTGGTTTTAGATCTCGTGGGTCGAAATAGTCGTACTCAATGGCATAACCCGGTTTGATAATACGGGTGTTTTCCAAGCCTTTCATTGAATTGACGATCCCCATTTGCACATCAAACGGCAAACTGGTTGAAATCCCGTTCGGGTAAACCTCAATAGTGGTTAAGCCTTCAGGTTCGAGGTAGATCTGATGGCTGTTACGATCGCTAAAACGCATTACTTTGTCTTCAATTGACGGGCAATAACGAGGCCCGATCCCTTCGATAATCCCTGTATACATCGGGCTACGATCTAAACTATTACGGATCAAATCGTGAGTTTGTTCGTTAGTGTGAGTGATGTAACACGGAATTTGGCGAGGGTGTTGTTCAACTGACCCCATAAATGACATTACAGGTAAAACCTCGTCCCCGTGCTGTTTTGCCAACACATCAAAATTGATCGTGCGAGCATCTAAACGTGGCGGTGTGCCTGTTTTTAAACGATCTACACGCAAATTGAGATCACGCAGACGATCAGCCAACATCGTTGCTGCCGGGTCGCCTGCACGTCCACCGGCGTAATTATCTAAACCGATATGGATCTTACCCGCCAAGAAAGTGCCTGCGGTTAAAATGACTGCTTTCGCTTTAAAGGTTAAGCCCATTTTGGTTACTGCTCCGACTGCACGGTTATTCTCAACCAGAATATCGACTACTTCTTGTTGGAAAATGTCTAAATTCGGTTGATTTTCTAATGCAGTACGCACCGCTTGGCGGTAAAGTACACGGTCTGCTTGCGCACGGGTAGCTCGAACCGCTGGGCCTTTTGAACTGTTTAAGGTACGGAATTGGATCCCTGCTTTATCCGTTGCCGTTGCCATTAAACCGCCCATCGCATCAATTTCTTTGACTAAATGTCCTTTACCGATCCCACCAATCGCTGGGTTACAAGACATTTGTCCTAAGGTATCTACATTGTGTGTTAAAAGTAAGGTTTTTAAACCCATACGCGCAGGGGCTAGTGCTGCTTCCGTTCCTGCATGTCCACCACCCACGACAATCACATCGTAAGTTTTATTATAAATCATATATTGCCTTTTATATTTTGTGAGAAATTTGTTCAAATGAAAGATCGTCTATTTTACCTTAAAATCAGAAGATCGGGAAAAGAGATTTTGATATAAATGGATCCTTTTATAAGATTGGAAGATCGCTAATATTAAAATAGATCTTTTATATAGAGATCTTTATTATTATGATTATTAGCGGTAAGCGCTAACAAGGATAACTACAAATTTTAAAGTAAAATCAAAGCGTTAAGGAGATCTTGTTATTGAAAAGATCTTGAGTAATGTAAAAGATATTCCTGTGGATAAAAAGTAAAGTTATCCACAAGGGAGAAAAAGTAATAAGGTTATTTTGAATAGATCTCAAGTTATTCTCGCAATTTTAGCAAAGTTATCCACAATGGGGTTGTCACGCTTTTTGAGTAAGAGATTTCTTTTTTAAGGAAATAAGCGGTAAAATTTCTCCACTTTTTTACTTATTGGAATCGAAAATGTTTGAAGAAAATAAAGCGTGCCCTTGTCAATCAGGAAAATGCTATGCGGAATGTTGCCAACCTTTCCATTTAAACCAAGGTTTTGCGCAAACCGCTGAACAATTGATGCGTTCTCGATATAGTGCATATACGTTAGTTGATATTCCCTATATTGTTGCAACAACAGTGCCAAGCCAGCAGGGATTATTAGATCAAACCGCCATGAAAACGTGGGGAGAAACAACGGCTTGGAAAGGGTTAGAGATTGTGCAGCATTTACCGGCAATCTCAAAAATTCATAGTATCGTGGAGTTTAAAGCCTTTTTTGAAACCGAAAACGGGATTGAAGCGCACCACGAGCGATCATTATTTGTGAAAATCAATGAGCGTTGGTTTTTTGTTGATCCGACTGTTCCACTTCCTTCGCAAAAACAGCTTTGTGTTTGTGGTTCCGGAAAAAAATTTAAGCATTGCTGTGGCGGATTTTTATAGAAAAAGGTGGGATTTCCCCACCTTCTTATTAGTTAATTTTGTCTATTTGATAAGCTTCAATATGTGATTTGAGCAAGTATTTATCAATTTTCCCTTGAATTCGTACTTTGGTGTTTGGTGAAACGTCTAAACCGTGCCAGATATGATCTTCGATTTTTAATCTAATCAATTTGTTTTGCATATCTTTAAAATAGAACTCTTTTTTCTTTGCTTGGCTAACGATATAGCCTTCTAACATCACTGTTGAATGGTTTGGTAACGCTTCGGCTTGTTCGATAGTTTTTAGATTAGAATTATCGGGATTAAATCCGGCAAAGGCAGAACAGCTAAAGGCGCATAATACAATAACGAATAGCTTTTTCATATAAACTCCATTTATTGTTAATAGTAAACTGAGTGTAATTAAAAAAGCTTAAGAAATTCTTAATTAAAATCAAAGGTATATAAAAATTTATATAATCATTTTATATCACAACATTTTATTAACATATATTCCATTTAGTTATTTGCAAGCAAAGCATTTTGCTTTTACATTGGCAACCAATTTCAGTTTTACCTTTTGAGGAATTCATTATGTTAAAAAAATTATCCGTTATCGCATTAACAACCTTAGCTTTAGCAACATCAGCAACGTCATTTGCTAAAGAGAGCTTACTTGAACGTATCAATAATAAAGGTACGATTACAGTCGGTACAGAAGGAACTTATGCGCCTTTTACTTACCACGATGAGAGCGGCAAATTAACCGGCTATGATGTAGAAGTAACTCGAGCTATTGCGGATAAATTAGGCGTGAAAGTTGAGTTTAAAGAAACCAACTGGGACTCAATGTTAGCTGGCTTAAAAGCAGATCGTTTTGATTTAGTGGCAAATCAGGTGGCATTAACTTCACCGGAGCGTCAAGCCACTTTTGATAAAACCGAACCTTATAACTGGTCTGGTGCAGTATTAGCTGCGCCAAAAGATGAAACCCGCATTAAAAAAGTGGAAGATGTAAAAGGTTTAAAAGCAGCACAATCTTTAACCTCAAACTATGGCGAATTAGCGCGTAAATATGAAGCGGTGATTGTGCCGGTTGATGGCTTAGCTCAAAGCGTGAAAGTGATTGAAACCAAACGTGCAGATTTTACCTTCAACGACTCTTTAGCCGTATTAGATTACTTGAAGAAAAATCCAAAATCAGATTTAAAAATCTTTTGGGAATCAAGCGATAAAGTGGGCGCCGGTTTAGTGGCAAATAAAGGTAATCAAGAAGCCTTAGATAAAATCAGTGCAGTGATTGTTGAATTGAAAAAAGATGGTACTTTGAAAAAATTAGGCGAACAGTTCTTTGGTCAAGACGTAAGTAACAAATAATCATCTCGATCACCAATATTTACTAAGCGGTTGGATTTGTAAAATGTTTTGCAAATTTAACCGCTTATTTTTTAGATAGTCTTTTTATTTTGCCTAAATTCACGTATGCTTAGTGTGTTCATTCTGAACACCAAAATATAGCAAGTTATGTTTATTTTAAGGTACACAATATGAAAAAACTTATCATTGCCTCTATGCTAACTTCAGGTATGGCATACGCAGCTTCTCTCTCTCAAGTTAATTCAAATACAACTTTTCATACTTATGAATTTACTAGCACCTATGATTTAGTTATACCAAAAGGTTCTCAGGGCGAAACCAAACTTTGGATTCCTTTGCCTTTTAATAGCGATTATCAAACCGTTAAATCTATTGAGTTTGAAGGTAATTATCGTGATGCATTTATTACAGAAAATAACCAATATGGAGCTAAAACGCTTTATGCAAACTGGGATGAAAAAGCAGATAAACGCTTATTAAAAGTGAAAATGGTTATTCAGACTCAGGACCGTGAACCTATGGTTACGGGAGCATTAAAAGATTATAAAATGCCTGACAAAATAGAATATTCTGTTGATGTATTGCCCTATTTGAAATCAACCGCTCATATTAAAACGGATGGGATTGTAAAAGAATATGCGGATAAAATTGTTGGGAAAGAAACAAATCCACTTAAAAAAGCAAAATTGATTCATCAATGGATCGTAAAAAACATGGAACGTGATAATTCTGTTCTGGGGTGTGGCGATGGAGATGTTGAAAAAATCCTGACAACAGGTGTATTAAAAGGAAAATGTACCGATATTAATTCGGTATTCGTTGCTTTAGCTCGTGCATCTGATATTCCGGCAAGGGAAGTGTTTGGTATTCGTTTAGGTGCTGCACCAAAACTAGAAAAGTACTCTAAAACCGCTTTTGGTAGTGCAAAAGAAGGTATCGCTAATGTGAATGGGGGGCAACATTGTCGTGCAGAATTTTATTTAGCAGGATTTGGTTGGGTTCCTGTTGATTCGGCGGATGTGGCCAAAATGCGTTTAACAGAGAAAAAATCCGTAGAAGACAGTGATACTCAGGCTGTGGCAAATTACTTATTCGGGAACTGGGAAGCTAATTGGGTTGGTTTCAATTATGCTCGAGATTTTAATCTTTACCCTAAACCAGAATTAACACCGATCAATAACTTTGGTTATCCTTATGCCGAAGTTGGAGGAGATCCGCTTAATTCTTTTGATGCAAAAGAGTTTGGTTATGAACTTATCTCTAAAGAAATTAAATAATCGCTTTATTGCTAGTTGTGTTACTGCTGTTATTGCAGCAGTAACCTCTACATTATGTTGTATAGCGCCTTTGGTTTATTTAATGTTTGGTATCTCTTCTACATGGTTGATGGAATTAAACCGTTTTGAATATTTACGAATACCTATGTTAATTGTTTCTTTAGGTGCATTTGGCTATGGTTTTTGGTTATTAAATTTCTCTAATAAAATCATTTGTACTCGATATTTTTCTCGTAAAACGTTGATTATTTTATATTGGGTTGTGTTTTTTATTATGTTATTTTTTCTATCTTATCCTACGTTACTTCCTTATATATTAGAATGGATTTCATAAAAATGAAAAAATTATGGTTGATTGCTATTTTTAGCACCTTTATGCCTTTATCTTCACTTTATGCTGTGGAAAATCCTCAAAAACAGATAGAAAGTGTAGAGCGAGAGGTTACGCTTCTGGTGAGTGAGATGCATTGTCAGCTCTGTGTCTATTTAGTAAATAAGGAATTACGAGCAATAGATGGTGTTATTTCAACCAAAGCAGATATGAAAGCTAGAACAGTCAAAATTGTTACTCAAACTCAAGTGACAAATGAACAGTTAATAAAAGCAATTGGTAATTTACAATATACGGCAAAAGTTATTTAAACAATAACAGTTCCGATTTGTTTTAGTTTTTATTTCACGTAGAATTTATTTTCTAACTGATTTTTATTTTAAAGAGATAATATGAAAAAAATAGTATTTTCAACGATTCTTGCATCGGCATTCTTTACCCATTCTTCATTTGCTCATAATATTACGCTAAATAATGGTTTAGCGCCTGTGGCAGTTGCCAAAGATGGCGAACTGGTATTATCAAATGGCGAGGTAAATTATCAATCTTGGCGTTCGGCGAATTTGGTAGGGAAAGTTCGTGTTATTCAGCATATTGCCGGTCGTAGTAGCGTGAAAGAAAAAAATGAAGCGCTAATGGATGCGATTAAAGCTGAAAAATTTGACAGAACAAAATATCAAACAACCACGATTATCAACGCTGATGATGCGATTATTGGCACTGGTCCTTTTGTAAAAAGTAGCGCTGAAAAAGGGAAAAAGCAGAATCCTCATAGTCAGGTTATTTTAGATCAACAAAGTTCGGTCAAAAATGCTTGGGCATTGAAAGAAAAAGAGAGTTTGATTGTCGTATTGGATAAGAACGGTAAAGCCCAATTTGTGAAAGAAGGAAAATTAACGCCGCAAGAAATTCAATCTGTGATTGCGTTGGTGAAATCTTTACTCTAAAAATCATTAAGCGGTTATTTTAGACATATTTTGCAAAAAAGAGTTATAAAATAACCGCTTGTCTATTTATATTCCTTTTTTATTTGTTCTATGCTTGTTTGTACATTTGCAAGCGGTCAGATTTCCCTTACAATCGGTAAAAATTGTTTTTAAGGACTGATTGTGTTAGAAAATCTTTTACTTCAAATCCCTTTTATGGATGAAGCCCGAGTGAAGTTGGTCATTGATGCCTTTTGGCCAATGGTTGAAGCTGCGGTGCTTGTGTCTATTCCTTTAGCGATAGCCTCTTTTATTATTGGTATGGTCATTGCGGTGGGTGTAGCTTTAATTCGTGTTACACCGGTTAATGGCGTATTACATCGTATCGCATTGGCTATCGTTAAGGTCTATATCTCCATTATTCGTGGTACACCGATGTTGGTTCAAATATCGGTAGTTTTCTACGGATTACCTGCGATTGGTGTGTTCATAGACCCTATTCCTGCAGCGATTATCGGCTTTTCTTTAAATATCGGCGCTTATGCCTCTGAAACCGTTCGTGCGGCAATTTCTTCTGTGCCTAAAGGACAATGGGAAGCCGGCTTTACGATAGGTATGACTTACATGCAAACCTTTCGCCGTATTATTGCACCACAAGCCGTGCGTGTTGCTGTTCCTCCGTTAAGTAATACATTTATCGGGTTGTTTAAGGATACTTCGCTAGCGTCTGTGGTAACCGTAACAGAAATGTTCCGTGTGGCACAGCAAATGGCAAATATGTCCTATGACTTTTTGCCTGTATATATTGAGGCAGGTTTAATTTATTGGTGTTTTTGTTGGGTACTTTTTTATATTCAAGCCAAATTGGAAACGCGTTTTAATCGATTTGTCGCAAAATAAGCGTAAGGAATGATGATGATAAAAATTAAGAACATTCATAAAACATTTGGGCAAAATACGATTTTACGGGGGATTGATTTAAGTATTGAAAAAGGGCAGGTGGTTGTGATTTTAGGACCTTCAGGTTCAGGAAAAACCACTTTCTTACGTTGCTTAAATGCGCTTGAAATGCCGGAACAAGGCACAATTACCTTTGATAATGCTCAACCGTTAAGTATAGATTTTGGGGCAAAACCAAGTAAAAAAGCTATTCTATCACTTCGCCGTAAATCCGGTATGGTGTTCCAAAATTATAATCTTTTCCCACATAAAACCGCTCTTGAAAATGTGATGGAAGCACCTGTTTTTGTGCAAGGCAAATCGGTGGAGCAAGCAAAATCAGAGGCGTTAGCACTACTGAGCAAGGTTGGTCTTGCGGATAAAGTGGATTTATACCCTTATCAACTTTCAGGGGGGCAACAACAGCGTGTTGGAATTGCTCGAGCGTTGGCATTACAACCGGAATTAATGCTATTTGATGAACCAACCTCTGCCCTTGACCCGGAATTGGTGCAAGATGTATTAAATACGATGAAAGCCTTGGCAAATGAAGGCTGGACGATGGTAGTGGTTACTCACGAGATTAAATTTGCGTTAGATGTGGCGGATATTGTTGTGGTGATGGATGGGGGCGAAATCGTGGAGCAAGGATCGCCGAAGCAGTTGTTTGAAAATCCTCAACATGCGCGGACAAAACGCTTTTTACATCAAATTCGAGCCGATTAGCGTTTGACCTACCGATTTTTTAGTATTAAAGTAACCATATTATTTTTCTTTTAAGGCGATATTATGAAAGACGAAAAACCAATTGAATGTACAGGTTGTAATACCTTTGATGTAGGTTCTATTTTAGATAATAGCGAAACTGTGGCGACTTTTGAACGTGTTTATGCAACCGAAGCGGAAGCAAATGATGCGTTAGCGCGTTTAACTGAAAAAGCTCGTGATGTTGAAAGTGAACCTTGCCAAATCAATAGCCAAATTGTCGCGGTAGAAAATGGTGTTAAACTTTCTGCACAATTCGGTTTTAGCTGCCAAGCAGAAGTGGTTATTTTTCAATTAGGCACAAGAACGATTTAATGGTTATTTAGAGCGAGAAATTTAAGTTTCTCGCTTTTTTATTTTTTGTTTAATTTATTTCACAAAATAAAATAAATTCTCTCAAAGAGAAAAAAGACTTTAATTAACTAAATTTTAACAAATTGATGTTTTATAACGCAGTTTGAAGATGATTTTTGTTGAACATCCCCTTGAGTAGTGAGTATAATCTGAATGATCTTTTATTAAATTACAGTGTGGAAAAAAGGAATAATATGTCGGCTGTAATTACCCGAGCAAAACAACAATATATTAAAGCCATTAAATGGGAAATTGGTGTTATCTTACTCGGCGTATGTTTTGTTTCATTGATTCAATTCTCAGCAAGCATGTCTTTTCTTGTTGGCGCATTTTCTGCGTTCCTCCCTCATTGTGTTTTTGTGTATTGGGTGTTCTTTAGAACCGCAAAAAATCAACAAAAAATAACCGCTTTTTATCGAGGCGAAGGTATGAAATGGCTGGTGGCAATTATATTGATTGCATTAAGTTTTATTTTTATCCCTCATCTTAAACTTCTTTTCTTTTTTATTGGTTATATTTTGGTTTTAGGACTCAATATCGTTTTACCGATAGCGTTAAATCGGCAAGCTGTATAGTTTTTAATTTTAAAAGGATAAATTATGGCTGGAAATACCGCTGACTATATTAGTCACCACCTTTCGTTTTTGAAAACAGGGGATGGGTTTTGGAATGTACACGTAGATACTCTGTTCTTTTCAGTAGTCTCTGCGGTAATCTTTTTATTCTTCTTCCGCAAAGTTGCTAAAACAGCAACATCGGGCGTGCCGGGTAAATTTCAATGTTTTGTTGAAATGATTGTGGAGTGGGTTGATGGTTTAATCAAAGAAAACTTTCATGGTACACGTGAAGTAGTTGCGCCATTAGCATTAACCGTATTCTGTTGGGTGTTTGTCATGAATGCGATTGACTTAATCCCAGTTGATTTCTTACCTCAATTAGCCGCATTATTCGGTATTCATTATTTACGTGCAGTGCCAACGGCGGATATTAGCGCAACGCTTGGGATGTCGATCTGTGTTTTTGCACTCATTATTTTCTATACGATCAAGTCAAAAGGCGTTTCTGGCTTTGTGAAAGAGTATACGCTTCACCCATTTAATCATTGGGCGTTTATTCCGGTAAACTTTGTGTTAGAAATGGTTACCTTATTAGCAAAACCGATCTCTTTAGCTTTCCGTTTATTCGGAAACATGTATGCTGGTGAGCTAATCTTTATCCTTATTGCCGTCATGTATATGGCAGATAACTTCTTACTTCAAGTATTAGGTTTGCCATTACACTTAGCTTGGGCGATCTTCCATATTTTGGTTATCACCTTACAAGCGTTTATTTTTATGATGCTAACGATTGTTTATTTGAGTATTGCTTATAACAAAGCAGATCACTAAACAAAATAAATGGGGAAGCGGTGATATTTTGTAAATTGTTTGCAAAAACAGACCGCTGACAAAACCCGAGTGTGTTTTTTCTTAACTTTTTTATTAACCCTAGCCTTTGGCTAAATTCCTTAAATTATGGAGAACATTATGGAAACTGTAATTACAGCAACGATTATTGGTGCATCAATCCTACTTGCTTTCGCAGCATTAGGTACTGCAATTGGCTTTGCGATTTTAGGTGGTAAATTCTTAGAGTCTTCAGCTCGCCAACCTGAATTAGCAAGCAGCTTACAAACAAAAATGTTTATCGTTGCGGGGCTTTTAGATGCGATTGCAATGATTGCAGTAGGTATTTCTTTACTTTTCATCTTCGCAAACCCGTTCATTGATTTATTGAAATAAGTCGGGATTTGATTAACCGTTATTCATTCGAATAACTTAACCGACTTTTAGGAGGGCGTTGTGAATTTAAATGCAACATTAATTGGTCAGTTGATTGCATTCGCACTATTTGTGTGGTTTTGCATGAAATTTGTATGGCCACCGTTGATTAACGCGATTGAAACGCGTCAAGCAAACATTGCTGATGCGCTTGCGAGTGCAGAAAAAGCAAAACAAGAACAAGCGGATACGAAAGTATTAGTGGAACAAGAACTTGTTAAAGCTCGCGAAGAAGCTCAGCATATTATTGACTTAGCAACTAAACGCCGTAATGAAATTTTAGAGTCTGTTCAAGCAGAAGCTGAAGCAGAACGTTTACGCATTATTGAACAAGGTTACGCAGAAGTAGAAAGTGAACGTAAACGAGTTCAAGAAGAGCTTCGTCAAAAAGTAGCAGCATTAGCCGTTGCCGGTGCTGAAAAAATTGTGGGTCGTTCTGTGGATGCAGCGGCAAACAATGACATTATTGATAAGCTAGTTGCAGAACTATAATAAGGTGGGGCAGATGTCAGAATTAAGTACAGTTGCTCGCCCCTATGCTAAAGCAGCTTTTGATTTTGCTTTAGAGCAAGGTCAGTTGGATAAATGGCAAGAGATGTTACAATTTTCAGCGTTAGTGGCTGAGAACGAGCAAGTATCTGAATATATTTCAGCTTCTCTTGCAAGCGGTCAGATTGCAGATTTCTTTTGCAAAATTTGTGGCGAACAACTAGACCAATATGGGCAAAATTTCATTCGTATCATGGCTGAAAACAAACGTTTATCTGCATTACCTGCAGTGTTAGCTGAGTTTTTATCACTCAGAGCAGCACATGAAGCAGTAAAAGATGTAAACGTCATCAGTGCTACCGAATTAGATCAAGCACAAGAAGAAAAAATCTTGAGAGCAATGGAAAAACGTCTTGGTCAAAAAGTGCGTTTAACCACTCAACTTGATAAATCATTAATTGCCGGTGTGATCATTGAATATGATGATGTAGTAATTGATGGAAGTAGTCGTGGTCAATTAAACCGCTTAAATCAAGCGTTGAGCTTGTAAGAGGAATAAAAAATGCAACTAAATTCAACAGAAATTAGTGAATTGATTAAAAAGCGTATTGCCCAATTTAACGTGGTAAGTGAAGCGCAAAGTACCGGTACGATCGTTTCTGTAAGCGATGGTATTATCCGTATTCACGGTCTTGCAGATGTAATGCAAGGGGAAATGATTGAGCTTCCGGGCAATCGTTATGCTATCGCACTAAACTTAGAACGTGATTCAGTCGGTGCGGTAGTGATGGGACCTTATGCCGATTTAGCAGAAGGTATGACAGTAAAATGTACTGGTCGTATTTTAGAAGTACCTGTGGGTCGTGGTTTATTAGGTCGTGTGGTAAATACTTTAGGTCAGCCAATCGATGGTAAAGGCGAGATTGAAAACGATGGTTTCTCTCCGGTTGAAGTGATTGCGCCGGGTGTTATTGACCGTCAATCTGTTGATCAACCGGTTCAAACTGGTTATAAAGCGGTTGACTCAATGGTACCAATCGGTCGTGGTCAGCGTGAGCTTATCATCGGTGACCGTCAAACCGGTAAAACAGCACTTGCTATCGATGCGATCATTGCACAAAAAGATTCAGGTATTAAATGTATCTATGTTGCTATCGGTCAGAAAGCTTCAACAATTGCAAACGTGGTGCGTAAATTAGAAGAACACGGTGCATTACAAAATACGATTGTTGTGGTGGCGTCAGCATCTGAATCTGCAGCATTACAATACCTTGCGCCATATTCTGGTTGTGCAATGGGTGAATATTTCCGTGATCGTGGTGAAGATGCATTAATCGTTTATGATGATTTATCTAAGCAAGCTGTTGCTTACCGTCAAATTTCACTTCTTTTACGCCGTCCACCAGGTCGTGAAGCATTCCCGGGTGATGTATTCTACTTACATTCTCGCTTACTTGAGCGTGCAGCGCGTGTAAATGCAGACTATGTAGAACGTTTCACTAACGGTGCTGTAAAAGGTCAAACAGGTTCTTTAACCGCATTACCAATCATCGAAACACAAGCAGGGGACGTATCAGCCTTCGTTCCAACTAACGTAATTTCGATTACTGATGGTCAGATTTTCTTAGAATCGAGCTTATTTAACTCAGGTATCCGTCCGGCGGTAAACCCAGGTATTTCGGTATCTCGTGTAGGTTCTGCGGCGCAAACTAAAGTAATCAAAAAATTATCCGGTGGTATTCGTACAGCGTTAGCACAATATCGTGAATTAGCCGCATTCGCTCAGTTTGCTTCAGATCTTGATGATGCAACTCGTAAACAGCTTTCTCACGGTCAAAAAGTAACAGAATTGTTGAAACAAAAACAATTTGCACCAATGCCGGTAAGCGAACAGGCGTTAGTGCTTTTTGCTGCTGAGTTTGGTTATTTAGATGATGTTGAACTTGAGCGTATTGGTTCATTCGAAACAGCATTACTTGCTTACGCAAACAGCAACCATTTAGACTTTATGAAGGATTTAGCGAAATCAGGCGATTTTAATGATGCTATTAAGGATCAATTAAAAGCTATCGTTGAGGGCTTCAAAAAGAATGGTGCGTGGTAATCACGACTAGCGGAGAAATATTATGGCAGGTGCTAAAGAGATAAGAACCAAGATTGCGAGTGTTCGTAATACCCAAAAAATTACGAAAGCAATGGAAATGGTTGCTACCTCTAAAATGCGTAAAACGCAAGAGCGTATGGCGGCAAGTCGTCCTTATTCGGAAACCATCCGTAAGGTGATCAGCCATATTGCGAAAGGAAGCATTGGTTACAAGCACCCGTTTTTAACTGAACGTGAAATTAAGAAAGTTGGCTATTTAGTGATTTCAACAGACCGTGGCTTATGTGGCGGTCTGAATATCAACTTATTCAAAGCAACTTTAAATGAATTTAAAACGTGGAAAGATAAAGACGTTAGTGTTGTACTTGGCTTAGTAGGTTCAAAAGGGGCAAGTTTTTATCAAAACATTGGTTTAGATATTAAGGCTCAAGTAACAGGTTTAGGCGATAGACCCGAAATGGAAAACATTGTTGGGATTGTAAATGGTATGATCAATGCCTATCGTGAAGGCGAAATTGATGCTGTTTATGTTGCTTATAACCGCTTTGAAAATACAATGTCGCAGAAACCGGTTATTGCACAATTACTTCCGTTACCGCAGTTAGAGAATGATGAATTAGAAACAAAAGGTTCGTGGGATTATCTTTATGAACCAAATCCAAAAGTTTTATTGGACAGTTTATTAGTTCGTTATTTAGAAACGCAGGTATATCAAGCAATTGTCGATAATCTTGCTTCTGAACAAGCCGCTCGAATGGTAGCAATGAAAGCCGCAACAGATAATGCGGGAACATTAATTGATGAATTGCAATTAGTGTATAACAAAGCTCGCCAAGCAAGCATTACAAATGAATTAAATGAAATTGTTGCAGGTGCTGCGGCAATTTAAGGTGAAAGAGGAACGGTAATGGCAACAGGAAAAATTGTACAGATCATCGGTGCGGTGATTGACGTTGAATTCCCTCAAGATGCAGTACCAAAAGTATATGATGCGTTAAAAGTTGAAACGGGTTTAACCCTTGAGGTTCAACAACAATTAGGTGGTGGCTTAGTGCGTTGTATCGCATTAGGTACATCAGATGGTTTAAAACGTGGCTTAAAAGTTGAAAATACGGGTAACCCTATTCAAGTGCCGGTAGGTACTCAAACCTTAGGTCGTATTATGAACGTATTAGGTGAGCCTATCGATGAAAAAGGTCCTATCGGCGAAGAAGAACGTTGGGATATTCATCGTGCTGCACCAAGCTACGAAGAACAATCTAACAGCACAGAGTTATTAGAAACCGGAATTAAAGTTATCGATTTAATCTGCCCATTTGCGAAAGGGGGTAAAGTTGGTTTGTTCGGTGGTGCGGGTGTAGGTAAAACCGTAAATATGATGGAGTTAATCCGTAATATCGCAATCGAACACTCTGGTTACTCAGTATTCGCCGGTGTTGGTGAGCGTACTCGTGAAGGTAACGACTTCTACCACGAAATGACAGATTCTAACGTATTAGATAAAGTATCACTGGTTTACGGTCAGATGAACGAGCCACCGGGTAACCGTTTACGTGTTGCGCTAACAGGCTTAACGATGGCGGAAAAATTCCGTGATGAAGGTCGTGATGTTTTATTCTTCGTGGATAACATCTATCGTTATACCCTTGCAGGTACAGAGGTATCAGCGTTATTAGGTCGTATGCCTTCTGCGGTAGGTTATCAGCCAACATTAGCGGAAGAAATGGGTGTATTACAAGAACGTATTACCTCAACCAAAACAGGTTCTATTACCTCTGTTCAAGCGGTTTATGTTCCTGCGGATGACTTAACAGACCCATCTCCGGCAACAACCTTTGCGCACTTAGACTCAACCGTTGTATTAAGTCGTAACATTGCATCATTAGGTATTTATCCTGCGGTAGACCCGTTGGATTCAACCTCTCGTCAATTAGATCCGTTAGTGGTTGGCGAAGAACACTATAATGTTGCACGTGGAGTACAAGGTACATTACAGCGTTATAAAGAGTTAAAAGATATCATCGCCATTTTAGGTATGGATGAATTATCTGAAGACGATAAATTAGTGGTTGCGCGTGCTCGTAAGATTGAACGTTTCTTATCTCAACCATTCTTCGTTGCGGAAGTGTTTACCGGTTCTCCAGGTAAATATGTATCATTAAAAGATACAATCCGTGGCTTCAAAGGTATCTTAGAAGGCGAATATGACCATATTCCGGAACAAGCGTTCTATATGGCAGGTTCAATTGACGAAGTTGTGGAAAGAGCGAGCAAGATGTAATTGTTCCCTACCCCATTAGGAACGAAAGGAGAACAAAATGGCATCTCAATTTGAGCTTAATATCGTAAGTGCAGAAGAAAAAATCTTTAGCGGTAGCGTTGTTAGCGTTCGAGTAACAGGTGTTGATGGTGAGCTTGGTGTTTATGCAGGACACACACCATTATTAACATCAATTAAACCCGGAATGGTAAAATATACCCTACAAGATGGTCGTGAAGAATTTATTTATGTATCGGGAGGCTTCTTAGAAGTACAACCGACAATCGTAACGGTTCTAGCTGATGTTGCAATTCGTGGCGAAGAGTTAGATCAACAACGAATTCTTGCGGCAAAACGCAAAGCGGAAGAGATTTTAAGCAAAAGCAATAATGCAGAGCTTTCTGCGAAACTTTCACGTGAAATTGCGAAGTTACGAGTTTACGATATCGTTAATTCTCAACTTTCTCGTAGAAGATAATTTAAACCCCAACCATTGGTTGGGGTTTCTTTTTATAAGATAATTCTGGTTGTTTATTTTTCATTGATGAATAAAACGTCCTTTTTTGTTTTTGATTTATGCTAAAAGTTGTTATTTTCAACAAGCGATCATTTTTTTAAATTTTTTTGCAAAAAAGTGCTTGCAAGGTTTTCATTTTT
>NZ_ACQL01000134.1 GCF_000175195.1 Actinobacillus minor NM305 | reverse complement strand
ATCCAAACACACAAAGCTATGCCAACACACTCAAAGCTATCCAAACAAGCAGTTAGCTAGGTATGAGTAATAAACACGCAATTAAAACTAATTGTACAAGAAGTGAGCAAAAAGTAAGAAGCGAAAAAAACAGAATAAATTATCTTATAGTTTTGCGGTAATGACACGAATCTGCACAAAAAATATACAAACAAGGGGATTGAGTTTGACACGCACTCAATTTTTCTGATACTCTATCCAACACATTTTTTAAACAAAAAAAATCTCTTGATTGTATCGGTCGGCAAACTTCAACAGTCAAGAGATATTCAAATAATATGGCAAAAATTTTACAAAAAAATAATGAAAATGTCAAGAGTTTTAATGCACCAACCCTTGAAAACACTATAAAAATCAAATTCAATGTAGAAAAAACTAATAGCGAAACCAACGCTAAGACGATATGGCAGCAGCAATCGACTTTATAAAAAAGAACTATGATTTAAAAAAATCATTATCGCAAGACGAAAAAGAGCAATTATTAAGAAGATTTGAGATTTCAGAACGTAGTTTAGAAACATACATATCAAGAGCAAGAAAAGAAATGAGAATAAACTCAACTGACTTAGGGGAGAAAATATACAAACTCAGAAAATCTGATGCTAATGTAACATGGGAAGAAATTGCAAGAATGTTTGAGAGAACCATTGATAGCGTTAAAGCATTAGAAAAACGTTATAAAAAAAGATTGTTAGAAGAATCATCAAAATAAGAAAAAGGCAGTTATTTAACTGCCTTTTTTTATCTATTCTCACGCCAATTTGAACCCCATTTTAGCATAAAAATTAGTGTAAATTTTAACCACGCATATTTGCCATGTAACAGAATATTGGAAGGGATGTAACGTGGGGACACAGTATAGGTTGTGTTACTACAGCTATGCTTCATTTGTAAAATTGAACATTTTTGATACAATACCGCTCTAAGCATTGCCATACGGACTTCTTTCAATCAGCATTATAAAAAACCCCGTAGGGCGAACGTCTTTTTCGTAGAAAAAGGGTAGTGAGTACCCTTTTGCAAAAAGGGCAAAATCAACAGCATAACCATAAGGACCATATATGACAGAACAGGCAGGAATTTACCACGTATTGCGATTGGCAAAACGGTCAAAACAGGAAGTATCGGCATTTCTCGCTCATGCAACAAGGCTACATACACCGATGAATGTCAATGCAGACCGCATACACGAAAATCTACATTTTATCGGGGTTAATAATGATGACCGCAAACCAAAACAAGTGGAATTCACACCGAAGAAGTTACAAGCATTGGTGCGAGAACAAGCAAAAAAAGTGGTAGATAAAAGGGTGCAAAAGTTACGCTCCAACGCTGTTTACGCTACGGAATTCATCGTATCTGCAAGCCCCGAAGCCTTACACGCAATGACAAAGGAACAGCAGATACAGTATTTACAGGACGGAGTGCAGTTGCTGATGGATAAATTTGGTGCGGATAATTTCATTTCTTCCCATTTTCACTTTGACGAAACCACGCCCCACGCCCATGTCTTTATGGCTTGCGTGACGAAAAACGCAAAGGGAAACCACACAACGAATTTCAAGGCGTTCATTGACGGTCCAACAGAGCTAGGGAAGTTCCAAGACGAGTTTTACCAAAAAATCGGCACTAAATATGGACTACACGAGCATAACAAGAAAGACAGAGCCACGCACACCGAATTGAAAGAATTTTCAGGGCTGGTAAAAAAATATAAAACGGAAGTTCAGACAAAGAATTTGGAAGAATTGGAAGCAATGGTTAAAGATACATACGCTAGAAACGCCATAGACGAGCGTACACGAGATTTTAACCCTGTGGAGCTGATGTGCCGTGATATAATGGGAAAAAGCGTTCAGGAAGCGAATGGGAGCGAATTAAGGGCTTTTATCGATACATTCAACAGAAAGCGTTTATTGAACCTAAGATTGATCTACGAAGGAAAATTAAAGAAAAGAGTGGATAAACTTAAGGCAAGTCGAGAAAAAGAGGAAAAGGAAAAACACTTAGATGAATTGAATCAGCAGTTGATTGGTCCATACTATAACCATTTTCAGCAAAATGCAGAGGAATACGCAGAAATTGTTAAGTCAAGTTTAGAAAGCCACAACTTCAACCCTTATTCGAAAATCGTTGAACCGACAGGGCAAAATAATCTCGTGGTTCTACAACAGCGTTTGGATTTATTACAGGAAGAATTAGATAAATTCTATCAAGATCCAAAAGTTGGTGTAAGGCTGAAAGAGAGTGTATCGAAAGTTTTAGCTTTACCAAAAACAGATAATTTGATAAGAGAATTTATAGAACAACCGCCTAAGAATCAATACGGAAGATACACGAGCATTAGAGAAGCTCTCGTTGCTAGTCCAAAGACGATAATGCATTACATTTTAAAAGAATTTAGAGCAGAGCGAGTAATAAAAGAGCTTGTAGAAGGTATAAAAGGTCTTATAACCAACAGCAGAGATGAAATCAGGGAAATTAGAGCTGAAATGCGAGAAAAGCGAAAAGCAGTATTTATCGAAGAAAGAGTGAGAATTGTGCAAGAATATAAGAACGATTCGGCAAACATTCAACGCCCTAGAATGAGAATGTAGCACTGTAAAATGTCAATTCCTGCAAGTGTTGGCACTTGTTGGCAACATTTGCAGGAATTCAACAACCGTAGGGCGTTAGTTATTATAAATCACATATTAAAATTACAATCCATATTAACGTGAAGCAATGCACCGTTCATTTCTTTTGTCCTAAAGAAACGTGAAATCCGTTCCATTATCGCTCTCAAATCGCCAGAAACCATTTCGACTTCGCCATCAAAAAAAAGCGTGTAAGTTATTACATACTCGTTCAAGTCAGATTTAATCTTGATTTTCATTCTGTTGCTCCTTTTAAGTTATAAATAGCATGAATGGCTTAGCATGAACATTACAGCTAGTGTTGGCAATCGGCAATCATGCAAACACGCTATAAGCCATTCAAACACA
>NZ_ACQL01000135.1 GCF_000175195.1 Actinobacillus minor NM305 | reverse complement strand
AAAAACGACAAATAGACTTGAAAACTTACTTGGACAACTTAAGGAGAAAATATCACATCATGCAGGATTAACGAAAAGATATAAGATTATGTTTATAAAGGATTTTTTAAATAAAAAGAGTTGCTAAGAATAATTAAAAATATTCATTAGCCACCATTTTGTCTACTATGCCTATAAAATGAAGCGCTTATAGTGCGACATGAGGAGCGTAGTCTTCGGTTAATTTAACAACTTCCGCCAGTGATAGTTGCGGTATCGTAAGAGGTAGGTTTCTTGCCTGTACATCATTTTTCAGCGCAAAAACATGGTCGATTTTGGTAAATAATTGTGGGTTTTTGACCGCTTGTAATACGCCGTCTTGCCATAAAAGTAAGGCATCAGTCGGGCGAATTTGTGCAAGGATTATCGCTAATTCTTGAACATCATATTGTGCTTTGGATAAAGTATAAAGCATGATATTTCTCTTAAAAGGTTAAAACTTTTTCAGCTTGCTGTAATTTGGTAAACATCTCATCTCGAGAGCACCAACGGATATCGGAAAATATCCACTCTGCATTTTCTAATCTTCGTTCTGCAACGCTTTCTTGGCAAACAAAACATTCCGTTAAATCATACAATTCAATCAGTTTAAAGGTGGCGATGTGATCTTTTTGTAGGATTTCCGCAGGTTGTTGGTTTTTCAGTAAATTAAATACACCATCATTCAGAAAGAGGATCAGGATTTCCTCTTCTTGGCAGAAAGCACTCGCTGCCAGTAGGGCATCTAAGCCTTCTCGGCTGGTGGCAGAACCAAACGGGGGCTGGGTAAATAAAATGGCAAGTTTATATTTCATATTAAAATGTCAGTAATCGATCGGCTTTTAAAACGGCATGGCTAAATTCGCCTAAACCGGCAAGCACAAAAGGCTCAGCGAGATTTTGTTCAACCACACCTCTACGTTGTGCAGCAGAGATGCAAAGGTGTAATGACAAGCGGTTTGTTTTGGCTAAATTTTGCCATTTTTCAAGTAGATTCAGTTCATCGCTTGCCGGCGAAATCCATTTGTTGGCATTGTGTATGCCTTGTTGGAAAAAGAAAATTTGGCTGATTTCATGTCCACTTTGGATCAGTTGTTCGGCAATTTGGTAAGCAAGCGTTGCACCTTGAGAACCAAATCCTTCCGATTTGATCGCCAGTACGTATTGCATTATTCCTCGGTCTCCTGCTTCGTTTGGCGGATATAGAGATAAACGGTATGACGAGAGATATCAAGCCGTTCAGCAACTTGGTTGATAGCTTCTTTAATATCGAAAATGCCTTTTTCAAATAATGAGATCACAATTTGGCGATTTTTATTGTTATTTGAGACATTTCTGTCCGCCATCACTTCTTCAATAGTGTGTTCAATGGTCTGTGCGACTAAATCTTCCACAGAGCTGGCAAAATTAACCGCATTTTCCGTTTCTTCTTTGGGTGGGAAAAAGCTGTTTAAGAATTGTGATGCCGGTACGTCTAAATTGACATTAATACAAATAAAGCCAATCACGTGCTGTTTGCGGTTACGGATAGCAATCGTGACCGATTTCATTAAGGCGCCACCGCCTTTAGAACGGGTAAAGTAAGGTTTGGATACGCTATCCGTTTGCATATTATGCAAAGAACGTAGGGCTTTATCGGTAAGAGGTGAGCCAATTTTTCGGTCTGTATTATGCCCATTCACGACATAAATGGCGGAATGTTCTAAGAATTCGAGAGAGTGAAGGACGATTTCACAATGTTCGCCTAGGAGTGCGGCTATCCCGTCCACCACAGGGAAATAAGATGCCAAAATGGCATGATCTTCATCTGAAAAAGGGGTAAAGGTTGTCATTGTTTATCATTAAAGAATGTTTTTGTTGGGCGGAGATACTCCGCCCCTATACTATTATTTTTTATCTGCCGGTTTAAAATCTAATAATTCAATCTCAAATTTTAATGTTGAGTTAGCCGGGATTTTACCTGCTTGGCGATTACCATAACCTAATTCCGGTGGTAAAACGATCTCCATTTTACCGCCTTTTTTCAACATTGGGATTGCTTCAATCCAGCCTGGAATCAGTTGGTCTAATTGGAATTCAATCGGTTCGCCACGGTCGTAAGAGCTGTCAAATGTCGTGCCGTTTGGTAATGTTCCCTTGTAATGCACTTTAACGATATCTGATTTAGCAGGGCTTGTGCCTTCGCCGGCTTTTTCGATTTTATAAAGTAAACCTGATGTTGTTTTTTTCACGCCATCTTTTTTCGCATAGTCAGCACGGAATTTTTCACCTTCTGCTACGGTTGCTTTATTCTTTTCAGCTGTGATTTTTTCTTCTTGTGAAGAAAGGTAGCTATCTAATGATTTAAGCTGTTTTTGTAAATCTTCATCGGTTAATTTGCCGCTTTTTTTCAATGTATCTTGAACACCGGCAATAATTTTGTCTTGGTTATAGGTAAAAATATCTTTTTGTGATTCAATCACGCCTTCAATATTTTTACCCATCAATACACCGATAGCGTAGGAAGAATCATCTACAAATTTGGTATCTGCTTTTTGTGCTTCTGCAAAAACAGAGGTAGAAAGAACTGAAGAAGCGAGTACTGCAATCATAGATAATTTAATTTTTGACATAACGTTTCCTTATAAAAATAGTGTTAATATCCAGTTGGATAGGGTAAAGTGTATTTTCTTTTTAGACAACCTTTTTATGAAAAAATGCAGACAAACCAAGAATTATTTACTCGAATTGAGGAATTAGAGAGTAAAGTGGCTTTCCAAGAGGTCACCATTGAAGAACTCAATCAGGCATTAATTGAACAACAATTTGCCTTAGATAAATTACAAACACAAATTCGTCATTTGGCGGAGAAATTTAAAGGGATTTCGGCGAGTAACGTAGCTTCTCGTGCTGAAGAAACCCCTCCTCCTCATTATTAACTTACCGACAAGCGGTTATCTTTTTTTATTTTTTTACATTTATGCATCTTCAAAAACTGTTATTGATTCGGCGATTTTTTTCTACGCTGGCTTTCTTTTCTATGCAAACGGTCTTTTTTATTTATTTGCAGAAAAAGGGGTTAAGCAACAGTGAAATTGCTTTTTCGTTATCTTTATTATTTTTCTGTAATCAGGCGTTAGCGATTTTTGCCGGCATTTGGGGCGACCGCTATGGATTGGCAAAAATGATGTTGCTGGGCTGTTTATTGGACGTTTTGGCATACATTTTCTTTTTATCTGCCGATCACTATGGTCTATTACTGTTGGCAACTACCTGCTTTGGGTTGGGTAGCTGTTTATTTGGCACCAATGCCAAAGCGTGCTTATTGGCGCTCGCAGGGGACGAATATGCCGAAAAAACCCGCTTACAAGGGAAGTATTTGAAAGTTACCTCGATGTCTTCCATGTTTGCACCTTTACTTGTCGTGCCGTTTATTAAATACGAACAGATCGATCTACTGATTTGGGTTTGCTTTGCGATTGAGGCAATTTTATTTGTGTTAATGGTGAAACCGTTTTATCAGATCCAAACGGTACAAACGTTGGTAAAATTTCGTTTTGCGCAAATCCGAGAAATTATTACTAAAGAATTTCTGTTTGTGCATTTGATGTTGTTTTTGCCGTTATCTATTGCAACATCCTTTTTTGTGATTTTCCCGTTTTTGTTTGATAACAAACTCGGTATGCCGGAACATTCGCCGATCGCTTTATTTGTAAATGGGTTATTGACGGTATTATTGCAAAGTAGTTTCTCACGCAAAATCAATTTAACCACCCAACAAACGAAGTGGGTTGCGCCGTTATTAGCAGTAGGCATTATTGTGCCATGGTTTGTTACCTTGCATTTTTTATCGGTTTATACGGCGTATTTATATTTAGTGATCTTTACCGTGATTGAAGTATATGCTTTAACGGCGATGGCAAACTTACTGGTGAAGTTTGATAATGGTACTAATCGAGGCTTTATTTTTGGTTCATCACGCTTGTTACTTTCTATGGCAACGGTGGTTGTGATGAATTTAATTCCGCATCTTTTCTTGGTGGCGTAAGATGAATATTTTATTCATTTCTTTGGGAGCTGTTGGTGGGGCAATTGCTCGCTGGCAGCTAGGCATATGGCTGAACCCGTTTTTTAGCCAATTTGCGTTCGGAACATTATTGGCAAACTGGTTGGGCTGTTTCCTCATTGGTATTGCCATGGGTTTACAATTACACGATCAGCAAAAGTTACTCTTTATCACCGGCTTTTTAGGCAGTTTTACCACGTTTTCAAGTTTCTCGGCAGAATTAAGTGAGAAATTATTAGCCGGGGAATATGGCATAGTCATGGGGGTATTGGGATTACACTTAGTGGGGGGCATTGGGTTTACTTTGCTTGGGTTGTGGTTAATTAAATATTAACAAGGCGTGAGATATAAAGATAAAAAAGGGCGTTTTAAACGCCCTTTATTTTTATAGGAAGATTTGTGCGAACAGTAAGCCTAAACCTAAACAGAATGCCATACTGATTAAACCAGGAAGCATAAAGCTGTGGTTAAAGATGAATTTACCGATTCGTGTTGTACCTGTGGTATCGAAGTCAATAGAAGCGATAATCGGACCATAGTTTGGAATGAAGAAATAACCATTTACCGCCACAAATACCCCGATGAGAATTGGTGCTGGAATACCAATTGCGACCGCTAATGGGAAGAGTGTTGCAACAGTTGCCCCTTGGCTGTTTACTAAGATAGAAAGTACAAATAATGCTAATGCAAATGCCCATGGAGCAGCTTCAACTAAGCCTGATACCATCTCTTTCACTTCAGTCATGTGGGCTTGCATTAATGTGTCGCCTAACCATGCGATACCAAAGATAGCAATTACCGCACGCATACCCGCATGGAAAATAGAACCTTTTGTAATTTCATCGCCATCCGGTTTGCAGAAGAGAATGATTAATGCACCAACAGTCAGCATCACGATTTCAATAGCGTGCGCCATACCCATTGGTTTGCCGTCAAATACAGGACGTAAGCTAGGCATCGCACCTAATAAAACCACTAATAATGCGCCAAATAAGAATAAGCCGACAGACATTTTTGCTGTTGGTTTAATCACGACTTCTGCCGGATTTGTATCAGTGTGGTTCGCTTTTACGTATTCAGGATCTTGTAGTAGTTTTTGATAATGTGGGTCGTCTTTTAATTCTTTACCCATTTTATTCACAAATACACAAGCTAACATTAAACCTAATAAGGTTGAAGGGATTGTTACCATTAACACATCGCCTAATGTTATTCCTTGCGGTTCTAAGAATGCAACCACTGCAACTACTGCTGCCGCAATTGGACTTGCAACAATCGCAAATTGAGATGCAATAACCGCCATTGAAAGTGGACGCTCTGGGCGAACACCGTTGTGACGAGAAACTTCAGCAATAACCGGTAATACAGAATAAGCTACGTGCCCAGTACCTGCAAGCACGGTAAATGTCCAAGTAACAAGCGGTGCGATAAAGGTTATATATTTCGGATTGCGGCGTAAAATGTTAGTTGCAATTTTAATCATATAATCTAAACCGCCAGCAGCTTGCATTGCCGCAGCAGCAGAAACCACTGCCATAATCATAAACATTACGTCAATAGGTAAACCTGCCGGTTTTAAGCCAAATCCAAAAGAAAGAATAGCTAAACCCAGACCACCAAAGACCCCTAAGCCAATACCGCCTACTCGTGCACCGATTAAGATACAAAGTAGAACAATGGCAAATTGCAAGATAAACATTGCAGACATATTTTAATACTCCATTGTAATTTAAGAAAAATGCCCTCATACTGTGAGGGTTAAAATAAAAAACCGGCATTTAAAAAATCCGCCGTACTATATCAATAAATAAATCTAATCTCTATAATAAGATTTAATAAAAATCAAAAAATTAGGAAAAAAATATGCAATTCTCAAAAATGCACGGACTCGGCAATGATTTTATGGTGGTAGATGGTGTAACACAAAATGTGTTTTTAACCGAAGAGATTATTCAAAAACTCGCTGATCGCCATCGTGGTATCGGATTTGACCAATTATTATTAGTTGAACCACCTTATGACCCAGAACTCGATTTCCATTATCGTATTTTTAATGCGGACGGGAGTGAAGTCTCACAATGCGGTAACGGTGCAAGATGTTTTGCGCGATTTGTCACCTTAAAAGGTTTAACAAATAAGCAAGATATTCATGTAAGTACCGCAAAAGGGAAAATGGTGCTGAGCCTGAAAGAAAATGGACAAGTGAGAGTGAATATGGGCGAACCGATTTGGGAGCCGGCGCAGATTCCTTTTACCGCCAATAAATTTGAGAAAAACTATATTCTTCGTACTTCATTACAAACCGTATTATGTGGCGTTGTTTCAATGGGAAATCCGCATTGCGTTTTACAGGTAGAAGATATTCAAACAGCCCCCGTGAATGAATTAGGTCCTTTATTGGAAAATCATGAACGCTTCCCTGAGCGAGCCAATATAGGATTTATGCAAGTGATTAACCGTAATCATATCAAGCTACGTGTTTTTGAACGCGGTGCAGGCGAAACACAGGCATGTGGAAGTGGTGCTTGTGGTGCGGTTGCTGTCGGCATTATGCAAGGCTTACTTGATAGTAAAGTCCAAGTGGATTTGCCGGGTGGTTCACTGATGATTGAATGGGAAGGCGTAGGGCACTCACTTTATATGACAGGTGATGCAACCCATATTTATGATGGATTTGTCAAACTATAAGGTATAAGAGAAATTAACGATGTTGAAACATTATCTGACATTATCATTCGCTGTGTTGCTGATTGCTAGTTGTAGTTCAGAGCAAAAGACAGAATCTTTTCCTGGTGAATTTGCTGATGCAGATTATATTTTATCGGATCAAGATGCTCAGCGCTGGGTGGCTGAAAGCAATCAAGCAGCGGAATGTATTTATCCTAATCTCACACGGATTCAACAAGATCATTTTTCTAAAGAAGATGCGTATATTCACTCACAATACGTCTTTTTCTATCCGTTAGAAAAAGTCATTGGCGAGCAATATGTGAAAATTGTGCAAGCTGATGAGAAATCTATGGGATATGCGCAATATCAATTTAAGAAATTTAAAGAAAATCCGAGTGAAATCAAAGAATTAACGAAGAAGCAATGCGAAACGTTAAGATCAAACGCACGTGATGATTTGGCAGTCGTCAAAGGGCAATATAAAAGCGGTATGGTGGAAGAAGCTAAGCCGGATGACAAACAAAAAGGCGATGGCGTTGCCACTAATGAAAACAAGTTTTTCTTTGATATTATTAAATGGGGAGCAGCACTATTGTTATAATTTCTAGTGCTAATATTTAGTATAGATAAGCGGTTATTTTTTCGAACCATTTTGCAAATGGTGTAAGAAAAATAACCGCTTGTTTTTATTTGAGTAATTTTTCCTCGTTTAAAATAAAAAGCAAGTTAAGTCTTCTTGAATATGCCTTTAATATCTGTTCTTTATGTTTTTCGGGTAAAAAAGAGGCCTGATAAACTTGTTCTACCATTTCAGCTTCAGCCTTTATTGCTGGAAGAAGTTTTTCGATAATCAGCCTTTTACTTAGCCCGATATTCTCTCCAAATTCAATAAAATCTTGCCCGATATATTCGCCATATTGTGTATCAAAACCGTGAGCCAATTCTTTTCCGCCCTCCTCTTTTGCTAGTAGTGGTAAAGCTAAAATTGAGCTATTAAATAGTTCAGAATAAGGTGCCACGGAGACAAAATCATAAATTGGTGCGAGCGTTATTTTTCCTTCTTTGGAATGAATAAGAGAGAAATTCCGTAAATGCAGGTCATTATTACCGAGAAGATAAGCATAAACGATTTGTCTAAATAACCCCTGCTTTTGGTTTAAATTATTTTCGGTATGAGCAAGAATAAATTTTACCGCTTGTTCATAGCTAATATATTGCTCGTTGCCACTGCCAATTTTTCCATATTTTTCATGAACATTCATTGCACCATCAAGTTGCTCTTTATGAATAGGTTTACCTTCTTCCGTTCGATCAAAACGCTTAATCACAAAAGCAAATTCTTTTTCTGAGGCTGATTCACTTGCATTAAAAGCAATCAAACCATTTTCAGGCACACAAAAGCCTAATTTTTTCATTAATTGCATCGTAGCGTGCTCATTTTCCGCTAAATTTGGGTAATCCGCCGGAGAGGGCTTGAGAATATATAATCCTTGCTGATCAATGCTTGTAAACTGGTTATCCTGAATAATCAGTTGTAGTTTGGGTTGATAACCTGAAATACTCATGCCTTTTTGCTTTTGAGGCTTAGAGAAAGTGAATTCTTGCCGGCTAAATGGAAGCATCGGATTAAATTTTTCATTGCCGGTTAAAGCCAAAAGACCCTTTGCGCTATAACCTGTTTTTTCTTCACGGTCTGTGAGTGCTTGTAATGTAATTCGACAAACGGACATCATTTCACCTCAAAAATTTGTGTGGCGCCAAGTAAATTTTTTCCATTATTTAGGAGTAATCCGAAGAGATCATTTTCATCAATTTTCTGCAAGGTAGAATAACGTTCCTTTAACCACCCCTCGGGAACGAGAGAAGCAAAATAAGGGAAAAGATGCTCAGAATGAAATGCTCGCTGTGAAATCGGAAGGCTAAGCGAAATCGAAATGCCCTGATAATTTTCATCATAATAAAAATGAAAACCTTGTGAATCTTGTACGAGTTGCCCGACTAATTCTTCATATAAATAGACATTACCAATACGTTTTAGAGCGTGCATAATGAAATCCCTAATGTTTCAGCAACCAATAATACAGTTGAAAACCGTACTTGGCTTGGGTCTTGAAATAAACGCTTAAGTGTCGAAACAGAGACATTTGTTTGTAATTCAAGCGTATGCAGATCAATATCTAATGCTTTACGTTTTTCATTAAGTAATTGGCCAAATGCTGTCATGCTATGAATTTTGTTAGCATGTAATTGCTGCCGTTGTGCTTGTTCATAAGCAATGACCTCTTTTTGTAATGTTTTTAATGCATCAATTTGCATTTCAAGTTGAGAAGTTAATGTATTCATAGCTTATATATGGTCTAATGTAATAAAATATCATCTTAAAAGAATCATATATAAACTTTTTTATATTGAAAAGATCTTTTTTAAACTTTATTTATCTTTTTTCTATTGTTTTGGTTCGTTTTTGGTCTTTTTTAAATAAGAAAAAAGGAATACGCTTGCGTGTATTCCTCTTCTCTTTGCTAAATAACAGGAGTCTTATTTATTTAACCCTTCTTGCTCTCGAACTTGCTGTACACTGCTATCTGCTTCAACACGTTTCATAAACGGTGCGAGTTGTGATAAGTGGCTAAAATCAAGTTTAAGTAAATAGCACCAATTTAACATGGTGTATAGGTAAACATCCGCAACAGAAAGGGTTTCGCCGAAGAAAGCATGAGTTTCTAAATATTCATTTGCCGTTGCTAATTGGTCTAAAATTTGCTCTGCTGCTTGTTGGCGAATGGTGTTCGCTAAGGCTTCGTTATCCGCTGCGTAGCTTGGTAAGCGGAATAATGGCACGAAAGATTTGTGAATATCGCCGTTGAAGAACGCTAACCAGCGTGCTGCTTTTGCTTTATCTCGTGCAGTTTTACTTCCAAAAAGTTTGACCTCTGGGTAAACCTCGTCTAAATAGTGCAAAATCGCTTGGTTTTGTGAAAGCGCAAGATCGCCGTCCACTAATACCGGTACGGCACCACGTGGGTTTAATGCAAGGTATTCAGGCGATTTAATAAATTCACGTGTAACCGCTTGATATTCATATTGGGTATTTGTTTTTTGTTTAATCCACTCTAATGCAACGTGGGGAACAAATGAGCAAGAGCCCGGTAATCCATATAATTTCATTGTTTTGTCCTCTTAAGAAAAACTCTTCAAATTATAGTCAGCCTCCGTGATTTTGTACAGGGTGGGGCAATCTGATAAACTACGTCTGATTTTTTATTTACTCAAAGAATGTTATGACCCAAGAACTTTCAAATCATACCCCAATGATGCAACAGTATTTACAACTTAAAGCCCAAAATCCCGATATTTTGCTTTTTTATCGTATGGGCGATTTTTACGAGTTGTTTTATGACGATGCGAAAAAAGCGGCTGCGTTATTAGATATTTCTTTAACTAAACGAGGTGCATCCGCAGGCGAGCCTATTCCTATGGCTGGCGTGCCTTATCACGCCGTTGAAGGTTATTTGGCAAAGTTGGTGGCATTGGGCGAAAGTGTAGCAATTTGTGAACAAGTTGGCGATCCAACCACGAGTAAAGGACCTGTTGAACGTAAAGTGGTGCGTATTGTTACGCCCGGCACGGTCAGCGATGAAGCGCTTTTACCCGAGCGTCAAGATAATCTTGTGGCAGCCATTTATGAGGAGAAAGGTACTTTTGCGATTGCGACATTAGATATGACATCAGGGCGTTTCTTAATCAGTGAATTGCCAAATAAAGAAGCGCTCGCCGCTGAATTACAGCGTGTTAGTCCGGCAGAAATTCTCTATGCAGAAGATTTTGCTTATGCACAAATTTTAAATAATTACAAAGGTTTGCGCCGCCGTCCGGTATGGGAATTTGAGTTGGTGACGGCAATTCAACTATTAAACCGTCAATTTGGTACGCAAAGTTTGGCTGGTTTTGGGGTCGAAAAGGCAGTCGTTGCCCTTTGTGCGGCAGGTTGTGTGTTGCATTATGCTCAAGAAACACAACGTACGGCGTTGCCTCATATCAATAGTATTCATCTGGCACAAAATCACGACACAGTGTTACTCGATGCCGCAACCCGCCGCAATTTGGAATTAACACAAAACCTTGCCGGAGGGACAGAAAATACGTTAGCCGCAGTGCTGGATAAATGTGTTACACCAATGGGAAGCCGTTTGCTTAAGCGTTGGATCCACCAACCTATTCGCCAGATGAAAAAGCTGGAAGAGCGTCAAGAAACGATTGATGCTTTGCAAAAAAATGGACAAATTCAACCGCTTCAATCTTTGCTACAAAACGTGGGCGATATGGAGCGCATTTTAGCTCGTGTGGCACTTCGCTCGGCTCGCCCTCGTGATTTAACCCGTTTACGTTCAGCATTGGGGCAAATTCCTGACATCGTGCAGAGTTCGCAACATTTAACTGCAAGTTTAGATCAGTTACTGCACCAAATCGGTGATTTTAGCGAACTTCACGATTTGTTAGAACGAGCGATTATTGAAAATCCACCACAGCTTATTCGTGATGGTGGGGTCATTGCAGCAGGCTACAACGCAGAATTAGATGAATGGCGTGATTTAGCCGATGGGGCGACCCAATACTTAGAAAATCTAGAACAACGGGAGCGAGAAACCACAGGCATTGATACGCTTAAAATCGGTTTTAATGCTGTTCACGGCTACTATATTCAAATTAGCCAAGGGCAGGCACATAAAGCGCCTATTCACTATGTGCGCCGCCAAACCCTAAAAAATGCCGAGCGTTATATCATTCCAGAGTTAAAAACTTATGAAGATAAGGTGTTAAAAGCGAAAGGGGCTTCTTTAGCGTTGGAAAAACAACTTTATGAAGCATTGTTTGATTTTATGATGCCTCGTTTAGGTGAATTGCAATTAGCGGCAATGGCGTTATCGGAGCTAGATGTTTTGACCAACTTAGCTGAACGTGCGGAAAATCTGGGTTATGTTAAGCCAACTTTCAGCCCTCAACGTCTCATCAATATCAAAGGTGGTCGCCATCCGGTGGTTGAGCAAGTGCTGAAAGAGCCTTTTATTGCGAACCCGGTATATTTAAATGGGCAACGACATTTGTTGGTGGTAACGGGTCCGAATATGGGGGGAAAAAGCACCTATATGCGTCAAATTGCATTGATCACGCTTATGGCGTACATCGGCAGTTTTGTGCCGGCAGAGAGTGCGGAAATCGGCATTGTCGATCGAATTTTTACCCGTATTGGCGCAAGCGATGATTTAGCTTCCGGACGTTCAACCTTTATGGTGGAAATGACCGAAATGGCGAATATTCTTCATCAAGCCACCGAGTATAGCTTGGTGTTAATTGATGAAATTGGGCGAGGCACTTCAACTTATGACGGGCTTTCATTAGCGTGGGCGTGCGCGGAATGGCTGGCGAAGAAAAGCCAATCGCTCACGTTGTTTGCGACCCACTATTTTGAATTAACCAGCTTGCCTAATCTCTTAAAAGGCGTTGCCAATGTGCATTTGGATGCGAGAGAGCATAATGACACCATCGTGTTTATGCATTCGGTTCAGGAAGGAGCAGCGAGTAAAAGTTATGGCTTAGCGGTAGCAGCGCTTGCCGGCGTGCCTAAAGCGGTTATTCAGTTAGCGAAACAGCGGTTAGCGCATTTAGAAACGATTTCTGAGCAAACCAAAGTGGGTGCAGAAAATCCGCAAGCAGATTTGTTATTCTCCGGCGATTTGCAAAACAACGCAGAAATCCCACCGCTTGTTGCTGTGGAAAGTGAAGTCGAAAAAGCCCTTGCGGAGGTTGATCCCGATGAACTTACCCCTAAACAAGCGTTAGAGGTGTTGTATCGTTTAAAAGGGTTGCAGAGATAGGGTTGTGACTAAACGGTATTATGTGGTATTTGTACAAAAACTAAATTTTAAGAGAAAGTAAAAGTTTAATGCAAGATGAAATGGCGGATCGTTTAGGTATGTCCACAAATGGTTATGCAAAAATTGAACGTGGCGAAACTCGTTTAACAATTCCTAAATTGGAACAAATTGTTGAAGTGTTTGATACGGATATTTTAGAGTTAATGTCGCTTGGTGAACGAAATGTTGTTTATTTTCAAGAAAGTGGAAATAACCATAGCTTAAATATCATTAACCCTACCTCTCAAGATTTAGCTTCCGAGATTA
>NZ_ACQL01000136.1 GCF_000175195.1 Actinobacillus minor NM305 | reverse complement strand
GTGGTCGTCATACTCCATTCTTCAAAGGTTACCGTCCACAATTCTATTTCCGTACAACTGACGTAACTGGTACTATCGAATTACCAGAAGGCGTAGAAATGGTAATGCCAGGCGATAACATCA
>NZ_ACQL01000138.1 GCF_000175195.1 Actinobacillus minor NM305 | reverse complement strand
CCTTCCTCATCACCGAAAGAACTTTACAACCCGAAGGCCTTCTTCATTCACGCGGCATGGCTGCATCAGGGTTCCCCCCATTGTGCAATATTCCCCACTGCTGCCTCCCGTAGGAGTCTGGACCGTGTCTCAGTTCCAGTGTGGCTGGTCATCCTCTCAGACCAGCTAGAGATCGTCGGCTTGGTAGGCCTTTACCCCACCAACTACCTAATCCCACTTGGGCTCATCTTATGGCAGG
>NZ_ACQL01000139.1 GCF_000175195.1 Actinobacillus minor NM305 | reverse complement strand
GGTTCGAGACCGGTATCGCCCACCACTTAATTAAAGTGTTTAAACTAGTCGAAACCGCAAGGTATTCGGGCGATTAGCTCAGTTGGGAGAGCACCTCCCTTACAAGGAGGGGGTCACTGGTTCGAGACCGGTATCGCCCACCACTCATACTTTATCTTCTATTTTTTATATCCAACGTCTTACTTGCTTTTTGTATTGTAAATAGTTTTGTCCGAATTTCTCTTCAAGTACTTTTTCTTCGGGGATAATCTGTAAATAATTTATGATACACACAAAAAGTGGCAAACCTACCCAAGCCAGTAAATGCGACAAATACATTGCCCAAGCACAAAGTAATAATGCAAGGCTTAAGTACATTGGATTGCGTGTAAATCGATAAATACCATCCGTTACCAACGCTGATGTTTTATTCAGATTGATAGGGGTTATGGTTGTTTTTGCTTGATAAAATGACATTAGGCTCATTGCACCCATGATAAAGGCAAGAGCTATCACAGATAAAATGAGATAAAAAGGCACTACAAGCGGGCAAATTGGGGGCAAAAAATACATAAAAGCCCCAGAGAGCAAAAATAAAAGTGGCGGAGGTAAGGTTAATTTCATGCTCATCTTCCTTCAAGGATTATAACGGAGTGATAATCCCCTCTTTAACTTCAAATGATAAATCAGTTTGGTGTTCTTGCCATTGCATTTGATTCAGTTGTTCTTTTGTGATTGCCGTAACAAACACTTGTGAATGACTTTCTCGTAAGCGTTGAGAGAGGAGTTCACGCTTTGTAGGGTCAAGTTCGGAGGCAAAGTCATCCACTAAAAAGAGGCATTGGCGTGCTTTTTGTGTCATTAAAAATTCGCCCTGCGCTAAGCGTAGCGCACACATCAACAATTTTAATTGCCCTCGAGAAAGTACATCTTCAACAGGTAATCCATTTGCTTTAATTCGTAAATCAGCTTTTTGTGGTCCCATCATGGTGTAACCTAAGCTCTGATCCCGTTCAAAGCCTTGAGCGAGAATATCTGCATAATCAGCCCCCCTTTCCCAGCCTTGATAGAACGACATTTGAATTTCTAGTTCCGGTAAAAAGAAACGACAAGTTTTATCAATTTCAGGCAAGATCGCTTCGACATAGGCCGCTCGCATTTGACTTACTTTTTCAGCTAGCTTGACTAATTCAATATCCCATGCTTTTAATTCAAAGTAACTTCGCACTTGATGTAATGCAGCATTGCGTTGTTTAAGCAGGCGCTTAAGATTAACCCAGTCGTTATAAAATTCGGTATGTTGATGAAATAGTCCCCAATCTAAAAAAGCTCGGCGATAGCTCGGTCCGTCATTTAATAACGTAAGTCCTTCTGGGGTAATGACCTGCATTGGCAACAATTGTGCAAGATCGGCAATTTTATTACCATCTTCGCCATTGATTTTAAGTGTGGTTTCGCCAGAACGCTGTTTTTGAATACCAACGGACCAACTATGTTGTGTTTCCTCGATCTTTCCGTGTAGCACAAAATGATCCGCATCGTGATGAATGATGCGATTGCTAATATGACTTTTGAATGATCGTCCATGACCTAGATAGAAAATACTTTCTAACAGGCTCGTTTTTCCGCTGCCATTTGCACCAATAATAAAATTAAATTGTGGGCTAAGTGTTAAATCAACAGCTTGAAGATTACGAAAATTTTGAACGATAAGACGAGATAAAGGCATGGTAGAGTATAGAACTTAAGGGTAGAGAAGTAAGAGAAGGCTATAAATTCTCATTTATAACCTTCTTTAAGAAATTATAAACGCATTGGCATAATTACGTATTCAGCGGTGTTGTTATCGCAATCTTCAATTAAGCAACTTGAACTTGCATCAACTAAACTAAAACGAACGCGTTCGCATTTTAGGGTATTCAATACATCTAACACATAGCTGACATTAAATCCCACTTCCATTGCCGGGCTTTGGTAAGCAACATCAATGATTTCTTCTGCTTCTTCTTGTTCCGGGTTATTAGCGGTAATTTTTAAAACATTGTCGTTTAATGATAAGCGAACACCACGGAATTTTTCGTTTGATAAAATAGCCGCTCGCATTAATGCTCGTTTTAATGTTTCCGTATCGGCCTCAAGAATACGATCCGCATTACGTGGTAAAACACGGCGGTAATCTGGGAAGCGACCATCAATCAGTTTAGATGTAAACACAATGCCATTCATGGAGATACGAATGTTACTTGAACCGATCTCCAAACGTACAATATCGTGATTTGCAGAAACTAAACGTGATAATTCTAATACTGCTTTACGAGGCACAATAACCGAATGTGAGGCTAACTCTTGGGTTAATGCCATCGTACAAACAGCGAGGCGGTGGCCATCTGTTGCGACTGTACGTAATAGATTTCCTTCGGTTTCAAATTTCATACCATTTAAAAAATAGCGTGCATCTTGGTTCGCCATTGAGAATTGTGTTGCATCAATGAGACGAGCCAAAGTGGATTGCTCGATACTGAAATCAACTTCAGGTGTCCAATCCATTAAGTTTGGATAATCACTTGCCGGTAATGTAGCGAGGCTAAATTTACTGCGTCCGGCTTTTAAGATCGCTTTATCCTCTTCAAAGCTCATTGAAATCAAGCTATCTTCCGGCAAACTTCTTGAAATATCTAAGAATTTCTTTGCCGGAATGGTAAATTTTTCAGAAAAATCAACCTCTTGTGCCAAACGGGCTTCGGTGGTTAATTCTACTTCCAAATCCGTTCCCGTCATCAGCAGACGGTCACCTTCAACTTCTAATAATAAATTCGCAATAACAGGCAAAGTCGGACGGCTGGAAAGTACGCCGCAAACTTGCTGCAATGGCTTAATTAGCTGTTCTCTTGTAATCGTAAATAACATAGCCGTTCCTATGATGATAATTTGCGTGTTAAATTTGTATAATCTTCTTGAATTGTACTTTCTGTTTCACGTAATTCGCTGATGGTTTTACAAGCGTGCATCACGGTTGTGTGATCACGCCCGCCAAATTCTCGACCAATTTCCGGTAAACTATGGTTGGTAAGCTCTTTGGCTAACGCCATTGCCATTTGTCTTGGACGAGCAATGGTTCTTGTTCGGCTTTTGGATTTAATATCGGTTAATTTGATATTGTAATACTCTGCCACCACACGTTGAATATTTTCAATGGTAATCAATTGATCGTAAGAAGCAAACATATCTCGGAGCGTTTCACGCACTGCATCAACCGTAATTGGTCTGTGGGTTAATTTTTGCCACGCAATCACTCGATTTAATGCACCTTCTAGTTCACGCACGTGAGTACGCAGTTTTTGCCCCATCAAATAGGTCGCCTCTTCCGAAATATCTGCACCTCGCTCTTCGGCTTTCTTACGCAAAATTGCAACTCGCGTTTCCAATTCAGGCGGTTCGATAGTTGAGCTAATTCCCCAGCTAAGGCGAGATTTAATCGCATCATCAATGCGTTCAATGTTTTTTGGGAACACATTGGAGGTTAAAACAATCTGTTTTTTCTGTTCAAACAGCGCATTAAATAGATGTAAAAATTCTTCCTGAACTTTTGGTTTATCCGCTAAAAATTGGATATCGTCAATCATTAGCACATCTAAAGAACGATAGAATTTTTTGAGTTTATCCGCTTCGTTACTGTTTGTATTGATCGCTTTTAAAATATCACGATAAAAACGCTCAGAGTGAATATATAACACACGTAAACTTGGATCTTTTTTCTGTAACGCATTACCGATAGCATGGAGTAAATGCGTTTTCCCTAAGCCTGTACTGGCATAAAGCGAAAAAGGATTACAGTGGCTTTCGCCCAAATCGCTCACCACTTGTTGAGCTACCGCTTTGGCTAATTGGTTAGAACGCCCTTGCACGAAGTTATCAAAACGTTGCGTCGGATCGATACCACTTCTAAAAGTTGGCGTTCCTAAGTTTTCCCCTGAAGCCGCAGGAGCAGATACGGATCTTTCTGCTTGTTCAGAAGGACGGATCCCGATACGAGTTGAAACCACAAGTTGATCGTTTCGAGATAAGAAGCGAGCAAGATCGATAATTTCAGCGAGAAAATGATCTTTTACATGTTTTTCCACAAATGGATTTTGAGCGTAAAGAGTGAGTTCACCATTTGAAAAACTTGGCTGTAACGGACGTAACCAGATGTTATATTCTGTATCTGAAACTTTTGTTTTTAAATGGCTAAGACAATCAGTCCAAAGAGAAGACACGTTTTACTCCCAAAAAGTTGTGAAAAGATTGTCTATAATACCTTAAAATCTTGTGGAAATCTTGCAAATTTTCAGGAAAAAATCACCGCTTGTTTTTATTCAAGCAATTTGAAGAAAAATCCGCTATAATTTGCCCTATTTACGTCCATTAAAACAGATATTAAGAGAACAATGAAAGATTCTATTATCAATAAATTAGAAAGTTTAAGTGAACGCCACGAAGAGCTACAAGCTCTATTAGGCGATGCTACGATCATTAACGATCAAGATAAATTCCGTGCTTATTCAAAAGAATATGCACAACTTGAAGAAGTGGTTAGCACTTTCAATCGTTGGAAAAAGCTCCATAGCGATATTGAAGAAGCACAAATTTTGCTTGACGATCCCGATATGAAAGATATGGCAGCCGAAGAGATCGAGGAAAATAAAGCTGAGATCGAACAACTAGAGCAGAATTTACAAATCTTATTATTACCAAAAGATCCAAATGATGAATATAACTGCTTCCTTGAAATCCGTGCCGGAACAGGTGGTGATGAAGCGGGTATTTTCGCAGGCGATTTATACCGTATGTACAGCCGCTACGCAGAAGGTAAGCGCTGGAGAATTGAAGAGTTAAGCGCTAACGAAAGTGAACAAGGCGGATATAAAGAGATTATCGTCAAAATCAGTGGTGAAGGCGTTTATGGACAGCTCAAATTCGAGTCGGGCGGTCACCGTGTACAACGTGTACCAAAAACCGAATCACAAGGGCGTATTCACACTTCCGCTTGTACGGTCGCAGTAATGCCTGAATTACCAGAAAGCGAAATGCCGGAAATCAACCCAGCGGATCTGCGTATTGACACCTACCGCTCATCAGGTGCAGGTGGTCAGCACGTTAATACCACCGACTCTGCGGTGCGTATTACCCATATTCCGACAGGTATCGTGGTGGAGTGTCAAGACGAACGTTCGCAACACAAAAACAAAGCTAAAGCACTTGCTGTATTAGCTTCACGCATTGTTCAAGTTGAGAAAGAAAAACAAGCGCAAGAGCAGGCAGATACTCGCCGTAACCTACTTGGCTCAGGCGACCGTTCAGACAAGATCCGCACTTACAACTACCCACAAGGGCGTGTAACCGATCACCGCATTAACTTAACCGTTTACCGTTTAGACGAAGTGATGAATGGTAAAATTGATGAGTTAATTCAGCCGATTATTACCGAATATCAAGCGGATCAATTGGCAGCATTGTCGGATCAAAACTAAGATTATAGCGGTTATTTTTGGCAAAATTTTTGTAAAAATAGCCGCTTATTTATCATAAAACAAAGAGAATCTTATGAAAAAACTGCTTCTTGTAACATTTGCAACATTTTTAGCTTCTTGCTCAACATTCCAATTTCCTTCAACATCGAAAACGGAAATAGAATCGACTTCACAAATAAGTCGTAAACAATTTATTGGAAATTGGCAATGTGAAATGGATGGTGGAAAAATCGGCACATCAAATAAAGTAAAATTGAGTGAGGATGGACATGCCAGTTATTTAGGCTTAATTACCATGCCAAAAGAAGATCCTCTTTTCCAATATAAAGTAAAACGTCAAGGAACTTGGTCTTTTGCTGATAGTACGCTTTTCTATATTTTTACGCAAAGTAGTGTAGAACGCGCTCATACATCTGAAATGTTGCGTAAAATTAAGACGAGCAAAGAGCTAAATGCAACGGAAAATGAATATTTTGCGGTAGTAAAATCACAAATGACGAAAGCTGATCAAAAGCCAATTTCGTTAGCCGTAAGCGATTTTACGGCGCAATCTTTTACGATTAAACAAACCGTGGCAGAAACGACTCGAACAGGTCGCTGCGTAAGATCGGCGTCAAATTAATGAATTACGCTCAATGGCTTCATTATGCGGCGCAGAGACTACTTGAGAATATTGAGCAAGATCCTTTTCTTAACGTAAAAGTCGATGCCAACATCCTGTTACAAGCGGTCACAAAACGTTCAAAATCTGCAATTTTTGCATTTAGTGAAACCGTACTCAGTGAAGCAGAATTAATCGAGCTAAATGCATTATTGGCTCGCCGAGCAAAAGGCGAACCGATAGCATACATTTTGGGCGAGAAAGAATTTTGGTCGTTACCTTTAGCCGTTTCAACGGCAACGCTTATTCCTCGCCCTGATACAGAATGTTTGGTGGAAGTCGCGCTCGAATGGGCATACAAGCGGTTAAATTCCCAAGAAACATTGCAAATTTTGGATTTGGGTACTGGAACAGGGGCAATCGCTTTAGCGTTAGCAAGTGAACTAGGCAAAAAAGCGGATATTATTGGGCTAGATAAACAGTCCGAAGCAGTAGAACTCGCAGAGAAAAACCGTCAGAAATTAGGATTTAAAAATGTCCGCTTTTTACAAAGCGATTGGTTTAGTGTTCTTGAAAATCACTGTTTTGACCTTATTGTAAGTAATCCTCCCTATATTGATAAAGATGATGAAAATCTCACAAAAGGCGATGTGCGTTTTGAACCCTTAACCGCCTTAGTTGCTGAACAGCATGGTTTGAGCGATCTGCAAAAAATTATTGAAAATGCACCGCTTTATCTGGCTAAACAGGGGGCATTAATGCTTGAGCATGGCTGGCAACAGGCGGCTGAAGTGCAGCAGATTTTCAGACAAAATCAATGGGATAAGATTGAAACTTTTAAAGACTATGGCAATCAAGACAGGATTACCAAAGCAGAGAGATTAAGCTAATGGATAACATGGACAATATAATTAAAGAACTTTTAGATGTGATAGAGAAACCGGATAGTCTGATGGAAGATCGTGAGTTGCAAAAATATCTCTTTAATGAAATGTCGAGATTAAGTCGCATTGTAGATGATCAAATTCCGCCGCGAAGCATGAGCGCTAAAATAGCGGCATTAGTCCGAAAATCAAAACAAGCGGTAACAGCAGAAGATGAAATGACTCGCTTAACCCAATTACTAAATTGGTTTTATCAAGATATGCGTTTTTCATGCCATTATGCAGAGTACTTTAATACGGAAAATTTATTGCTCCATAAAGTGATGGAAAGCAGACGAGGCATGCCGATTTCTTTAGCTGCATTATTTTTATATTTATCAGCATCGTTAGCATTGCCAATTTATCCGGTTAATTTCCCGACTCAGTTGATGTTACGTGCCGAAATCCAAACTGAAACAGGGCGTAGAGAAACCCATTTTATCAACCCGTGGAATGGCGATTTTTTAACATTAGCGCAGTTGGAAAAATGGCTTGTAGGTGAAGCCGGTATTGGGGCAGATATTACCCCTGATCTTATTCGCCGAGCGGAATCTATGGAATTACTTGAAAGAGTTGAAACGCTTTTTAAGATGTCGCTGACCAAAGAGAAAAAATATGAAGAAGCTTTACGAATGATCGAGTTTCGCCTCATTTTCTCACCGGAAGATCCCTATGAAATTCGAGATCGAGGTATGATTCTTGCAAGTATGGATTGCTACCAAGCGGCTTATGAAGATTTAAGTTATTTTATTGACCAATGCCCAGATGATCCTTCAGCTGTAATGCTTAAGGTCGAAATGCAAGGCTTGGAACAAAAAAGCAAAGAAATGCGCGTGCATTGATTCAGTTTATTATGTGTACGAATTCTCGTGCAAACACTTAGAGAAGGAAAAATTTATGACAAATAAAGTTGTCACACTTGGTCATATTGAAATTGCAAACAATAAACCGTTTGTATTATTTGGTGGTATGAATGTGCTTGAAAGCCGTGATATGGCAATGCAAGTTTGTGAAAAATATGTCGAAGTTACGCAAAAATTAGGCGTTCCGTATGTCTTTAAAGCTTCTTTCGACAAAGCAAACCGCTCATCTATCCACTCTTATCGTGGGCCTGGTATGGAAGAAGGTTTAAAAATTTTCCAAGAGCTGAAAGAGACTTTCGGTGTAAAAATTATTACCGATGTGCATGAAATTCATCAGTGTCAGCCGGTTGCCGATGTGGTTGATATTATTCAGCTACCGGCTTTCCTTGCTCGCCAAACAGATTTAGTCGAAGCAATGGCTCGCACAGGTGCGGTTATCAATGTGAAAAAACCACAATTTTTAAGCCCGGGTCAAATGGGAAATATTGTGGAAAAAATCGAAGAGTGCGGTAATGATAAAGTGATTTTATGCGATCGTGGCACAAACTTTGGTTACGATAACTTAGTCGTGGATATGCTTGGTTTTAATGTCATGAAAAAAGTGTCAAAAGGTTGCCCTGTGATCTTTGATGTCACCCACTCATTACAATGCCGTGACCCATTTGGCGCAGCATCTGGCGGTCGCCGTGATCAAGTAACCGAACTTGCCCGAGCTGGCATGGCGATTGGCTTAGCCGGTTTATTCCTAGAAGCTCACCCAGATCCAAACAAAGCAAAATGCGACGGTCCATCAGCCCTCCCGTTGTCTAAATTAGAAGCCTTTGTTTCACAAATGAAAGCGATTGATGATTTGGTAAAATCATTTGAAGAAATCGATACCTCAAAATAAGTGATTAAAAGGTATTATGATTTAAGATTGTAGAAGGGAATTTCTCTTCTACAATTTTTTTATCAATTCGCAAATTTCACGTTGCTTTTTCCATAGAAATCTTGTATTTATGCAAGGTATTCAACACAACATCATTTTATTTTAGGAGTAACACAATGCAAAATGTCGGTTTTATCGGTTGGCGTGGTATGGTTGGTTCCGTACTGATGGATCGTATGGTTCAAGAAAACGACTTTTCAAACATTAACCCTGTCTTTTTCACAACTTCACAAGCGGGTCAAAAAGCCCCAGTTTTTGCAGGTAAAGATGCCGGTACTTTAAAAGATGCTTTTGATATTGAAGCATTAAAACAACTGGACATTATCGTGACTTGCCAAGGTGGCGATTATACTAATGAAGTGTACCCAAAATTAAAAGCAACTGGTTGGAACGGTTATTGGATCGATGCAGCGTCTGCATTACGTATGGAAAAAGATGCGATTATCGTTTTAGACCCAGTAAACCAACACGTGATCGATGAAGGTTTAAAAAACGGCATTAAAACCTTCGTTGGCGGTAACTGTACCGTAAGTTTAATGTTAATGGCAATCGGTGGTCTTTTCGAAAAAGATTTAGTGGAATGGATTTCTGTTGCAACTTACCAAGCGGCTTCAGGCGCTGGTGCAAAAAATATGCGTGAGCTACTTTCGCAAATGGGCGAATTAGAAGACGCAGTGAAAGCAGAACTTGCTGATCCGGCTTCTTCTATTTTAGAGATTGAACGCAAAGTCACAGCAAAAATGCGTGCAGAAGACTTCCCAACAACAAACTTTGGTGCAGCATTAGGCGGTAGCTTAATTCCTTGGATTGATAAATTATTACCGGAAACCGGACAAACCAAAGAAGAATGGAAAGGCTATGCGGAAACCAACAAAATTTTAGGTTTAAGCGACAACCCAATTCCGGTAGATGGCTTATGTGTACGTATCGGTGCATTACGTTGCCACAGCCAAGCGTTTACAATTAAACTCAAAAAAGATATTCCATTAGCAGAAATCGAACAAATCATTGCAGCACACAATGAGTGGGTAAAAGTCATTCCAAACGACAAAGAAACCACATTACGTGAATTAACGCCAGCGAAAGTAACAGGCACATTAAGCGTACCGGTTGGTCGTTTACGTAAATTAGCAATGGGACCAGAGTATTTGGCAGCCTTTACCGTAGGCGACCAATTATTATGGGGTGCAGCAGAACCTGTACGCCGTATTTTGGTTCAATTAACGAAGTAATTTCAATATAGAAAGCTACATATTCAATGTAGTATAGTAAAAAGTTGCTAATATTTAGACTTTCTTAAATATTAGCAACTTTTTGTCTTTATAAGTATGTAGCGTGCAAAATGCTAATTATTTTATCCTACGTCTTTTTAATATTCAGTGGGGTTTTGCGCCATTTTTTGTTTCAGTAATGTCATAAATTCTGTCTGCTGTTCTGTGTTATCGAATGCATTATCGGGAATAATGATAAGATGGGCCCCATCAAGAAAAATGACTAAATACTGCTCAATATTTTCAACAGACCTAACAGTAGAATAATAAAGTAGAGATTCAACTTGATTATTTTTCTGAAATATCCCATTGGGTTGCAATCGAATAATAGATTCACCTTTAAGCAATGCACTAGTATCTTTATAAAAGGCTCTATTTATCCATCTTGGGCGAATACAAACAGCATAAAACGTAATAATTGCAAAACCAAACAATAAAACAAATAATAGCCATATTATTACATTATTGCCGTAATATTCTTCAAAGGAATATCGCCAATCTATTAAATAGAAAAATAAAGTTGCTAGTATTGAGTAATAACCTAAGAATAATATGGGATCAAGATGGCTGATGACTTTTATCATCGGATTATTGCCACAGAGTTTTTTATTAACTACCTTTCTAAGTTTCAGGTTTGCCAATAAGGCATTTTGGTAATTAAAACGAATTTCCATTGTTATACCAGTTTATGAATAAATTTTCTCAAAAATCACCACAGAATCTGAAAAATTACATATATATTTTTATCGAAAAGCCCCTAAATTGATTAGTTTTCCAATTTCGGGGCTATAAGCGGTTTATTTTTTTATTTATTTTGCAATTTTGCGATAATTTTATTATGAATACCGCTAAATGCACCGTTACTCATGACCAAAATATGATCGGTAGGTTTAGCATCTTCAACTATCATCTCAACTAACTCATCAATGCTCGCCGACCATTTTGCCG
>NZ_ACQL01000140.1 GCF_000175195.1 Actinobacillus minor NM305 | reverse complement strand
TTCGAGTTTCCAGGCTCGGTTATAGATTTTGCTACAACGCTGCTAAATTTACGGGAATTTTGCCCGCTTGTAAAGCTAATTTTTGCCATTTTGCGAACACTCCGACAAAAAGCGGTTAATTTCACTAGCAGAAAAAAGCACAGTTTGCCCCACTTTGATTTTGTGGAGCTTGCCAGCCTTGGCTAATTTATCAATTTTAGAACGTGAAAAGCCTAGAAGCTCATTCAATTCTTTAATGGTGTAGTGTTTTTCTAAAGTGGGTGTAAGGTTCATCATTTTTTCATCTCCTTGCGTTAGCGTTCGTTAATTTGCGTTTACTCTAAGCAAGCATCTAGCCAAAATGAAAGATCCAAAAGTTATAATAAAAATGTTTATAAACATTTATAAACACTAGAAAAATGTAACGCCATTTCACTTTTTTAGGGCAAAAAGTGCCATATTATTGATTTTTAAATAATAAAAAATTATAAAAATGTAACGCTATTACATATAGTGAAAGAGCCTATATTCCAAAAAGAAAAATGTAACGCTGTTTCATTTTGTACTACTTAAATAGTTTGCGTATTTTTTCATCTTATTATGATGAACGGGTAAAAAGTTGTATTTCTGCATTAAATGGGATTTCCCACGATAAGCGGGACAAAATGGGACGTTTGCGGGACAAAATGGGACGTTTGCGGGACAATTTAAGGGGTTAGCGGGACAATTTTTTATAGTTATTTTTATTTAAGATATTGATTTTATTAGTTATTTTATATTTATAAGGCTGAATTGTCCCGCTGTCCCGCTGATTTTTCACTATAAAAACATTTTTAAAAGTTTAGGCAATAAAAAAGCCTAGCGGGGTGGGCTAGGCTTTGGGTTATGGCTGGCGGGCTTGCTCTATAAAATCCGCCCATAACTGCATAATAACTTTACGCTGTTCTATGTAGGTTGCGTGATTGTATGCAAGGCTAACATTCCCCCCTGTTTTGTGGGCTAAGCACGCTTCTGCGTGTTCGTGGGTTATGCTTTGTTCTGCTAGATAGGTTCTAGCCAATCCCCGCAATCCGTGGGCGGTTTGTCGCCCTTTATAGCCCATTCTTTCTAGGGCTCTTCTAACACTATCTCGGCTCATTGGTTCGTGTATGTGTCCACGTTTAGGGAATACATATTTAAAACGCCCTGTAATCTGCTGTAACTGCTCTAACAATGCGATAACTTGGCTAGATAGTGGGACTATATGCGGTTCTCCCGCTTTCATTCTTTCCGCTGGAATAGTCCATAGTTTTTTATCTAAATCAAATTCCGCCCATTCTGCTTCAGATGCTTCACCTGGTCGAACCATTGTTAGAAGCTGGAAATAAACTAAAGCCCTTGTTTGTGGTTGTATCTTGGCATTTTCAATATCCTGCAGTAATTGGGGGATTTCTTCCGTTTTAACGTGTGGGTTATTCTTTTTCTTTACCCGCTTTAAATTCTTGCCCATTTTCAAGCAAGGATTAAAAGAGAGAATACCGCCATTTACCGCAAAATTTAAAATTTCGTTGATATACATTGCCAGCCGTTGGGCCATATCAATATTATTTCGTTCTTCTACTCGTTTTAAAGGAATTAGGGCAAGCGTGGGTACTATCTCATTTATTGGGTACTCTCCAATAAACGGGAAAATGTGAAGCTCGAGACTACGCCAGTATTTATTAAGCGTTTTATCTGTAATTTCGCCTTGCTTCTTCTCTCTCCACTTTTCCGCTACGGCTCGGAATGTTCGGCTATTTGCTAACTTCTCTTCTTGCTCTTGCTGGGTTTTGTGAAGCTGTGGATCTATCTGCTGTGCTAGTAATGCTTGGAACTCGTCCCGCTTAACTCTTGCTTGTGCAAGGCTTACCGCTGGATAACTGCCTATGGTAATCTTTGTTCTTGCTTTAGTTTGCGGGTGGTTGTAGCGGTAACGCCATTTTTTAGCCCCAGTAGGGAATAGCTGAAGAAATAGCCCTTTGCCGTCGTTTAGCTCGTTTGTTCCGCCTTGTATATATTTAGCTTTCTCTACTTGTGTATTGGTTAATGGTTGGATAATTCTCGCCATAAAATCCCCGTTTTAGTACCCAAATTTTTTATAGTTTATCATGTGGGTACTTTATAGGGTACTATTATTTTGGCTCATTATGATGAAAGCTGACGAATGTAGACGAATGAAATAATAAAAAAGCCTTGAAAATCAAGGCTTCTAGAGTAATAAAAATGAATGTTGAGTAATGTAGACGAATAAAGGTGGTGGAGATAATCGGGATCGAACCGACGACCTCTTGAATGCCATTCAAGCGCTCTCCCAACTGAGCTATATCCCCATGAATGGGCGGTATAATAAAATGCTCCGCCCTTGATGTCAATACCAATTATGCTTGTGCGTTGATAAAATCAATCGCTTTTTGAAGGCGTGTAAGCGTTCTTTCTTTGCCGACTAATTTCGCCGTAATATCCATAGATGGCGATTGAGCTGAGCCGGTTACTGCAAGGCGGAATGGCATACCCACTTTACCCATACCGATTTCAAGCTCTGCGGCGGTTTGGTTCATTGCATCGTGGATATTTTCAACCGTCCAATCATCACAAGCGGTCAGTTTTTCCAATAATTTTGCAAGTGGTGCAATTGCTTCTGCTTTGAAGTTTTTCGCTACTGCTTTTTCATCATAGCTATCAAATTCTTGATAGAAATAACGGCTTTGGCTTGCTAGCTCTTTTAAGGTTTTTGCACGTTCGCTTAATACAGGGATAATTTCTTCCAATGTTGGACCATTTGCCGTATCAATATTTTGATCATTCATGTGCCATGCCAAGTATTTAGCGACATGCTCTGCCGGTAAACTACGCATATAGTGTTGGTTTAACCACTGTAATTTCTCAGTGTTAAAGGCACTTGCTGATTTGCTTACCGAATGAATATCGAATAATTCAATCATCTCTTCACGAGTGAAGATCTCTTGGTCGCCGTGTCCCCAGCCTAAACGTACGAGATAGTTAATTAAGGCTTCCGGTAAATAGCCATCATCACGATATTGCATTACGCTGACCGCACCGTGGCGTTTAGAGAGTTTTTGACCATCATCGCCGTTAATCATCGAAACGTGTGCGTAGGTTGGAATTTCTGCCCCTAACGCTTTTAAAATGTTGATTTGGCGTGGTGTGTTGTTGATATGATCTTCGCCACGAACAACGTGGGTAATGCCCATATCCCAGTCATCCACAACCACACAGAAGTTGTAGGTTGGAGCGCCATCGGTACGGCGGATAATTAAGTCGTCTAATTCGCTGTTGCTGATTTCAATGCGTCCACGCACGGCATCATCAAAGACCACTGAGCCTTCCGTTGGATTTTTAAAACGAACAACGTGCGGTTCGCTTGGGTCGTGCGAGTGATCGCCTAAGCAATGGCGGTCATAACGTGGTTTTTCTTTATTTGCTTCTTGGTTTGCACGTAATTCATCTAAACGCTCTTTTGAGCAATAGCAGCGGTATGCCGTGCCTTCTTCAATCATTTGATCGATCACTTGGTTATAACGATCAAAACGTTTTGTTTGGAAATAAGGGCCGTGTTCCCACGCCAAGTTAAGCCATTCCATACCTTCAATGATCGCAGCGGTTGCTTCCGGGGTAGAACGCTCAAGGTCGGTATCTTCAATGCGTAATACAAATTCGCCGTTGTTATGTTTAGCATATAACCAAGAATAAAGTGCGGTTCTTGCACCACCAACGTGTAAATAGCCGGTTGGGCTTGGTGCGAAACGAGTACGCACTTTTACATTCGGATCTAAAGGGAAAAGGGTTTCAATTTTCATTCTATTTGCCTATTTTGTAAAATTTGAGTCAAAATCGACCGCTATTCTACTCTTTTTTTGCTTTCTTTTGGGGAATAAAATGCTTAAAAACGGGTGTTTTGGACGAAAAAAACGCCAAACAGCACGAAATTACAAAAAAGCGTTTGACGAATGGCTAAAAACCTCTATAATGCGACCTCACGACAACGGGCGATTAGCTCAGTTGGGAGAGCACCTCCCTTACAAGGAGGGGGTCACTGGTTCGAGACCGG
>NZ_ACQL01000141.1 GCF_000175195.1 Actinobacillus minor NM305 | reverse complement strand
AAGTGGTTATATGCACCGAGATAACAAAGAAAGGGTTCTTCTATCTCGACCACCGCACGGTCGATGGTAAGCACGGGATTATTTTAGATACCTTTGCCACGGCAGGGAATGTCAATGACAGTCAGCCCTATATTGCTCGCCTTGATGCCACCACGCAACGTTTTCAGTTCAAACCCCAAGTCGTTGGGCTGGATGCCGGCTATTTTACTGCCCCTATTGCAGAAAGTTTGGCTCGCCGAGAGATTGTTGGCGTGTTTGGTTATCGCCGTCCAACCAAAGGGAAAAACAGCCTGAGTTTGCGGACGCCAAACAACACCACGGACACCGCAATGCCCGTTACAGAGGGTTGTCGAAAGTACAGATGCAATGCTTCCTCGCGGCAATGGTAAAAAAATCCACAAAACTGACCGCTTGAATGGCTATCCGAAGTGAAATGCAAAAGAAAGAGATAAAACAGCAAAAAATAAACCCACCTTTGACAGAAGGGATGTAAAGGTGGGGTTGTCGGTGGTCTGACCGCACTTTGAAAGTGCGGTCGTTTTTTTAGGATATAGAAGAGACCAAATAAAGGTTTCTTCTATATTCACCTTAAACAATAATTAAATTATTATTATCCAATGTTGAGAGATGATTTTCTAAAGTGGCAAAATGAATTAAATCGCCATTACCTTCAGCATCATAACTTAATTGTCCATTGGTATTATCATATTTAATATGACGTTTAAGGCTTTCTTCATCGTTTAATGCGCGGAATACGTTTTTTGACAATTCAATTTTGTCTTCAGTGTTGAAGTCCTTGATGATATCCACATTGCCATTAAGGGTGGTATTAAACACAAAATGGTCTGCACCTTCTCCACCAATGAAAATGTCTGCACCTAACCCACCAATAAGACGGTCATTACCGGCACCGCCATTTAATGTATTGCCGATATTATTTGCCGTTAAGATGTTATCTAACTCATTGCCGTAGGCTTCTTTTGCGGTATTCCCAATTAATACTAGATTTTCTACATTTTCTGACAAACGATAATCAACGGTACTGTAAACTGTATCTATACCTTCATTTTTAGCTTCAACGATAATGTCTTTTGTGTTATCAACAAGATAGATGTCGTTTCCTAAACCACCTATCATCGTATCTTCACCAAGACCGCCATTAAGATAATCATTACCGGCACCGCCTTCTAACTTATCATTTCCGGCTCCGCCGAAGATGTTATTATCTGCTGCATTACCAATCAATGTATCATTATGATTTGAGCCGATAAGATTTTCGATTTGTGTTCCTTGACCAATATAGACTTGACCACTGGTGTATTCAACATCTGAAATCTTAAGTGGTTCTTCTTTACCATTGCCACTATCGATGACCGCCTTTTCAGGTAAATCAAAATATTGATGTGCATCTTGCTGTGTACTGTTAATGTTTTTTACCAAGAAGTTTCTTTCTCTTTCTTCACCAACATAACTCCAGCTACCGGGATTTAAATTAACATACACACCTTGTTTTTCTTTTGAAGCGTCAAATGTATCAACACCGTTACCGTCCCAAATATAACGACCGCCGTCAGAAGCATAGGTATTGTAATTTGCAAAGCTATAAACATCATCGCCAGCGCGCGCATTTGGATTGACACCAAAACGATAATGTAAATAAGCTAAATCATAAGGGCGTAAATCGCGTAAGGATAAATATAAATTATCATTGACATAGCGATCATAGGAAATAATCGAAAATTCCGCGGTATTTTCATTACCATAGCCGTTTTCTTTAAAGGTCGGAATATCACCTGCATTCGTATGAACCATACCAAGTGTATGCTCAATTTCGTGAAGTGCGGTGTAATAGAGATAATCCGTTCCCCAGCCTTTCCAGCTGCTGCCGGCATTCCAAGTAATATGTCCACCGTTTCTTGCTACTGCTGCCGAACCATTCGTCATGGAAGCATAATGCACAAAGGTATCACGGTCGCCGCTAATTTTACTTTCCACAAACTGTATATTGGTATAACTGGATAAGATGGCATAGGCATCCCTGAAGACCGCTTTTAATCCCTCATCAACCAAGGCATCTGAAGGCAATTCTTTATTCGCTTCTAACTCTTCCGTGCCGTGGAAATAATATTTAATGACATAAGGCTTATCTTGTGTTCCACCCAATGGGGCCGAATAGCCATTTTTGTCTAAGCTACCTACAGCCTTTAAGAAATATGGGGTATTCCAGTCATCTTTGGTATGATCATCTTGAATGGGATTGCTACGTGGAATTAACCCAATTTGTTTTGAGCCATCTACTGAGGCCGCTACCGCATAATTTTCTTGATCAAAAACGCTAATTGCTTTACCGGAACGATCTGTGGTTTCCAAGGTAGCAGAAATCTGCTCTGCTGTGCTCAAGGTTTGTTTTGACACGATCGCAGAGAAACTTAAGTCCGAATTTACCGTTGTTTTAAGCGTTTTATTGCCAATATTCAAGAGAACAACATCTCCCTCTTTGGCCGTTCCTGATACAACACCACTTACCGTTGCAATATCTTCGTGATATGCAACAAAATACTGATCTTGATTCTCCACTTTTAAATAATCGCTTGTGAACGTAACGCTTTTAGTCGTGACTTCAGGCGCATTAATATAAGCTGTTTTATAAAATCCATCAGCCTTAGTTAGCTCATAAACCTTTGGATCCGGGGTGAATTTTACGGAAATCTGTTGTCCATTTAGCCCTTTTAATTCATCGGCGGCAATATCGACAAAGAATGTTTTATTATTAACACCGACCTTAAATGATTGGTTACCAATTGTAACGATCGCTTGGCGTACCTCGTTATAATTTTTACCTTGAGCATAAACACCATCAAATTCAGCTTCACCATATATGCGGACAATAGGTGATTTTTCAGCCAAACTTAAGGTGAAATCGCCCACTTCGGTGATATCAATTTTTGCAGCTACCTCAGCGGCAACAGTAAACTTCTTCGTTGTATCCGCACGGCTGTTTCCTGCAGTAGCGGTAGCTGTAACCATATAGTTTGGTGCTTGAATTAATTCTTCAGCAGCAACGTTCAATTTAAAACTCAGATCACTTTCTAACTGAACCTTGTGCGTCTTACCGTTAATTTGTAATTCAACTTGAGTTGTAGTTGAAGCCTCTGCGCCAAAAATTTTACCTGATAATTGTAAATGCCCTTTGGCTTCGGTCACATTGATATGATTATCTGCTGTAATATCATTTAATAAAATACCAATATCACCTTGGCTAACACTATAAGATAAATCACTTTGCGCAGATCCTACATTCCCAACACTATCTTTAGTGGTATAAACAGCAGAAACTATCAGTGAATTTGAAGAGGCTAATTCTGCCGCCGGAAGCGTTAAACTAAATGCACCATCTTGTTGAATTTCCACCGCTTGGGTTTTGCCGTTATACATTAAGATGAGTTGCTCACCAACGGTAAAATCGCCACTCACTTTGCCACTTAATACCACCGAATCTGTTGCAGTCTTAGCGATCACATTATTTTCATTAATTGGGTTAAGCGTAATGATTGGCATTGGCGGTGTCATATCGGCTTGAAAATCCACCGCACTTTCTGCGGTAGCCGTATTACCCGCAACATCTTTAGCCATTACATTGACTTTTAAGTGATTATTTCCTTCAATCAGCGAGCTTTCATTAATTGGTAAATTCAATGACCATTTTTTATCTGATACCGTTGCATCATATTCTTTGCCATTGAGACTGACTTTAACTTGAATATCTTTGGCATTAATATCTTGTTCATCGTAAGTGAGAGTGCCACTAATGAGACTGGTTTTATTCAAATTCTCGGTAGAAATTGTTTTGCTACCATTGACTTCATTGACTGAAACAGCAATCTTGGTTTCAGTATCATAACGATAGGAGACTTTTTCTGCTACTTCGTGGGTTGTCCCTGTTTTTTTATTGCGAATGGTTGCGACTACATACATTTCATCCGTATCCGCAAAATCAGCAACGTTTAATGTGGTGCTAAATTTCCGTAGTGCTGAACTATCTCGGCTTAAATTAGTGGAAAACGTTTTTCCATTGAGCTTGATTTCAACTTTTTCCACTAAATCTTCTTCACGACGAACAGTGTGTCCCCATACAGTTCCCTGATAAGTAAAAGTAGAATTCTTTTCTATAAATGCTTTATTGAAAGTATTATTTTCACCTACAGCGGCTAAATCATTGAGATTCGCATCACTGCCAGACGTTGCAACCGTATAAGCTTGCGAAGTTTCGGCTTCACCATGATTACCTGCTTTATCTGTTCCGATAACTTTAGCGCGAATGACTTTATGGTTGCCAGCAGTTAAAACAGCTGTGGCAAATTCCACTTTAAAAGATCCATTGATCACCTTAGTTTGGATTGTATTCCAATTGCTTGCGGCACAATAAGGGCAGCCACAAGACACTTCCACCAGATCCCCATCACTTGCTCCTGTCACGCTTCCGGCAATAACGGTCGTTTCTTTCGCGGCTTCTTCGGCATTGATCATATTGTCGCCGGTAATTGGGCGTAGCGTAATGGTTGGTTTGTCTAAAGCTGTTTCATATTGGAATACTTCAAGTGCGGTCATATTTTCCGTATTTTTGACCACAGCCCGAACAGTATTATTTTTCGCTAACAATTCACCGCTAACCTTCGCTTCAAATTCGCCATTAAGGACTTGTGCTTTGATCGTTTGATCACCAATAGTTAGCTCAACAACAGAACCATCATCTGCACGCGTGACTGAGCCGGATAAGGTAATTTCCTGCTGAGATTCTGCAATATTAAGGATGTTATCTGCCGTTACAGGATTCATCTTAATCGTTAAAGGCGTTTCTTCTACATTTGCATAAGTTACCGCACTGCCTTTAGCTGTTCCACCATTTACACTTTGAGTTTCAATAGAAGCGGTGACTTTTTCGTGAACGATTAAATTTTGAGTATTTACATCTTTAGAAAATTTACCATCCTTCACTTCGGCATAATAAACAGATTGTCCAATTTCTAACTTAACAAAATCCCCATCTTTGGCGTGTTTTACTGTACCTGAAATCGTGGTTTTTTCTAATTTTTGTTCAACGAAACTTAAGAAATTATCGCCTGTAATTTTATCAAAAGTAATTTCAGGCTCTTGTGTCACTGTCTCAACAACGTATTTTAGTTTAGCTTGAGCCGTACCGCGCAATCTTTTATTTGTATCATGAACTGCTGTAATAGATGCGCTAAGTTCTTTCTCTCCTTCTCCTTTCGCCACCAATGCGGAAGCGTTAATATCGACCCACCAAGTTTTAGTTACAGGATCAACTTGAGCAGGTCTAATTACATCTGCTAAAACGGTAATCATGGGTGGCGTGGTAGAAGCACCTTTAACATCATAACTACCTGATAATCTTATAATTCCATTAGCTTCAGATTGACTAATGATACCATCTTCTCCACCCACATAACTTGTCCATGTAATTGCGGCAACAGGTGCTGCACCTGCTGCTGGTTCAGTTAATACGGGTAATTCAGGCAACGGAGCTAGTTGCGGTTTAGTATCACTTTTTGTTTCCGGTTCAGTTTCAATTTCCGGTTCAACTGCAGCTTTTTCTTTAGGTGTAACAACCCAAGCGGCATTGGGATCTTTATCAACGATAGCCTCAGGTTCAACTGGTTTGGTTTCAGGCTCCGTTGGCTTAGTCTCAGGCTCCGTTGGCTTGGTTTCCGGCTCCGTTGGCTTAGTCTCAGGCTCCGTTGGCTTGGTTTCAGGCTCCGTTGGCTTGGTTTCAGGCTCCGTTGGCTGTGTTTCAGGCTCGGTTGGCTTGGTTTCAGGCTCAGTTGGCTGAGTCTCCGGCTCAGTTGGTTTGGTTTCCGGCT
>NZ_ACQL01000142.1 GCF_000175195.1 Actinobacillus minor NM305 | reverse complement strand
GCTCAAAAACGCAAAAATCCGCCTGACTTCACACAAGTCACAGGTGCTGGCTGGTCAATGATTGTAAAAATTAACAAGGAAGCGCCCAGAGCCTTAGAGCTATTCTCATTCTTTGCACACCACTTAGATCCTAGTTGCGGTGCGGTTATTTGCGATCAGAAGTTCCTTGCTGACCGCTTTAACGTATCAATACGAACCATTCAACGATGGGTTTTGGATCTTGAGAATTTAGGGGCTTTATTGCGTATCCCAGTAGGGCAAACGTACGCCTACGCCCTTGATCCTTTGCAGGTTTGGAAAGGTTACAATACATCAAAAGACTACGCAGTTTTTAACACTAAAACGCTCACAGACCGCAATGGCGAGATCAACCGTAAATTGCGGATTATGATGTCTGAGCGCGGTATGCCGATAGCTCCAAATCAAGTCGATCTTGTCGATGATCTTACTGAGTAAGACAGGGCGA
>NZ_ACQL01000143.1 GCF_000175195.1 Actinobacillus minor NM305 | reverse complement strand
CTGAGCTTAGAGATAGGCTCAGGGTTTTGCATTTATAGCCTAGTGCAGCGCCAGCAGTGACAAGCGATGGGATGTGAAAGAAAATTTGCAAATCCCTCTCGATATCCCACTGCTTGCAATACAGCTCTAATTACATGAAACAATGTGAATTATTTTGTCTACTATGCCAAATCATAAATCAAGCGGTCAGATTTTGTCATTTATTTACATATTCCGACCGCTTGTCTATTTTAGGATGTTAAGCGTAAATTATTCTGCATCCTCTTTTGCCCATTCAAGCGAACGTTTAGCCGCTTTTTTCCAACCTTTATAACGGCGCTCACGTTTCTCTTCATTGTTATCCGGTAAGAATGTTTTCTCGACAATAGCTTTGTCGCGTAATTCTTCCAAATCTTTCCAGAAACCGGTTGCTAAGCCGGCTAAATATGCGGCACCTAAGGCCGTAACTTCACGTACAAGTGGTCGTTCTACATAAGTGTTGAGAATATCCGCTTGGAATTGCATTAAGAAGTTATTTGCTGTTGCACCACCATCTACACGTAATGCTTTAAGTTTTTCGCCTGAATCAGATTGCATGGCTTCTAATACATCACGGGTTTGATAAGCGATAGACTCCAATGTTGCACGTACGATGTGGTTGCGATTTGCACCACGAGATAAGCCAAAAATCGCACCTCGAGCATATGGATCCCAATATGGTGCACCTAAACCTGTGAAGGCTGGTACAACATAAACACCGTTACAATCAGGAACTTTGGTTGCAAAGTATTCTGAGTCGAAGCTGTCGTGAACAATTTTCAATTCATCACGTAACCATTGAATAGAAGCTCCTGCAATGAATACAGAGCCTTCTAATGCGTATTCAGGTTCACCTTTGGCGTTACAAGCAATGGTGGTTAATAAACCATTTTTCGATTCAATCGCTTTATCGCCAGTATGGAGTAACATAAAGCAGCCTGTACCATAAGTATTTTTGGCTTGACCGGCATTTACACATAAGTGACCATAAAGTGCCGCTTGTTGGTCGCCAGCGATACCTGCCACAGGAATACGAACACCACCTTGTCCACCAATGTTTGTTTGACCATAAATTTCAGATGAGTTACGCACTTCCGGTAACATTGAACGAGGAACATTTAAAAGCTCAAGCATTTTATCATCCCACTGTTTGGTATGAATGTTAAATAACATGGTGCGTGAGGCATTGGTGTAGTCTGTGACATGTACACGACCTTGCGTTAATTTCCACACTAACCAAGTATCTACTGTACCGAATAGTAATTCGCCTCGTTCTGCTTTTTCACGAGCACCTTCAACATTATCTAAAATCCATTTAACTTTAGTTCCAGAGAAGTAAGGGTCTACCACTAACCCTGTGGTTTTACGGATATATTCTTCATGCCCATCGGCTTTAAGCTGATCAGTAATTGGAGAAGTACGGCGACATTGCCATACAATCGCGTTGTAAACGGGCTTACCGGTTTCTTTTTCCCAAACAATGGTGGTTTCACGTTGGTTGGTAATCCCGATCCCTGCGATTTCATCAGGTTTTATTCCTGCTTTTGCAACTACCTCATTTAATACAGAACTTTGGCTAGACCAAATTTCCATTGGATTGTGTTCTACCCAACCTGCTTTTGGGTAGTATTGAGTAAATTCACGTTGTGCGACTTCGACAATATTCGCATCTTTATCTAATAAAACGGCACGAGAACTTGTTGTTCCTTGGTCTAATGCAATGATATATTTTTTGTCAGACATGGTTATATCTCCATTGTTTGTTGGAATTAAGTGAGTTTGTTATTTTTCACAATTGCACGGTAGGTTTTTCGCAATAAAACGGCGATAACCCCAAGCACCTAATAATGCTCCGACAATAGGACCAAAAATCGGTACAAGGAAATAAGGGATATCACGAGCACCCGTAAAAGCGATATCTCCCCAACCTGCTAAGAATGCAAACATTTTTGGACCGAAGTCACGAGCAGGGTTCATCGCAAAACCTGTTAATGGCCCAAATGCGCCACCGATAGCAGCAATCAATAAGCCGATTAAAAGAGGAGCCATTGCGCCTTTTGGAACACCATTACCATCATCAGTAAGGGCTAGAATTAATGCCATTAACGCCATAGTGATGACTACTTCAACGCAGAAAGCTTGAGCTACACTAATGTGGGCATTTGGGTAGGTAGAAAATACGCCAGCAAATCCAACGGTTTCTCCTCGAACGATATTTTGAGCAGCTTCTGCTGCAGCAAAGAGATCTTTATACAGGAAGTAAACAAGAGCGGCAGCACAAAATGCGCCTAAGAATTGAGAGATGATATAAGGTACGACTTTTTTGCCATCAAAGCAGGCAAATTTCCAAAGTGCTAAGGTAACGGCTGGATTTAAATGAGCGCCTGATACCCCTGCTGTTGTATATACTGCTAAGGCAACCCCTACGCCCCACATAATTGAAATTTCCCACAAACCGAATGTGGCACCAGCTAATTGTGCAGCTGCGACACATCCTACCCCAAAGAAAATAATTAAACCTGTACCAATAAACTCACCGATACAAGCTGCTTTTAATGATCTATCCATATATTCCCCCTCAGGAATGAAATCATTGATCGTGAATTGAAAAATAACATTTTTCGAGGTGAAATATAAATAAATCAAAAAATTTCGCAAACGATTAAATATAGATTTGTGAAGTGGTTCACAATATTTTTTACTTATAAAATGATGAGAATAACAATTAACAAAAAAACAACAAGCAAGTTCTTTTTTTAAACAAGAAGGGCGCTTTTTATGCACCCTTAAGTAAATGATTAAAAATATATTTTTATTTATTCTTTTTTAAGAATTCAACACCCGTATCAGGGAAGTCCGTAAATACTCCCGTTGCACCTGCTTTATTTAATAAAGCATCATACATTTCATTTACGTTGGTAAAGAACTCAGGTAGTGCATCTTTACGTACGGTGTATGGATGAAGTTCCATTTTATATTGGGCTAACTCTTTAACTAATGGAGTATAAACAATGTTTCCTTTTTTAGATTGTTTGTCGTCAATCAGCATATACCAACCTGGTCCAACGCCGTCTGCGTATTTCGCTACTTCTGCCATCGCACCTGGTTTAAACATCCAGTCGTAGTTGTAATTTACCCATTTACCTGATTTGTCTTTTTCTTCCGTTTCGTGCCAGTCAGTGTAAGCCACTAATTGTACAAGTTTCACGTCCATACCAAGTTTTGGTAGCAATTCTGTTTTAATACGTTTTAACTCATTGAAGTCAAAGGTTTGTAGATAAACAAGGTCTGATTTTTGGTCATAACCGTATTTTTTCAACACTTTTAAGGTTTCTAATGCAATGTCTTTGCCTTCTTGGTGATGTAACCAAGGAGCTTTGATTTCAGGGTAGATACCGATTTTTTTGCCGGTGGATTTTTCTAAGCCTTGGATAAATTCAATTTCGTCTTCAAAGGTGTGAATTTTGAAATCAGATTTCCACATTGGGAAGCGGTTTGGATAGACTTGAACTTGTTTGCCATCTTCTACTTTGAAGTTTTCGGTCATTTCAAGGGTTTGGATTTCTTTTAACGTGAAATCCGCCACATAATAACGCCCATCTTTTCTCGCACGATTTGGGAATTTTTTCGCGACATCGGTTAAACCATCAAGGAAATGGTCGTGAATAACCACGAGGCGATTATCTTTGGTCATTGCAAGATCTTGCTCTAAATAATCCGCTTGTTGCCCAAAGGCTAGAGCTTTACTTTCTAAAGTATGTTCTGGTAAATAACCACTTGCACCACGGTGAGCGATAATCAATTTATCTGATTGTGTTGCGACTGGGGTTGATGTTGAGCAACCTGCTAATACTGCTGTTGCGACTAAACCTAATGCAAATTTTGTGAATTTCATAGATGTTCCTTTATTTTTGTTGTTGATAATTGATAAAAAAGGAAGAACAAATGTTCTTCCTTTTAGGTAGTTAATAATTATTTACCGTAGCTGTCTTCAAGATTTGCTTTATGTTTACCTTCTTCAAGCATCACGATAAGCATGAGTAATATCGCTAACACACCACCTGTGGTCATGACATAGAAGCCACCGTCCCAGCCGTAGTATTCTGCTGCCCAACCAACGACTGCTGATGCAGATACTGTACCACCTAAGTAACCAAATAAGCCTGTGAAACCTGCTGCTGTACCTGCTGCTTTTTTCGGTGCAAGTTCAAGAGCGTGTAAGCCGATTAACATTACTGGGCCGTAGATTAAGAAGCCGATTGTGGTCATTAAGATGAAGTCCATTAATTGATATGGGTTTTCATACCAGCCTTTGCCTGCGTATTGTGTAAGTTCTGCTTCTGGTGTTGCTGGGTTCATCCATAATGCAACTACTGCTGCGGTGGTAAGGATCATAAAGATGAAGCCTGTTAAACCACGTTTACCTTTGAATAATTTGTCAGATACCCAACCACAGAGTAATGTACCTGGGATTGCAGCTAATTCATAGATGGTGTATGCCCAAGCAGTACCTTTGATGTTGAAGTGTTTTACTTCGCCAAGGTAAACCGGTGACCATTTCAATACACCATAGCGGATTAAGTAAACGAATACGTTAGCGATTGCGATGTACCATAACAATTTATTTTTTAACACGTAGGTAACTAAAATTTCTTTTGTGGTTAAATCGTGTTCGTAAGTTTTTTCATTATAGTCATCCGGATAGTCGTTACGCCATTTTTCAACTGGCGGTAAACCACAAGATTGCGGAGTATCGCGCATCACTAAGTAGATAGGAATAGCGGCAATCATTGCTGCAATACCCGGGTAGTACAATGCTTGTTGCCATACATCTTTAGCGGTTGCTTCTACACCGTGTGTGCTAAAGTAAATTGCACTCGCAAGTAGTACCATCGCACCTGGAACCATACCCCCTAAGTTGTGAGCGGTATTCCAAATAGATACGATTGTTCCACGTTCTGATTTAGACCACCAGTGAACCATCGTACGTCCGCATGGAGGCCAACCCATACCTTGGAACCAACCATTTAAGAAGATGAGTACCCACATGACTAAAATGCCAGAGGTTGCCCATGGCATTAACCCCATCATGGTCATACAAAGACCGGAAAGTAACAAACCAAACGGTAAGAATACACGTGGATTTGAACGGTCTGAAATGGTTGCCATAAAGAATTTAGACAAACCATAAGCTAAACCTGCCGCAGTACCGATCACACCGAGTTCTGCTTTTGTGTACATACCTGCTTCGATTAACCCTTTTTGTGCTAAGTCGAAATTCGCACGTACGAAATAATAAGCCGCATAACCAAAGAAAATCCCAGCAAATACCTGCCAACGAAGGCGGCGGTATGTAGGATCTATTTTATCTGCCGGAAGCTCCGCAATATGGGGAGCTGGTTTAAATGGACCAAACATAAAATACTCCAAATTTATTATTTTGATTAAGTTTCAAACTAATTTAATATTTTTATATTAAATGTTGCTGCATAATATATGAAATAAAAATAGATGAAAGAGGATTTAATTATATTTGTGATCTGGTTCACAAAATAAAAAATCTTTTTTTAATTTCCTTGATGTAAATAATTGTGTTTTTTAAAATATACGCAGTTTTAATTATATTATTTATTGTGGGAGAGTGTGTTATGCCTATATCACCTCGAATGTATCAAAATGCGGCAGATTTTTCGCCGATAAGTACCGATGTCATTATTATCGGTGGGGGCGCAACAGGTGCAGGGATTGCTCGAGATTGTGCTTTGCGTGGTATTGATTGTGTATTACTGGAACGCCGTGATATTGCAACTGGCGCAACAGGACGAAATCATGGTTTATTACATAGTGGTGCGCGTTATGCGGTAAATGACCGAGAATCTGCAGAAGAATGTATTAAAGAAAATATGATTCTCAAGCAAATAGCCCGTCATTGTATTGATGATACAAAAGGGCTATTTATTACATTGCCGGAAGATGATTTAAATTTCCAAAAAACCTTTATTGATTCTTGTACCGCATCAGGCATTGAAGCGGTCGCCATTGAGCCGGATCTTGCAAAATTTATGGAGCCTTCGGTAAACCCAAATTTAGTTGGTGCTGTTGTGGTGCCTGATGGTTCGATTGACCCTTTCCGTTTAACAGCCTCAAATATGCTAGATGCGACTGAACATGGTGCTAAAGTTTTTACCTATTGCGAAGTAAAAGGGCTTATTCGTGAAGGTGGCAAAGTTATTGGTGTAAACGTTTTCGATCATAAAAATCAAGTTGAACGCCAATTCTTTGCCCCTGTTGTGGTTAATGCCGGCGGTATTTGGGGGCAAGGTATTGCAGAATATGCCGACCTCAAAATCAAAATGTTCCCGGCAAAAGGGGCGTTACTCGTGATGGGGCACCGTATCAACAATATGGTGATTAACCGTTGCCGTAAGCCTGCTGATGCCGATATTTTGGTGCCGGGCGATACCATTTGTGTGATCGGAACAACCTCTAGCCGAATTCCGTATGATCAAATTGATAATATGGAAGTGACGCCTGAAGAAGTAGATATCTTATTCCGTGAAGGGGAAAAACTCGCGCCAAGCCTTCGTCATACCCGTGTGTTAAGAGCCTATGCCGGCGTTCGTCCATTGGTTGCGACAGATGATGATCCGTCTGGTCGTAATGTTAGCCGTGGTATTGTGTTACTCGACCACGCTGAACGTGATGGCTTAGACGGTTTTATTACCATTACGGGTGGTAAGCTCATGACCTATCGTTTAATGGCAGAATGGGCGACCGATTTAGTTTGCAAAAAATTAAATAAATCCGACCGCTGTACCACAGCGGAACGCCCATTACCGGGTTCAAATGAAAGTCGTGAAGAAACCAGCCAAAAAATTATTTCACTCCCAAATACGATTCGCCATTCAGCAGTGTATCGCCACGGTTCTCGTGCATTACGTTTGCTTGAAAAAGAACGTTTAGATAAAACGCTTGTGTGTGAATGTGAAGCCGTTACCGCAGGCGAAGTTCGCTATGCTGTTGAAGAACTGAATGTAAGTAATCTTGTGGACTTACGCCGCCGTACTCGTGTAGGTATGGGAACATGCCAAGCAGAGCTTTGTGCATGCCGAGCCGCTGGCTTAATGAATCGCTTTAATGTTGCAACACCAACACAATCTATTACGCAATTAGCCTCCTTTATGGAAGAACGCTGGCGTGGTATTCAACCGATTATGTGGGGCGATGCAATGCGTGAAGCGGAGTTCACCAGTTGGATTTATTATGGATTGTTAGGCTTAAATGATGTTCAACAATCTGAAACAGAGGGAGTGAATAGCAATGAATTTTGATGTAGTCATTATTGGCGGCGGTTTAGCCGGGCTGACTTGTGGCATTGCACTACAAGAACAAGGAAAACGTTGTGCGATCATCAATAATGGACAAGCAGCCATTGATTTTGCTTCAGGCTCAATGGATTTACTTTCCCAGCTTCCAAGCGGTCAAAAAGTTGAAAATGTTTACCAAGCGTTAGATGAATTAAGCCAACAAGCACCGGAACATCCTTATAGCTTGATTGGAAAAGAGCGAGTATTAGCTAAAGCACAGCAGTTTGAACAACTGGCAAAAAAATTGCGTTTAGATTTAATTGGTTCTACAACACATAATCATACGAAAGTTACCCCATTAGGCGGTTTACGCCGTACGTGGCTATCGCCAAATAGCGTACCAATGTTAGAAGGCTGTGCGCCTTTTACGCATCAGAAGATCGCCATTTTAGGGATTGAAGGTTACCACGACTTCCAACCACAGCTTTTAGCGGATAACTTGAAACGCCAACCGCAATTTACGCATTGTGAACTAACGATCGATTATTTGAACATTCCAGAACTAGATTATTTGCGTGAAAATAGCCGTGAGTTCCGTAGTGTGAACATTGCCCAATTATTAGAACACAAATTATCATTTAATGAATTAGTCCAAGAGATTAAACAAAAAGCTAAAGGGGCGGATGCCGTCTTCTTACCGGCATGTTTTGGTTTGGACGATCAAAGTTTCTTCAACGGACTAAAAGAAGCGACACGTTTATCATTATACGAATTACCAACGTTACCGCCTTCATTATTAGGTGGTCGCCAACGTAAACAACTTCGCCACTATTTTGAAAGTTTAGGTGGGTTGATGATTAACGGCGATAAAGCGTTAAGTGCAACTTTTGAAGCAGGTAAAGTGAAACACATCTTTACTTCATTGCATGAAGATGACCCTATCGGGGCTGAACATTTTGTCTTGGCTTCAGGATCGTTCTTTAGCAATGGTTTAGTGGGCGAGTTTGAACGTGTTTATGAACCCGTTTTTGAGGCGGATATTTTAAATAGCAAAACATTTGATAAATCAGACCGCTTAACATGGACATATAACCGCTTCGCTTCGCCACAGCCTTATCAATCGGCGGGCGTTGTGATCAACGGAGATTGCCAAGTCCAAAAAGCAGGCGAAACTATCGAGAATTTATATGCGGTAGGGAGCGTGATTGGTGGGTATAACGGTATTGAATTAGGTTGTGGTTCAGGCGTTGCGATTGTGACAGCGCTTACCGTAGCAGAGCAAATAGGAGCAGCAAAATGAGTATTATGGATTTAATCAATAATGCGAAAAAAGAGATGCAAGAGCCTGTTTCGCATCAATATTTTGACCCGAGTTTTGAGAGCTGTTTGAAATGTACAGCGTGTACCGCCGTGTGTCCGGTTACTAAAGTTAATCCGTTTTACCCGGGGCCTAAACAGTCTGGTCCCGATGGCGAACGTTTACGCCTAAAAAGCGAGAACTTCTATGATGAAGCATTGAAATACTGCTTAAACTGTAAGCGTTGCGAAGTGGCTTGCCCTTCAGATGTTAAAATTGGCGATATTATCGTACGAGCCAGAAATTCGCATATGGATCGCCAAAATAAACCGCTTGTTCATAAATTCCGTGATGCGATTTTAAGTAATACCGACATTATGGGAACGATGAATACGCCATTAGCGCCGATTGTGAATACCATTACGGGCTTAAAAGCAACGAAGTTCTTACTTGAAAAAACGATTGGGGTAAGTAAACACCGCCAATTACCAAAATATGCATTTGGTACATTCCGTAATTGGTACCAGAAAAAAATGATGGCGGAGCAAGCCAAATATACCGATAAAATTGCTTACTACCACGGCTGTTATGTGAACTACAACAATCCACAGTTAGGTAAAGAAGTGATCGAGGTCTTTAATGCCTTAAATATCGGTGTCGTTTTGCTTGAGAAAGAGAAATGCTGCGGTTTACCGTTAATGGTAAATAGCTTCCCTGAGCGAGCGAAAAAAATTGCGCAATTTAATACCGATTACATTGGCAAAATGGTTGATGAAAACGGCTTAGATGTGATTGGCGAGGCGTCAAGTTGCACATTGAATTTACGAGATGAATATCATCATATTTTAGGTGTCGATAACGCTAAAGTACGCCCACATATTCATTTGGCAACGGTTTATCTCTATAAATTGCTACAACAAGGGAAAAAATTACCGCTTAAACCGCTCAATCTGAAAGTCGCTTATCATACCGCTTGCCACGTAGAAAAAGCCGGTTGGGCACCTTATACGCTTGAGATTCTGAAACAGATCCCTGGGGTTGAAGTGGTGGTGCTACCATCTCAATGTTGTGGTATTGCCGGTACATACGGCTTTAAAGCAGAAAACTATGAAAGCTCACAAGCTATTGGTAAAACACTCTTTGAAGCTATCAACGAAAGCGGTGCTGACTACGTGATTTCGGAATGCCAAACTTGTAAATGGCAGATCGATATGTCAAGCAATGTTACGTGTTTACATCCGTTTACTTTATTAGCTATGGCGTTAGCGAAGTAGTTTTTTTCTTTGCTCCCTCCGTTTTCGGAGGGAGCTGGGCAAAGCCCTGAGGGAGGGAAAAGATCAATTACACCTTTTCATCATATTGCAAATACACCACGTGCGTTTGCAAATATTCTTCTAAACCATGTTTACCATCAGCACCCCCAATACCGGATTTACGCCAACCGGCGTGGAAGCCTTGCATTGCTTCAAAGTTCTCACGGTTTACATAGGTTTCGCCAAATTTTAAACGTGAAACCACTTTCATCGCTTTGTTGATATTTTGTGTGTAAACGGAAGAGGTTAAGCCATATTCACAGTCATTTGCTAGCGCAATCACTTCATCAACGGTATCAAAAGTTGCAACAGGGATAACTGGAGCAAAAATTTCAGAACGGAGAATATCCATACTGTTATCCACATTATCAATGACGGTTGGTTCAAAATAGTAACCTTTGCCTTCCACTGCTTTACCGCCGGTTAGCACTCGTCCACCGGCTTGAACAGCCGCTTGTACCATCGCTTGTGCGTGATCTAAACCTTGTTTGTTTACCATTGGTCCCATATCTAAGGTTTCATCTTCTAATGGATTACCTGAACGAACTTTTTGCATACGTTCTACCAATTTTGTCACAAATTGATCTTTTACCTCACGTTGAACATAAACCCGTTCCGCACAGTTACAGACTTGCCCAGAGTTGATGACTCGAGAGGCAACAATCGCATTGGCTGCTAAGTCTAAATCAGCATCAGCAAAGACAATAGCAGGTGCTTTACCGCCTAGTTCAAGATTAACCTTCGTGATGTTTTGGCTTGCCGCCTCCATCACTTTACGTCCTGCCGGTTCACTTCCTGTGAGAGAAATTAAGCCCACTTTAGGGTTTGCCGCCAGCTCGTTACCTACATCAGCACCTGAGCCGTGAACGACGTTAAAGACCCCTTTCGGCAACCCGACACTATGTACCACTTCAGAGAATAATACTGCATTGATTGGCGAATCCACACTTGGTTTTAAGACAATAGTATTCCCTGTCACCAATGCCGGTGCCATTTTGCGAGCGATAAGGAAGAACGGGAAGTTCCAAGGAAGAATACCGGTGGTTACACCAATCGGTTTTTTGTATAAGAGAATATGCTCATTTGGACGATCGCTTTGGATAATTTCGCCTTCATAGCGGCGTGCCCATTCCGCCATATAGTCAATATAATCTGCGGTAAAATTCACTTCAACACGTGCAAGCGGTAAGATTTTTCCCATTTCTGACGAAATGACTTTAGCAATTTCTTCGGCTCTTCCACGGATACCTTCGGCAATTTTACGCAAATAGCCGGCACGTTGAATGGCAGGTAATGCTGCCCACGCATCTTGTGCCGCCTCTGCAGCATCAATCGCAGCCTGTGCATCGGCAACGGTACCTTTGGTAATCACGCCGATGATTTCTTCTGTCGCCGGATTTAACACCTCAAAGGTTTTACCGCTATTTGAAATCACAAATTCACCATTAATGTACATTGGCAATGTTTTCATAGAATTCCCCTTATGGTTTTGGTTTATCAATTGGGTTGTTCTATTTATCCGCAAGAAACAGACAAATGCAATGTTTTTTAAATGATTGTTAAAAATTTGTGAAATAAATCACAAAATAGACCGCTTGTAGAGATAAATAAGGAAAAATAAATGCCCGAATTTGACAAAATAAGTAGAATTCGGGCAATAAATAAAACGAGAAAATATAAATCTAAGTGGTTAAGTTTTGCTTAAAAAACTCCCGAGATGAATAAAAAAAACTCGATTAAGCGAAATTGCTCGAATTTTCATTTACGAGAAGAAAAATCTATATTATTATTTCACTCATCAATCACGGAGGAATGGTCGAGTGGTTGAAGGCACCGGTCTTGAAAACCGGCGAGGGTTTACGCCCTCCGTGAGTTCGAATCTCACTTCCTCCGCCATCAAATT
>NZ_ACQL01000144.1 GCF_000175195.1 Actinobacillus minor NM305 | reverse complement strand
AAACAAATTTAACCGCTTATCTCCCAATAAAAAACCTAGCCAAATTTGACTAGGTTTTTAGAGTTAATTAAGGTTAGTAATTAGAAACGATAACCTACACTTGCACCACCCATATAGTGACCAGAGTTATTCACACTACCCGTCACTTTTAAGATGATCTTACCGTTATCTGATACTTTCGAGTAACCTAATGCTAATGCAGAAGAACCACGATAAGTACCACCACCTACAGCTAATAAACTATCGCTTGGGTTATACGCCTGAACAAGAGAGCCAATCGCGACTGCTCCAGCAATACCGCCACGTAAATCGCGGTCAATTTTGCCCATTCGCTGATGAATATTATTGATATTTGTACCAAATTTATTCATTGCACTATATAGCTGGCTACCATTGATAGCATCAGTCGAAGTTGAAGATATTTCACCTGCGGCTACATTTTGAATACGACGCTCACTACCTGCAGCACCAACAGAAACTACACCATTTGCTTTTGCACCCGCAAAACCACCATAGGTTATACCACCCACAGTCGCTTCTGAAACTGTACCTGTTGAACCCGCAGTCGTAGTTTCACCATTCGTACCATCATGTTTCTTATTGCGTAACGAGCCCGTTTTACTACCATCGCCTGCTGTTGCCGTCGTTTTGTTACCTAAGTAAACAGAGTTTTCAACCGTATTAGAAACAGCTTTAGGTTTACCATTGCTATCTAATGTGCCCGTATTATTAACATTATTACCTAGCACAAAAGTATCACTTGAGTTAATTACATTGTCATTACCGACCGCATAACTACCTTCTACAGCAACATTGTTTACATCGGTTCCCATCACATAGTTAGGATCGCCAAATGCGCCTGAAGATTTACCTTCAACGATATTTCCATGACCTACACTAATACTGTTTTCTGCCGTAGCTTGAGCATTAGCACCAATCGCAATGGCATTTTCACCTGTTGCTGTTGCACTATTACCTATTGCCAAGGCATTAGTTTTACCAGCGTTAGCTTTATAGCCCACAGCAGTTGCGTAAGCTCCTGAAGCACTTGAATCAACCCCGTTTTGGGACTGATTAATTGGCGTTGCAACACCGTCATTGGTATGGAAGAATTTAATCCCTTGTTCATTCATATTGTGAATTGCTGTTACAACAGAGTTTGTCACATATTCTGTTTGACCTTTCACATTATAAGTCGTTAAGGTGTACTCTTTGCCATCTCTGATGACTGTTGTTTTACCATCAGGAATACCAGTAATTAGCTGCTCAACCTTATATAACTGACTTCCATTAACAGCATCTGTACTTGTAGGAGAAATATCCCCATTCGCAACACCGCTTACTTTAGTATTATTGGCATTGATACCATCTTGAGTAATAGCCGGGCCATTTGCAATAGTTAAGCCATCATTATTCACAACAGTATTGCCTGCAGTAATGCTATCTACTTTCAAGTCTTTCGCTGTTGCAATCGTGTAAATAGTTTGGCCATTTGCACCGGTACTTGATGTAACTTTGATGTTATCGCCTTCTTTTACTTCGGTCTTCGATGCTTTACCTGCCGTATTAATTGCCTTTGCAACATCTTCCGCTGTTGCAAAGTTATCACCTGCTTTATCTGCAGTGACATTACCGGCAGCATCCGTAGTCAAGCTAGATTTATTTACATCAAAGGTAATATCTGTACCTGAAATACGAGCTGTTGTACCTGAACCATTCACAAAGCTAACATCATTGTTGTCTTTGGTAATCGTCTCAACTTTTTGTCCATTCACACTAGTAGTAAATGTTTGAATCGCATTATTTGCTGTTGTTGCAACAGCATCTAATTGACGCTTATTGACAGCATCCATCGGATCTGTACCGTCTGCAACATTGGTGATTTTGTTTCCACCATTGTTCAAGCCGTCTTTCGTTAAGCTTACCGGTTTGCCTGCCGCTCCGTTAGCAATCGTAATGCCATTATCTGTCATTGTGGTATCGCCTGTTGTGACAGTTGTTGCATTTACAGAGTTGACATTTAAATCCTTACTTAGCTGAACTT
>NZ_ACQL01000145.1 GCF_000175195.1 Actinobacillus minor NM305 | reverse complement strand
TGCAACCACTGTGGCGAATGCAATCAACAAATCAGGTTGGAATGCAAAATCAGGTGGCTATAAAGCTGATGGAGACATGGCTGAGGCAACCTTGATCAACCCAAGTGAAGAAGTGACGTTCTCAGCAGGTAAAAACTTAACCGTGAAACGAGTAAATAATGAATTTACTTTCGCAACGGCAGCTGATGTGGACTTTAACAGTGTAACTGTGGGTAATGACGGTGATAAGATCACTATCGGTAATGTTGGCGGTAAGAACGTGGTAGGCAATTTAGATACAACGATTACGAAACCAACGACCTCTAATGATCCGGCAGATAAACCAACAGGTGATGCGTTGAACAATGCCGCGACATTAGGCGATGTGTTAAATGCAGGTTGGAACTTACAAGAAAATGGTAATGCGAAAGATGTAGTAACGCCATACGATACAGTTAACTTTGTGAATGGTGCAGGCTCTTCTGTTAAGGTAGAAAGCGATGGCACAGTAAGCAAAGTGGTTTATAACGTTAATGTTGATGGTAAGACAACCGAATACACCTATATTGATGATAAAGGCAACAAACTGACAGCAGAAACACAACCTGACGGTACAGTCGTTTATAAAGACGAGAAAGGTGCAGTTTATGCCGGTCCAGTAACAAGCCGTGTATCAGCTATTCTTCCAACAACAACAGTTGATGGCAAAGAAGTGGGTGGCGACATCACATTTGGTGACACAACTACTGCAAACGTAACCACAAATGATGCGGGCGATATCGTTGTGAATGTCAATACCGGCGATTCAAATGCAACTAAAGATGGTAAAGCAACTGCGTTAACTGATAAACAAGGTAACCCAGTAAATAAAGTTGTTGCGGCAGATGGTTCTGTGACTTACACAGATGAAGATGGCAAGCCGGTTGCAGCAGATGATGTTGTAGATAGCACTGAAAAAGTAGCCACTGTTGGTGATATCGTAGATACAATCAACAAAACAGGTTGGAAAGCAACTTCAGGTAAAGTGGGTACAGGTATTGTTTCTGGTACAAACGAAGAGTTAATCAGCCCAAGCGATGTGGTGACATTCCAAGCTGGCAACAACATGGTGCTTACACAAGTGGGTAAGGTATTTACCTATTCTGTAAATCCAGATCCAGTGTTCAATACCACAACAGCGAAAGCAGGTATGACAATTGGTGAAGGTAATACTGCAGTCAATATGACACCAACAACAGCAAATGTTGTAAATGGTGGCGATGTAAATGGTAAAGTGACTCCAGCGGTAGATATGAACGGCGCAACGTTCACAAATATCAGCTCTAACTTACCAAATACAACGAGCGTAGGTAACAACCCAACGACAACAGGCCCAATTACTGCGCAAGAAGCGGCGGATTTAGCGAAAACATCAGGTAGCAATGCTGCGACATTAAATGATGTGTTAAATGCGGGTTGGACTTTACAAGAGAATGATAAAGCGAAAGACTTCGTGAAACCATTCGATACGGTAAACTTCAAAGACGGTAAGGGTACAACAGCGAACATCACCTCAGATGGTAGTGTGAGCAATGTAAATTACAGTGTGAATGTAGATAATACAACTACAGAGATTACTTATGTATCAACAGATGCGAAAGGTAATAATACGAAAGTTTACTTACAAGCGGACGGTTCTTACAACACAGCACGTGACGGTTCAGGTACAAAAGTTGATGCTGACACAATCAAAGGAAGCCAAGTTTCTGCGATTTTACCAACCTTCAATGGAAACAGCACAGCAGGTAAAGTGAACTTTGAAAACAGCACAACTGCGGACATCAACTACAACAATACCACGGGTAATGTGACTGTTGATGTGAAAACAGGTACTTCTTCAGTAAGCGATGGTTCAGTGAAAGATGCGGATGGTAATGCTATCCCAGCAGGTAAAGCTGTTGCAGATACTACTAACGGTACTGTAGCAACGATTTCTGATGTAGTGAACACAATCAACAACGTTTACTGGAACACAGTTGCAGGTAAAGTAGCTGGTTCAACAGGTGAATCTACATCTGATGCGACAGCGAAAGTGAAAGCGGGTGACACAGTAACTCTCAATGCGGGTAACAATATTAGAATTGAGCAAACAGGCACAACCTTTAATATTTCAACCACAGAGAACGTGACATTCACTAATACAAATGTAACTAACAACTTAACCGTTGATGGTAACACAACAGTGAATAACTTCACTGTGAAACCAAGTTCAACCATTGATATGGGTAACAATATCATTGGTAATGTTTCTGCAGGTGTTAAAGATACGGATGCTGTGAATGTTAGCCAGTTAAATGCAACGAAAAACGCATTCAATTGGAAGATGACAGGTAACAACAATGCATCTAATGCAACTGCGGTGGGCAACCAAACTGTAAGCTTTAACAATGGTACAGGTACAACGGCTGTCGTTGAAGGTACTAACGTAACTTACAACGTGAATGTGGATAACAAAACCACTGAAATCACTTACACCAATAAAGCGGGTGACACTGTTTACAAACTTGCAGACGGTACTTATAACACGCAAAAAGATGGTAAAGGTACTGTTGTAAATGAAGGTGATATTACAGGTAACCAAGTATCTGTAGCATTCGGTAACGTGGCTGCAAATACAACAACAGGTACAGCAGAAGGCGATATCTCTCCACGTGTAGCAAGCACAGGCGATGTTGCAAATGCAATCAATGGCAGTGGTTGGAAAACAACTGACAAAGATGGCAATACGCTTCTTGTAAACCCAGGCGATACTGTGAACTATGTAAACGGTAACGGTACAACAGCGAACATCACAACATCGAAAGATGCAAGTGGTAAAGATGTTGTTAATGTGACATTTGATGTGAAAACAGCAAATGCAACAACGACAAATGCAAACGGTAGCATTGCAGCGCCAACAGACGGTGCAAACTTCGTGAATGCAACTACACTTGTTAATACTGTAAACAACGCAAGTTGGAACGTGAACTCAGCAGCAGTTGAAGGCACAACAGGTAAACTTGTTGACACAAGCGATAAGACAGCAAGCAAAGTGAAAGCTGGCGATACTGTAAATGTGAACGCGGGTAACAACATTGAAATTACACGTAATGGTAATAACATTGCGGTTGCAACTTCAATGACTCCAACATTTACGAGTGTTCAAGTTGGCGGCGATACTGGTCCTGTGATCAGCGGTGATGTGAATGGCGATGTGAAAGTGGCTAAGAAAGATGGTTCTGCAGCGAAAATCACTAACGTAGCAGCAGGTACTGCAGATAACGATGCAGTGAATGTAAGCCAATTAAAACAAGTTGCCGGTGATATCCACAACAAGATCAACCGTAACAACAAAGACTTACGTGCAGGTATCGCAGGTGCGAACGCAGCAGCAGGTTTACCACAAGTTTACATCCCTGGTAAATCAATGGTTGCAGCGTCAGCAGGTACCTTCAAAGGTCAATCAGCGGTGGCAGTGGGTTACTCACGTGCTTCTGACAACGGTAAGCTAATCCTTAAATTACAAGGTAATGCGAATACCCGTGGTGATGTTGGTGGTTCTGTGGGCGTAGGTTACCAATGGTAATCTGCTAATCTAGCGAATCAAAAATAATAAATGCGACTCGAAAGGGTCGCATTTTTTTTGGTTTTTTCCTAGGTATATAACCCTCGCCCCTACAGCAAAACCCGTGGGTTACACCCACGGTTACG
>NZ_ACQL01000146.1 GCF_000175195.1 Actinobacillus minor NM305 | reverse complement strand
ATTTATTTGGGGTTTGTCATCAGTCTAAAATCCGGCAAGAGCCGGATTTTCTATTAAAAATTAACGTGCAATGATATGTACGCGGCGGTTTGGTTTTAAGCAATCTTTTAATGCTTGACCTGTTTCGCCTTTACATGCTTTCACTTGGTTTGCTGCGCCACGACCAACTGCTTTAATGTTAGCTGAAACACCTTGTGATTGTAAGTAAGCTTTTGTTGTAGCTGCGCGAGCTTGTGAAAGTTTTTGGTTATAAGCTGCTGAACCTAAACGGTCTGTATAACCTGTAACTGTTACATTTTTAGCACCAGCTTCTTTAATTTCTTTAGCAATACCATTTAATGTTGATTTACCTTGAGCTGATAATACAGATTTATCAAAATCAAATAGGAAGTCACCACTTAATGTAAACTCTTTTGCTGGTGCTGTAACTGACGCTTCTTTCACTGGTACAGATGGCACAACAGCAGGTGCTTGAGCATCTAAGTTATTACTTTGCGCACAACCAACTAATAAAGCAGCAAGTGCTGATACAGTCGCTAATTTTACTAATTTCATCATTTAATCCTTATATAAAAATGTAGACCTAAATTAAGTTTTTATAAACTTACAAACTCCGTAATAGTAAATTTTTATGCTCTAAATATCAAAACATTTTGCAAAACTTTTCCAAAACTTAATCGCTTTACGTTATAATGGCTTTATTAACTGTATAAAAAAACAATTCAAAAGGCAATATTCATGGATTTTTCTCTACTACTTGATAGCTTAAATGATAAACAGCGAGAAGCCGTTTCAGCCCCTATTGGCAATTATCTTGTATTGGCTGGCGCTGGTTCGGGTAAAACGCGCGTACTTACCCATCGTATTGCTTGGCTTATTGGCATAGAAAATATTCCTGAATCAAACATTCTTGCGGTGACTTTTACCAATAAAGCTGCTGCCGAAATGCGCCAACGTATTGAAGCAACGTTAGAGCAATCTAGCCATAATATGTTTGGTATGTGGGTAGGTACTTTCCATAGTATTGCGAACCGCTTGCTCCGTTCACATTATCTTGATGCTAATCTCCCCCAAGATTTCCAAATTATGGATACGGAAGATCAGCAACGTTTACTCAAACGTTTACTAAAACTCCATAACATTGATGAAAAGCATTTCCCTCCCAAACAGGTAGCTTGGTATATCAATTCACAAAAAGATCAGGGTAAACGTCCTAAAGATATCGAACATTTCAATGATCACAATGAAAAGAAATTAGTCGAAATTTATCAGCTTTATCAAGATGCTTGTGATCGTGCAGGTTTGCTTGATTTTGCAGAACTTTTGATCCGAACTTACGAAATGTTGAAAAATAAACCTCTGATTCTACAACGCTATCAGCAACGTTTTCAGCATATTTTGATCGATGAATTCCAAGACACAAACAATATCCAATACGATCTCATTCATTTACTTGCCGGTCAGCATGGCAAAGTCATGATCGTAGGCGATGATGACCAATCTATCTATGGTTGGAGGGGCGCACAAGTTGAAAATATTCAACGTTTCTTAAAAGATTACGAACAAGCGCAAACAATTCGTCTTGAGCAAAATTACCGCTCCACAGGGCATATCTTAGCCTCTGCAAATGAATTGATCGCCAATAATGACAATCGTCTAGGAAAAAAACTTTGGACAGAAAGCGGTGACGGCGATCCTGTTGAAATCTATTGCGCCTTTAATGAATTAGACGAAGCACGCTTTGTCGCAGCACAAATTCAACAATGGAAAGAAGATGAAGGCAGTTTTTCAGAATGCGCAGTACTTTATCGAAGTAACAGCCAATCTCGTGTGATTGAAGAAGCGTTAATTCAAGCAAACATTCCTTACCGTATCTACGGTGGGATGCGTTTCTTTGAACGCCAAGAGATTAAAGATGCGCTTGCCTATTTGCGTTTAATATCAAACCGCCAAGATGATGCCGCTTTTGAACGTGTTATCAACACTCCGCCACGGGGCATTGGCGAGCGTACATTAGAAACGATTAGACAACTTACTCGAACTCGCTCAATTACCCTTTGGCAAGCAATCCAAGTTGCTATTCAAGAAGAGCAGCTTTCAGGAAGAGCGGCTTCTGCGCTATTACGCTTCGTTGAACTTATCAATGCTTTAGATAGCGAAACAGAGCAAATGTCTTTAGCCGATCAAACCGATTTTGTGATTCGTAAATCAGGTTTATATGAAATGTATAAGCAAGAAAAAGGCGATAAAGGCGAGGTAAGAATTGATAACTTGGAAGAATTAGTTACCGCTACAAAACAATTTACACCACCAGATGAAGCGGAAGATTTAACACCACTGACCGCATTCTTAACTCATGCTTCACTTGAGGCAGGAGAAGCTCAAGCCTCTCCGCATCAAGATTATGTGGAACTCATGACACTTCATTCTGCAAAAGGTTTAGAGTTTCCTCGAGTCTTTATTGTTGGCGTTGAAGAAGGCATCTTCCCAAGTGGTATGAGTCATGATGAAGGGCGATTACAAGAAGAGCGCCGCTTAGCTTATGTGGGCATCACTCGGGCGAAGAAAAAATTAACCATCAGTCATGCGGAATTAAGAAGGTTATACGGTAAAGAAGAGCGCCATATTCCTTCACGTTTTATCGCTGAATTACCCGAAGAACATATTCGTGAAATTCGCTTACGTGGCAACATTAACCGTGCTGCATCTTTTGCCTCATCATCTCCTTTTGCAAAAACAGCGCCAAAAACAACCGCTTCCATTCTCAACAATGACACATGGAAAATGGGGCAAAAAGTGTATCATGCCAAATTCGGGCAAGGTACAATTATTAATGTTGAAGGTGCAGGCGAAGCGACTCGCCTACAAATCGCCTTCCAAGGCAATGGGATAAAATGGTTAATCGCAAAAATGGCGAATCTTGAGAAAGTCTAAAATTTATGCGTTTTTTTGATACACATACTCATTTGGATTACTTATCGGAGATGCTTAATCTCTCCGTTTCAGAATTGATTACAGAGGCAACCTCCGCACAAGTGGAAAAACTCCTTGTTGTTGCGGTTTTTGCCGACAATTTTGAACGCGTTATCCAAACCGCACAGGCAATGCCTCATCATATTGTTTATGGCTTAGGGTTACACCCTCTCTACATTCAGCAGCATAAACCGGAAGATCTTGAATGCTTAGAAAAATATCTAGCAAAACAAGATCCTCTTTGTACCGCCATTGCAGAAATTGGTTTAGAAAAAGCGGTAGCGGAGGTTTGCACCCCCGATTTGTGGAAAAAACAGTGCGAATACCTTGAGGCTCAATTAACCCTTAGCAAGCGGTTTAATTTACCGGTAAATTTACATTCTCGTAAAAGCCATGATGCTTTGTTCTCCTTTTTGAAAAAGGCACAGTTACCACGAACAGGCGTTGTACATGGTTTTGCCGGTAGCTATGATCAAGCTAAGCGTTTTGTTGATTTAGGGTATAAAATTGGCGTAGGCGGAACAATCACTTACGCACGAGCAAATAAAACTCGTGAAGCGATTAAAAAGCTCCCTTTAGATAGCTTGCTTTTAGAAACGGATTCACCGGATATGCCGGTTTTTGGTTATCAAGGGCAGCCAAACCGACCAGAGCGCTTAAAAGTCAGTTTTGAGGCATTATGCACGCTCCGTAGTGAATCGCCTTTATCTATTGCAGAAACGATTTGGCAAAACAGTCTTCACTTATTTGATTCAAAATGATTTAAAAGGAAGGAAAATATGGACCTTTCGATCTATTTACAATTTTTTATCGGGCTTATTGCCTTAGTCAATCCTATTGGTGTTGTTCCCGTTTTCTACTCGATGACAGCAGATCTTACCCGAGAACAACAGCATAGAACGAGTTTAGTCACCTGTTTTTCTGTGGTGGTTATTTTATTGGTGAGTTTTTATTTTGGGAACTTTATTCTCAATTCCTTTAGTATTTCGATTGATTCCTTCCGCATTGCCGGAGGCTTTGTTGTCGTCATGATTGCCCTTACCATGATCAACGGGAAAATTGGTGAGCACAAAATCAATAAAGAGGAAAAAAACGAAAATATCGAAGATTACAATAACATCGCAGTTGTACCGCTAGCCATGCCGATTATGGCTGGTCCGGGGTCAATTAGTGCAACCATTGTTTTTGGTTCAGGGCAACACACATGGTTAAACTACGTTTATTCTTCATTAACCATTATTTTATTTGGTGTTGCTTGTTATATCCTCTTTCGCTATTCAGAGCCGGTTATCAAGAAATTGGGAAAAACAGGTTCGAATGTCATAACAAGGATTATGGGCTTGCTTTTGATGTCTTTAGGGGTAGAAATTATTACCGCTGGGCTTAGAAATCTTGGTGTGTTATAAACAATATCTTATACTATTCTGTTAATTCATTACGATATTATACAGTAGCTGCATAAAAAACAATTTTGCTTAAGACCTTTGCTCCCTCCTTAACGAGGGAGCAAAGGTTAATAGCCTTAATTTGTATAATTACTTCACAGTCACACGAGCAAACTTACGTTTACCCACTTGATATACGAAAGTGCCTTTTTGTGCATTTTGTTTCACATCATCAACTTTTTCGCCATCAATTTTTACACCGCCTTGTTGTGCAGAGCGGATTGCTTCAGATGTTGAAGGTACTAAACCTGCTTCTTTTAACAATGTCGCTAAACCAATTTCACCTTCAAAGGTAAATTCAGGCATTTCATCTGGCATTGCACCTTTTTGGAAGCGGTTGATAAACTCTTGTTCTGCCGCATCTGCATCTGCTTCAGAATGGAAACGAGCGATAATCTCCTTAGCCAATAGAATTTTCACATCACGAGGGTTTTTACCTGCTTCCACGTCTGCTTTTAACTGTGCAATTTCAGTTAATGGACGGAATGAGAGTAAATTGTACCAATCCCACATCAATTCATCAGAAATCGACATAATTTTGCCGAACATTTCATTTGGTGCTTCGGTCACGCCGATATAGTTACCAAGGGATTTCGACATTTTTTTCTCGCCGTCTAAACCAACAAGCAGTGGTAATGTCATTGCAACCTGTGGCTTCTGCCCTGCGGCTTTTTGTAACTCACGACCGATCAATAAGTTAAAGGTTTGGTCTGTACCACCAAGCTCAATATCTGCTTCTAATGCCACAGAGTCGTGACCTTGCAATAATGGGTAGATAAATTCGTGAATAGCGATAGACTGATTGTTAGCAAAACGTTTTTTGAAGTCATCACGCTCTAACATACGAGCCACAGTATAGTTTGATGCTAAGCGGATCATACCAACCGTACCTAATTCGCCTAACCAATCTGAGTTGAACACAATACGGGTTTTTTGTGGGTCTAGAATTTTATAGATCTGCTCTTTATAGGTTTCTGCATTTCGTAATACATCTTCACGAGAAAGTGGCGGACGAGTTGCATTTTTACCAGATGGATCGCCGACTGTTGCAGTAAAGTCACCGATTAAGAAAATTACTTCGTGACCAAAATTTTGGAATTGACGAAGTTTATTTAACACGACTGTATGTCCTAAGTGAATATCTGGAGCGGTCGGATCTGCCCCAAGTTTTACGCGTAACGGACGGTTTTCTTTTAATTTCTCGATTAAATCAGCTTCTGAATAAACATCTTCTACGCCACGTTTAAGTTCGGCAAGAATGGTTTCAATAGGTTGTGTCATTATTATTCCTTACAAAGTGAAACTTAAAAAATGCCCGTATTATAGCGACTTTGTGCAAAAAAGGCGAAAAAAAACGCCGTATTTTGTGGGGGAATACGGCGTAAAGAGTTGGAGTGATTACCTATTATTTTTAAATTTTCTATATGATAATAATTCTCAAAAACATTTCAATAAAACTTACATAAATTTACAAATAAGAATAATTATCATGTGATATATTTTACATTATAAAATTTTTATCAAATCTAGTGAAAAACTTGGATTTTTTAGTCAATAAATCGACAAAATCAAAAAAAAATCCAACATACCTCTCATTTTTAAACATTACTTGCTGATCTCCCTGCAAGAAAACAGTAAAGTATTGCGGTCAATATGAAGGAATCAAGCCATGAACGTTTTTTATCAATTAGGCAAAGATGAACCTGTTGTGAGGTTACTACAAATTACCGATCCCCATTTATTTTCTGAACCAAGCACTTGTTTACTCGGTGTTAATACGCACCAAAGTTTACAAGCCGTATTAGCGGAAGTTCAGAAAACTAATGTTAATTTTCATGCAATTTTAGCCACCGGTGATCTGATTCAAGATCATCAGATACAGGGCTACCATCATTTTGCGCGAATGATAGAGCCCTTCAAAAAACCTGTTTTTTGGGTGGAGGGAAATCATGATGAACAACCTCAAATGAGTTTATGCTTAAGTGAATACCCTTATATTCAACCCGAAAAACAAATTTTTGCTGGGAATTATTGGCAAATTCTTATGCTGAATAGTCAGGTGGCTGGAGCACCAAGTGGCTATCTTTCAAGAGGTCAATTAGCTTGGCTAGAAAAATCCTTATCAGAAAATAGTGATAGATTTAGTTTAATCGTTTTACATCATAATATTTTGCCGACACATTCTGCTTGGCTTGATCAACATTCACTGAAAAATGCCGATAAATTAGCAAAAATTTTGGCTCGATTTCCGAAAGTAAAAGCTATTTTGCATGGACATATTCATCAAGAGGTTAATGCGATTTGGCAGAATATCCAAATTTTGGCGACACCTTCAACTTGTATACAATTTAAACCAAATTGCGATGAATTTACATTGGATATACTCCCTCAAGGCTGGCGTGAAATCAGTTTGTTTGAAGATGGGCGAATTGAAACGGAAGTGAAGCGGTTAAAATCAAATGATTTTTTACCAAATTTAGAGGCTAAGGGGTATTAAATTCCTCCGCCTCTTTCACTTAAAAACGGCACTATTACTATAATTAGAATATTTTGCAAATTCTGCAGTTAGGTTTATACTCTATCTATAACAATTTATGATAAACGGAGTCTATTATGCGTATCGATACCTCAGCACTTTGTGATATTTACTCAGATCAAGTTGATGTGGTAGAACCCATTTTTTCTAGCTTTGGCGGAGCATCTTCTTTTTGTGGCAAAATTACCACAGTAAAATGTTTTGAAAGCAACGGCTTAATTGCAGATGTTTTAGAAGAAGAAGGGGAAGGGCGCGTATTGTTAGTAGATGGCGGTGGTGCAGTTCGCCGAGCATTAATTGATGCAGAATTAGCGCAACTTGCTGTAGATAATGGTTGGGAAGGAATTATTGTTTATGGTGCGGTTCGCCAATTAGATGTATTAGAGACATTAGATATTGGTATTCATGCGCTTGCGCCAATTCCTGTCGGTGCAGAAGATACCGATATTGGGGAAATTGATACACCGGTAAATTTTGGTGGCGTGACATTCTTCCCTGAAGACTATATCTATGCAGATTTGACGGGGATTATCTTATCGCCGGAACGCTTAGATCTAAACGAATTAGAAGATTAATCCACTCACCCACCTCATTTCTTAATTTATCATGGGGGCATTTTTATTGCTCCCTCTCTTATTATTTTTAACAAAAAATTGACCGATTTTAACCGCTTGTAAGGATCATAATGACAACCGAAAACCCAATTTTAACCTTTGAAGAATTAGATTTATCTCCTCAACTTCTCAAAGCACTTCATAAAAAAGGCTATAAACGCCCGACTTCTGTTCAAGCACAAACTATTCCTTATGCCTTAGATGGCAGAGATTTGCTAGGCTCTGCACCTACCGGAACGGGGAAAACAGCCGCTTTTTTATTGCCGGCAATTCAACATTTATTGGATTACCCACGCCGTAAACCGGGGGCGCCTCGTATTTTAATTTTAACGCCGACCCGTGAATTGGCAATGCAAGTGGCAGAACAAGCAGAAGAATTGGCTGAGTTTACCAATTTAAGTATTGCAACCATTACTGGTGGTGTGGCATATCAAAATCACGGTGAAGTGTTTAATAAAAATCAGGATATCGTTGTTGCAACGCCAGGGCGTTTAATGCAATACATCAAAGAAGAAAATTTTGACTGCCGTGCGGTTGAAATTCTGATTTTTGATGAAGCAGACCGTATGTTACAAATGGGATTTGGACAAGATGCCGAAAAAATTGCCGCAGAAACACGCTGGCGTAAACATACTTGGTTATTTTCTGCCACCCTTGAAGGCGAATTACTCGTTGATTTTGCTGAGCGTCTTTTAAATGATCCAGTGCAAATTGAAGCTGAGCCAAGTCGCCGTGAACGTAAAAAAATCCAACAATGGTATTACCACGCAGATAACCTCGATCACAAAACGAAGTTACTTGCTCGTTTGATCAATGATTTTGAAATGGAAAAAGTGATCGTCTTTGTTCGCCGCCGAGAAGCTGTGCGAGAGCTAAGTGATACGTTACGCAAACGAGGTTTACGTTCAACTTACCTTGAAGGCGATATGGCACAAACACAACGTAATCAGGCAATTAATCGTTTGAAAGAGAATGTGGTCAATGTGCTTGTTTCAACAGATGTTGCTGCACGTGGTATTGATATTGATGATGTAGATTTTGTGATCAACTTTGATCTGCCTTATAGCGCAGATACTTACCTTCATCGTATCGGTCGAACCGCTCGAGCAGGTAAGAAAGGCTCAGCCATTTCTTTAGTTGAAGCGCACGATTATAAATTATTAGGTAAAATTAAACGCTATACGGAAGAACCGTTAAAACCTCGCATTATTGAGGGGTTAGAGCCAAGAACGAAAGCCCCGAAAGATGGTGAGTTGAACAGCAAAACCAAAAAAGAGAAAGCGCGTATTAAGCAACGTAAAGAGGCGAAAAAAGAAGCAGCAAAAGCTAAAACGAAAGTTCGCCACAAAGATACAAAGAATATTGGTAAACGCCGTAAGCCAACAGGGCAGACAACAAACTCAAACTAAGAGGAACTAAAAATGAAATGGTTTATTCACGCACTTAAAAATATTTTTACCTACCAAGGACGAGCGAGACGAGCTGAGTTTGGTTGGTTTTATTTAACTTATTTTTTAATCAGTATCGGTGTTATGTTTGTCTTTTTTATTTTCGCTTTGGGAGGTATTTTAACCGTAGGTGCTTCTCAATCGGATATTGTAGCTTTACTTGGCGGCACTGCGTTTCTCATTTTCTTCCTTATTTACTTTGCTTGGATCATAGTGATGTTTCTGACCTCAACCAGCCTTATCACACGCCGATTGCATGATTTAGGCTGGTCGGGTTGGTGGCAATTAGTACTCCATTTTGTACCTCAAATGGTTCATCTTTTCGCTGTTATTCCTTTTCTTTCCCATGCTGATAATGGCTATCTTACAGAAAGTGAACAAACAGCAGAGATGATAGCTTTCTTGATTTCTGGCATAGTTTGGCTTATTTCTATTGGTATTTGGTGTATTCTTCTTTTTAAAGACGGGCAACGCTACGCTAATAAATATGGTGAAGATCCAAAGGCAATTCCGGCAGCAGAAAATACTTCTGTAATAACTACACAGTCTTAAAATTCATCTCACTTACTTTCCTCAAATTTTGCTCTCTCTGAATGTGGAGAGAGCAAAACTAAAAAAGATAAACCTTATTCAAGCCTACTAAATACCAAATTCTGGATGTGATTTTGCCTACTATGCCATTTTGGCTAAAATGTGGTTAAGTATAAGATAAGAATTTTAAGATATAAAAAAAGCACCTCATGGTGCTAT
>NZ_ACQL01000147.1 GCF_000175195.1 Actinobacillus minor NM305 | reverse complement strand
TTTGTTGCACTTGGATTGTAAATTCAGCGCGTAAAATAAGCGCATAGACAAAATAGTTGCTAATGTTTATTTTCTTTAAATGTTAGCAACTTTTTTATTTAACGTTTTTATCTTCATATTCTTTGGGCTTTACGCTCGATTCCTCTATAATATCCCTACTCTTTCATGCCTTAAGGAATAGCTATGTTAAATGCTATTTATCTTGTTTCCGGTTTAATTTTATTAGTTTGGAGCGCTGATAAATTTGTAAGCGGAGCTTCACAAACAGCACGTTATTTAGGAATGTCGCCACTACTAATCGGTATGGTCATTGTTGGCTTCGGCACTTCTGCTCCTGAGATGTTGGTGTCAGCATCTTCAGCCTTAAATGGGGCTTCGGGGATTGCATTAGGGAATGCCTATGGCTCGAACATTGCGAATATCGCATTAATTTTAGGACTGACGGCGTTACTTCGCCCAATTCAAGTTGCTAAAACCGTGGTTTGGCGAGAATTGCCGATTTTATTAGGGGTTACAGCGCTATCTGCTTATTTTATGATGGATGCGATTGTAAGCCGTGTGGAAGCGGTCATTTTATTAGTGCTTTTTGCGACTTATATGATTTGGAGCCTCTGGCGAGGTAAAGCAGAAAATACAGTCGAAGTTGAGGAATCACAAGCTGAAACCATGTCTCGCAAACAAGCCTTTTTCTGGTTGGTGGTGGGATTATTGATCTTGATGGTAAGTGCAAGATTGCTGGTTATCGGTGCGGTGGAGATTGCAAAATCGCTAGGCATCAGTGATTTAGTCATTGGCTTGACCATTGTTGCAGTGGGGACATCGTTACCTGAATTAGCCTCCTCACTGGTTGCAGCTCGCCGAGGTGAATCCGATTTAGCCTTAGGGAATATTGTGGGTTCGAACTTATTTAACTCTCTGGCGGTGGTAGGCATTGCCGGTGCAATTCAGCCTATGCAGGTGGAATCGGCTATTTTCAGCCGTGATATGTTGGCAATGTCGGGGCTTACGTTGCTCCTTTGGATTTTTAGTTGGAAAATAGGTAAAAAAAGACGTGAAATTAACCGCTTGGAGGGATGTCTTTTTTTACTCTGTTTCGTAGGATATTCCCTTTACTTATTACAAACGGCGGTATGATGTTTAACATAAAGATAAAACGTGTTTGGGCGGTGCTTTTTATGCTTTGGGTGGGGATTTCTGCTCAGGCAGGTATTTTTGATCGCAAACCGCAGTTTTTAACCTCCCAAGAGGCATTTACCTTTTCTTCTCAACAACAAAATGGCGTTTTGGCATTAAAGTGGCAGATTGCAGAAGGCTATTATCTCTATCAAAAAGAGATCTCACTTACACCACAAAATGCAAGCTTGGGAGAGTGGCAATTTCCGCAAGCGGAGCGTTATCACGATGAATTTTTTGGCGATGTAGATATTTTCCGCCAACAGTTATCCTTAAATGTGCCGATTCAGCAAGCCGAAAACGGGACGGTTGAGGTGCGTTATCAAGGCTGTACGAAAGGCTTTTGTTATCCGCCTGAAACTGTTAGTGTTGCATTAGATAAGGCTTTATTAAATACGCAAGCGGTCGAATTGACAGAAACATTTGCAAAAAATACCGAAAATACAACCGCTTCTCCTGTGAGCGAACAAGATCAATTAGCAAAACAACTTTCCACGAATGCGTTTTCGGTTTTCTGGTTTTTCATTTTAGGATTAGGCTTAGCCTTTACGCCTTGCGTCTTGCCGATGTTGCCTTTACTTTCAGCCATTGTGATGGGCAATAAGACACGCCCAACCCGATTACGTGCGGCATTGTTGAGTTTTAGCTACGTGCAAGGCATGGCTTTAACTTATACGTTGCTAGGGTTAGCGGTGGCAGCGATTGGCTTACCCTTTCAAGTGGCGTTGCAGAGTCCACCTGTGTTAATTGGTTTATCGGTATTGTTTATTTTGCTGGCGGCTTCCATGTTCGGGCTGTTTGAAATCCGTTTACCCAATGCATGGCAACAAAAATTAAACCAAATGAGCCAACAGCAACAAGGTGGTGCAGTTGGTAGTGTGTTTGTGATGGGAATGATTGCTGGGCTGATTGCCTCGCCTTGTACCTCGGCGCCACTCTCCGGTGCATTACTTTATGTTGCTCAATCAGGCGACCTGTTTATTGGTGCATTAGCCTTATATTTGTTGGCGCTAGGTATGGGATTACCCTTAATGCTGATTACCTTATTTGGGCATCAAGTATTGCCAAAATCCGGCGAGTGGTTGTTACACGTTAAAACCGCTTTTGGCTTTGTCATGTTGGCATTACCTGTGTTTTTATTAGCGCGAGTTTTACCGGCAAATGTGGAGCCTCTGATGTGGTCGGCATTGGCAATGGCGTTTTTAGCATGGCTGATTTCGCTGACATCAGGTAAGGGACTTTTTAAATTAGGCTTACGGCTCGGTTTATTGGGGTTATTCGGTTTAAGTGCATATCCATGGGCAAATTGGGTGTGGCAGCCTGAAAAAGTCGCTTTGCAACAACCTCAATTGGCTTTAACTCGCATTCACTCTTTAGCAGAATTAGAAACACAGTTACAAGACGCACAAGGCAAAAAAGTGATGTTAGATTTATATGCGGATTGGTGTGTGGCATGTAAGGAATTTGAAAAATATACCTTTACCGATCCAATGGTGCAGCAAAAACTCTCTGAAATGGTCGTGCTACAAATTGATATGACCCACAATTCGCCTGAAAATAGTGCGTTGATGAAACATTTTCAGGTATTAGGTTTACCAACCATTTTGTTTTTTGATGAGCAAGGGCGTGAACTGACACAATCCAGAGTCACCGGCTTTTTAGCCGCACAGCCTTTTTTAGATTGGCTTAATTCTTTAAATAAGGAACAACATGAATCAAGATAATCATAAAATTGAAGATATTATTCATATTTTTAACCACTGTTTTGCTGAACAATACAATACCCGTTTAGAAAAGGGAGAAGATTATCCCATTTATTTACCTGCGTTTTTAAATGAAGGGGGAGAGGCTTCGGAGCGTCCGTACCACGTTATTTTATTTGCACATGGTTATTACAGTAGCGCATTGCATGAAATTTCTCACTGGCTCGTGGCAGGGGAAGCGCGCCGTCAATTGGAAGATTTCGGTTATTGGTATGAGCCTGATGGTCGCTCTGCTGAACGCCAGCGTGAATTTGAATCGGTAGAGGTAAAACCGCAAGCCATTGAATGGGTATTAGCAAATGCGGCAGGCTTCCGTTATTTTGCCAGTGCGGATAATCTTTCGGGGAACCCGGGGGATAACTCTGCCTTTAAGCAAGCGGTGTATGACCAAGTAAAAATCTATGCGGAGCGTGGTTATTTACCCAAACGTGCGGAAATTTTACGTAAAGCCTTAGCTGAATTTTATGGCACGCCGGATAAAATTGATTTAAATCAGTTTGATTTGACAAAAATTTAGGCGCTTCCGATAAATAATAAGAGAAAATAAAATGATCATTGATCCAAATTACCAAGCCGAATTAGAAAAATATGAAAACCCCGTCCCAAGCCGAGAATTTATTTTAAAAACCATTCGAGAATATGATGCGCCAATGAGTCGAGAAGAGCTTCTTGAGGCATTTCACATCTATGATGAAGAACGCACTGAGGGCGTTCGCCGCCGTTTGCGAGCAATGGAAAAAGATGGGCAGTTAGTGTTTACCAAAGGTAAACGTTATGCGCTACCTGAAAAAATGGATTTAATCAAAGGAACCGTTATTGGCCATCGAGATGGCTACGGCTTTTTACAAGTTGAAGGCGATGATGACTGGTTTATCCCAAACACACAAATGAGCAGAGTAATGCACGGTGATTTTGTTTTAGCGCAACCTAACGGAACCGATCGTTTTAAACGTAAGGAAGTGCGAATTGTACGTGTATTAGAAGCGCGTAAGAAACAGATTGTAGGGCGCTTTTTCCTCGAAAGTGGCATTGGTTTTGTCGTGCCGGATGATAGCCGAATTAGTCAAGATATTCTCATTCCTGATGAACATCGTCTTGGTGCTCGTATGGGACAAGTGGTTGTGGTTGAGCTTCAAGAACGTAAAGCGAGTTTTAGCCGCCCTGTAGGTTTTATAACCGAAATTCTTGGCGATAATCTTGCCCCGGGTATGGAAGTTGAAATTGCGCTACGTAATCACGACATTCCCCACACGTGGAGCGAAGGAGTAGAAAAGCAAATTCGCCAATTAAGCGAAGAAGTGCCGGAAGAAGCTAAACAAGGGCGTGTTGATTTACGTGATTTACCCCTAGTTACCATTGATGGCGAAAGCGCTCGAGATTTTGATGATGCGGTTTTTGCCCAAAAAGAAGGTAATGGCTGGCGTTTATGGGTAGCGATTGCCGATGTCAGCTATTATGTTCGCCCGAAAACCGCTCTTGATTTAGAAGCAGCTAATCGGGGTAACTCCGTTTATTTCCCAACTCGGGTTATTCCAATGTTGCCGGAAATTCTTTCCAATGGGTTATGTTCGCTTAATCCACAAGTGGATCGCCTCTGTTTAGTTGCCGAAATGACGATTTCAGCGCAAGGCGAACTTACGGGTTATCAATTTTATGAAGCAGTAATGAATTCTCACGCTCGCCTGACCTATACAAAAGTATGGAAAATGCTGCAAGGCGATGAGGAACTACGTGAGCGCTATCAAACATTAGTCCCGCATCTTGAAGAACTTTATGCGATGTTCCAAATTTTAGCTAAGGCCCGTCAAGAACGTGGTGCGATTGAATTTGAAACGGTCGAGAACCAATTTGTCTTCAATCCGCAAGGACGCATTGAACGCATTGAACCACTTGTTCGTAATGACGCCCATAAAATCATCGAAGAGTGTATGATTTTAGCCAACATTGCCGCTGCCCGCTTTGTTGAAAATGCCAATGAACCTGCGTTATATCGTATTCACGACAAACCAAGCGAAGAAAAATTAGTCAGCTTTAAATCGTTTATCAATGAATGTGGTTTGATTTGGAATGTTGGGCTTGATCCACAACCTAAAGATTATGCCACATTGATTGAACAGCTGGCAGATCGTCCTGATCGTGAGCTCATTCAAACGATGTTATTACGCTCATTAAAACAGGCGGTTTATGCACCGGATAACATTGGGCATTTTGGTTTAGCTTTACAAGAATATGCGCACTTTACTTCACCTATTCGCCGTTATCCGGATTTATTGTTACACCGAGCAATTAAATATCTTATTGAAAAAGAAAAAGGCAACAAGCGCCATTACACCGAGGGTGGTGGCTACCATTATAGCCTTGATGATATGGATCAATTTGGCGATGCTTGCTCTGCCACAGAGCGCCGTGCTGATGAAGCAACCCGTGAAGTCGCTGACTGGCTGAAATGTGAATTTATGCAAGACCATCTTGGCGAAGAATTCGAAGGCGTTATTTCTAGCGTAACCGGCTTTGGTTTATTTGTGAAACTCAACGAACTACTTATTGATGGCTTAGTGCATATTTCTACCCTCGAAAACGATTACTATCACTATGATGCCGCTCGCCAGCGTTTAGTAGGTGGCTCCGGTGTGATTTATCGTTTAGGCGATCCTGTTAAAGTAAAAGTGATTAACGTCAATTTAGATGATAAGAAAATCGATTTTGCTTTATTGGGGAATTTTCGCAAAGGGATTGCCATTGGCAAGACCGCAAAACAAAAAGCGAAAAAAATGAATGGGGGAGAAAAACCTGTGTTCAAAGAGGTAAAAACTGTAAAAAAACGCACCGCTACTAAGCAAAAAAAACAGAAGAAAGCAAAAACCAGATTACTGACAAAGGTTATATTTGAGCAATAACCTAGCACGAGCCGTGCTAGGTTCATTAAGCCCAGCCCCGCTGGGGCTGAAAAAAGAGCCGCGGAGCGGCTTAGACTGATGACAAACCTCAAATAAATAACATTGTTGTAGGGGCGAAATATCTTTCGCCCTAAATCCCCTTAATTGTTCAGGGCGAAAGATATTTCGCTCCTACAAAAGCAACAACATGGAATTTCCCCTCCCTCCGTTTACGGAGGGAGGTGC
>NZ_ACQL01000148.1 GCF_000175195.1 Actinobacillus minor NM305 | reverse complement strand
TTTGTACGTTCAAATTTTTCTTTAGACACTTTGATAGCTTCCTAAAAAATGAGCCACAACCCTATGCTATGGCTCAGGTTTAACATAAATTATTTAGCTTTACGCGCTTCAATGATTGCATCAGCAACGTTTTTCGGTGCTTCAGCATATTTTAATGGTTCCATTGAGTATGATGCACGACCTTGTGTTTGTGAACGTAAGTCTGTTGCATAACCAAACATTTCTGAAAGTGGAACTTCAGCATTGATTTTAACAACGAACTCGTTCGCTTCTTGGCCGTTTACCATTGCACGACGACGGCTTAAGTCACCGATTACATCACCCACGTAGTCTGGTGGAGTTTCTACTTCAACTTTCATGATTGGCTCAAGTAGAACTGGGTTTGCTTTAGCGAACGCTGCTTTAAACGCTAATGACGCTGCTAATTTGAACGCTAATTCTGATGAGTCAACATCATGGTATGAACCGAAGTGTAAGCGAACACCGATATCAACTACAGGGTAACCTGCTAATGGACCAGATTTAAGTTGTTCTTGGATACCTTTATCAACCGCAGGGATATATTCACCAGGGATTACACCACCTTTGATTTCGTTCACGAACTCGTATCCAGGACCTTCTGCGTCTAATGGGTATAAGTCGATAACAACATGACCGTATTGACCACGACCACCTGATTGTTTCGCATGTTTACCTTCAACATCATTAACGCGTGTACGGATTGTTTCACGGTAAGATACTTGTGGTTTACCGATGTTTGCTTCCACTTTGAATTCACGTTTCATACGGTCAACGATGATATCTAAGTGTAACTCACCCATACCTGAAATGATGGTTTCGCCTGACTCTTCATCTGTGTGAACACGGAATGAAGGGTCTTCTTGTGCTAAACGACCTAACGCTAAGCCCATTTTCTCTTGGTCAGCTTTAGTTTTTGGTTCTACCGCAACAGAGATTACTGGCTCTGGGAATTCCATACGCTCAAGGATGATTGGTGCATCTTGTGCACATAATGTATCACCTGTACCAACATCTTTTAAGCCGATTGCCGCAGCGATATCGCCCGCACGAACTTCTTTGATCTCTTCACGTTTGTTTGCGTGCATCTGTACGATACGACCGAAACGTTCACGTTTTTGTTTTACAGAGTTATAAACTGTATCACCAGAGTTAATTACACCTGAGTACACACGGAAGAAGGTTAAGTTACCTACGAATGGGTCAGTTGCAATTTTAAATGCTAATGAAGCAAATGGTTCATCATCGCTTGCGTGACGCTCACCTTCAGTTTCATCTTCGTTGATACCTTTGATCGCTGGGATATCAGTTGGTGCCGGTAAGTAATCGATTACCGCATCAAGCATTGCTTGAACACCTTTGTTTTTGAATGCAGAACCACAGCAAACAGGGATTACTTCGCCTGCTAATACACGTTGACGTAATGCTGTTTTGATCTCTTCTTCAGATAATTCTTCGCCTGAGAAGAATTTTTCCATTAACTCTTCTGATGCTTCAGCTGCTGCTTCAACAAGGTTGTTACGCCATTCTTCACACGCTTCTACCATATCTGCTGGGATATCTTCGTATGTGAATGTCATACCTTGGTCAGCTTCGTTCCAGTTGATTGCTTTCATTTTGATTAAATCAACCACACCTTTGAAGTTTTCTTCAGAACCGATTGGAAGTTGAAGAGGAACAGAGTTACCACCTAAACGTGTTTTAATTTGCTCAACAACACGTAAGAAGTTTGCACCTGTACGGTCCATTTTGTTTACGAACGCAATACGTGGTACTTTATATTTGTTAGCTTGACGCCATACTGTTTCAGATTGTGGTTGAACACCACCTACCGCACAGTAAACCATTACCGCACCATCAAGAACACGCATTGAACGTTCTACTTCGATAGTGAAGTCCACGTGTCCCGGAGTATCGATAACGTTGATACGGTGTTGTGGATATTGTTGTGACATACCGGACCAGAATGCTGTTGTTGCAGCTGAGGTGATAGTGATACCACGCTCTTGTTCTTGTTCCATCCAGTCCATCGTCGCTGCACCATCGTGTACTTCACCGATTTTGTGACTTACACCTGTATAGAAAAGGATACGCTCAGAGGTAGTTGTTTTACCTGCGTCGATGTGAGCACTGATACCGATATTACGATAGCGCTCAATAGGAGTTACACGAGCCATTATTATTACCTTATTTGGAATCTAATATGAATTTATAGCAATAGGCTTCATCACAACCATTGAGATGAAGCCTCTAATATGAGTTACTAACCGATTACCAACGGAAGTGAGCAAACGCTTTGTTAGCTTCAGCCATACGATGAACGTCTTCACGTTTTTTCACTGCTGAGCCTTTGTTGTCTGCTGCATCTGATAATTCGTTTGCTAAACGTAATGCCATTGATTTGTCACCACGTTTACGAGCTGCTTCAACGATCCAACGCATTGCTAAAGCGTTGCGACGAGTTGGACGAACTTCTACTGGTACTTGGTAAGTAGAACCACCAACACGGCGAGATTTAACTTCAACAGTTGGACGAACGTTTTCAAGTGCAACTTCAAAAGCTTCTAACGCTTCTTTACCAGAACGTTGAGCTAATGTTTCTAATGCACCGTAAACGATAGCTTCTGCAGTAGATTTTTTACCATCTACCATTAAAACATTAATAAATTTTGCAAGTAATTCAGAACCGAACTTTGGATCTGGAAGAATTTTGCGAGGTTCAATACGACGACGACGTGGCATTGTAAATACTCCGTTTATATTATTCAGGATATTCCAAAACTCATCTATTGTGACTAAATAATCACGATTGACTGGAGTTTATGGTATAAATTTAAAAATTTAGACGTTTGGCCTTACTTAGCGGAGATCCATTAAGCTTTAGGACGTTTAACGCCGTATTTAGAACGACCTTGTTTACGGTCTTTAACGCCTGCACAGTCAAGTGCACCACGTACAGTGTGATAACGCACACCCGGTAAGTCTTTAACACGACCACCACGGATTAATACAACACTGTGTTCTTGAAGGTTATGACCTTCACCACCGATATAAGAAGTTACTTCAAAACCGTTTGTTAAGCGGATACGACATACTTTACGTAACGCTGAGTTTGGTTTTTTAGGAGTTGTAGTATATACACGAGTACATACACCACGTTTCTGCGGGCAAGCCTCTAATGCAGGAACGTTGCTTTTTACAACCTTTTTCACACGCGGTTTGCGTACTAGCTGGTTGATAGTTGCCATTAATAAAGCTCCAGTTAAAATTATTAAAAATAAGATTAAAATAGCCTTTCATACTTGAAAGGACAGTAAATTTTAGATTGATAACGATCAAATGTCAAGCATCGAATAAAGCGCTTATTGATTAACGAATGATCAAATCTTCTAATGTCTGCAACACCCGATAGGGCATTAAGTTATCCATGTTTTGCCCTTTTAAATAGTGCTGGTTTTTGCCATAAGCGCCTATTAGTTTGGGATCGGTTGCACCGTATAAAATCACATTTGGCTTATCAAGTGCGGCGGTTAAATGGCTCAATCCCGTGTCCACTGACACTACCGCTTTGGCACCTGCAAGCTGCTCGGCTAATGTCGATAACGACATTTTAGGTAAAACCACAACATTAGGCGAAATTTTTGCCAGACGTTCTGCTCGAGATTTTTCAGCTTCATTTCCCCAAGGTAATCGCACTTCCAACTCTCGCATACTTAATTCTTGCAATAATTCTGTCCAATAGCTCTCTTTCCAATGCTTATCTTCTCTCGTTGTAGCATGAATGGCGACAATGTAAGCGGTTGAATTCTCGGATTTTTTTGCAAAATGTGAAGCAATGCTATAATCACCGATATCTTGAGGTCTTTCATACCCTAAAGCCATGGAAAATAAAGTTCGAATTCGCTCAACTGCGTGTTGTTGGTAAGGAATATCAAAGGTTTTATCGTAAAATAAGCTACTCAACCCTTCACGCGCCGAATGTTTGTCGTACCCATATTTCACGCCTTGAGCCAATTTCGTAACCAGCACAGCACTTTTAATCAGCCCTTGTGCATCAATAACCGCATCGTATTTTTCTGCTTTTAACTCAGAGTGAAATTGCTGCCACTCGCGCCACGTTTGAGCAGAAAAGAGATGCTTGCGCCAACGGCGAATTGCCACCGGAATTACACGATTTACCGCCGTATGCCAACGGGGAATTTCCGCAAAATTTTCTTCCACAACCCAATCAAACTGAATATCAGGGCTTGCCTTTTGCGCATCGGTTAAAGCAGGCAAAGTATGAATCACATCGCCCATTGAGGAGGTTTTTACAACCAAAACTTTCATCAAATTTATCTTCAAATTTTTGTACTAAGACAACAAACTAACGATCGATCTTACTTCGCATCAGCTCAATCAAATCAGTCATCTTTTGCGTTGGTGCCGGAAGTTGGTGCATGACCCAGCGGAATAATTCCGGATCGGGATAAGTCAGCATTTCAGCAAATGTTTGCTGTTGCGCTTCGGTTAAGCTCTCAAAGTGATTTTGATAAAACGGCATAATCATTTTATCTAATTCACGCATCCCTCTACGACACGCCCATTCCAGTTTAAAGCGGTTAATTTCTGCCATTTTTTTACCTATTTTACTTCGTTAATCCGTAATTCTTTTGGCACTTCAAAGAACATATTTTCTTCTAAGCCTTCTAAGTTTGCGACTTCGGTTACGCCCAATGTTTTTAAGTGGCTAATCACCGATTGCACTAACACTTCCGGTGCAGAAGCACCGGCGGTAATCCCTATCGTTTCAACACCCTCTAACCAATTTGGATCAATATCTTCAGCGCCATCAATCAGCTGCGATTTCACGCCCATACGGCTCGCCAACTCCGCCAAACGGTTCGAATTAGATGAATTTTTAGAACCAATCACCAAGACTAATTGCGACTGTTTTGCCAACTCTCTTACGGCTTGTTGTCGATTGGTGGTCGCATAACAAATGTCATTTTTACGAGGTCCTTGAATTGCCGGATATTTTGCTTTCAAAGCCTCAATCACACCGCTTGTATCATCAATGGAGAGCGTTGTTTGCGTCATAAAGGTTAATTCATCATCATTTGAAACCGGTAAATTCGCAATATCTTCTACCGATTCCACTAAATAAATGCCACCTGCTTTGTTGTCATACTGCCCCATTGTGCCTAGCACTTCAGGATGTCCTTCGTGTCCGATTAAAATTGCTTTTGTTCCTTTTTTGCTGGCACGTGCAACTTGCATATGCACTTTCGTTACCAACGGACAAGTAGCATCGAACACCTTCAATGCACGGCGTTTAGCTTCTTGGCGAACGGCTTGAGAGACACCGTGAGCCGAAAAGATCACAATCGAGTCGTCCGGCACTTCGTATAATTCTTCAACAAAGATTGCCCCTTTCGCTTTTAAACCGTCCACCACAAAACGGTTATGTACCACTTCGTGGCGAACATAAATCGGCGCACCATGAATTTCTAAGGCTAATTCTACAATTGAAATCGCACGATCAACACCGGCACAAAATCCTCTCGGATTGGCTAATAAAATCTTCATCTAATCACTCTTTTTCTTCTTCGCTTCGATTAATGAAGCAATCACTAACAACCCTGCGCCCACAGAAATGGCAATATCCGCCACATTAAAAGTCGCAAAATGGTAGCCGTCCCAATTCCAATAAAAATCTAAAAAGTCCACCACATAGCCTTGGCAAACATTCAATTTGTTATAAGGCTCGTTAGGAATAATGTTAAATAAACTACACTTATCAACAGCACGATCTATAGCGTTGCCTATCGCTCCCCCAATGATCAGCGCATATGCAGCATTTTCCCATTTTTTGACCGCTTGATCGCCCTTATTGCGATATAACATCACAACCAAAGCGCAAGAAATCACAATTGCTAAGCCTAAAAAGAAATGGGTTTGCCAGCCATCGTGATTGGCAAGAAAGCTAAATGCCGCACCATAATTACGGGCATAGGTTAAATTAAAGATAGGCAACACATTCACTGTTTCGTAAAGTTGGAAATGATTGATAACGACATATTTTGTCCACAAATCAACCACAATAACCACTAAACTTAACCAAAGCCACGCTAATCCTGTTTTTTTGACGAATGTATTAACCATTAAAGTGCGTCCTCATTCTCTTCGCCGGTACGAATACGGATCGCACGCTCCACATCATACACAAAGATTTTTCCATCACCGATTTTGCCTGTTTGTGCAACATCAATAATCGCTTCAATACAGTCATCTACTTGCTCATCGGCAACCACAACTTCCACTTTGACTTTCGGAAGGAAATCAATGGCATATTCCGCTCCACGATAAAGTTCAGTATGTCCTTTTTGTCTGCCAAAGCCTTTAACTTCGCTTACCGTCATACCGGTAATACCTGCATCGGTTAATGCTTCACGCACATCATCTAACTTAAAAGGTTTAATAATTGCTTCAATTTTTTTCATTTTTTACCCTAATTGAATTTTTGGAATATGTTGAGCAAAATCAGCAACAGATTCTGCCCTTTTCAAATAAGAAAGGAAGTGAAATAATTTTGCTCTGCTCTGCTCTGCTCTGCTCTGC
>NZ_ACQL01000149.1 GCF_000175195.1 Actinobacillus minor NM305 | reverse complement strand
TTAAGGTGTATTTTATTAAAATCTGTACTGCTGTTGGCTCTTTCCAGACTGCTCCACCTTTTTCTTAATAGCTTCAAGTTCTTCCTCTGAAACCCTTATAACTATCTGCTTCGGTCTTGTCCTATTCATTGAGCAATTCCTCCAACGCAAATTTAATTTCTTTCGTGAAAACCTCTCCACTAATGTGCACACTCATTAGTAACTCCTTTAGAGGACTATATCCATTCGCATTTCATCATAATTAGTCTCTAATCCTTTCAAATCTCATTTTATATGACTTTTGCAAGCTGTTAAGCTAACTTGTGGAACATATGCCGAACCTTATCTATACGGCTATTCGGGCGGCGGGGTTGGCAAATAAATTTACCAATAGCTGGCTGGTATCCTTTTAACTCTGTCAAGCAGACTCCCTGCCCATTTGTGAAATAAGTTAAATCGTTCCTGTATTCTTGAATACATCTAGCAGGGATTTCTCCTTTCAGAATGACCTCGTCATTCTTTATCTGAGTACTTACAATATCTGCACAATACCTTGGAGCATCATGATACGCCCGTGAGAGATATTCCTGCGGTGCATAAATTTCAAAGTGGAGATATGGCTCTAATAGTTCTGTCCCTGCTTTTTTTAAAGCCTGCTCCAATACGATAGGGGAAAGCAGCCGAAAGTCTGCGGGGGTACTTACAGGACTATAATACAATCCATATTCAAAACAGATTTTACAGTCTGTCACTTTCCATCCATACAGCCCCTGCTCGCAGCCATAAAGAACCCCCTCCATAACCGCATTTTGGAACGATTGATTTAAATATCCAAGTGAAACTCTGCTTTCATACTGCACTCCGCTTCCAATAGGGAGCGGCTCTATGGACAACCCGACAGAAGCCCAGAAAGGATTTGGCGGGACTTCTATGTGGATGGTATATTCTGCTTTTCTAAGCGGTCTTTCCATATATATAACAGTAGGCTCTTTTATTTCTGCCTCCACATGATATTTTTCCTCAAGGATGGCACAAATGACTTCCATCTGCACATTCCCCAAAAAAGAAAGTATAATCTCATGCGTTGTAGTATCCACATAATATTTTAAAAGAGGGTCGCCATCTGAAATTTCTGTAAGTGCCCCAAGCAATATTTCCCGCTGTTCAGATTTCTTTACTGCAATCGTTGCTTGGAGCATAGGGAGAGGATTTTCAATAAATTTTCTCTGCGGCAACAGTATTTCGTTCCCCAAAATACTGTTTAGCTGCAAAACATCATTTGGTAAAATTACAATATCACCAGAGCAGGCTGTATCGGATGAATATAATTCACCGTTTGTCGGAACACGCATCTCTGTGATTTTTATTTTCTCTTTTTCAGATATTCTAATAACATCCCTCAAATGCAATGTTCCGCTATATATACGCACATAAACAAAACGCCGCCTTTTCTCTGAATATTCAATCTTAAAAACCTGCCCGCATAGTTCAGATTGACCTTCAGGCGTTGATGAATAAAATTTACTGGCAATTACTTCTATAAGCTGCCGAATCCCCAGATTGTTTTTAGCGCTTCCGTGATAAACGGGAAATAACGTTCCGTTTTGGAATCTCCTGTTTTCTTCCTGTTCCAGTTCTGACATTTTAAACGGTTTCCCTGACATATATTTCTCTAATAGTTCATCGTTTCCCATAATTACCGCATCCCACTGTTCCATATCGTCATTGTCCGTTACATTTATATGGGGATGCTGCCCAACCTTTTGCTTCACTATAATTTCCGAAGAAAGCTTTGCTTTCATTTCCCGATATACCATTGGCAAATCAATCCCCTCTTGGTCAATTTTATTGATGAAAAAAATTGTCGGAATCTTCATTATCTGTAGTGCATGAAACAGTATACGGGTCTGTGCCTGTATGCCATCCTTTGCAGAAACTAATAATACTGCTCCGTCTAATACGGATAAAGAACGGTATACTTCCGCCAAAAAATCCATATGGCCTGGCGTATCTATAATGTTGACTTTTACATCCTCCCACTGAAAAGATGTCACTGCTGTCTGGATAGTGATTCCCCTTTGACGCTCCAAATTCATTGTATCTGTCCTTGTTGTGCCTTCATCTACGCTCCCTAGTTCTGCAATTGCACCACTGGTATACAATAAACTTTCCGTTAATGTTGTCTTTCCTGCGTCAACGTGAGCCAGAATGCCTAAGTTAATTATTTTCATGTGATTTTCCTCCTATCAACACCCAAAAAAGGGCATAAAAATACCCAGTGATAAATACTCCTATCACTGGGTAAATAACTCCAATAGCCCCAAAACACTTATATGTTTTCGGGCATATAAAATTACATGATAAAAGTATTCTTAAACTGGGTACAAAAAACTAAGCCCCATATTAAAAGTGAAACGGGACTGCTACTTTTTGTTCCCACTATCAAATTGACAGTTTATTTAAGAATACCTTGCCGCATATTTATTAACTCCTTGTATAATACTGAATCTAATTATATTCCTTATGTGATAAAATCTTCCTTGTGCTAT
>NZ_ACQL01000150.1 GCF_000175195.1 Actinobacillus minor NM305 | reverse complement strand
GTGTTTTGTGGTTGATGGAAATGGGGGACGGTGGAAGAGAATTATTACTGCAACACTTCATGTCGATGATTTTGGCATTAAAGCTCAAGCCAAAGATGTTACCTTTGGGATTCAAACTGCTCTGGATACAGCAGCAAGATTAGGTAAACAGCTTGAATTTGGATTTAATCAGACTTACTACATTTCGTTCATTAATATCCCCGAATACTCACACATAAAAACTAATGGTGCAGTTTTCCGCAAAAATAAAACAGGACATGTCGCAGCTGTAGGCATTTATAGCAATGTCGTGATAGATAGATTGCATGTTAAGACTCAAGGAGCAGAGAACGACAATGGAATTCGAATTAAAGGGTCAAACGTCTCTATTGAGGAACTCATTTGCGAGTCAGACTCAATTGATTCTCAATATGGAATTCATATTCAGTCGGATGATCAAACAAGGTTGGGGCATGTCAGTATTAATCGCATCTCTGTTAAAAATTTTAAAGCAGGTGTTTTAGGGTATAACATAAAAAACTGTGAAATTAATAATATATCTATCGATAGTTATGTTACTGGTGTTTATTTACGAGACGCTAGCCATTGCTATTTTAATGGAGCCAGCATCCACTCCACATCTCCAAGTGCAACAGGAGGGGCAGGTAATAACGGTTTACTCATTGAAAGTACATTGTATAGCGGTAGTGCTAATAACTTGCATTTTAATGATTGGACTGTGAGAGATTCCGCAGAGCATGGTTATCGTATTGGCGGAGGGTTTACGGTGGCAAATGTGTGGTTCAATAGTTGTCAGGCGATAAAACCGGGCAATGCAAATGGGAATACAGCCACAGGAGGGTGTGGATTTAAGGTGCTAGGTGCGACAGGAGTTATAGGGCAAGCCCATCAAAATATCTTCTTTGATAACTGTCACGTAGCAGATGTTAATACTAATGCCCGGGGGCAAGGTAATTTCTGTGGTTTTCTTCTCTCTGTTGTAAAAAATGTTCATGTGTCAAACTCAAGCGTTATAAATAAAGATTTTGAGCATTCTTGCTGGCATGGAATCAGCCTGGAATCTGTAGAGGATGTATTCTTGACTAATAATAATGTGGACAACTGCAGACAACACGCAATCCGCATTGTAGCAAGTACTTACTCAGAATATCCGGGTTGGCACGGTATAGTTAAAAATGTGCAAGTAAGCAATGGATCTTACAGTAATAAATCCGCTGGAAGTCCCGTTATTTATTTTGTCAAAGGGGGTGGTGAGGCTGGCTCAATCAGTCAATTTGTCACAACTGGCGTGCTTATTCGAGGAGGTATTGCAGCAATACGTATCGAGTCTTATTACAACCCTGTGGATAGTTTTTTTGATTTCGATTATGTAGATCCAGTTAAAACCGATGGCGCACCTCCTATTTTAGGTTCTCCAGTCTTATTCAATGTACGGTCAAAATGGTTTGGTAGTTATGGTGCTCCGGCAAGAGATGGCTCTATATTTATTGACACACAAACGGGTGTTACTCGGAAACGCAAAAATAACAACTGGGAAATTGAACGTGATACTAATATTCGTCGGACTACCCTGACTGCATCCCCATTAACCAATGTGGATAGTGCGGAAAGTTTACGGACTAAACACCTAAAAATTGGTGATATCGTACAAGTAAGTGGTTATATTTCTATCAAACCATCTAGTGTTGGGCGGTTATCCGTATTAGTCGATATCCCATTTGCTTCAGATTCGCCGAGCTGGGCTGATTGCGCAGGAGTTTGGAATTCATCTGACGGTGTAATGCATGGATCTATCTCTATGGATACTGCGCAAGGTAAGTTGAAGTTTTCGGGTGTCTCATCAACGACAGAATTAAGGCATTGTTCATTTGTTGCATCTTATTTGTTGCTGTAACTAAGGGAAATGATATGACATATTATTTAGACTTAAATCAACAATCACTTTTAAACGATCAGCTTGATGATATTCCGCGGCAAGCGTTACCAATTAGCGATGAAGAAGCTAAAAAATTATTAGAAGGACTGAAAGCGGGTGGTATCTTGTATCTGAAGGATGATGTTGTAAAAGTAACGCCACCTTGCCCAAGCCAAGCACACGAGTGGGACGGCTCAGGATGGATAATTTTGACAGAAAAACAAACCAGCTTACTAGAATCACAACGCCAACAAGTCCGTGACGCCATCAACGCCTTGCGAGATAGGAAAATCAATGGCGGTGTTTATGTGCCTGCTATCGACAAATGGATTGATACCGATGCCACCGCTGAACGCAATATTTTGTCTGTCAAAGCTACGTTTGACTTATTCGGCGACCAAGAAATTCCGTGGACGTTCGCCGATAATTCCGTTGCGATGATTAATAAAGAAAAATTGTTAGTCATTTGGCAGGTGTTAATGGAAGCCAAGACAGGCAATCACGCTAACGCCTTGAAGCATAAAGCGATGGTGGAGCAAGTAGAAAATCCACTTGAATATGATTATTCGAGTGGGTGGACGCAGACTTATGATGAGTTTGCAGGAGTAGCGAATGGATAAAATCTACCTTGCTTTATATAAAGGCAATGCTAAAAGCTGGCGAGAACGCTTTAAAGATTGGCTGATTCGCAAAGCAACCAAGGGACAATACTCGCATTGCGAGATTGTAATACATAAAAGTCGAATTTTCGACCATTATCACCGAGATGAGTGGTTTGAGTGTTACAGCGCAAGCCCTCGTGATGGGGGCGTGCGTTGCAAAATTATCAATGTATCTGACCGCTCTAAGTGGGATTTAGTTGAGTTATCAAACATCAGTGAGGCACAAATTAAAGCCTATTTTGAGCAAACTAAAGGCAAGAAATATGACCTGTGGGGAGCATTGGGCGTAGTACTTGGCTTTAAGCAACGTGGGGATAAGTTCTTTTGTTCTGAATGGTGCTTTAATGCCATTTTTAATAGCGAACAGGGCTGGCGGTTTAGTCCGAATCAGTTGGCAGTGATTTTAAATAAAAAGGAGATGTTGCAATGATGGAAAAAGAGCAAAATACTGGTAAGCAAGCAAGCAAGCAAGCAAGCAAGC
>NZ_ACQL01000151.1 GCF_000175195.1 Actinobacillus minor NM305 | reverse complement strand
AAAATCAGGCTCACCGAAAACGAGTATCAAGCCTTGTTAGAGAGAAAAACGAAAGCAAGGCTTGCGGAATGGGTTCGGGAAATTGCCCTAGAACAGCAACCTAATCGACAGCCGAAAGTAATCGACCCTGCGTTACTGTTCGAGCTGAACCGCATAGGCGTAAACCTGAACCAAATCGCCCGACAATGCAACAGTCAAAAGCCGAGCATTGACCTTGTTAGCGTGTTGGCGACCTTGCGAGAAATTGAAAAAAATCTCAAAAAATTGCGAGAATTGAGCCTATGATCGTCAAATTTTTTAAGAAACACGGTAAGGGAAAAGCTAGTAGTTGCAAGGCTTGCGTGGACTATTTACTAAATAAGCCTGATGACACCGCCCAAATCCTGCAGGGCGATCCCCGACTATCACAAAGTATTGCTGATAGCCTTTATTTTAATAACACCTACACCGCAGGTTGCTTGTCTTTTGAAGAAAGCGACCTACCCGAAATACAAAAGCGTGAGATTATGGCACGCTTTGAAAAGGCAATGTTTGCAGGGCTTGAGCCTGAACAATATAACATTGCGTGGGTACAACACACCGACAAAGGCAGGCTTGAGCTGAATTTCGTTATCCCAAACGTAGAAATGACAAGCGGAAAACGCCTACAACCCTACTACGACAGGGCAGACCGCCCACTTGCTGAAAACTTCAAGCAGGTAATCAACCACGAATACAGCCTAAGCGACCCAAACAACCCTATAAAGCAAAAAAACCTGATTGACCGCAAAGACCTACCAACCGATAAAAAACAGGCTTTACAGGCGATTACGGACGGTTTAACAG
>NZ_ACQL01000152.1 GCF_000175195.1 Actinobacillus minor NM305 | reverse complement strand
TTTAAGGTGTATTTTATTAAAATCTGTATCCAAAGAGTGTTGTATCGTTCTTTCTTATCTTGAAAGTAAGGGAAAAATGCTTTTTCAAACTCCTCAATAATTTCACGCTTTACAGAATCAGAAAGCTCTGCTTCTTCAAACGACAAAACCCAAACATCATAAGCATGACGATAAGATAAATTTTCAGCTAAGGTTTTTTATTTCAATTTTTCGCTTATTTTTATTCATCGCTCGGTCTCAAAGGGGGTCGGTCAAGGAGGGGGATTATCCCCCACCTGCAAGGCAGATAGGGTTGATTTTTTCGCTAGAAAAAGTCCCCTATCGTGTCCTTGCCCAAAGAATATTTTAAATTATAAGAGCAGTATAATATTGATGGGAAAAAATACAAAATTTTGGCTTGACAATTTATTTAAATAAGGTAGGGAAAGTCAATGAGAAAATAAATAAGGAAAACTATATTTATAAAAAATAAGTTTTCCTTAATAGATATCAATCAAATAAATAATATGATTCATCTGCTAGTTAAGATATAAAATCTTCATTAGCTATTCCTAATAATTTTTCTAGGCGTAAATGTGATGGGGTAATAACGCATATTCTATAATGTTTACTACCTTTTTTGGATTTAATGCAAATGTATCTTTTATATCTTTGGGCTTGCTCGTTTAAAAACTTATTATATTCAGCCTCATGTCTTAAAATACTTTCCTCCATATAAAATTCAACAATTTTTGGAGGGAGTTTATTTTGGTTTATTGATCTTTTAAGTTTTTTGAAAAATGTTAGATTCAACTCTCTTTTTTTATCTGTTCTGTGTGCGACTAGCATAGTCTCTACGAGATTCTCTAGCTGTTTAATTCTATTAAGTGAACTTTCGGAATTTTGTTCATTTTTTGTACTATTTAATGTCTCATCTTTCTGTTCATTGATTGCAGTATGAGTATCACAACATTTAATTTTATTTAATGAATTTTCGGAGTTTTGTTCACTCTCTGTACTATCCAATGCCTCATCTTTATGGGGAATATAATGTGAAATATTACCAATTTTTAAGAAAAGATTTTTCATGAATTTGTATCTTTTTTGGTGTAGATTTTCATTTAAAGTCTCACAATACCCCTCAGAACTTACCTGAGAATCTTTCTCGGAGTAGCTATACTTGTTATATATCATTGAACGTTCATAAGCGGTAAATTCTTGAGGGTTTTCATATTTACGTTTTTCTTGTTTTTTTCTATTGGATTCATGGCTAAATAACCCTCCTTTTATCATTAAGGGTTGGTTTGCTAATTCTAATACAAAATAGGCAAGCCCTTTATCGCTAACAGCCATTATGTCCTCCATGCACTCTTCTTTGTTTTTTACATGCTGTTTCTTTCTGGAGGAATATCTAGTTTTCCCTTTAGCTATCCAAAAAGGTGAGTAAAGATAAAGAATCCACTTTCTAACCTCTTCAAATGTTTTAGGGCAGTTCCATTCCGAACCAGAGTACCGGTCATCTACGCATATATACCCTCCTGTTTCATATTCCCATTTTTTTTCAATGTCATTTAATAGCTCAACAATCTCGCTTTCACATATGTTGTAAAAATTTCTAGGAATAGCAAAAAGAGAATGAATGTGTAGATTTATAGATAGATCAGATGATTCAGTGTATTCAAATTTAAAAATATGATCTTTGATATAATTATTAAAACCTTTTCTCTTTTTAACTTTGTTAGAAATAAATTTCTTAATCCTATCTGTTTGTTCTCTTATCTGATTAGCTTTAATGTTTTTAAATGTCCAAGTGGCTGGAAAGAAGTAATATGACTCTTTATTTTTTGAAAGAGTGTCTAAAGTTAGACTGCAAAGAGCAAAATTTTTCTTTGATTCACAAGTTACACAGAATTTATTATTACATTCACAACTGTGTTGTTTTTCAGTTGTATTTGTTTCGGTATTGGTAATAGTAAAATAGTTTTCACTGTTACAATGAATAAAGGAAGATTTAAATTTATTTTCAAATATAAATTCTTTATTCTCATTTTGAGATAGTCCTTTTTCTTTGCCGATAATTTTTAATCCTCTTTGTAGTTTTCTATTCAAAGTAGAATTGTATTCGTTTATCTTAAATCCCATTGTTACACCTTATTTGTGATTTGAAAAACAAGGTTGAATAGGTTAAAATAACACTTGGTAACGTTATTTATTATGGTTTCAACCTTAGTAAATGAATAGAATCAGAAGCCCTATTTATAGGGTTTCTGTTTTTCTAGCGTTAATTATTTTTTCAATCCGTTTATAACAAAATTCATCTCCTATACCTTTGTACCACTTGAATAGCAACTCAAGTTCATCCGTAGGTAATTTAACTAGAATCTCCCTCCATTCTTCGCCTTGATAAACGCTTCTCCAGTGAGTTTGAACTAAATCAATACATTGTCTAAAGTAAAGTCCCTCTTCATGTGAACCTGTTTTAACTGCTGGACGTTGAGGAAGTTTAGGGCGACCTAATTTTGTGATGTTTTGAGTATTGTCTATCGTCTTATTCTGTTTGATTAAGAATTTTATAGCGTGGATTGAACGCCCTTGTTTTATTTGTTTGAAACTAACTAAGAGATCTGATTTTTCGTTAATTTCAGAGATTGCTGGCTCTAAAACTCTAGCTTTGAAGTTATCCCAACGTGGATATTTATCCGCAACCTGTAGCCATTCTTTCAGTTCTGAAACTAAAACGGTGCGTTCTTTCTCTTTTGAGTTACGATATTGAGTAATGATTTCATAAATTCGTATAGCGTGAAAACTGCTAAATCTAGCTATATACTTTAAATTGTATTCAGTAAATTTTCCCTGAATGTCAGATAGAAACGGCATTAGTTTTTCATGTAGGATAATTTGAAATCGCCCCTCCCCTTTAAAATAGGCTTGTTCCGTTAGAAAGGTGACTTTGCGTTCTATATTTTTATTTTTTTCAATGACAGCCCAACGCCCTCCGAGCATATCGACAGCTCTCTGAACTTGTGCGTATGCTGATTTTTCATCTGTATTAAATCTTTCAGCAAATTCGGCTACTGTGAATTCAAAATCTCTTCTATGATTTTGTGCTTTTGAGTTAATCTGCCCGATAGTTAGGAGTAGAACTCTCATTTCATCAAGCGTAATCTTATAACTTGCTTCAACAAAATCATTTGATTTAACTACAATTAAGTTTTTAGACATAAACCCTACTTCTTCATATTGAATGTAGGGTTAATATAACACAAAACACTACAAATAAAAAATAAATAGTGCTTAACCGTAAATCTGTAGGGTTTTAACC
>NZ_ACQL01000153.1 GCF_000175195.1 Actinobacillus minor NM305 | reverse complement strand
CTTTACTAATCACATCATGCAACTGACCGCCGTTGTATAGAACCACTAAAACTAAGAAATAAAAAGAAATAGGGAATTGGTTGAATTTTTCGGGATTTGGCGGACGGAAACCATTGAAAATAGGGGCTTCAGCGAGAAAGCCCCTTTGTTTTATTTAAAGAAAAAGAAAAATAATGAATTGCGAAAAATGTGGCGAAAATGACCGCTTGCACCACTAAAACAACGAAAATAGAAAACGGATTTAAAAGCGTTTAAACGCCGTTTAAATTAAGCTACTTTACTCGCCTCAGATAGCTTACTCGCCTCTTCTTTATCTTGAATGGCAGCCATCGTTTCAGCTATATTCAGAATAGCCACACGTCCTTGCTCGTTTGCTGAACGAAAACATTGTATCAAATGCCACTCAATATTATTTAGTTCACTCGGGCGAGCCTTGCCGATTTGTGCAACAGCCTCCTCAATTAACGTAATGGCTTGTCGCAATTCATTAATGTTTACTGCTTCCCCCTTTAAACGCCGAGTTTTCAATTCCAAGCCAAACTCACCGCCAGAGGGCGTTTGTACAATAAAATCATCACGAGTTTGATTTGAATGCTCTGTTTGGCTCACGATAAACCCTAACGCTTGTTGCACGTTTTCTGGGAATGAAGTGTAGTGGTATTCAACAGCCCCACCTTGCACGCCGTCTTTATTTCTTTTTTGCCAGTTCTGAGTTCTAGCTCTTTTATTGATACCTTGTGGGGTTTTTGGAAGCCCCTGAATACCTGCCAGCTCACTAGCTGAAAACCATTCTTTAAAGTTTCCCATAAATCAACCTTTCAGAAACTCTGTTTCTAAAAAATAAATTATTCTTTAACTTGTTGATTTTAAAAGCTAATGCAAACTACTAAATATTAATTGCAAAAAAATCTTTTAGAAACTATTGAGTTTCTGAAAAGTTAAGTGTATAGTTTCCAAAGTTTCTAAAGAATAATTCTTATGTATAAGGATAACACATAATGACAACGAGTAACAAAAATCAAGATATGCACCGAGCAGATATTGTTGCGTCAGTTAGAAAAGCTGGCACAACTCTTGCGAAATTATCAACGGATGCAGGACTACACCCACGAACCTTGAATAACGCACTAGATAGAAAATATCCGAAAGGTGAGTTAATCATTGCGAATGCGATTGGCAAAACTCCACAGGAAATATGGCCTTCTCGTTACGAATAAGGAGGGCTTTATGAACGAATGGTTTTCAGCTAGTGATCTTGCAGGTGTGAAAGGAATGCCCAGTTCCCCACAAGGCGTAAATAAAAAAGCTAGACAGGAACTATGGCAGAAACAGCAACAGATTGGGAAACAAGGCAAAGCCTTTGAATACCACATCTCCAGCCTTCCCCCTGAAACTCAACAAGCACTTAGATTGCAAGCCGCTTTAGCGGTTGTGCCAATCGCTGAAATGACGGTGCAACAACCTAATTTAGAGCTTAGTCGCAAATTTAATGAAGCAAGCGACAAAGCACGAGAAAAAGCCAAAGCAAAAGCCGAAGCGTGCTTACAGCTTAAAGCCTTTCTCGACCAAGGCTTTCCAATGATGTCGGCAATTGAGGGAGCCGCAAAAGTCAAAAACGTGTCGGCAGGCTCTTTAAAAAATTGGTACTACAAGGTTCAACCCTACCCTGTCCACGAATGGCAAGCGGTATTGATTACGCAATCAGGCAAAGCGAAAAAACCAAGTCGCAAAGCCTTTATCGAGCAGGAAGCGTGGGACTGCTTTTTGGCGGATTATCTCCGCCCTGAAAAGCCTGATTTAAGGGAGTGTTATCGCCGAACTGAAGAAATGGCGAAGCATTACGGTTGGCAAATAGCAAGTTTACAAACCTTTCAACGCCGTGTCATTGAAGAAATCCCTTACGAAGTGATTTTACTGAAACGAGAAGGAGCAAATGCGGTGGCGAAATTAGTGCCGGCATTACAACGGATGGTGAAAGATATTCTCGCAGGCGAATGGATCAACGGCGATGGTTATCAACATAACGTCTTTGTGAAATGGCACAACGGCGAGATTGTCCGCCCGAAAACGTGGTTTTGGCAGGATGTGCGAACTCGCAGAATATTGGGCTACCGCACGGCAATTTCGGAAAACACCGACAGTATTCGTCACGCTTTAATGGATGTGATTTTTAGCTACGGCATACCGAAAACCATCACCTTAGATAACACCCGTGCGGCAGCGAATAAAGCAATGACGGGTGGCATTGAAAACCGCTACCGCTTTAAACATAACGAACTTGACCCGAAAGGTATTCTGCCGATTTTGGGGATTGAAGTGCATTTCACCAGTGTTTTATACGGTGAAGGACACGGGCAAGCGAAGCCGATTGAGCGTGCATTTGGACGTGGTGGCATTGGCGAGAAAGTTGATAAACGCCCTGAACTTGCAGGTTTCTATACAGGTAAAAACGTATTAGAGAAACCAGACAATTATAACGGCGGTAAAGACGGCGTGGACTATGAGATTTTCTTACAAGCCCTTGCCGCAGGTGTGGCGGAGTACAACGCACAATTAGACCGTAAAACCGAGCTGTGCCAACACGACAAAACCTTGAGTTTTGACAAAGTGTGGGAGCGAGATTACCGCCCAAGCAATGTAAGACAAGCCAGTCCTGAACAGTTACGACTGCTGTTTTTACAAGCCGAAACCATCAGTATTAAGCGTAACGGCGAATTTAAACTGAAAGCGGCAGGCAAACTTTACGGCTTAACCAACACTTACTGGGCAGAGAGTTTAATCGGCATCACCGATAAAAAAGTGGTCGCACGTTTTGACCCTGACAATCTACACGGCAACGTGTACGTCTATGACATTGAAGGCAGATTTTTAGCCGAAGCGATATGTCGAGAAGCGAAAGGGTTTAGCGATAGGCGTGCCGCACGAGAGCAAGGCAGGCTTTACCAAAAACTTGTTAAAGGTGCGAAACAACAAGCGGAAACACTTGAACTGCTTAATGCTCACGAGTTGGCAAGTTTACAACCACAGGTTGAAGTACCAGAACCGATTGAAGAACGAGTGAAAACGAAGCTGATTGATACCGTTATTCAAGACCGCAATGCATTACGAGTGGTGCAAGAAGAGATTGAAGTTGAAGAGGTCAATGAGTTAGAGCAAGGCTGGTTTGAACAAGGCTGGGAAAAAGGGCTAACGCTAATGAAAAAGGCGAAAGGACTGTAACTACAAGCGGTCAGATAATCGCAAAAATTTGCAAGTTTGACCGCAGAGAAAAACGGCTTAAAGCCTGATTTAAACAGGCTTTAAATGAAATTTAACCCCTCTTTAAAGGAGCAAAACAATGACATTAACAGGAAAAGCATACCGAGTAATTTTCAAGGAGCTCAAAGAGCAACAAGAGTGTGAATTTGAAAAAGCCTTTAACGCAGGTATTCAGCAACTTAAAAATCACCAGTATCAAACTCATGAAGCCATTCAGGTAACTGCGGAAATGTTTCAAGCTGAAAGTCTATCACTGCTGTCGCAAAAGTTTGAAGCGGTTGAGAGATTACTTCGCCTTGAATTAGGTCACGAGAGCTTTCGAGCATTGTTAATAGCGTATCACGACGCACTTCGTAACGCCATTTCGCATAAAGTATCAGCATAAAAGCGTTAGACGATTTGATGTTAAAGGCTTTGCCAAGCTTTACGCTGATTTTAATCGCTTCCTGATTAAATTCAGATGCAATGTAAAACAGATGAAAGTGGTTGTGGTAATGCCGCTCAATAGTATCAAAAAATTCAGGTTTCAATGACCAAATTAAAGGCTTCAGCGCACTGAGTTTTTTCTTACTTGATTTATTCGAGAAGATTTGTTGAGCAATCCGCAGGGCAATTTGATGTATCTCTTTTCGATCAGGTGCAGAGTAAAAGGACATAAAACCTCCAAATTCAAAAAAACAGGAACACTATTATGACACTAATTAACCAAATCAAACAACACATTGCCGACACTCAAAGCAGTCAGGCAAAAATCGCCAAAGAAGCAGGCATTAACGCAGGGGCGTTAAGTGCTTACTTAAACGAAAACTACAAGGGCAATATTGCAGAAATTGAAGCAAAACTTACCGCTTTTTTTGCAAAGAAAGAAACCGCAGAGCGTGAGTTTGTAGAAGCCCCTGCATTTATTGAAACCGCAACGGCTCGTCAAATTTTTAAAACCCTTGAGTTTGCCCAAATCGCTAACTGTATGGCGACGGTTTACGGTGCAAGTGGCGTAGGTAAGACCAAAGCGATCCAACAGTTCGCAGGCAGTCGTGCAAATGTGTGGCTAGTTACCGCAAGCCCAAGTCGCTCAAGCCTAAGCGAAATCTTGTACGAAATTGCCTTAGAGCTTGGGATTAGTGATGCACCACGTCGCAAAGGCACGCTCTCACGCTTGATTGCTCGCAAAATCAAAGGTACGGAAGGTTTGCTGATTGTGGATGAAGCCGACCACTTACCTTACGAAGCCTTGGAAGAACTTCGCATTATGCAAGAAGAAGCAGGAATTGGCTTAGTGTTAGTGGGCAATGACAAGGTATACAGCCGAATGAAAGGCGGTATTCACCCTGCCCACGAATACGCAAGATTGTGGTCACGCATTGCTAAAAATACCAGCATTCAAAAAACCAAACAGGCAGATACCAAAGCGGTGGCAACAGCGTGGGGGCTAAATGAAGATGAAGAAGCCCTAAAAGTGATGCAAAGCATTACCGAAACAGGCGGTGGTTTGCGAATTTTAACTCAAACGCTCCGCCTTGCAGGAATGGTGGCAAAAGGCACAAACAGCCTGATTACTGCTGATTTAATTGTTAAAGCACGCCAAGAGTTATTAGGCAAAGGAGAGTAACGATGAAAAAACAATACAACCCACTGGCAGGCGAAATGATGACCCCACGCAACAGCGAAGTTTATATGCACCTTGCAATGCTTGAGCTGGCGACCCTTGAATGTGAAGCCTTGGGTATTGAGGTAGAAAAAGTGGAATGGTTCGACACCGGCAGACCTCGCTTAGTGGCAAGAGATAACACGACCACACGCAAAATGGCACAAAATCAACGTGCATTTAATTATGGCACAGAAGTTAAAAACGGTACCCGCCGTTACTTAATGCAAATGACGATTAAAGGGGTGAAGGTGATTTGGAGCACTGACACCATTAAACATTAACCCACGCCAATAAGGAGAATATCAATGGCAAAACAACCCACAAAAACCCGAGTAAAACAACCAGCAAAACTGCGTTTTACCACGGAAGAGCAAGTGCAAAGTGCGATTAAAGAGATCGGGGATTTAAGTCGTGAACATACCCGTTTAACAACGGAGATGAACGATATTATCGCAGAAACCAGTGAGCGTTACGCCCCCGAGTTGAAACGTTTACAGGCAGAGATTGAGCCGTTACAGCAAGCGGTGCAGGAATACTGCGAAGCACACCGTGATGAATTGACAGAAAACGGCAAGAGTAAAACCGCTAACTTTGTGACAGGCGAAGTGCAATGGCGACAACGACCGCCTTCTGTGGCAATTCGTGGGGCGGATGCGGTGCTTGATTTTATGCAACGTATGGGCTTTGACCGCTTTATTCGCACCAAAAACGAGATCAACAAAGAAGCCCTACTGCTTGAGCCTGAAGTGGCAAAAGGGATTGCTGGGGTGACGATTAAGCAAGGGGTGGAAGATTTTGTGATTAAGCCGTTTGAGCAGGCAGCTTAAAACCCATTTAAACGCTCTTTAAACCCGATTTTAAGGGGCGTTCATAATGTGTTTTAACGGAGGAAAGTATGAAAACGCAAAAATCAACATCAGAGAAAGTTTTTAATCGCTATCTCTATTATGCAACTCAAGCCGTAGAAGCGGAGCAAAATGGCAAATTTAACCATGCGATTAAACAGTGGGAAGTAGCGAAGTTATCGGCAACAGGCGGTAATGTGGCGTGGTGTGAGGCTCGCATCGCACATTGTAAATATATGCTAGAGCATCCCTCACGTTGGAGCAAGTAATGATGACCGATAGCGAAAAAGGACAAATAAAAGACCGCTTGTATGACCTGATTGAAAAGCTACAAGGGGCGACGGAATTAGTCGAAATGGACGATTTGGCACTGGCTGGCGTGGTTTTGATGGACGTGGCTGGGCAGATTCAGAGAGTGAAGCTTAAATTATCAACTAACCAAGAGGAAAACTAAAATGAAAAACAGTGATTTTATTCAAATGACACAATGCTCAATGTACAGCATTAAATTTCCGCACGATAAATTTGTGGAAACGATTGAAGCTGCACGCTATCCAGACCGAGGCGATGGCTTCAGTGTTGAAGTTGTTAAAAATCCACTCACAGATAATAAAGTACAGCTATTGGGAGATGGATATTTCTTTACGTTACGCGTGAATTATCAAAAATTCTCCAAAGAGATGCTTACAGCTAAAGTGGCAGAGCTTCAAGAGGTACGAAATAAAGCGATTACAGAAAATTGGTCAATAAAAGATTTTGTCGAACACGCAAAAGCCAGCTTAAGAATTGAATCCCCAACGTCTAGCGAAGAAATGAACGTGTTTTACAGTCCCGAAAAAGAGCTACTTATCGTCAATAAAAGCTCGAAAAACTGCCGTACGGCATTAGGTCTTTTAATTGAGTCTTTTGGTTTAGCCGGCTTTCGTAGTGTAGTGGTCTCAGATGAAAAATTAGGGCTGACCAAGCGTTTGCAAAAATATCTGACCGATTACACGCCAATGTTTAAATACTTGCATTTTGAACACGAGGCGACACTTTATAAACGTAATGGTGATGATGAATCTCACTTACTTTGCCGTCATTTAGACAATGAAGAAAAACGTAAAAAAGCGAGTGAAGCTCTAGAGCAAGACTACCGAGTACAGTCTGTGGCAATGCGATATGACAATGGGATTTTTCGCACAGACTTCAAATTAACAAGCAATTTAAAAATTCGCTCAATGAAATTCCCAGAATATAGTGATGTAGCACGCCAATTAAATAACCCGAAAACAGCGGCTAAATCTGCTGTAATGTTGGAATATTTAGGGCAACAATTTGAAGCATTATTAAAAATTGCCGAAAGCACAGTACTTGAATTTGTGGACGGCACGAAATTAGAAGGCTTTGTATAAAAATGGCAAAAAATGACAGTTTCAATTGATTAAAAAATATTTAACTTAAGGAGGAAACTATGTAACCGCTCACAAAACTCACACCGCCCCATTTCCGTTTATGGTTGAAATAGCTAATTAGTCACGGGGCGGTGTAGCCTAAAGTGAATAGTCAAAAGCGATAACATTTTTGACTATTTATTTAATGACGGGAGGACAAATGAAAAACGACAAAAGCAAACTGATACAGCTGATTCATATTGCTAAAAGTCAGTTGAATATCGACGATTTTAGCTACCGTGAAATACTCAAACGGCTGACGAATAAAACCAGTTCTACCAAGTGCACGGTGGTAGAACTCCACAAGGTACTACACGAACTGCAAGGCAAAGGTGCTAAAGTGAAATGGTTTGCAAAACGTGGGGAAAAACCGACCGCTTACAGTCCGGCTACCGGCGAGGTGAAAGTTAAAAGCGAGATTGCTCATAAAATCCGTGCTGTGTGGATTCAAATGGGCAAGCACGGGTTCTTGCGAGATGCCAGCGAAAAAGCGTTAAATGCTTATATGCGCAAAGTTATGAACCAAGGCAAAACGGTGCTGACGTTAAATGTGGGGGCGTTGAAGGGCGATGAAGCAAGCCGATTTTTGGAAATTTTGAAAAAATGGCATAAACGTGTGATGGTCAAAGCCCTTACCGAAAAAGGCTACGAATTACACTCTAAAGCCAATTATGACGCAACGGTGGAGTTTTACAATGAAGTTATGTAGATGTCCTATTTGCCACAGTGATTTACATCTTGAAGCGATGATTGAAGATGAAGCCGGGCGTGAGTTATTAGCTGAAATTTCGCAGCTGACCCACGGTGTAGCAAAGCCGATGGTCGATTACTTAGGCTTATTTAAGTCAGCCATAAGCAACCTCAACAACGCCCGAGCCTTGAAGATATTAAGCGACGTGTTAGACCTGCCTTTGCTCGCTATTATTGGCTTAAGCCTTAAGCGAAACGGTGGCAAGCCTACGCAAAAAACACCAACAAGCCCTTTAAACCTTCCCAAAGGCGGTTCATACCGCCTTTTTATAAGCAAACCAAATAAAATTTCATTTAAGTTTTCAGTAAATTATGCGAGTATTAGCCCTAATCTTCTAGGGAGTTTTATATGAAAAATGAAATACTTGAGCGGAATTTCTTTGAAAGTTCAACACAATATCACCCATCAAATTCAGATTTAATTACTCACACTAGAGATCTTTATAGGCTAGAACGGCTCGCTACTCAATATAAAAATGTAAAAGATTGGAACCGAGCTTTATCTTGTTTGCATGAGGCCAAGAATAGCCTAGAAAGTATGGATGATCCACATTATGCTGATTTAGCTTTACGTTTAGCTTTATATTTACAACAGGCTGGCAGATTTGAAGAAGCTAAATTTGAACTGCAAAGCTTAGTTGATGACTTAGATTATATAGTGTCTATAAAAATTAGACATCATAGTGAAGATGACGATTATAATGTATACGAAGAATGGGCAGAGAATTTACTGCTGTCTGAAATTTTTGATACTGCAAGAAAAATCTATAAACGAGAAAAACATAAGGCTGAATCTGAAAAATTTGGAGACTTAGCAATATGGCATAGAGAAAAGTCTAAAGAATGCAGTGCTTACCTTACGGAACAGCGTAAGACTAGGTTAGAAGAGATGGAGAAATATAGAGAAGCATTTATAGAAACTGATGTACAAGAAGACTTACCTGTAAAAGAGGAACGCAAAAAATCATTTTTTTGGCTATGGACTATTTTAGGTTTCGTTGTATATCTAGGGATAAAAAAATTATTTTCTTAAAAATCTATTATCGAAGGGCGGTTTATACCGCCTTTTTTCTTGCCTTACATTGCCCCTTTTTAACTTTTTTATTTTTTACCAAGCCTTGATATATCAGGCTTTAAGCCACTTTTTGCAATGTAGCAAGGGAAATTGTGCTAGTGGGAAATTTAAGGTTGTGTACAATAGACACATTGATAAATGAATTGGGGTAAGCTATGCCGCAAACATTACAACAAACAGGATTATTTGATGATGAACACGCCGATATTGGGGCGTTGTTCGACCATTTAGACCATATTCCTGATGTGGAATTACAAAATCGTTGGCCATCATTGCTTGTTGAGGTCATTGATGTAATGCAAGCGGAGCTATTACGCCAAAATTTTGCAGCAGATAAGGCAAAAACGACCGCTTCTAAGCTCGTGGGCGTGATGGCTCACTATTTTGGTGGCAAATCGTTTTATTTGCCCGCCGGCGATAAAATCAAAGAAGCCTTGCGTGATGTGCAAATTTATGCGGAATTCGATGGGAAAAATATTCCCGAATTAATCAGAAAATATCGCTTGTCGCAGACTACTATTTATGCGATCTTACGCCAACAACGGGCGTTACATCGCAAGCGTTATCAAAAAGAGTTACCTTTAGTTTGAGTAGTCGCAAACTCAAACTCATTCCCAAATCATTAAACTCCAACTATCAACTTTAAATTGACAGTTGGAGTTTTTTTATGTCCTTACCTATCACAAAAATCGTGGTGCATTGCTCTGCGACAACTAACGGCAAAAGCCTTGCACAACAAGGCAAATCATCGGCACAAATCATTGACAGTTGGCATAAAGCACGGGGCTTCCGTCGTTCAGCTAATGCAGTGCGTCACTTTAACTCTCATCTCTCGCATATTGGTTATCACTTTGTGATTGATGTAGATGGCACGGTCGAAACCGGGCGTCAGGTTGGGGAAATCGGGGCTCACGTGCGTGGGCATAATACTCATTCTGTGGGTATTTGTTTGGTCGGCGGCGTGGGGGAAGGCAAGGAGAAAAGCTACGCTCGTTTTACGACAGCACAATGGCACGCTCTTGAGTTGTTATTACGACAATTAGAAGCCAATCACCCTCGAGCAAAAGTATATGGGCATCGTGATTTATCCCCGGATATTGATGGTGATGGTTCTATTACGCCTAACGAATGGGTAAAAACTTGTCCTAATTTTGATGTATGGGAATGGCTTGACCGTGGTGAAACCGTGTTTGTGGAACATTTATTTAAGGAATAACAATGGCTAAGTTTTCTGAATTGATTACCAACGACAATGGCAGACTATCGACCACTGCTTTTATCCAGTTCTTTGGTGCCATTTTAATGGCAATTATCTTGGCGTATTCGGTGTATTTAGATCGTGCCAACGTGGGCGAATTATTTACTGTATTTGCCTTGTTCTGCGGTGGACAAGTTGCGACCAAGGGTTTTGCCAACGCATTACAACGTAAGGAATGACTATGATTGTAGAAAAGATTATCCCTCTCGCTTTATTGGCTGGTTCTTTGGCGAGTTTTGTGGGCTATAAAAGTTGGCAAGTAGCAAAAGCCCGTAAAGAAAATGAGAAATTAAATGAGCAAAACCATCAGCTACAAACAGAAAAAGCAGTGGCAGAAGCTCAAGTGAAAAATTATGAAGTGAGAAAAAAGTATGAAGAAAATATTAGTCGCTCTAGCCGTGACAGCATTCTTGACCAGTTGCAGCAAAACGGTGACTTACGAGGTGACGAATAGTAGTTGTGCCGGCTTTAATTTAATTAAAGCCAGTCGTCAGGATACAACCGAAACACTACGTCAAGTCTTAGTGCATAACAATACTTATCGACAAATCTGTGATGTCGGTAAGAAGAATGAGAAACAAAATGAGTGATGATGTAGATCGTATTATGGAGCAGGACGAGCAACTGCTTTCGCTCCAACTTGCCCCACATTTAGAAAATCAATTATCCGATGATGAAATTGAACAGATTGCGTTAAGTGGTCGTGATTGCATTGAATGTGGCTTACCTATTCCTATTCAACGTTTACGAGCTGTGCCTTTTGCCGTGCGTTGTATCTGTTGCTGTTGCCAACAAGATTACGAGGACGGCAAATGATTGAAGTATTAGATACGCTGAAAGCCCACTGGGGCATTATTTTAACGCTGGCTGGACTGTTAGCGTCTGTCTTTTGGTTAAAAATGGACAGCCGCTATGTCAAAAAAAGTGATTTTTCGGAGTTAAAAGAGACGGTGACGAAAACCACGCACCGAGTAGATGAAGTCGAAAATGAGTTGTTACATTTGCCTAGCTCAAAGGATGTGACTGATTTACGCATTGCGGTGGTGGAGATGAAAGGGGAAACGCAAGCCTTACGCACTGAAGTAAAAGGCTTGTCGCACCAAGTACAGTTGTTGATTGAAAAGGAAGTAAGTAAAAAATGATGAAAGATATTTTTACCCAAGACCAACGGCTTGTGATTTTGCGATCATTGGCTGACGCTGGCTACGATGCAAACGAAAGCATTTTAGATGACTGCCTTGCTCTCTATGGGCATAAAATTAGCCGAGATCTTGTCCGTAATCATTTAAACTGGCTTGAAGAACAAGGGCTAGTACAAATCGAACGTTTACAAGGCAATTTTATGGTGGCTAAAATTACTCAGCGTGGTTTAGATGTGGCTAACGGTGAAGCTTTTGTAGATGGTGTTAAACGCCCTCGTCCAAAAATTTAAACGGTTTTTAAACGATATTTAAGGAGCGTTTAAATGATAGAAAAAAACACTCGTGGACGTGCCAGTAAGGTCGATTTATTACCACCGAATATTAAAACTCAGCTTGCGATGATGTTGCGTGATAAGCAGTATTCGCAGGCTGAAATTTTAGCCGAAATCAATGACTTAATTCGTGATTGTGGCTTACCTGAAGAAATGCAGTTGAGTAAAACAGGGTTAAACCGTTATGCCAGCAGAATGGAAAAAATGGGAGCCAAAATCCGACAAAGCCGTGAGATTGCGGAAATTTGGACGAAGCAATTTAGCGAAGCACCGCAGTCAGACATTGGCAAAATGTTGATGGAAATCGTCAAAAACATTGCCTTTGAAACCTCGCTTGGAATGAGTGAAGATGGCACGGCAGACCCGAAATCTATCGCCTTGCTTTCTTCTGCTGTGCAACGTTTAGAGCAAGCGGAAAGTTTGAGCTTTAAACGTGAACAGGCTATTCGGAAAGAAGTGGCGTTGCAAGCAGCAGAAACCGCAGAAAAAGTGGTGGTACAAGCTGGGTTATCGCAAGCAACAGTCGCACAACTGAAAGCCGAAATTTTGGGGATTGCATAATGAAACTGCCTGATTTTATCCCTTTTGACCCGAATGAATTGTTGCTTGGGTATCAAAAACGTTGGATTGCTGATGAGAGCCAACTCAAGATTGCGGAAAAATCTCGCCGTACAGGTTTAACGTGGGCGGAAGCAGCTGATGATGTTCTGATTGCAAGCCGAAATAAGTCTGATGGTGGCTCAGATGTGTTTTATATCGGCTCAAACAAAGAAATGGCTCGTGAATTTATTGATGCTTGTGCAATGTGGGCAAGTAAATTCAACCGTGCAAGCGGTCAAATTCAAGAAGAACTTTTCGAAGATGAAGACAAGGATATTTTAACTTACGTTATCTACTTTGCTTCAGGTTTCAAAATTAAAGCATTGTCTTCGAACCCGAAGAACTTGCGTGGTATGCAAGGGGTGGTTTGTATTGATGAAGCCGCTTTCCACGAGAAGCTTGCTGAAGTCTTGAAAGCTGCACTTGCACTAACAATGTGGGGAGCGAAAGTCCGCTTAATTTCTACCCATAATGGTGTCGATAATCTCTTTAATCAGCTGATCCAAGATAGCCGTGCTGGGCGTAAAAGTTACTCTATCCATACGATTACCCTTGATGATGCTTGCCGTGAAGGGCTTTATCAACGTATTTGTCAGGTAAGTAAACGTCCGTGGTCAGCGGAATTAGAAGAGGAATGGAAATCAGGATTATTGCGTGAAACCGCAACGGAAGAAGATGCTCTCGAAGAGTATTACTGCGTGCCAAAACGTAGTTCTGGCGGTTATTTGCCCCGTCCGTTAGTGGATAGAGCTGCGGATAAAAACAAGGTGATTTTACGTTTTGAATGCGATGCTCGGTTTATGGAATGGACTGAAGAAGAGCGTGAAATTTTAACGTTGGAATGGCTGTTAAACGAGGTTTTACCTGAGTTAGAAAATCTCAATAAAGATTATCGTCATAGTTTTGGTGTGGACTTTGCTCGCTCTGGGGATTTGAGTGTTTTCGCCGTGGTAGCGACATTACCCAATACTGCTCGCAATGTGGAAATTACCCTAGAAATTCGTAACTGTCCATATAACCAACAACGACAGATTATGTTGTTTGTGTTATCCAAATTGCCCCGTTTTATCGGTTCTGCCTTTGATGCCACCGGTAATGGAGGCTATTTAGCTGAGGCTGCCTTAATCCGTTATGGTTCGTCGATGGTGGAAACGGTGCAATTAAATGATAAATGGTATCGGGAGTGGATGCCGAAATATAAAGCCTTATACGAGGCAGATTTAATCCGTATTCCCAAAAATGAAGAGATCATCTTAGACCAAGGTCATATCGTTGTGATTAACGGTGTGCCGAAGATTGATAAAAATCGCACACAAGGCAAATCTGGCAAACGCCACGGTGATAGTGCCGTTGCTTATTGTATGGCGGTAAGAGCAAGTTATATGACCGGGGGTGAGATTGATTTTATTCCGCTACCCGCTAAACATTCCGATGATAACAGGGATGATGACAGTATTTTTCGTTCAGAATGGGATTATTAACAATGAAAACCAGCACAATTTTAGATATCCACGGTAATCCGTTTCGGTTTGAAGACACGCTACAGACGGAAAATGAGAGCCGTTTGGCCGCATTACAGCACCACTACAGTGATCACCCTGCCAGTGGTTTAACACCGATGAAAGCGGCTCGTATTTTACGCAATGCAGAGCAAGGAGATTTGGTCGCACAGGCAGAGCTTGCCGAGGATATGGAAGAAAAAGATGCCCATTTGCAATCTGAACTCGGTAAACGTCGTGGAGCAATATTGAACATAGATTGGCAAATTGTGCCACCTGCTAATGCGACGCCCGAAGAACAGCGTGATGCGGAAATGATTGAAGAAATCTTGCGTGATGCAGTGTGGTTTGATGACTGTATTTTTGATGCTACCGATGCCATTTTAAAAGGCTTTTCTTGCCAAGAAATTGAGTGGGAAACGCACGGCAATATGACCTTGATTAAAGGTGTACATTGGCGTGATCCAGCGTGGTTTATGACCCCGCAATTTGAGCGTAACAGTTTACGTTTACGAGATGGTTCCGCTCACGGTGTGGAATTACAGCCTTTTGGCTGGGTGAAACATATTGCTAAAGCCAAGACGGGTTATTTAAGTCGTATTGGTTTGGTACGTACTTTGGTTTGGCCGTTTATTTTTAAAAATTATTCGTTGCGTGATTTTGCGGAATTTTTGGAAATCTATGGCTTACCGTTGCGTTTAGGTAAATTCCCTGAAGGGGCTGGCGAAAAGGAAAAGCAAACATTATTGCGAGCGGTGATGTCTATTGGGCATAACGCAGGCGGTATTATCCCAAGAGGCATGGAGATTGAATTTCAGAAAGCGGCAGATGGTTCCGATGCCACCTTTATGGCAATGATTGACTGGGCAGAAAAGTCAATGAGTAAAGCGATTTTAGGTGGAACGCTCACCAGCCAAGCAGACGGAGCAACATCAACCAACGCTTTAGGTAATGTGCATAACGATGTGCGACTAGAAGTACGCAATGCAGACTTAAAACGCCTTGCTGCTACCTTAACTCGTGATATTGTTTATCCGCTTTATGCCTTGAATTGTAAGTCGTTTAATGATGCTCGCCGTATTCCACGCTTAGAGTTTGATATTGCAGAAAGTGAAGATTTAAACGCTTTTGCGGACGGCTTAAATAAATTGGTGGATATTGGTTTTAAAATTCCTAAGCAGTGGGCGCACGATAAATTACAAGTGCCGATTGCCAGCGAAAATGAAGAGGTGCTTGCAAGAAATCAACCTAATCCGACCGCTTATCTTAATAGTCAATCTCATCAGAAAATGGCGGTGTTATCCGTACAACGTGATCCTGATGATTTGCTTGAAGCGTTAGAGCCGTCGGCGGAAGCTTATCAAGCTATTATTGATCCGATGTTGAAACCGGTAGTGGAAGCGTTAGCCGAAGGCGGCTATGAATTTGCCCAAGACAAATTAGCCAGCCTTTATGCCGATATGGACGATAGTGAGTTGGAGAAAATCCTTACTCGTGCCATTTTTGTGAGTGATTTGTTAGGACGAGCCAATGCCAAACGATAATAACGAGCTTGATATGGGGTATGTATTACGCCTTGAGCCTGAATTAGCCGTGGACTATTTAAAGGCAAAGGGCGTGAATATTACTTGGGACTGGCACGAGCAATTAGCAGAAGCTCACGCTCGGGCTTATACCGTTGCAAAAGCGACTCGGGCAGAAGTGTTAGATACGCTTCGCTGGGCAACGGAAAAAGCGATTGCAGACGGTGTGTCGGAACGTGATTATATTAAAAACCTTGAACCTATGTTAAAAGAGTTGGGGTGGTGGGGAAAAACCGTGGACGAAAACGGCAACACAGTGCAGTTAGGTAGCCCACGCCGTTTAAAAACCATTTTACGCACGAATAAATCGACCGCTTACCACGCCGCTCGCTATGCCACACAAATGGCAAATGTGGATGAGCAACCTTACTGGCAGTATGTTGCCGTCAAAGATAGCCGAACTCGTGCCAGCCATTTAGCGTTGCACGGCAAAGTTTACCGTGCTGATGATCCGATTTGGCAGACGATGTATCCGCCAAATGATTGGGGATGTCGTTGTCGAGTGCGTGCTTTGAGTGAGTTTGCTCTTAAAAAGCAAGGGTTGAATGTGTCGGAAAGTACAGGCGAAATAAGTTCAGAAACCGCTATTGCCGGTATAAATAAAGACACGGGTGAAGAAATTCGCACTACGGTGAGCAAAATTAGAACCGACCAAGGTGAGATGAAAGTCGGTGCAGGTTGGAATTATAACGTGGGGTTTGCAGCATTTGGTACTGATGTGGCTGTGTTGCGTAAGTTGCAACAAGTGAAAAATCGGGAGTTACGGCAACAGACTATTCAGGCAATTAATAACAGCGAAGCACGGCATAAAGCCTTTGCGGAGTGGGTCTTTACCCATCTTGGTAAACGTGGGGCGAGTTGGCGATATATTTCAGCAGGATTTGTTTCAACAGAAATTTCGGAAAAAGTAGCTGAAATTACTCAAAACAAGCTGAAACCTGAATTGGTGTTAGTAATGGCAGAAAAACGATTAGAACACTCTAATAGTAATAAGCACCATCAAGGTGGAGTTGGTTTAAGTGTTGAAGAATACGCAGAGCTATCACGAATAGTTGCTAATCCTAGTTTAGTTCTTTGGGATACGTTAGAAGGGCATAATAATTTAATTTATATCAACCAAGAGCGTACTATTCAAGTAATCGTTGATGTGCCAAATAACCATCCAATTAAGCCAAAAGAAAAGGTTGATGCGATAATCAATGCTTATAAAGTCAATATGGATAATGTAAAAAGACAAGTTTCAGGTGGGAACTATATTGTGATTAAAGGTAAACTTTAAGTGCTATGGTGGGGGTCGAACCCACGATATACATATGCCATTTTTAATGGGAATGCTGCGTTACCATTTCGCCACATAGCACTTACTGTTGTGATTAATTTACGCCTATATAATAACAAAGTCAAATTTTAAACGGAAATAATCATGCATTTAGAATTTAAATTTGATACCCGTGCCATTCAAAACAAATTTAAAAAGCTCACGGAAACAGTCGAAGGGCGTAATATTACTCGCAAGATTGCCGGTGTTTTAATGCAAGAAGCGGAAACAGCTTTTGACAAAGAGCAAACGCCTGAGGGTGAAACGTGGGCGAAGTTGGATGAACGTTATAAAAAATATCGGCATAATAGAGGTTACACAGGCAATATTTTACAAATATCCGGTGATTTGGTAAAAAGCCTTAACATTGATTATGGCGATAGTTTTGCGGTGATTGGTGCTTCAGAACCTTATGGGCAATTTCACCAAATGGGTACAGCGAAAATGCCTGCTCGTCCGTTTCTTGGTTTGGGGAATGATGGTGTGGAAGAAATTACGGCTATTTTAAACCGTGAATTATCGAAAGTCGCTCAGGCTTGATGTAAAATAGCGAAAAACATCACAGAAGCACGCTAAGCGAATTTTATTGCTTATTGGTGTTCTTCTTCGGTCAAAATAATTTAAACGCTTGTAGGGCGATTTAAACGGCATTTAAACGGTATTCCGTTATTACAGTTCTATTCTTTTTGTTGCCTTCGAGAAATCGGAGGCTTTTTCATTTGAAACACCGCAAACTAACCTTTTCCTTTTTCCTGTCATTATGGGGCTATGAAAGTAGATAAATGCCCTTTAGCCGTATTAACGGCACAGCTTACAAGCCCTGATGGTTGGCAACAACTTTTGCCTAAAGGTGAATTTCGGGCAAGAGATGGTCGTCCGACCGATGTACCACATTGGTTTATGGATGAAACCATTGCTAACCGATTAATTCAACAAGCTAAAACACTCAAGCAAGACATCTTAGTCGATTATGACCACGCTACTCTGCTTAAAGCCAAAAAAGGCCTTGATGAGGGAAATGTGGTTGCTGCCGGTTGGTTTAGCGATGGGGAAATTCAATGGTTTGATGATGACGAACGTCAAGGTTTATACATTAAGCCACGTTGGACACCCAAGGCTTATCAGCAAATTAAAGAGGGTGAGTTTGCTTTCCTTTCTGCCGTTTTCCCTTACAACGAAAAAGGCGAACCATTAGAAATCCGAATGGCAGCTCTAACTAACGATCCTGGTGTTACAGGTATGCAACGGTTAGCGGTGCTTTCGGCAATGACAGACCAGCAGGAGAAAAATCAAATGCCAGAACAGTTGCGTAAATTACTCGCAAAACTCGGTGTGGAAATCGCCGAAGGTGCAGAGCTTACCGAAGAACAAGCGAAAACCGCCCTAGATGCGTTGGACGCTTTGCAAACAGATAAAGCCCACGCAGATAGTCAAGTTGCAGCATTGAGTGCGGCATCAAAAGAGGTTGATTTAACCGCTTATGTGCCAAAAGCCACTTATGATGCAATGGTATTACAGGTTGCAGCACTTTCCGCTAAAACCGATGAAGTAGAAATTGATAATGCAATTGCGAAAGCCCGTCAAGAGGGACGAGCGATTGAGTCCGAAGTGGATTACTTGAAAGATTTTGGCAAACAGCAAGGTGTGGTGGCGTTATCTGCAATGCTAGAAAAACGCCCTCAAATTGCTGCCTTATCCGCAATGCAAACGCAAACCACGAAAGTGACGAAAGAAACCCAAGGCGAAGCCGTGTTAAGTGCAGCGGATAAAGAAGCTGCAAAATTGCTCGGTATTAGCGAAGCTGATTACGCAAAAGAACTGGAGGCTAAATAATGGCAAATGTAACCCCTGAACTCGTCAAAGCCCTATTTGTTGGCTTTGGTAAAAACTTTAAAGAAGGTTTGGCAAAAGCACCTTCGCAATATAGCAAGATTGCGACTTTGGTGAAATCTACCACCGCATCAAATACTTATGCGTGGTTAGGTCAAATGCCTGGTTTAACCGAATGGATTGGTGATCGTACTTTAACCGCTATTCAGTCTCACGGTTATTCGATTGTAAACAAAGATTGGGCAAGCGGTGTAGAGATTAAGAAAACTGACATTGAAGATGACAATGTTGGTGTTTATAGCCCATTGATTGAAGAGCTTGGTCGTGCTGCAGCAGAAAAACCTGATGAATTAGTGTTTGGTGCATTAAAAGCAGGTTTTACTACGGTTTGTTATGACGGGCAGTATTTCTTTGACACCGATCACCCTGTTGGTGCAAATGTGGATGGAACAAGTCCTGTCTCCGTTAGCAATATTACTGATGATGGCACCAGTGTTACTGCAGATAAGGCTTGGTATTTGTTAGATTGCTCTCGCAGTTTAAAACCGATTATTTTCCAAGAGCGTAAAGCACCTACTCCGGCGCAGATTACTGATTTAAACGATGAAAAAGTATTTATGAAAAATACGTTTACCTACGGTGTAGATAGTCGTTCAAATGTGGGATATGGCTTTTGGCAACAGGCTCATGCCGTGAAAGGTGCATTGACTGCTGAAAACCTTTGGAAAGCCATTTCAGCAATGCGTGCGGTGCGTGGTGATGGCGATAAGCGTTTAGGGATTAAACCAACGCATATTGTCGTACCTCCATCTCTTGAGAAAGAAGCTACGCAATTACTTGAACGTGAATTCCGTGTTGAAAACGGGGCAACCGTAGACAACGAATTTAAAGGGCGTTTAGAGCTTATCGTTGCAGATTATCTCTAATTGCAAGCGGTCGGATTTGAGCTGTTTTTTGCAAATTCGACCGCCGTTTAAATGGTATTTAAAGAGGTTTTAACGGGGGAAAAATGAAATGGAAAAAGAACAACGCTATCAAGTTGTGGTGCATAGCAAAGTGCAAGATGGTTATCGCCGTGCTGGTTTCGCTTTACAAAAAGGCCCTAACTTGCTTATGGACGTCACGGCGGCACAAATTGAGCAATTCAAAGCCGACCCACGTTTGGTATTTGGCTCTCAAGACCCGATGCCGACGGAACCACTTGATGACTTATCAAAAGGGTTATCTCAAGACAGTTCGGATGACAAAGCCCAACACCGTGTGGACGGTGTCTTGGTTCCAGCCGATTTAACCGTTGAGCAATTAAAAACAAAGCTCAATGAGCTTAATGTTGCCTTTGCTAAAGATGCGAAAAAACCGGATTTAGTGGCATTACTTGAAACGGCGATGTCATCTACTACGTCAAAAGAAGGTGAATAATGTTATACGCCAGCCAAGCAAGTCTTATTAAACGCTATACCCTTGATGTGTTACTTAGCATTGCTCGAAATGGTGATCGCACCTTAGACGAAACCAAGGTACAAGAAGCGTTAGAAGATGCGTCGCAAACCATTGATAGCTACTTGGCTGGTCGTTATCGCTTACCACTGCAAACGGTGCCAGCCGTGTTAGAACGCCATTGTTGCTACATTGCTCGCTATTTCTTAGAAAAAAACCGTGCAACCGACCAAGCTCGTTTGGATTATGAAGATAGCATTAAATTTTTAGAAAAGGTTGCTTCAGGCTCTATTGCACTTGGGCTATCAGAAAACGATGAAACGGTGGAAACGGATAATTCAGCGGTAATGGAAAGTGCGGGCTCTGTATGGAGTCGTGAACATTCACGGGGGTTTATTTGAGTATTATTGCCGAAACCAGTGAGGCTTTAATTGCCAAAATTAAAGGGGTATGTGGCGATTATCTACGAGAAGTCGAAACACACCCTGGGCAATGGGATGACAGCTCTATCCGTCGTATTGTGCGTAATCCACCTGCGGTTTATGTGGCGTGGCTTGGGCAAATACCAAATGCAAATGCTCGCTTAGTGTCGGCTCGCTGGGGGATATTTGTGGTCGCTGATGTGTTGAACGGTCAGCGAAAAGATGATGTGGGGATTTACCAAATTGTCGAAACCTTAACAGCGGGTATACACAAACAACAAATAAGCCCTTCAGGGTTGTTTGAGTTGCAGACAGTACAAAATTTGTGGAGCGATACTCAAAGCGGTATGGGCGTGGCAGTTTATGGTATGTATTTTAATGCGGCTCAGCCTTTACCAAATGCTGTAGATGAGAGTGTGTTAGCGGATTTCAGAATTTACGACCATACCTTTAACCAAGACACTGACGAGCGAACTATTAATGGTAAAACTCGTTTACATATCGAACTACCAACCCAAGCAGATGAACAAGGGGGAATTGATGCCAACGTTTAAGATTAGACCTAAAGCAGGCTTGATTATTCGAGATCCTGATACTTTTGAACCCTTAAACGATAAAGGGGAAGAAAAGCCACAAAGCAGTTATTGGCTGAAACATTTAAAAAACGGTGATGTGGAATTAGTAGAAACGAAAACCACAAAAGAAACAAAAACTAAGACGGAGAACGCATAATGGCGATTTCTTTTAATAATATCCCTTCTGCAATTCGTGTGCCATTGACCTATATTGAATTTGATAATAGCAAGGCAGTCAGTGGTACGCCATCAGCATTACAAAAAGTGTTAATGCTTGGCACGAAATTGCCAACAGGCACAGCAACAGCCGGACAAGCTGTACGAGTAACGGCTCATTCGCAAGCAAAAACCTTGTTTGGTCGTGGGTCGCAGTTGGCTGAAATGGTGAAAACCTTTAAAGCTCACAATAATATGTTGGATTTGTGGTGTTTACCGTTAGATGAAGCGGAAAGCGGTGCCAAAGCAACAGGCTCGGTACAGTTGGTTGGTACAGCAACGCAAGCGGGTACATTAAGCCTGATGATTGCAGGGACAAACTATAAGCAGGCGGTTTCAAGTGGTGATACGGCTGCAATGCTTGCAACCAAATTACAAAAATTGATTGCTGCAGACAGTGATGTGCCTGTTACTGCAACGGTTTCCGATAGCACTATTACGCTTACTTGTCGATTTAAAGGCGAAGCGGGCAACGATATTGATGTGCGTTGTAACTATTACTCCGGTGAAACATTACCCGAAGGGATTAAAGTCAATATTACTACAATGCAAAGTGGGTCGGTAAACCCTGCTATGTCAGAGGCAATTACGGGCTTTGGTGCTGAGTGGTGGCATTATGTGATTAATCCATTTACGGATACAGAGAGCTTAAATCTGTTACGCACAGAATTAGTGAACCGTTGGGGGCCTCTCAAACAGATTGATGGCATTTGCTTTATGGCAAAACGTGGTACACACGGTACTGTGACTACGTTTGCAGAACAACGCAACGATTATTTGTTTAGTGTGATGCCAACCAGTCATAGCCCTCAACCTGCTTATATTTGGGCTGCAGCTTATGGTGCGGTGGTAGCTGGGTCTTTATCTATTGATCCTGCTCGTCCTGTACAAACGCTAGTGATGGATTTATTGCCTCCAGCAATGTCAGACCGTTGGGATTTACCTGAACGCAATACTTTGCTTTATAGCGGTTTAAGTACCTATACCGTCAATACTAATAGTCAGCCACAAATTGAAGCGGCGATTACGATGTATCGAAAAAATGCATTTGGGGATAACGATGAAAGTTATCTGTATGTGGAAACTATTGCGACGTTAAGTTATATCCGTTATGCGATTCGTACTCGCATTACGCAGAAATACCCACGCCACAAGTTAGCCAATGACGGCACACGTGTGGCACCAGGGCAAGCGATTGTAACTCCGAAAATTATCCGTAGCGAACTTTTAGCATTGTTTACAGAATTAGAATGGGCAGGTCTAGTAGAAGACTTTGATGCATTCGCAAAAACGTTGTTAGTTGAGCGTGATGATAATAATCCATGTCGTTTAAATGTGCTTTCAAACGAGAATTTAGTAAATCAATTCCGTATTTACGCACACGCAATTCAGTTTATTTTATAAGGAGCTTTAAATGGCAAATCAATATCAAGGAGTAGCTTATGTCCGTGTTAATGGGGCGGAATATGCTTCAGGGGATGATGCTACTCTTACCCCTGGTGGCGTAACTCGCGCGACTGTAAAAGGTAGCCGTGTTTATGGTTATCAAGAAACCCCTGAAGAAGCGACGGTAGAAGCCACTTTTTATAACAATGCAGAAACCGACGTAATGGCGTTAAAAGATATTACGAATGCTACGATTGAATTTGAAACCGATGTTGGTCAAACTTACCTTTTAGCAAATGCGTGGGTGGTCGATGCGGTAAGTTTAACGGGCAAAGGTGAAATTAAAATCAAGTTCGCTGCAGTGCAGTGTAAGCGAGTGTAATTATGCAATTAGTATTACAAACAGGATTAATGTATGGGGATGAACCGCAATATGAGGTGACGTTGCGTGAATTAACCACGGGGGATTTACTGGATGCCGAAGTTGCAGCAGAACGAATGATTATGTCGCCAGATGGCGTACCAGTGTTAGTGAAATCACCAGCGTTATTTGGCTATGAGATCTTACGCCGTCAAATTGCTTCGATTGGCAAAATTCAAGGCCCAATCACAATGAAAATGTTGCGTTCAATGACATCTGAGGATTTGCAGCGTATCTCCGTGTTTGCGGAAACCTGGGAAGCAACCAAAGCGACACAGGTGGTTGAGCGGGGGCGATTGGATGCAGCAGATACCGAAACTCGAAAAGACGTGTCTGCTGTTAGCTAAGCATTATAAAAGTAATCCAGACTGGTTACTATCTAGACCTATTTTTAACTTGCCACGCTATATTGGGTACATAAATACAGGAGAGAAAGATGGCAAATAATTCTACTTCGTTTTATGTCAATTTAGCGGGCAATGTCTCTTCACAAGCGTCCAAATTTGGCAATGCGTTATCGACGATGGCAAATAAGGGCGTTTCTAATATGAATAAGCTCAGTAATTCGGTGAAAAAAGTCGGTTCTGGGCTTGCATCGCTTTCTCAAAAAATCAATAACGTTGGCAATATTGCGTTGCCTGTTTTGGGCGTTGGGGTTGGTGCTGGTGCTGCTGCGGTGAGTAAATCTATGATTCGTGTGGCGGCAGATTTTGAGATGGCAAATATTCGGATGAAACAAACATTCGGTAAACGTGGCGATGAAGCAATGGCGTGGCTGAAGAAGTTTGCGACCGATACCCCAATGGCATTCGGTGATGTGCAAGATGCGGCAATGCAGATGATGACTGCCGGAATTGACCCGATGAACGGTTCTCTGCAAGCCCTTGTAGACTGGAATGCGAAAGTCGGTGGTAGCACGGAAAACCTGAACGCTTATATCTCCTCATTTGCCAAAATGAAAATCAAGGGCAAGATGTCATGGGAAGACATCCAGCCACTGCTTGAACGTAATGTGCCTGTATTGAAAATGCTTGCTGAAGCCACCGGTAATAAATATACCGAAAAGCAGATTATGAAAATGATCCAAGACGGCAAAATGCAGGGGGCAGCTCTGGACGCACTTTGGAAGCAGATGGGTAAAAATGCAAAAGGTGCAGCCAAAGAACAGATGAAAACTTGGGACGGTTTGGTATCAAACCTTGAGGATACTTGGGTTTCGATGCAAGCTCAGTTTATGGAGCACGGTGCATTTGATAGCCTAAAAAAAGAATTGGGTAGCTTTTTAGAATGGCTGAACAGCAAAATTGATGATGGCACGTTAGATGAATTTGCCAAAACCGTGAGCGAAACCTTAACCGATGCATTGAAACAACTGAAAGAAACTGCGAATGATGTTAAGCCGATTTTAGAGAAAGTCGGCTCTGTGATGGGGTGGGTATCAGAGCAAGCTGGTGGCTATGGCAATATTGCCAAGTTTGTGGGTGGCTTTTATCTTGCGAATAAAGTGGCAAATTGGGGGATTACCCAAAAAACGGTAAAAGGTGGCTGGGGGCTTGCTAAATGGGGCGTAGGTAAATTTCGTAAAAATAAAGGCGGTGTAGCTAATGATGTGGCTGGTGCTTTAGGGGAAACTGTGGGGGTTACGCCTGTTTATGTTACGAACTTTCCTGCGAGTTTTGGCGGTGGTTATGGTGGTGTTGAACAGGATAAACGTAAAAATAAACGTCAAAACAATAAAAAAGGCAATGGCAAAAACCGTGTTGCCAGAGTAACCACGGCGGTGGCGAGTAATGCAGAAAAAGCTGTGGCTAATAAAGGGGTAACACAAGCGGTCGGAAACACAGTGAAATCTGCAAGCCAATCACTTAGTGCAACCACTAAAGCGGCAACATCTGCCATTAGTCGTACTGCAACCCGAGCGGTACCTTATTTGAATGTGGCTGCTTCTGCGGTAGAGGGGGCTATGGTTTTAATGGATGAACAATCAAGCACTCAAGATAAATCGGAAGCGATTGGCTCTATTGCCGGTGCAACCGCAGGCGCTATTGTCGGACAAGCTCTTATTCCTATTCCAGTGGTGGGGGCTGCCGTTGGTTCTTATGTGGGCAGTTGGTTAGGGGAATGGCTTGGCTCTGAGGTGGGTGAATATCTATCTGATCCTGAGCCGATAAAAAATGAATTAAATGGCACTATTCAGGTGGCGGTGAAAGCCTCTGAACATCTGATTGCGACTGCAACGGCAAGTAAAGTGCAAACCAACCAAAAACAAGACAATATGAATATTGCCGTGCAAATGGGTACGCTTGGGCCTGGTATGGGGATGTGGTAGGAGTAATGAATGACAAAGATGACAGGCAAAGGTAGTTATCGTGGCGTCCCGTTTTTAATTGAAGATGAGCAAAGTCAAAATGGGGGACGTCGTGTTGTTACGCACGAATATCCTTTACGCAATGATGGTTTAACGGAAGATTTAGGCAAACGCCTACGTCATTATTCGGTAAGCTGTTTGGTGATTGGTGATGATCATATTTCACAAGCGGAAGCATTAGTTGATGCATTAGAAGCAGATGGTGCCGGCACGTTAAAACACCCTTATTTTGGTACGCTTGAAGTGCGTGTTGATGATTATCGGATGCGCCACTCTACCGCTCATCAGCGTGTTACTCGGTTTGATATTACTTTTTTACCGGCACTAGATAGCAATGCTCCGGAAATTGCAGAAGATACGGCTTATTCTGTCCTTACAGAATACGAAAGTGTGCTAGATAGTCTTGCTGATGAATTCGCAGAAATGGTGGAAGATGTATCAGGCTTTATTGAGTCAATGGTCGATAATCCGCTTTATCGCTTAGCAGATACGACGATGGGGTTTATTGAAAATGTCTTTGAGGGTGTGGCAAATACAGTAAGTGGCTTGACCGCAGTAAAAGATAAGGCGTTATCAATAAAAAATCGCCTATATGGGTTGCTACTTACCCCTAAAGTGTTGGCTAGAGAACTGCAAGATTTGACCAAACTTAATGTAAAAAGTGCGGTAAATTCACAGCGACAATTTGTACAGCATATTGTTATTACTGACTCTATCGACACAGCATTAAACAATCTCACATCAGGTAAAACGGAAATCAGCAAAAGTACCCTAGATGAGATGATGGCAGCGAAAACGAACAATGTGAGTGAAAGTGATATTTTAAGCCGTCAGTTTCGTAATTTACACGAGCAAGAGATCTTTGATGCTTTAATGAATAAGACTACCTTCTTGTTGAAACGTTTGGTGCTGTCTACGCTTGCGGTTGAATATGGCAAGGCAATCTCTGATGCGGTTACGGAATCGGTGGCACAAAAAGCGGTAACAGAAAGCACGGTGGCGGGGTTGATTGAGTCGAAAGCCGATGTGCAACGCTATATCACTGAAGTCGATGAGCAACTGGAAGCGGTTATTTTAGATAACGCCGACGCAGAACAATGGAAAAGTTATCAAGTCCTTGAAGCTTATCGTTTGATTTTGTTAAAAGACTTGCGAGTGCGTGGTGAACGGTTAGCAAATGCGGTGGATATTACGTTAAAAGATACCTTCCCTGCAGTATTGTTGGAATATCAACATACCGGTAATGCGGTAACGTGGAAACGCTTGGCGTTGCGAAATGGCGTTGCTCATCCGTTATTTTGTTTGGGCGGTTCAACCATTGAGGTGTTGCAATAATGGCAGAAGAAAAAAACTTACCTAAAATTGAGTTGTATTTAAACGGTAAAATCTTTTCTGGTTGGAAAACGGTCAATATCCAACGTTCACTTGAATCAATGAGCGGTCGCTTTGATTTAGGTATTGCAGTACGTCCTGAGGATGATATATCGGTACTGAAAGTTGGAGCGTCTTTAGTGTTAAAAGTGGGCGGTCAAACGGTAATTACAGGCTATTTAGATGAGTTAAAGCAAAGTATCTCAGGCACAAATAAGCAGATTGATATTAGCGGACGAGATAAAACCTGCGACTTGGTGGATTGTGCCATTATTCACAACAGCTACCAATTTAAAAACCAGACGGCAAAACAGATTGCTGAAGCGATTTGCAAGCCGTTTGGGATTAAGGTGGTGTGGAATGTGACCACGGCAGAAGCTAATGAGCGTATCCCAGTATGGCAAGTGGAACCTGGGGAAACGGCATTTGATAATTTAAGCAAAATCGCTCGCCATAAAGGTGTGTTGGTCACAAGCGATGTGGACGGCAATTTAGTGTTTACTGAACCAAGTACTGCCCACGTGGGTGAATTAACGCTTGGTGTAAACCTGTTGGAGTTAGAACAGATGGATAGCTGGCACCAACGTTTTTCGCTTTATCGGGTCATTGGTGATGCAGAGCAAGGCGGTGAAAAAGGCGATGTGGCAACCAAAAATAAAGCGGTCAAAAGTTCTAATTCAAATAAATCAGATAAAGATAACGTAGCCGAGTTTACAGGATTTGTGGGGTAAAGAATGAGTGCAAGTGGTTTAAAAGTTGAAGTGGAAGATCCTGCCATTACTCGTTATCGTCCGACCATTATTATTGCCGATGATAATATGACTGGGGCAAGTGGCTATCAACGTGCCGATTGGGAACGTAAACGACGTACCGCAGAAGGCTCGAAAGCCACCGCAAAGGTTCGGGGTTGGTTTAAACCTGATGGTTCGCTTTGGCTACCTAATGAGGTCGTGGTACTTGATGCCCCACTGTTTGGCATTAATAAAGTGGAGCGTTTAATTGTTGATTGCAACTATACCCTTGATGATAGCGGTATGGTGACCGTGATGACATTAATGCACCGTGATGCATTTGACGAACCAGCCGATGAAACCTTGGACGATGTGGACGGTACAAGCAGTAAAAAATCATCGAAAAAAGGCAAGAAAGCTAAATCGAAGAAAGCGAAAAAATCTGATAAAGATAACGTCGCTGAATTTACAGGTTTTGTCTAATACGAATTTAAACGTTATTTAAAGGAGATTTATGCAAGCTTTAAATCGGGTGATTGCCCCACTTAAACGAGGGTTGCAATTATTAGTGAGCCGTGCGGTCGTGTCAGTTGTTAATGATGCGTATGCTCGGCAAAATTTACAGCTCCGCTTACAATCCGACGAGGTTGCCGATGATGTGGAGCGGTTTCAAAATTACGGGCATTATTCGGTACCCAAGGCGGGTGAAGCGATTGTGGTGTCGGTGGGCGGAAAACGTTCGCACTTGGTTGCTGTTGTGGTGGATGATAAAAGTGTGCGTCCCGCTGGGTTGATTGCAGGCGATTCTGTGTTGTATCATTTAGATGGTCACCAACTCCGACTCACCGAAAATGGCGAAGCCATCCTTTCTTGTAAAAAATTCACGATTGAAACTGAAACCCTTGACTGCAAAGCTCAGACAGTTACGTTTGATAGTCCGCAAACAACGTTTAAAGGCGATGTTGATATTATGGGAACATCAACAGCAACAGATCATAAGTCGGGCGGAATCAGTGCAAAAGACCACGACCACGAGCAGAAAGTGGGTAAACCTGTTCCGTAAGGAGCAGTAAAATGTCAGATTTAGCCTTGCAATGGCGAGATGGCGAAGGCGACTTGGTTTTAGATAACGAGTCGCTTTTATTAGATGATACGCTTACCAATGCCATTGTCATTAGCCTTTTCACTGATTTACGTGTGGATGGTGAGCGTGGTTGGTGGGGTAATTCATTTAATTCTGATGATTATCAAATGGGCTCAAAGTTATGGACGTTGAGCCGTTCTAAACAATTAGCGAGTGTACTTGATGATGCACAACGCTTTGCTACCGAAGCCTTGCAGTGGATGCTTGATGATAAGGTAGTTCGCAGTTATCAAGTTTTTGCTTCTAATCCAGCCCCTTCAGTTCTGTTGTTAGAAATTTCGTGTGTGATGCCAAACGGTAGCACAGAGCAACGTACTTTCACAGCAAACTGGAGCCTTTAATGTCTTTTAACTCTCCGACATTATCAAGTTTAATCAAACAAGGTGAGCAACAATTTCAACACCGTTTCCCAACGCTTAAACGTAATAATGTTTTAAGTGTGCTCAACCGTATTTGTGCGGCAATGAGTGCTGGGGAACATATGCACCTTGATTGGCTTGCCCGTCAGATTATCCCGACTACCGCCGAAGAAGAATACTTAATCGAATACTGCCTTTATAAAGGTATTGTGCGTAAGCAAGCAACCACTGCTTCGGGGTATCTCACTGTGACCGCAGCCATTGATACTACTATTCCAAAAGGTACGGTGTTTGAAGATAGCTCAAGTGGCTTAACTTACATTACAACAACCGAAATGAGTGTGAAAGCCGGTACGGCTGATATTGCCGTGCAATGCGAAACGGAAGGTGCTGATGGGAATTTATCGGTGGGTGTCTCTCTCTCATTAACTTCAGCAATTTTGGGGTTACAGCCTACTGCAACCGTGAAATCAATGACAGGTGGTACGGATATTGAGCCTTTATCTCGCTTACTTGCTCGCTTGATATATCGAGTACAAAACCCACCCGCAGGCGGTGCGCCACACGATTATATTCGTTGGGCAACGGAAGTCGCTGGAGTGACTCGGGCGTGGTGTTTCCCTCGTTATTGTGGTGGTGGTACTGTTGGTGTTGCATTTGCTTGTGATGACCGAGAAGACATTTTACCCACGGCTGACGATATTGCCCGTGTGAAATCTTACATTACAGGGCATAAAAACGAAGCCACAGGACAATTTGAAGGTATGCCTGCAAATGTAGAACTTTATGTATTTGCACCAAAGTTTCAAGCGGTTAATTTTAAGATCCGTCTTACACCTGATACGCCAACGCTACGCCAAGCCGTACACAAAAGCCTTGCCGCATATCTTGCCAATGCCGGCGTGGGCGCATTGCTTTATCTCTCACAAATCCGTGCGACTGTTTCCAACACGGCAGGTGAAGTGGACAATAGAGTGATGTATCCAACTGCTGATGTGAAACTACTCTCCGATAACATTGCAACGCTAGGGGAAATCGAATGGCTATGACACAGGAGCAGTATTTAGATGCTGCGGTGAAATTGCTCCCAGTGGGATTGGCTTGGAAGAGAGCTTTAAATAGTCATTTAACTAAAGTGCTTGCAGTGCGATGTGACCAACTTGTTGAGGTAAACAATAAAGCTCACCAACTGATTAAAGAGAGAATGCCAGGGAAAGCCACGCTTTTGCTTGAGGAATGGGAAGGTTTTTTTGGTTTGCCAGAATGCGGACGAAAAATCACAGGTAAAACACTGGAACAACGACAACAGCAAGTACAAGAAAAAGAAAATGAAGTTGGCTCGAATTGCAAGCTATTTCTAGAAGAAATCGCACAAAAAGCAGGATTTAAAGTAAGAGTTTTGAATCATTATCCTCATCATTGTTTGAGGGATTGTACTTATCCACTTTATGAGCAGGAAAACCATTGGCGAATTTTTATTTACAGTCCTGCCGTATCAATTATTCGGCAAGCGACTTGTTTAGATGATGTGTTGAAAAATTTAGTGTTATTTGAGCGTAATAAAGAGTTGGAATGTTTATTAAAACGCTATGCATATGCTCATTTAGAATTTGTATTTATTTATGAAGAGGAAGCTCAATAATGTATCACTTAGACAATGAATCAGGTGTTTCTACTTTTGCATTAGCACCAGTAAAAAACACTCAACGTCTTTGGTTTACGGAAGGTGGTCATGGTAACGCTATCAGCTATCCTGGTGCAGACTGGTTTAATATGGTGCAGGCAGAATTGCTTTCTATTTTAGATGATGCAGGTATTCAACCGAATAAAGGGCAATTAAATCAGATCTCGCTTGCTATTCGTAAATTATCAGAAAATAAAGTGGAAGATTTTAGCCAAAACCTCAAACAAGCTGACGGCTACAAACTCGTGGGACGTTGTAAATCTATCGCAGAACTTCGCACTATCCGCCCGACAGAGCATGGTCAGCGGATTCTTGTTGATGCCTACTATGAAGGTGGTACAACTGGCGGTGGTGAGTTTGTGGCAGATTTGCAAGATATGATTACGCCTGATGATGGTGGGGTGTGTTTTGTGGTTGATGGAAATGGGGGA
>NZ_ACQL01000154.1 GCF_000175195.1 Actinobacillus minor NM305 | reverse complement strand
CTTTTAAGCCTTGAAGACCTTGTTCGCCGCGCTCGCCTTTCTCGCCGTTTTTCACGACTTGGGTGTTTTTCACGCTATTATCTGTGCCATCGATGATTTCGTATTTGACAGAGCCATCATTTTGTACGGTAGCTTTAACGCTGTCGCCGTTTTTACCATCAGCACCTTTTTCTCCACGTTCACCTTTTGCACCGGTTTCGCCCTGAAGTCCTCTTTCACCTCGTTCTCCCTTGGCTCCCGGATCACCTTTATCGCCTTTAGCACCAGCAACGCCGGGATCGCCCTTGTCGCCTTTGGCGCCATCACGAACTTCAAAGGATTTGCCATCAGAGAATCGAATAGTTGTCACACCATCCTGTTTGTCGATGCTTGTCAGTGTTACACCGTCTTTGCCATTCTTAGGTGCGGTAGTCGAAATAGTAAATTTTCCATCTGCTTGGGTAATATCGATATTGTTTCCTGCAACCAGTTCAACCAGACCTGAAGGTTTAACAAGATGTTCTTTCCCGCCACTTGAACTGCCACCATCGGCACTGGCTTTGATACGCTAACCCGAATTATTGATCGCTTGTATCATGTCATTTGCCGTTACAAAATAGTTGCCTTGTGCGGAATTGCCTAAGGTCAATGCACCAATGTTCGTTACACCTAAGGTTGTATTGGCAACTTTATACGAAATGTTGCCATTTTCATTGGTAACAATGGTGTTGGTGCCGTTAACAAAGTTGACTTTGCCATTTGTTGTGGCAGCTGTTCCATTTACATTGACATAATTGAAAAGTTGATTTCCTGTTACCGCATCGTCAGATTCATTTAAAATTCGACCGCTTGCAAGATTACTCACGACCTGTTTAGCATTGACGTTATTGCGCGCATGGATTTTCGTTTTTCCTGTATAGGCTCTAGCATTCGTTTTGAGAGAACCATCGGTGTTTAATTGATCTTCAGGATAAAGTTGCCCATCAACTAAAACTAATTTATCGCCATTTTCGGTTACATATTCAAAAGGCGATTCTGCGTTAATAATGTAGTTTGTTGAGCCATTTTGATTAGTTTTGCTTGTAACAGTGGTATTTTTACCGGATTGAACCGTGGTTTTGGCTTTGGTGATATTTTGTTTGGTTTCATTACTTAAATCATACACAATTTTGCCGGCACCATCGGTGGTCACCGATAAAGCGGTGGTTGCGCCAAAACTCAAACTATCATCTGCGGCTAGCGTCCAACGATCTGCATTACCTTGATTGTTGTTAAGAGAGGAGGCTTGATTTTGAATGGTGAAGGTATAGGCTTGGCTTTTATTGGCTTTATCATCTTGAAGTTTTTTGGCGATAGAGAACATTTGTGAACCGTTTATCGCATCGGTAGAGTCTGGCGCAATGCGACCGGCAGCAAGATTTGTCAAGGTTCGCTTAATAGAATCACTACCAATGCTCAAGGTAGAATGGGCGGTTGAACCGGCAAAGTTGTTATATTGTATGCCATCAATGTTGGCGCTACTCGTAGAGGTTGGTGCTGTTGTTCTTGCACCGGTTCCCAGTGCAATTGCGCCTTCATGAGAAGATAAACTATCTCGCCCTAATGCAAGAGCATGCTTCGCTGTGGCTTGAGCGTTACTACCAATGGCAACCGATTTCTCAACGGCTTTAGCTTGCCCACCAAGTGCGGTGCCATCTCGACCGGTTACGGTTGCTTTATAGCCTACAGCAACACTTTCATCTGGATTTACGCTACCATTTGTTGTAGTTGCTGCATTGAGTTGAGCTTGCCAGCCAATAGCAACTCCGCCCCATGCAGCACCATTTGCAGATTGCCCGATGGCTATCGCTCCGCTTTTTCGTCCGGTATTCGATTCTTTCCCTATTTCAACGGCAGAATCAGGTGTAGCAAGATGTACTTCGCTATTATATTTTGTGTCTTTGAGTGGTGCGGTGACTTCCGCACAGGAGCGGTTATTTCCCGTATCTCGTCCTTGCACGCAAAATGACATGGTAGTTTGTGTTTTTTCAGCGGCTAAGGCTTGCCCACTAAAAAGTGGGTATGTTGATAAAAGTACGATATTAGCAAGTTTAATGAGAGAGGAACGCTTGTCTGTCTTTGCTTTAGTAGAGGATTTCCCCTTAGATTTAGCTAATTCAGAGGTAACCACAAACGTTTGTGTAGTTCGATTCCATAAAACTTTGAAAATCGTATTCATAAAATATTCTCCTTTGTATTATTTATCATCAATAGTGAATTTATACTTAAAAAATGAGCATAATTCCCTTGACATTTTTTTTAGTATAGTTTACCCCCCCCCGGCGATAAATTTCTGTGATATTGCTCGCAAATTAGCAAAAAAGATTATAATTTGATTTATTTTGCTGATTTTTGTCAATTTTTTAAGGTTTGGTAAGGAATGAAAAAAAGGCCCTGTTCAACAGAACAGGGATTTTTTGAAAGGAGGTTTATGAATAAATATGCTTTTAGAACAAACCATAAACAATCGCAGAGATAGCGATTAGGCCCATAATCACAACAAAAATGTTGCTAAGTTTGCCTTTGAATTGTTGCAAAGCCGGAACGGTTCTAATAGCGTACATTGGCATAATAAATAAAATCATCGCAATAACCGGGCCACCCAAACTTTCGATAAAACCAAGAATACTTGGGTTTAATGTCGCGACAATCCATAAAATGATGAAGAAGACAACTGCCGTAATTTTTTTGAATTTTGCCGGTTTAATCGGTTCGCTACGTATTTGATTGACAAGACCTTCCAAACCTTCACGTGCGCCTAAATAGTGTCCAAAGAACGAGCTGCCGATCGCTAAGAAAGCCACAAGCGGACCAAAGTAAGAAATAATCGGATTATCAAATTTATTCGCAAGATAAGAAAGAATGGAGATGTTTTGTGCCTTAGCTTGTAATAATTCTTCTGGCGTGAGCGTTAATACGCAGCTGAAAACAAAGAACATCACGAAAAGCACCAAAATACCTGCAGTAGAGAATAAAACTTTGCTCGCTTGTTTATCTGTTTCTTGACGATCTTGGTAGAACTTTTGTTGTGAAAGCGCAAAAGCAGAAATCGCGGGGGAATGGTTAAACGCAAAGACTAAGACCGGAATTGTTAGCCAAAGTGTTGTGAGGAAATCGCTTGTTTGTGGCACTTGGCTTAATGCTGCACCATTCCATTCCGGGATAAGATAAACAGAAAGACCAAATAGAATCGCAACGAGAGGATAAACGAGATAGGTGGTAATTTTTAGCATCACTTCTTCGTTGAGTAACATAATGCCGATCATAATCGCAATTAAAATAAAAGAAAGCACAATGCGAGGGGGGGCGGCAATATGAAGCTGATTTTCAAGGAAAGAGGCAACGGTATTGGTAATACCTACGCCGTAAATCAGAAGAATAGGGAAAATGGCTAAGAAGTAGAGTAGGGTAATAAGCTTCCCTGCGGTTTCGCCGAAATGTTCACGCACAACGCTGGTAATATCACTTCCCGGTGTTTGAGAAGAAAGCACGAAACGCGCAAGCCCACGATGAGCTAAATAAGTCATTGGGCCGACTAGCAATGTCATCACAACAAGAGGAAGGAATCCGCCCATACCGGCGTTGATCGGTAAGAAAAGCACACCGGCACCCACTGCCGTCCCAAATAAACTGAGTACCCAAGTGAGGGCGAAGCGTTTAGATGAATAATGATTCATTTTGATCTCCATAGATAAAATTATTATTGTCAATGATTCGGAGATTTAGAAAGAACAATGCAAACAAAATGTTAAACCGCCAAATCGGCAGACATCATATTGTTTTCTCTCATAAACACAACATAAAATCATGGGAAAGTATGATCTAGATAAAATTTATTTCTATTTGGATAAAAAGTAACAAGCCCCAACCTCAAGAGGCTGGGGCAAGGGAGATGAAATGCATAAAAATGCAAATTTATTTGCCTAAATTGCTAAAGAATTTTTTCACGCTATCTAAAAAGCCTTCTTGCTGTGGGCGATGATGGCTTTTACCTTCCAAGCTTTCTTCAAGTTGGCGAAGTAGCGCTTTTTGTTCGTCATTGAGTGAAACAGGTGTTTCAATCACAACACGGCAGATTAAGTCGCCGGCATAACCGCCTCTCGCACTGACTACACCTTTACCACGCACTCGGAAAAGTTTACCCGTTTGCGTTTCAGCTGGGATTTTCAGTTTGAGTTTACCGTCTAAAGTTGGCACTTCAATTTCGCCACCGAGCGCTGCCATCGTAAAGCTAATTGGCACTTCACAATAAAGATTTGAGCCATCACGCTCAAAAATCTCGTGTTCACGCACGTGAATAACTACATATAAATCGCCTGCCGGAGCACCGTTTTCGCCTGCGGCACCTTCGCCGGATAAACGTAACTGGTTACCGGTATCCACGCCTGCCGGAATGGTAACAGAAAGGTTTTTGGTTTTATGAACACGTCCATCGCCGTGGCAAGTGTGGCAAGGTTTTTCAATTTTCTTACCTGTACCGTGGCAGTGTGGACAAGCCGCTTCTGTAACAAAGAAACCTTGCTGACGGCGAATACGTCCCGAACCGTGGCAGTGTGGACAGGTTTCTAACTTGCTACCTTTTTCAGCACCTGAGCCGTGGCAAGTATCACATTCTGCCAGTGTTTGAATGCGAATATCTTTTTTCACGCCTTTAACGGCTTCTTCAAGGGTAATTTCAATGTCGTAACGTAAGTCATCGCCACGTACCACACGCTGACGGCGACCACTGCCACCACCGAAACCGCCGCCGAACATTTCGCTAAAAATATCTTCGAAGCCACCGAAACCGCCACCGCCAAATCCGCCGAAGCCACCACCGGCACCACCAAATCCACCTTGTTCAAAGGCTTGATGACCGTATTGGTCGTACATCGCGCGTTTTTCGCTGTCGCCTAACACTTCATAGGCTTCTTGAATTTCTTTGAATTTTTCTTCTGCTTCTTTGCTGCCTTGGTTTTTATCCGGGTGATGTTTGGAGGCTAAACGTTTATAAGCACGTTTAATATCTTGCTCACTTGCCCCTTTTTTCAAGCCAAGGACTTCGTAGTAATCTTTTTTTGCCATAATGATTCCATTTGATTTTGCAAATTTTTGAAGGAATTTGACCGCTTGTTAGCGTTCTTCAAGAGAAAATTGTTGTTTCTTTAGAATTTCATCAATTTTAGCTCTGTCTAAACCTGATTCAATGAGCGTTAATTCTAAAGTTTTGAGTTGCTTTTTAAAGGCTTCTTTTGCTTGGTGAACGTTATAGGCAATAAAGTCAGCATTTAAATCACTTTCGATACGATAAAACTTAATATTGGATACACAAGGATAAAACCAATCAAATTTTGCTGTAAGATCTTGAATGGCAATCGTGCCGTGAGCTTCACTGATACCTTCTTTTCCAAGATAAATACTACCTTGTAAATGTTCAAACCCGTGCTTTGCCAAAACATTTCGCACATCATAGTAAGCATTATTGAAAGTATTGTCGTGATAATTATCTTTCAAACAATTAGTATCCATATCAAAAGTGATTAAATATCGGCTCATTATTGCCTCCTAGTAGAGGAAAAATATCCCATTTTTACTATTTTCATCAAAGATGAACGCTTAATTATAGAAGAGATGTTATATAGAACTAATAAATACACCAAAAGGGCGTGTTTCCACGCCCTTTGTAGGGACGCAGTGCCTGCGTCCGTGGACACACGCAGTGTGTCCCTACCAGTTAGGTTACTTATTATCCTTCACTTCTTCAAATTCAGCATCCACTACGCCGTCATCTTTGGCAGAAGATTGTGCTTGACCTTCAGCGTTTTGTGCTTTCGCTTGCGCTGCTTGCATTAAAGGCTCTGATGCTTTGATAACTGCTTCAATTTTCGCTTCGATCTCTGCTTTATCTTCGCCTTTTGCTGCGGTTTCTAATTCAGCGACTGCCGCTTCAATTTTCGCTTTGTCGTCTGCACTTAATGCATCGCCGGCTTCGGTAATTTGTTTACGTGTTGCGTGTGCAATGCCATCTGCTTGGTTGCGAGCTTGAACTAACTCTTCAAATTTACGGTCTGCATCTGCATTTGCTTCCGCATCACGTACCATTTGTTGGATCTCTTCTTCGCTTAAACCTGAAGACGCTTGAATTTTGATTTGTTGCTCTTTACCGGTATTTTTATCTTTTGCAGATACGTTGATAACACCGTTCGCGTCAATATCAAAAGTTACTTCAATTTGTGGCATACCACGTGGTGCTGGGTTAATACCTTCTAGGTTGAATTGACCTAAAGATTTGTTATCCGCTGCACGTTTACGTTCACCTTGTAATACGTGGATGGTTACCGCAGATTGGTTGTCTTCTGCTGTTGAGAACACTTGCGATTTTTTCGTTGGGATCGTTGTGTTTTTCTCAATTAAGGTTGTCATCACGCCGCCCATTGTTTCGATACCGAGTGATAATGGGGTTACGTCTAATAAAAGAACGTCTTTTACATCGCCTTTTAATACACCACCTTGAACAGCCGCACCAATCGCAACCGCTTCATCCGGGTTCACGTCTTTACGTGCTTCTTTACCGAAGAAGTCTGCGACTTTTTTCTGTACTAACGGCATACGTGTTTGACCACCAACAAGAATGATGTCGTTGATGTCATTTACGCTTTTACCTGCTTCTTTTAATACTTCTCTTAATGAGTCGATTGAGCTGTTTACTAAATCTTCAACTAACGCTTCTAATTTCGCACGTGTTACGTTGATCGCTAAGTGTTTAGGACCTGTCGCATCTGCGGTAATGTATGGAAGATTTACTTCTGTAGATTGTGCTGATGAAAGTTCGATTTTCGCTTTTTCTGCCGCTTCTTTCACTCGTTGTAACGCCATTGGGTCGTTACGTAAATCTACGCCTTGCTCTTTTTTGAACTCATCAATGATGTAGTCGATAACACGGTTATCAAAGTCTTCACCACCTAAGTGAGTGTTACCACCGGTTGCTAATACTTCAAAGGTTTGTTCGCCATCAAAGTTGTCGATTTCGATGATAGAAATATCGAATGTACCACCACCTAAGTCGTAAACTGCGATCACTTGGTTTTCTTTGCTAGAACCTAAACCGAATGCAAGTGCTGCAGCAGTTGGTTCGTTGATGATACGTTTAACATCTAAACCTGCGATACGACCTGCATCGATTGTTGCTTGACGTTGTGCATCGTTAAAGTACGCCGGTACAGTAATAACCGCTTCAGTAACCGGTTCGCCTAAGAAATCTTCTGCTGTTTTCTTCATTTTTTTCAATACTTCAGCAGAGATTTGTGGTGGCGCTAATTTATCGCCTTTTACATTTACCCACGCATCACCGTTATCCGCTTTCGTGATTTCGAAAGGCATGATTTTAATATCACGTTGTACTTCTTCGCTGTCAAAACGGCGACCGATTAGACGTTTGATTGCAAATAATGTATTTTTCGGGTTTGTGATTGCCTGACGTTTTGCCGGCTGACCTACTAATGTTTCGTTATCTGTATATGCAATGATTGACGGGGTTGTACGTGCGCCTTCCGTATTTTCAATAACACGAGCAGAATCGCCGTCCATTACCGCTACACAAGAGTTTGTTGTACCTAAGTCAATACCAATAATTTTACCCATAATTTTGATTCCTCTTTAAAATTTGTTTATTACGTTTTGTAACGTTACTGACAAGATGGCGATGATTCGCTAATTTTCAAGTTTCATTTTGAAATTTTCTTGTCGGTTTTTGTTCTAACGAAATGGAAGAACTTGCGTTCTTCACTCAGACGAAGCCATAAATAGGGGCAAAAATAGCGGCTTCAAGGGTAAACATAAAATTTTTTGCAAAATTTTGTTAAAATCTAACCGCTTGGTTAATTTTCGTAGTTAAAGTGTTTGGTGGGCAAGGATGCCCACCCTACTTATAATATCGCCAAAAGAGAAAAAATAATGAAAAAAACATATTTAGCGGGCGTATTTGCCCTTTTATTGAGTGTGAATAGCGTTGCGCAAACTTACCAAAGTACTTTAACGCAAGGTGTTGATAAACAAGTTGCGCCGCAACAAGATTTTTACCGCTACGTTAATGGCAAATGGCTTGAAACTGCCGTTATCCCACAAGATCGCACCTCTTGGGGAACGCTAGCGGAACTGAATGAATTAAACGAAAAACGTTCGCTTGAATTATTACAAGCGGTCATTTCTGATCCGAAATTTACCAACGATGGGCGAGCTCAGCGTTTAAAAGCCGTTTATGAAACCTATACGGATTTAAATGCGCGAGAAAAGGCGGGTTTATCGCCTATTCAGCAAGATCTAAACCGTATTGCCCAAATTCAAAGCGTGGCGGATCTCAATCAATATATTATCAATGAAGCAAAGCAAGGTAGCACAATGTTGTTTGGTTGGGCGGTCTTTGCGCACCTGAAAAACTCTCGCCAGAATGCGGTTTATTTAGCCAATGAAGACTTAGGGCTAAGTAACGACTATTTCCAAAAAGATACACCGGAGAACCGTAAAACCCTCGCAATGTATCAAGATTACATCACGCAAGTGCTAAAAATAGCGAAATTGGATAAGCCGGAAGCACGAGCTAAAGCGATTGTAGAATATGAAAAAGGGGTAGCGAAAACGCTCTTTACCAATGAAGAAGAGCGAGATATGCAAAAACGCTATAATCCCGTATCGATCGCAGAACTGGCGAAATTAAGCAAAAATCTCAATCTTGCTGATTATTTAAAGGCGGTAGGGGTAACGACCGATGAAGTTATTTTATGGGAGCCTCGTTATTTCCAAGCCCTAGATAGCTTGATTGATGAAAAACAGATTGGTGTGATTAAGGATTACCTGACTTTCCGATTGCTTTCAGATGCGGCGCCTTATTTGAATAAGCAAATGGACGATTTACGTTTTGCATTTTACGGCACAAAATTAACCGGGCAAAAACAACAACGCGCTTTAGAAAAACGTGCGTTATCTACGGTGAATAGTTGGATTGGACAAGATTTTGCTCAGTTCTATGTGGAAAAATTCTTCCCACAATCGGCGAAAGAAAACCTTTTAACGATGGCGAAATATCTTGTGAAAGCCTATCATCAACGCATCGATAAGTTAGATTGGATGTCGGCACAAACAAAGCAAAAGGCGAAAGCGAAGTTAGATAAATTTATTGTTGAGGTAGGTTATCCAAACAAATGGCGTGATTATTCGGCGATGAAGGTTAAAAATGTTGCGGAAGGTGGCACGCTTTATGCCAATATGCGAGAAGTGTCAAAATGGCAATATCACTACAATTTGAATAAAGTGGGTAAACCGGTGGATTTAAATGAGTGGGGAATGTTGCCACAGGTGGTCAATGCTTCTTATAGCCCATTGATGAACCGCATTGTTTTCCCTGCTGGTATTTTACAAGCACCGCTTTACGATATTCACGCAGATCCGGCTGTTAATTTTGGTGCCATTGGCGCAATTATCGGGCATGAAATTACGCACGGTTTTGATGATAGCGGTTCAAAATTTGATGGAGAGGGTAACTTAACCGACTGGTGGACTGCCGATGATCGCAAAAAATTTGAAGCATTAGCAGATAAGTTGGTTGCCCAATTTAATCAGTTTGAAGTCGCACCGAAAGTTCACGTAAATGGTCGCTTTACCTTAGGCGAAAATATTGCGGATTTAGGCGGTTTAAGTATTGCCTACGATGCGTTAAAACTCTATGAGCAAGAGCACGGACAAAGCCCAACGTTAGAAGATTTAACCTCGGATCAACGTTTCTTTATGAGCTGGACACGTTCTTGGCGCTATAAAGCGACCGTTGAAGCCTTAACGCACCAAGTTAAAAGCGATCCTCACGCACCAGGGCAATTCCGTGCCTTTGCGCCTGTTTTGAATATTCAAGGCTTCCACCGTGCATTTAGCACCAAACAGGGTGATAAAATGTACCGAAGTTCAGCAGAGCAGATTAAAATTTGGTAGAAAATAAATGGTCGTAAAGTTTCATAATAATTTTCGGTATTATGTGGTTGTTGCACAAAATCTAACGCCTATTTGTTTTATGGTAGGGGCGAATTATATTCTCCCCAGATTGCTAACAAAGGTTATATTTGAGCAATAACCTAGCACGAGCCGTGCTAGGTTCATTAAGCCCAGCCCCGCTGGGGCTGAAAAAGGAAGAGCCGCAGAGCGGCTCAGATTAAGTAACCCTATACGGCTCGTATAGGGTTTGTCAACGGTCTGAGGCAAATGTAATTAGCCCCTACGAGGTATTTTTTGTAATAGTCACATCATATTGATCATTTTACAAATTATGAAAGAAATTAAACCGCTTGAATCATATTTATGGAAATAAAAAATGGCTCTACACCGTTGCCCGGAATGTCGTAAAAAAATCAGCGAGAGTGCAGAAGTTTGCCCTCATTGCGGTTTTTCATTTAAAGCGGCAGATTTAGAGGCTTATAAACAAAAACTTGAAGCACGTCGTTTACATAATCAAGAGCTTAACCGCCAAAGCAGTAAAATCCAACTCGTCTGGTTGCTGATTTTTATTGTGGTATTGGCAGTTGCGGCTTGGTTTAAAGGATAAAAATAATGGAAAACTCACAAATAACACGTTGTAGCTGGGCAAATGGGAGTGAAATTTATCAACGCTATCACGATCAAGAATGGGGTAAACCCGAATATAACAGCCTAAAGCTATTTGAAAAAATTTGTCTGGAAGGTCAGCAAGCCGGGCTTTCTTGGATTACAGTGCTAAAGAAACGAGAAGCCTATCGTGAAGCTTTCTTCCGGTTTGATCCAGAGAAAATTGCGCAAATGCAAGAAGCGGATATTGATCGCTTAATGCAAAATGTAGGGCTTATCTCCAAATGCAACAAAATGGCGAAGATTTTAGTCAGTTTATTTGGGCGTTTGTAGGGGGAAAACCGCAAATTAATAACGTACCGGATTTAACGGTTGTTCCTGCTAAAACCGCGATTTCTACGGCAATGTCGAAGGCATTGAAAAAGAAAGGATTTGCTTTTGTAGGCGAGACAACTTGCTATGCGTTTATGCAATCAATGGGATTGGTTGATGATCATTTAAATGATTGTTTTTGTAAAATAAGGCTTTCATAGTCATTCTATGGTATTGATAATTATGCAAACAAACAAACAAACAAACAAACAAACAAACAGTTGCAGTTATTACTTCAACGATTGGGCGTTTTGAATTAGTGAGAGCAGTTCGGAGCGTGCAAGCGCAAACCTATCCTTGTACCCATTATATCTTTGTTGATGGCAAACAATTTGAAGAACAAGCTAAAGCGATTTTGAAGGATTATCCTAATGTGATAGTAACTTATTTACCAATGAATACAGGAGCGGGTGGTTGGACAAATAGTAGTATTAATGCAATAGCCCCTTTTCTAGTTAAAGAAGATATTATTTGTTATTTAGATGATGATAATTGGTTTGAGGCTGATCATATAGAGAATTGCGTTGCTACTTTTGAAAGTAAGCGTTCAGATGTCGTATATGCCTTAAGAAATTTCTATACACCCGAAGGTCATTTTATTTGTAAAGATTTTACCGAATCGATTGGTTATTATGAGAATAGAGTTAGCTATCCTCTCCGAGTAAATTTTATTTTTAATCAAAAGAATTATTACATTGATAAGACATTAAATCGGAAATTTATTGATACAAATTGTTATGCCTTTAAAAGAAATATTGCGGTCTTATTAAGCCATCATTGGTTTAGCGGTAAACATAATGATTACAATGTATATCAGAAGATTCTTGATTTAAAACTAGACTATTTCTGTACAAATAGATTTTCTGTGAATTATGTTCTTGATGTGATGAAGCAGCTAGATGGGCAAGAGATGTGTTTTTATGAATTGGGAATGAAAGAGAAAGATATTAAAGAGTTAATTTATTTTTGTACACAAGAAGAGAATAACTTAAATCTTTCCTTGAATGGAAAAGAATTTAAATAAAAAGTGGGCGTTTTTGCCCACTTTTTTTAACGATTTCGTTTTGCTTCAATCGTATTCAGTAATTGAGAAATGGAGCTATCCGCAAAAATCTCTTGTGTGGTTTTGCTCAATTTTCTGCGCCAGTTTGGATATTCGGTGCTGGTTCCTGGGATATTCACAGGCTCTAGCATATTCAGCCAGTCTTCCGGTTGTGAACCGAATAATACGCTGTTGGTATCTGCCACATAGCTTTGTAACTGATGGTTGAAGGTTTGTGTAACGCCAGCACTATCCGCTTCTAGCGGTTGTACCGCTTCAACGGCACGGCGGATCGCTTCTTTATTTGAGTGGCGAGCATTTCTTAAAATGTTCAGCACTTTCTCATTCGGGTAAACGCCATATTTTTGCCCTAACTCGAAATCATAGCCTTTCCAGTAGCCTTGTACCGTTGGTAAATCGTGAGTACTTAAGGTGGTCATTGCTTGATACGGATAGTTTGCCAACGGTTTGCTACCTTGATGATCATACTCAAAATAGAAAATGTTGTAGGCTAAAATACCTTTGCTTTCAAGGGTTTCCAACATTCCTTTCGGCACAGTGCCTAAGGCTTCTGCGATGATTAAGCATTGGTGGCGTTGGCTTTCAAGGGCTAAGATTGAAAGCAAATCTTCCAACGGATATTTCACATAAGCGCCGTTTTTCGCCGAGTCGCCTTTCGACACCCACCATAAACGGGCAAAGCCGAGAATATGGTCGATACGCAACGCCCCACAATCTTTCATATTGGCACGCAGTAGGTCGATAAACGGCTGATAGCCACGCTCTTGCAATACTTCAGGGTGCATTGGCGACAAGCCCCAGTTTTGCCCTTGCGGTGCCATAATATCCGGTGGTGCGCCCACAGATGCACCTAACACGAACAGATCTTTATCCGCCCAGGTTTCTGCTCCGTTGTCTGCCACGCCAACGGCTAAATCACGGTAGAAACCAATTGGCATACCGAGCTGTTTTGCCAGTTCGTTACAGGCTTTAAGCTGTTGTTGTGCCACAAATTGCAACCACATATAGAAACGGACTAAATCGCTCTGTTCTTGTTGGAATTGTTGCACGGAAGCGGTGTGATAATCTTGATATTTTGCGTCCCAGCAGTTCCAGCCCCATTGTTCGCTGAACTGAGAAGAAAGCCATTGATGTAGAGCGTCAAAAGTACCTTGCACTTTCAATGCTTCGCCATTTTCAGCAATAAATTGTTCGAAAGCGGTTTGATCTTGTTGTTTAAATTGTTCGTAGGCTAAGCGTAAGCCTTGCAATTTCAGCCACATCACTTGTGAATAATCGACATAATCTTTTTGGCGAGCTTCGTGTAATTGGCGTTGAATATCCGCCGAATTAAACCACGCTTGTGCTTCACGGCTTTGTTGGAAAGCGTCAATCGCCCCAACGTTGATGTAAGCAATGTTTTGCCATAAACGAGAAGACGGGCTGTAAGGGCTTGCCCCTTCAGGATTAGCTGGGAATAATGAATGAATTGGGTTTAAACCGACAAAATCACCGCCTTTTTCCGCTAATTTCGTTAAAAACTCCGCTAAATCGCCGAAATCGCCGATCCCCCAGTTTTGCTCTGAACGTAGGGTGTAAAGCTGTAAAATTGCTCCCCATAATTTTTTATGCTCTGCCAACTCTTGCGGTTGGTAAGCACGTTCAGGCGTAACGATAATACGACATTCTGCGGTTGTACCGTTCAGGCTTAATTGATGATAACCAAGGGGTAAATCACGAGGCAGGTCAATGCTATTGCGTTTGCATTTTCCTGTTAAAATCTCACCGCTTTCAAGGGTCAGCGTCCAGTTTGCGTGAACGGTTTGGGTTTTGTCCGCTACAAAAAGCGGAATAAAAACTTGCTCGCCCTGTTTGACAACTTTGACAAGCGGTAGGATTTTGCGACTTTTTTGCAAACCGAGCAATTTTGCCACTTTGCCATAAACGGACGGTTGGGCATAAACACGGCGACCGTGTTCATCCACGAAGTAACGATTTAAAAATGGGTGATTTTGTTTCATTGTTATTGTTTCCCGAATGGTAATTTATTTACGGACGCCAAGCGTGGCGTCCCTACTTAAATATCTACGAAGTGATTGTAGGGACACGACGCTTCGTGTCCCATTATGTTTACCCTTTCACCCCACCTGCCGTTAATCCGCCGACTAACCAACGCTGTGCGATGATAAAGACTAAAGTAATTGGAATAGCGGATAAAATTGCTGCCGCTGCGAAATCTCCCCATAGGTAGTTTTGTGGGTGTAGATATTGTTGCATTCCGACCGCAAGGGTGTAGTTTTCCACATCACGCAATAAGAGAGAAGCCACAGGCACTTCGATAATTGCAGAGATAAAGGCAAGAATGAAAACCACCGCTAAAATTGGCACTGACAATGGTAATAAAATCAAACGGAATGTCTGCCACGGGGTTGCACCGTCAAGTGCTGCAGCTTCTTCGAGCGATTTATCAATGGTTTCAAAATAGCCTTTGATCGTCCAAACGTGCATTGCGATACCGCCAAGGTAAGCGAAGATCACGCCGCCGTGGGTATTTAAGCCCAAGAACGGTACATAAGTTCCTAAGCGGTCAAATAATGCATATAACGCCACAAGTGAAAGTACCGCTGGGAACATTTGGAAAATCAACATACTTTGTAACAGCATTGATTTCCCTGCAAAGCGTAAACGTGCGAAAGCGTAAGCTGCCGTAGTGGAAAGTGCTAGGGTAATAATTGCCGTAACACCTGCGACTTTCACCGAGTTCCATAACCAAAGTAGTACAGGGAATGGCGGCGGGGTAACAGTGCCGTCCGCATTGGTGACGCTAAAACCGAGTGCCAGTTTCCAGTGTTCAAGGGAAATTTGGCTTGGGATAATTTCCCCCAGTGCCAAGTTACCCGGGCGAAGAGAGATCCCTAAAATCATCAGTAAAGGGAACATAATCAACGCACAGAACACAATAAGAAAGAAATGCGTTGCAAATAAGCGAGCTTTCATTGATTTAGGTTGAACGATAGCCATTTTATCCCCCTTAATCCTGTTGTAATTTAGTCAAACGAATTTGGAACAACGCTAATCCGCTGACGAGTAAGAAGATGATTACTGCGATTGCCGCTGCTAAACCGAAGTCTTGCGTACCGCTACCTTCAAAGGCGATACGGTAGGTATAGCTTACTAACAAGTCGGTATGTCCTGCCGGTGTGCTGGTTCCGATCATTGACGGACGACCTTGAGTTAATAATTGGATTAACACGAAGTTATTGAAGTTGAAGGCAAAACTCGCAATCATCAATGGCATTAACGGCTTAATTAACAACGGCATTGTGATTTTGGTGAAGTTTTGCCATACCGATGCACCATCAATCGCTGAGGCTTCATATAAGTCTGTTGGGATCGCTTTGAGTAAACCCATACAAACAATCATCATATAAGGATAACCCAACCAAGTATTCACAATTAACAACATTGTTTTGGCTAAGAATGGGTCATTAAACCACTCTGGGCGAATACCGAATAAGTTATTTAAAATTAAGTTGATCTCGCCGAAACTTTGGTTAAATAAACCTTTAAATACAAGGATAGAGATAAAGCCCGGTACCGCATAAGGCAGGATTAACAGTAAACGATAAACCGCTTTACCTTTTAACGCTTCCCATTGTACTAGAGAGGCGAAAATCATACCGAGTAATGTGGTAAACACGACAGTTAAGAATGCAAAGGTAACTGTCCAAATAAAGATTTGAATAAAGGGTTTTTGTACACCTTCGTCCGTTAAGATTTTCACGAAGTTTTGCCAACCAATTGCTACGGTATAACCTGGTTCAACACGTTTACCCGTAAAGTTACCTTGCTCATCAATTTGCTCAAAGAAACCGACATCATCATTTGGTTTGAAACGTTCGCCCGTCTCGTTGTTCGTTAAAACTTGATTGGCTTCATCATAACTAAAGCGGACTTTTTGTTGTGAGAATTGGCGAAGTGAACTCATCGTGAGCATTTCTTCGCTTGGTAAAATCGCATTGATACTTTGTAACTGTTGGCGATTTTGCGTAATGACTTTAAGTGGTGCAACTTTGCTTTCAGGTAAAGCCGCCACTTCTTCCATTTTCACATCGCCTTTTAAATTATTTAATGCAAGCGGTGTAGAAAGGTAAGCTTTTTGCACATTTTTATTTTCAAGGGCAAGCTGATATTGATTATCCGCTGTTTCAAGCAATTTAAAATCATAACGTTCCCCTGAAAAATAGCGCTGGCTTTGCAATTGATTAACCACACGTTCAAAGGCGAGTTGGTTTGAACCACTGTAATTAGTAAAGGCGATAACGACAGTACAAACGAGAGGGAAAACCACAAAGATACCAATTGCGGAAACACCAGGGAAAAGATAGCGCCAACGGTATGCTCGTTCTGAACTAAAAACAAAAATACCCGAGGTAACAACAACGAGGGTTAGTAATGCAAAAAGAATTTCGCCCTGCAAATAGATCGTAAAAACCAAGTAAAACGCAAGGAGGTAAAGGAAGCCAACAAGTGCTCTCTTGCCCCAAAGTTGAACTGGTGAAATGGTAGAATGAGTAGAGGTTAGCATTTTAATTTTCCTTGTTTTTGTGCTGCTAAGAGGAAATTGCAAAGAATAAAAAGAATAAGACCGCTAGTTTAACTATTCGTAGGGGCGGGGTTTATCCCCGCCCGAAACGATATAAATATTTTAACGGGTGGGGATAAACCCCACCCCTACGATTAAAAAATTACTCTTTTTCAATCTTCGCTTGTGCTTCATCTAATGCGGCTTTAACAGATTGGCGACCATTTACCGCACTGTCAATCGCTGCTTTTTCTGAATACCAGAAGCGACTCATTTGAGGAATGTTTGGCATAATTTCACCATGTTCCGCATTCGCCATTGTTGCTGCAATACGTGGATCAGCCGCTAATTTTGCTTGGTAGCTCTTAAGTGCTACTGCACCTAACGGCGTATCTTTGTTCACGGTTTCTAAACCGGCATCCGTTAATAAGTGGTTTTCTAAGAACTCTTTCGCTAAGTCTTGGTTCGGGCTTGAAGCATTTACCGCTGCACTTAATACGCCAACGAATGGTTTACCTGCTTTACCGTTTAAGGTTGGTAATACCGCTACGCCATAGTTAATACCACTTTTCTCAATGTTTGCCCAAGACCACGGACCATTGATAGTCATCGCCGTTTCGCCTTTATTGAAAGAAGCTTCAGCCACAGAGTAGTCAGTGTCTGCGTTAATCACTTTGTTTTTCACAAGATCAACGACAAATTGTAAACCTTTTTGTGCTGCTTCATTGTTTACGCCTACATCTTTCACATCGTAACCGTTAGCGGTTGCTTTAAATGCATAAGCCCCTTGAGAAGAGATGATTGGCCATGTGAAATACGGTTCAGCAAGGTTCCACATAATTGCGTGTTTACCTTTCGCTTTAAGTTCTTTATCTAACTTCTCAACTTCTTCCCATGTTTTTGGTGGGTTTGGTAATAAGTCTTTGTTATAGATTAGAGAAAGTGATTCAACGGCGATTGGGTAAGCAATTTGTTTACCGTTATATTTGGTTGCTTCCCAGCCAATGTCAGATAATTTTGCTTTGAAATCTGCACTTGGATGCACTTCTGCTAATAAGCCTGATTGTGCATAGCCACCCATACGGTCGTGAGCAAAGATAATAATATCCGGACCATCACCGGTTGATGCTACTTGTGGGAATAATTCTTCTAATTTACTTGGGTGTTCTACAACAACTTTTACACCCGTTTCTGCTTCGAATTTTTTACCGACTTCCGCTAAGCCGTTATAGCCTTTATCAGCGTTAATCCAAATGTTTAATTGACCTTCAACTAATTTAGCTTGTACGCCTTGTGCCATACATAATCCAGCGAATACGGCTAATGCTGCTTTGGTTAATTTTTTCATAACATTTTCCTCATAGATAGTGAAATGGATTTTTGCAGTGGAATAGTGAATGATTTGATTTTTGACTTCATCATACCCCCATATCCTCCCCCTTTTTAAATTATGTGATCTTGTTCACATTTTTTCTCTTTTTAACAAAAAATGAGAAATAGATCACAAAAAATTGTGTTCAAAATGTGATCTAAATCACAATAAATCTGTTTTTTAGCGCAAAAAAAATTTTTTCTTCACAGAAAATTTTTTTGCAAAAGTATGATTTCAATTTAAGGGTGAGGGAATAGACTAAGCGCCAAATAAAGCAGTAACTTAAGAAGGACAACGTAAATGGCAAATGTAAAACTCACTAAAGTAGGTAAATCCTACGGCGATGTGCATATTTCTCGTGATATTAACCTTGATATTCAAGAAGGCGAATTCGTCGTATTCGTTGGTCCTTCCGGTTGTGGTAAATCTACCGTATTACGCATGATTGCAGGGCTGGAAGAGATTTCCACGGGTGATTTGTTCATCGGGGAAACCCGTATGAACGATGTGCCACCTGCAAAACGTAATATCGGCATGGTGTTCCAATCTTATGCTCTCTATCCGCATTTAAACGTGGCAGAAAACATGTCATTTGGTTTAAAACTCGCAGGAGCAAGTAAAGAAGATATTGAACAACGTGTGAACCACGTGGCGGAAATTTTACAGTTGGCGCATTTATTACAACGTAAGCCAAAAGAACTTTCAGGTGGTCAGCGTCAGCGTGTTGCGATTGGTCGTACGCTCGTTTCTCAACCTGAAGTGTTCTTATTAGACGAACCGCTCTCTAACCTTGATGCCGCATTACGTGTGCAAATGCGTGTAGAAATTTCAAAGTTACATAAAAAACTAGGCAGAACCATGATTTATGTAACCCACGACCAAGTAGAAGCGATGACCCTTGCCGATAAAATCGTGGTATTACAACCGCTAGGTAATAACCCTCAAATTACGACCAACGTAGCGCAAGTGGGTAAACCGTTAGAACTTTATCACTACCCGGCAAACCGCTTTGTAGCCGGTTTTATTGGCTCGCCTAAAATGAATTTCTTACCTGTCAAAGTGATTGATATAAAAGAAGATGGCGTAAAAGTAGAACTACCGGATTCAACGCATCTTAACTTCTGGGTTCCTGTTGATAGTACAGGTGTGAACGTTGGCGACAACCTTTCTTTAGGTATCCGCCCAGAACATTTACTTCCTTGCGAACAAAGTGAAGTGTGTATCAAAGGAACGGTAAAAGTCGTAGAGCAGTTGGGGAATGAAACTCAAGTCCACGTAGAAATGCCGCCTATCAAACAAAGTTTAGTTTATCGCCAAAATGATATTGTGTTAGTTGAAGAAGGCGATGAAATGTCAGTCGGCCTCAATCCAAACCGTTGTCATCTATTTAAAGAAGATGGCACAGCTTGCAGACGCTTATTTAAGGAATTAGGTGTTTAACGATTTTTTTCATAATGTAAACCGAGGGACAAATGAGTTATCAGGCGTCCCTATATTAAAAAAATTAAAGGAGTTCTCTATGAACATCAATAAAAGCTTGCTAGCAACCCTTATTTCAGGTGCATTATTATCAACATCTGCTTTAGCAGTAGATTTCCATGGTTATGCTCGTTCAGGTATCGGCTGGACATCAGGCGGTGGCGAACAATCTGCATTTACTGTAAATGGTGGTGGTTCAAAATACCGTTTAGGTAATGAATCAGATACTTACGCAGAGTTAAAACTTGGTCAAGAGCTATTTAAATCGGGCGAAAAATCAATTTATTTCGATACTAATGTGGCTTATGGCGGTACGTTACACAATAATGACTGGACAGAAACAAGCCCGGCATTACGTGAATTAAACGTACAATTTAAAAACTTTGCAGACAGCTTACCGGGTGCAACTTTATGGGCAGGTAAACGTTTCTACCAACGTCATGATGTTCATATGAATGACTTCTACTACTGGGATATTTCAGGTCCGGGTGCAGGGGTTGAAAACATTGACTTAGGTTTTGGTAAACTTTCTGTTGCGGTAACTCGCGATACTGAAAAAGGTGGTGCATTCTCTTACTACTATGACTATGCAACCAAAAGCTATAAGAGCGATCGTTCAACCCAAAAAGATGTTTACAACGATATTTTCGATGTGCGTTTAGCGGGTATTGAGCTTTGGAAAGATGGTTCTTTAGAACTTGGCTTTGATTATGCTAATGCACATAAAAAAGATGATTCTGCTTATGTAAACAGTGATGCAACCAAAAATGGTTATATGGCAACGGCTGAATATACCCAAGGTAACTTCTTCGGTGGTTTCAATAAATTTACTGCACAATATGCAAAAGACTCTATGACATCTTGGAATAATGGTCACGCACAAGGTTCAAAAGCTGATAACCGTGGTCATATGCTTCGCTTAATTAACCAAGGCGTTGTTCAAGCCAGCGACAAAGTTGAAGTAATGTATGCGTTAATCTATGAAAAAACAGACTTAGACAACAAACAAGGCAAAACTTGGTACTCAGCAGGTATCCGCCCAATGTATAAATGGACTGATACAATGAGTACACTTGCTGAAGTGGGCTATGATGTGATCAAAGATCAAGCAACAGGTAAGAAAAATAACCTTGTGAAATATACCCTTGCACAACAATGGCAAGCAGGTTCAAGCATTTGGGCGCGCCCTGCAATCCGTGTATTTGGTACTTATGCACACTGGAACGACAAATTTAACACTGCAAACCGCACAGATGCTGGTTATAAAGCAAAAGACGGCGAATTTATCGGCGGTGTTCAATTTGAAGCTTGGTGGTAATTTATTTGAATGGGACACGAAGCGTCGTGTCCCTACCATAAATGCCTAAAGTCTTTTGTAGGGACGCCACGCTTGGCGTCCTTATTTAATCACATTGTAAAAAATGTCTAATTGCTTACCGCTTGTTTGCTCTCTCGGAGGATTTATGAAAACCAAAATTGCCCTTTTCCTTTCAAGTCTATTTCTTGTCTCTCAACTTTCAGCCGCACCATTACAACCAACAAAAGCGGAATTGGCAAAAATTCAATGGCAAGATGTTGCACTCTCACAAAAAAATGAAACCCAAGTTGCAACGCTCGTAAATAAATTAGCCGGTGCAAGTGGTTCAGTGGTGGCTTATAAAATCCCGGCTAATCAAGGGACGATCAAATTAAACATCACAAGTCCGGTGCAAAAAGACAACACCGTATTTGTGCCAAACGCATTGATTTTAGATGCACAATTTAACCCAGCAATGAGCTACCCTTCTTCTCAATTTAAATTCAGCGAAGAACGTGGTTTAAACCCAGCACAATATCAAGCCGAACTCAGTCTTACACCAACGGCAAATCAAGATTTTATCTACTTGCTTGTTTATACCACTGAACAAGATTTACAGGGTAAAACAACAATGACACACCCTGCCAAACTGCTGGCAAAAGCAAAAGGCAACCAACCGCCTGCGATTGCGGATATTACGGTTGCACACAGCAATCAAGGTAAAGTCAATGTAGAAGTGGACGGCATTCAATCCAGCCAGTTTATCGGTTTAAACGGTCCGTTATTTGAAGCCAAAACACCTGCACCAACCCAAGTTGGCACAACTGCTGTGGCGACAAAATCAGCAACCAAACCAACACAGCCGGTAGAACAAAGCACGGAAGATTATTTCAACCAAGCGGTATTAAAAGCATTGAAAAATAACGATGTGAATAAAGCGATGAACTTGGTAAACGAAGCGGAACAACTTGGTTTAAAACAACCACGTCAGATTTTTATTAAACACGTTTCGGCGAAGTGATTTCTCTCATCTTTAGTCAATCAGAGAGGCTGAATCTATCGTAGGGGCGGGGTTTATCCCTGCCCGACACAATATCAGATTTAACGGGTGGGGATAAACCCCACCCCTACAAATGATAATAATAGGGGAATAATTCCCTATTTCACCACACAAGGAAACCCAAATGCAAAAATCACTACTTTGGCTTTCACTTTTTGCGTCTGCTAGCCTTTCGGCAAACCAATGGCAGAGTAAACATTTCCCGACATTTGAATCCAACGAAAAACTACTTTACCAAGCACACGCCCAACTTAAAAAAGGCAACTACCCATTCCAATTCTCACTTAATCAACAATGCTACCAACCACAAACCGCACTGAAATTAAATCAAGTCGTCAGCCTTGTGCCTTGCAAAAATCCGGTTGAATCGACCCGCTTGTTTCGTGACGGAAAATACAGTGTCGAAATTGATATGCGCAGTGGCACGCCAACGGCAAAATTGACGGTGGAAGCAACCCAAAGCGCTAATGAATTAGTACAAGTTTGTCCAAAATGGGATGGTAAACCGTTAGAAATTGAGGTTTCAGGCGTATTCAAAGAAGGTGAAAGCGTGCGAGATTTCTATTCAGGCAACACGGCGAAAGTGCAAAACGGCAAAGTCATTATGACACCGTCCGCAGGCAGTAACGGATTGTTGCTCTTAGAACCAGCGCAAGCGGTTAAATCTGAGCCGATTTTTACTTGGAAAAACGCTACGGTTTATTTTGTCTTAACCGACCGCTTTTATAACGGCGATCCGAGCAACGACAACAGCTACGGTCGTAAAAAAGACGGTAAAGATGAAATTGGTACTTTCCACGGCGGCGATTTGAACGGACTAACGCAAAAACTAGATTATCTACAACAACTTGGCGTAAATGCGATTTGGATCAGTTCGCCACTTGAGCAAATTCACGGCTGGGTTGGTGGCGGTGAAAAAGGCGACTTCCCACATTATGCTTATCACGGTTACTACCATCAAGATTGGACGAAGGTCGATGCCAATATGGGCAGTGAGAACGATCTGAAAACCTTTATCGACCAAGCACACAAACGAGGCATTCGTGTTATTTTCGATATAGTGATGAACCACACCGGCTATGCCACTCTTGCCGATATGCAGCAATACGGCTTTGGCGCATTACGTCTCAAAGGCGAGGAAATGGAAAAAACACTTGGCAAAAATTGGACGGACTGGACACCGAAAACGGGGCAGAACTGGCACTCTTTCAACAATTTAATCAATTTTAGTGATAAAGAGGCTTGGCAAAAATGGTGGGGAAAAGCGTGGGCTCGCTCCGATATTGGCGATTACGACAGCCCCAAATTTGATGATCTGCGCATGTCGCTCTCAGCCTTACCGGATCTGAAAACCGAAAGCGAACAAGCGGTCGGATTACCGGAATTTTTTGCAAATAAACCCGATACACAGGCAAAATTCCGTGAAAATGCTAAAGTTCGGGATTATCTGATCGGCTGGTTGTCTGACTGGGTAGAAAAATACGGCGTGGACGGTTTCCGTGTCGATACCGCTAAACATGTGGAAAAAAGCACTTGGTTGGAATTGAAACAATCGGCAGAAAAAGCTTTGGAAAAATGGCAAAAAGCTCACCCAAATCAATCCTTTAGCGATAAATTCTGGATGACGGGAGAAGCGTGGGGGCACGGCGTTCACACCAGCGATTATTACAAAAACGGCTTTGATGCAATGATCAATTTCAGCTTCCAAGATCAAGCAAAAGAGGCGCTAAGTTGTTTTGCCAAAATTTCGCCGACCTACCAACAAATGAGCGAAAAACTGAAAGAGTTTAATGTATTAACCTACCTTTCTTCGCATGATACCCGTTTATTTTTCAGTAGCGACAGTGAAAATAACCTTGCTAAACAGAAAACTGCAGGCAGTTTATTGCTGCTCTCACCGGGTGCAGTACAAATTTATTACGGCGATGAAAGTGGCAGAAAATTTGGTGCAACAGGCTCTGATCCAATTCAAGGCACGAGATCGGATATGAACTGGCAAGATCTGACAAAAAGTGCCGATCATCAAGCCTTGTTAAAACATTGGCAAACTCTCGCAAAATTCCGCCAAAATCACACCGCTATTGGCAATGGCGAACAAAAAATTCTCGAAACCAACAAGTATTTTGCATTCTCCCGCCAAGACGGGCAGGATAAAGTGATGGTTGTTTGGGCTGGGGAATAATTTAAAAATCATCAAGCGGTCGTTTTTTATGAGCATTTTACAAATTAGATCAAAAAAACGACCGCTTGCTTTTTCCCTTTTTTCAATAAAATTTGCTAAAATCCTTGCACTTTATACAGGCAGAAAATAAAAACACAATGCAAGTCGTTACAAAACTCATTCCAACAAAGTTAATTTCTCATAAATCGAATGCGTTACATAAATCGCAAAATCAAAGTATTGAGCGTACCAAATTATTGGGAACATTGGCATTAGCTAAAAGTTATCCGCTCACTTTAGTGATTGCGCCGGCAGGTTATGGTAAGACGACCTTAGTTTCTCAATGGAAAGCAAAGTTATTAGCAAAGAATGAGCCCGTTTCGTGGTTTGCATTAGATGAAAGCGATAACAATGCGGAGCAGTTTAGCCGTTATTTTGCCTCAGCGCTGGAGCAAGCGACAGGGCTTCCCCTAGGGGAGATCGTTTATAAAAACGATCTCATAGATTATTTTGGACAACTTTTAATTGCCTTAAATGAAGCTCCCCGCCATTTTTATTTGATTATTGATGATTATCATCTGATCGATAATCATGAAATTCATGATGCGTTACGCTTTTGGTTAAAACATCAGCCGGAAACGATGAGCCTTGTGATGCTTTCTCGCTTAACGCCACCGTTGAGTATTACGAATTTACGTATTCACGAGCAATTATTAGAGATTGATGTTCATCAGCTTGCCTTTTCTCCGGCAGAAACCCGCCTTTTCTTTGAGCAAAAATTAAGTAAGACCTTAAATGAAGAATTGGTATTTGCATTATGTGAGAAAGTGGAAGGATGGGCGACTGCACTTCAGTTGATGAGTTTTGCTCTCAAGCAAAATATGGATTTGCTTGATTGTCCTGAAAAGCTGTTTAATAAATTAAATCAACAACATATTGCGGATTATTTAAATGAAGAGGTTTTTCATTACGTTGATCCGCAAATGAAGTTGTTTATGCAACGTTGTGCTGTTTTACGTTCGATGAATGAAAAACTGGTTGTTGCGCTAACACAAGATGAAAATGGGGTAAAACATCTTGATGAATTAGAAAAAGCAGGTTTATTTATTAGCCGTTTACTCCATGAAGATGGCGAAATCTGGTGGAAGTTTCACCCGATTTTGGCCTCTTATTTAGCACAAAGCTGCCGTTTGGAATTGCCAAATGAGTGGCAACAGTTACATGAGGTCGCTTCAAAAACATGGCTTAAATTGGGTTATGGATCAGAGGCGTTATATCATGCGCAAATGTTAAATGATCCGCAGACGCTTTATCAGATTTTACAAGATCACGGTTGGGCGTTATTCCACCAAGGACAACTGAAATTATTAGAAACCAGTTTAAGCTGTTTGCCGGCAGAACAACTTTGGCAAGATGAAAATTTAGTGTTATTAAAAGCATGGTTGGCGCAGAGCCAGCATCGTCATCAAGAAGTCAGTGGGATCTTGCAAAAATTCCAACCAAAACAACCGCTTACCGATAGTTTACAAGGGCATTTTGATGCGTTAAAAGCTCAAGTCGCAATCAATGCAGGCGATGAAGAGCAAGCCTATTCATTAGCAAATCAAGCTTTGAAGAATTTATCGGATGAGTTTGGTTATGCGCTCATTGTGGCGACTTCTGTGATTGGTGAGGCACAACATTGTCGAGGTTATTTGAAAGAAGGGCTTTCGCTGATGCAGCAGGTTGAGAAAATGGCAACGGAGCAACATGCTTATCATCATTGGCTGTGGTCGAGATTGCAACAATCGGAGATTTTATCTGCGCAGGGCTTTTTGCAATCCGCCTACGATTTATTGAAAGATACCACTTTGCAAACGAATGCTTTTCATCAAATTCCGATGAATGAATTTTTGTTGCGTTTAAAAGGGCAAATTTTGTGGGAATGGCATCATCTTGATCAAGCCGAAGCAATGGCAAATGCCGGGATAGAGGTGTTGGAGAAAGAGGAAGAACAAATCCAAAGTTTGATTATTCTTGCCAAAATTTCGCTGACTAAAGGCGATCTGAATAATGCGGAGCGTTTGATTGAACAAGGGAAATTATTGATGTCTCGTTGTTCGCCACATAAAGACTGGGTTACGGCGTTAGATGAGGTTCAGCTGATTTACTGGCAAATGCGTAATGATACCTCGCAATTAGAAAGCTGGTTGGCGCAAGTAAACATTCCAACGCAGGAATATAACCATTTTACCCAGCGTCAATGGCGGAATATTGCTCGTTGTTATTTATTGCAAGGCGACTATGAACAGGCGTTAAAAATTTTAAATAGCTTATTGAAAACCACCGCTATTTTTAATTTAGTCAGCGATTCTCAACGGGCTTTGATTTTGCGTAATCGGGTTTATAGCTTACAAGGCAAGCCAGAGCTGGCTCAGCGAGATCTTATTCAAGCGTTAAATCTTAGCCAACAGACGAACTTTATCAGCGCATTTGTGATCGAGGGCGATTTAATGGCTCGTCAAATTCGTGAGCTTTTGCAAATTAATGTGTTGGAAGAGCTTTCAGTGCATAAAGCACAATTTATTTTACGCAGTATCAATCAGCATAATCGCCATAAAACCGCACATTTTGATGAAGAATTTGTGAAAAACTTGCTTGAGAATCCACAAGTGCCGGAGTTGTTGAAAATCAGCCCTCTAACTCAACGTGAATGGCAGGTGCTTGGTCTGATTTATTCGGGTTATAGTAATGAGCAAATTTCGCAAGAATTAGTGGTAGCGATGACCACAATTAAAACACATATTCGTAATCTTTATCAAAAAATCGGTGTGGCAAACCGTGCTGAAGCGATTGAATATACACGTAGTTTGTTGAGAATGATGGGGTATAGTTGATTGGGGGAGCTAGCGATATAAATCGTTTACTCACTTTAACTCTCTCCCCTTGTGGGAGAGAGACAGCCGAAGGAGACGTCTAGTCTCCGTAGGCAGGGTGTAATAGACAAAATAGTTGCTAAAAAATACCTTGTTCCCGTCTCAATTTTTTTATTAACAACTCATCTTCTTGCTTTACAATCATATGGCTATGAAAGGCTTCTTGGCTGTGACAAAGTTTACACATTGCTTTAAGATTTTCTTCTTTATTATCTTGTTTAACGCCATTTTTATGATGAACATCCAGTAAATATCGATATAGCTCTAAATTTACATGACACTCTTCACAGGTAAAGTTTACGCTTTCTCGATAGTGCTTTGATATTTCTTCCCAATCATCTACATAGCCAGGTTTGCTTGGTTTTTTATCATTTGGAATTTTTCTAAAAAAAGTCTCATAATGGTTAAAAAAATCTTCTAGGTTAAATTCATTGAATACTCTGATGCGATTTAGGGTATAGTTCCGATAATTCAGTGCGGCTAGACAGTTTTTACAAACAGATAGCTCAACCTCAGCTTCTTGTGTAGTTAAGCTTCCTGAAATGTGAAAGATTCCTTTACGATTATTTGTTGCGTGATAACGTTCAAATCGCCCACTTTTTCTCATTTGCTCTAGTGTACGACAATCAGTAAGATGATATTTATTTCCGTTATTTTTAGGATCTAGGATCGCCTCATCATATTTAAAGCTATGATCTGGTATAAATAACACAACGTGTTCTCCTTGATAGGTAAAAACACCACTATCTGGATCAGGCTTAACATCAGCAATAGGAACTTCAATACCTTTTGATGATGATAGCCCTTCGACAACAATTTCTACTGGTTTAGAATTAAAATCAATGGAAAAAGGTACTAGCTCTGTGATCCCCATTTTTCGGATAGACGAAAATAGCGCAGAAAAATCAGCTTTAATCTCCATTATTTCATCTCCGATAATTTCTGAAGTTGCTCCTCAGCATTTGTAATAATTCTAAAGGTAACGCGCTTTGATGCCTGTTTATCTTCTATACCATTATTCAGTATAACTTTAGAGGATGATAATCCAACGGAAGAAATATTAGCCTTAATCCATTGGCGATATTCCTTTACCGTATTTAAATGATAAATATAATATAATACTTCTCTTGTCCGTTCTTGAGATAACCGCATATTTTCAAAATATGCAGTATCTTCGTCTGAATTTAAATTCCACTCACTGCTAGTATGTCCTTCAACTCTTACTTCATTGATAGAATCTTTATAATCATTGATCACTCTCATATAACGAGGGAAAAATTCATTTAATGTAGTTTTGAAACGTTCTTGAAGAGTTGAATCACCAGTTTTAAATAGTACTTCGGGATCGGTAAAAATAAAGGTTAAAGTATCTTTATCAATTCTTGCTTTCCAAGTTTCTAAATTAGGCTCAAATTCATCTTTTAAGGCTTGGTAAATTTCATTTTGGGTATCTCGATAGTTTTCAGCCACTTTTTTGGTGTTTAAAACAAAACTTACAGCAATAAATAAAAAAAGCATCATTAACCCAGACATTAAATCAGCCATAGGTAACCATTGGGAATCGTCCCCATTACTTTTTTTATCAATGAATTTAGACAAATCAATGTTCATTAGAAGTTTCTACCTTTCGTTGTAATTCGTTTCATTGCCTCAACTAGTTCCGAATAATCATCTGTAAATCGACGACTGATAGAGGTTAATGCTTGTCCCATATTACCAATAACACGAGATAATTCAGTTTCAAGAGCGCTATCAAGCGCTTTGATTTGTTTATCAATACTTTCGCCAGTTCTACTTAATGCTGTTTCACTTTCTTTTTCTAATTTAGCCATTAGTTTACGGCTTTCTTGCATATGTTCCTGCATAAATGATTCTAAAGAGCGAGTAAATTGTTGCTGAATTTGTTGTGTATTTTGTTCAAATTGCTGTTGCCAACGCATAATAAAATCTGTAATTTGCGTTGAAATCTGATTTTGTTGTGCTAAAAACGCTTTTTGCTCATCATTCATTGCTGTTGCTGTTTTTTCTAAAACAGCTGCACTTTCAACAAGGGCGCTATGGTTTTTCGTAATTGATACTACTAAAGGCTCTGTTGCTTGTGTTAGTTTTGAGGTAAACATTTCGCCATTCTCAATAAATGATTTCGCTAGTTTGTTAGAGGTTTCCAATGTTTTTTCTTTAAAATCATTAGAAATAGAAACAATATCAGAGGCTAATTTTTCTCCACTTTGTTTTAAGCCATCAACTAGTTCTACATTGGCTTTTTCCGTATTTTCTAACATCAACGAAATTTGTTTTTGAATTTCTGGTAAAGCTTCAACAGCTTTATCACGCACTTGAGCAAAAGTATTTAAATGATTTTCTAAATTATCAATTTGATTTTGGTTTGTTGAAATAACTTTGCTTAAATGTTCCATTGTAGTTGGGATCGATTTTGTCGAATTTTCAATATTTGCAACAGACATTTCTGTTGTTGAGAGGCTTTGAACACCTGCATGATAAAGAGAGATCATTTCATTCAGCTGTTTTTTGTAATTTTCTTGCCACTCAACTAATAAAGTTACTGCTTTATTGAGTTCTTTAAAGTTTTCACCAAACTGCTCAGTTAAATTATGATTGAAGTCTTGGATTACCTGTTTTAGGGCTTCAATTACAGCCTCCGTTGCAGATCTAGACATCATGTCAGCAAAGTCTTGTAATTTAATCCAAAGTTTATTTTCAAAACGTTCAAATACTTGTTGATTATCCTGTACTAAGGATTGGATAGATAATAAATTTGTAGCCATAGGCTCAATTAAATGTCTAAATTGTGTTTGACGATCTGATAAATCTCCCCGTAACAATTTAAGTTGCCCTAAAACACTGCTATCTGAATCACTCCCTAAACTTTTAACAAGATTTTCAATATGTGAAATTAATGATTCAGTATATTGATTTTGTTTTTTTAATTGTTCTGTTTGCTCGTAAAAATTATCTACAATTGCTTGTGCATCTAGTGCATTATTTTCTTTATTTTTAGAAAAAATGGTATAGATTATTTTTAATAAAATAGATAAAAAAACACCAAATACGCTACTTAAGAAGGCCGTTTTCATTCCGCCTAATAAAGAGCTAATACTCGTATCAATATGTTCAATATCGAAGTTTAATAACCCGGAAACTATTCCGGTAAATGTCCCGAGAATACCTAATGAAGTAAGTAAAACAGGCGTATATTCTGCAAAACTAGTAAATCGTTTTGATTTTTTAAAGCGAGATGTTAAAAAAGCACTTATGCCTAATAGTGCAACAATAATAAGAATAAAAAAGAACGCATTTGTTATTCCATCGGTAGAGAGATTTTTTAGAAAAGATTCAAAGAAATAAACCACTGATTACACTCCATTTTTATTTTTAAAGCTAAGTCTGTACAAAAACCATCTATATTAATATTCTAACAGAACTGATAAATTAGTGCACTCTATAATCAGGTGTCAGTACAATAAGTCTCTTCATTTTAGGTGGGTGGCATTTATTTATATTAAAAAGGAAAATACCCTTTTTTCATTTGCTTTATCTTAATCTATTTAACGGCAAGTTGTTGATAGGTTTGTTTTCCGGATGTGCAATCTATCCAAATTTTAATTGGATCTAATTTATTCTTAAAGGAAAATGTTTTATGACATTCGTTACAAAAATAACGTTGAGTATTATTTTGTATACCATGTTTCTTTATTTTCTGACTTTGACAAAATGGGCAGTTTTTTGTTCATATTTCAAAAAGAGGGCTTAAAGCCTTGTCCTATACAGTATTATGTAGCAGTTACACAAAAGTCAATTTTAGGAAAATTTATGTAGGGGCGGGGATAAACCCACCCCTACGAAAACATTTAATGTTTGTGCAAGTGCTACATAATACTGGTCCTATAAGGCTTTAAGCCACTTTTTAGCAACAAATTTGTCTATTACACCGTATAAAATCAGGGCGAATGTGATTCGCCCCTACAAAAACACCTTTTTAATCTGCGATTATTTTTTCCAAATACGTGTTTGGTAATCACGGATTGAACGGTCTGAGCTAAATGTACCAAGACGAGCGGTGTTTAGAATGGTTGATTCTAACCAAGCGGTCTGATTTTGGTAACGTTTTGCCACTTCTTTTTGCGCTTCACGATAGCTTGCAAAATCAGCTAATACGCAGAAGTAATCTTTATTTAACATATCATACACTAACGGCTCAAAGGTATCTTTATTACCGCCGGAGAATGTGCCGTCTGCTAAGGCGTCAATCGCTTGTTTTAATACTGCATCTTGCTCATAGTAAGTGCGAGATACATAGCCTTTTTCACGCAATTCACGGACAGAATCAACAGTATGACCAAAAATTACTACGTTGTCGTTGCCTGCAAATTCAGCGATTTCAACGTTCGCACCGTCTAATGTCCCGAGTGTGATTGCACCGTTTAAGGCAAGTTTCATATTACCTGTACCTGATGCTTCTTTTCCCGCTAATGAAATCTGCTCAGAAACATCCGCTGCCGGGATAATTTTTTCTGCAAGGCTAACACGGTAGTCCGGTAAGAATGCTACTTGTAATTTACCTTGCATATCCGGATCGCTGTTAATCACTTTTGCCACCGAGTTGATCGCTTGAATGATCTGTTTTGCCATAAAGTAGCCCGGAGCTGCTTTACCCGCAAAGATAAAGACACGTGGTACGAAATCTTGCGTTGGGTTCGCTTTAAGCTCTTGGTAAGTCGCGATGATGTTTAAGAGATTTAAATGTTGGCGTTTGTATTCGTGGAAACGCTTAATTTGAACATCAAAAATCGCATCGCAATTTACTTTTAAGCCTAATGTTTGTTCAATTTCTTTCGCTAATACCTGTTTATTGTGGCGTTTAATATCACGGTAAGCGGTTTGGAATTGTGGATCTTTTGCAAATTTTTCGATTTGCGATAATAGCTCTAAATCTTTCGTCCAGTCGCCTTCTACGTGTTTGTCTAATAACGCACTTAAATGTGGATTTGCTTGGCGGATCCAACGGCGTGGCGTAATACCGTTTGTAACGTTATGGAAACGACCTTTGAATAAACGTGCATAAGCCGGGAATAAATCGCTCACAACTAAATCAGAGTGGATTTGTGCCACACCGTTTACTGCAAAAGAACCCACAACCGATAAATTCGCCATACGAACACGGTGATTCATTAACACGGCGGTTTCTTCCCACGCTTGAGCAAATTCTGCTTCGCTGAATTCCGCTTTCACTTGTTGATAAAGCTCGTGGTTAATGCGATCAATGATGATTAAATGGCGAGGTAATAATTTTGCCACAAGATTTTGATCCCATTGCTCCAACGCTTCTGGTAATAATGTGTGGTTGGTGTAAGCAAATGTTTTTGAACAGATAGCCCAAGCCTGATCCCAAGTTAAATTGTATTGGTCAAGTAAAATACGCATTAGCTCTGGAATAGCGATTGCAGGGTGAGTATCGTTTAACTGGATAACTTCGTATTCCGGTAATTGCTCTAAGGTTCTGCCTTGCGCTAAATGGTTTTTCAAAATATCTGCCACAGAACACGCACAGTGGAAGTATTGTTGCATTAAGCGCAGTTCTTTCCCTTCTTGATGATTGTCATTCGGGTAAAGCACTTTTGTTAATTTAGAGGCATCAACCACTTTGCTTTCTGAAGTGAGGTATTCGCCATCGTTAAATTTAGCTAAATCGAAAGCGGTTTCGCTGTAACCTTGCCATAAGCGTAATGGTTGTTGCACGCCTTTGTAGCCCACGACCGGTAAATCGAAAGCTTCGCCATATACGGTCCATTCTGGTTGCCAATCGTATTTGTCGCCTTCACGGTGCCATACTTGGCCACCAAAGCCAACCGTTTGACGGAAGTCTGGGCGGTGATATTGTTGTAAATAGAAATCACGGCTCCATGCATCACCTTCTTCACGTTGTTCACCTGCCCAACCAAAACTTTGTTTGAATAAGCCGTATTGGTAATGTAAACCATAGCCCACAGCCGGCTGAGCAAGGCTTGCCATTGAGTCTAAATAGCAAGCCGCTAAGCGACCCAAACCGCCGTTACCTAAAGACGGATCGCGTTCTTCTTCTAAAATATCGAATAAATTTTTGCCGTATTTCGCTAATTGTTGCGCAACTTCATCGTAAACGCCAAGGCTTAATAAGTTATTACCTAATAGGCGACCGATAAGGAATTCCATTGAAAGATAGTTCACTTTGCGTGTGTTTACAAGCGGTGCATTTTTCGGATAATTTTGCAAAATCGCTTGTTGGCTCACTTGTGCAATAAATTGATACCATTGAGTATCAGAAAGGTTTTCTGCCGTTAAAAAACGTTCTTCACAATAGGTTTTTAACGATTGTTCAAATAAAGTGTTAAATTCGGTTGCTGTTGTCATGGGATATAAACTCCAAATCAAGAAAAAATAAGATTGGGCTTATTATTTGAAAAAATAGCGAGGCGTAAATCCTCCCTTATTCATCTATTTAGGTATGAAATGGTAGTAGTACTTCTTCTTTAATGAAAATGGACGTTAAAAATGGATCTGTTTCAGCCCCAGCGGGGCTGGGCTTAATGAACCTAGCACGGCTCGTGCTAGGTTATTTCTCAAATACGCGCTTCAATTAACTTAATTAAGGCTTTTATATGATCGCCACAGGCATTAAGTGCCGGAATATAGCGATAACTTTCTCCACCTGCATGCATAAAGTTTTCTTTATTTTCTTCCGCAATTTCTTCCAGCGTTTCTAGGCAGTCGGCAGAAAAGCCGGCACAGATGACCGCGACTTTTTTGATACCTTTTGCAGGAAAGCCTGAAAGCGTTTCATCGGTATAAGGTTGTAACCATTCTTCATCGCCAAAGCGAGATTGAAAGGTTAGGCACCATTTTTCTGTGGATAAGCCAAGCTGTTTTGCTACAAGTTCCGCCGTTTCACGGCAATGATCGGCATAAAAATCTCCCTCGGTTTCATAACGCTTCGGAATACCGTGAAAAGAAAATAATAGCAATTCATTTTCCGCAAGTTGGATCGTATTGGCGAGAGCTTGAATATAGAGCGGATCATCGTGGTAGCTATGGATAAATTCAAATGGTACGATGCGGCGCTGTTTTTTTAGGGCATCGGCAAAGGCATCAAAAACAGAGGCGGTTGTGGTGCTGCTATATTGTGGATACAACGGTAGCACAATAATCTTATCGACTTGTTGTTCTGTTAATTTTTCAAGAGCGTTTTCTATGCTCGGATTGCCATAGCTCATACCCAATTCAACAATGATAGATTGATTTTTGGCATCAAAATAGCTTTGTAGTGCTTTTTGTTGTTGACGAGAGATTGCTAAAAGTGGCGAGCCTTGATCCGTCCAGATAGACTGATAGAGCTTTGCGACACGAGGAGATCGTTTCGGTAAAATAAACAAATTAAGGATCGTTTGCCATTTTGTTTTCGGCAGATCAATCACGCGAGGATCGCTTAGAAACTGTCTTAAATAACGCTTTACGGCGGAGGTTGTTGGCGCATCCGGTGTGCCTAAATTGGCAAGTAAAATACCTATTTTTTGCGTTTTCATTTGATTATCTCGGAATTTAAATAGGTAAGTAGTTTGCTTGAATTTTTATAAGATGACAAATAGAATTTGCATATCATCACGTTAAAGAATGCTTTGTGATTGCTTTATTCAAAGAAAATTTACAAACAATTAAAGTAAAGCGTTGTTTTTGCCTTGCCTTTTGTTTGTTTTGTCGTTAAAATGACGACCTCTTTTTATGATCCTCAATTGGCATTAAGCCAAAATTATTAAATTAGGTAGATAACAATGAAACGTACATTTCAACCTTCTGTATTAAAACGTGCTCGTACTCACGGTTTCCGTGCTCGTATGGCTACTAAAAATGGTCGTCAAGTTTTAGCACGTCGTCGTGCTAAAGGTCGTAAATCTTTATCTGCATAATTGCAGCTAAAGTAGGCGAATCACAACAGTGAAGACGCTAACCTTTTCTCGGGAGCTACGTTTGTTAGCTCCCGTTCAATTTAAAGCTGTGTTCGAAAATCCTCAACGAGCCAGCACCCCTCAAATGACTTTACTTGCTAAAGCAAATGATGCTGAAGTTCCCCGTTTAGGCTTAACCGTTGCTAAAAAGCATTTAAAACGCGCTCACGATCGTAATCGTATCAAACGCATTGTGCGAGAGTCTTTCCGCTTAAAACAACACGAGCTTCCTTGTGCAGATTTTGTATTTGTGGTAAAAGCAGGTATCGGTAAATTAGATAACGCAACGCTTTTCGAAACGCTTGAAAAATTATGGGCAAGACACATTCGCCTGAGCAAAAATCCGGCTCCACCTGTTCAGAAGTAAAAAGCTCAGAAGTAAAAACGGGTTTAATCGCTAAGCTGCTTCTACTTCCAATTTATTTTTACCAATATGCGATTAGCCCGCTTATTGGACCTCGTTGTCGTTTTTATCCTACTTGTTCAACTTACGCGGTTGAGGCGATTAAACTACACGGCGCTTTTAAAGGCGGTTGGCTTGCATTCAAACGTATTCTTCGTTGTAATCCTTTAAATGAAGGAGGGGAAGATCCTGTGCCACCTAAATGTTGTGCTAAAAAGCACAACCGAAATTTCTAGTAAAATATTTTTAAATATTTGAACTTTTTGCGTAAGGGTAAGTCTATATGAAAGACTATTCCTTGTAATGGTCGTAAAATTTTGTTCATTATGTAGGTTGAAAACGATTAGATTTATGTCTAATCGTTTTGTTTTTTGTAGAACTTTTTAAGTAATAGTGGATCTAAATAGACATCATTGATAAAAACAGCAAATGGAGTAAAAAATGGATTTCAACAATCTTCTTAATCAAGTTCTTGGTGTAGCAAAAGAGCAACTTACCAAAACAGCAAACGGTAATTCAACAACAGATAAAGTAACCAAAATTGGTGGCGGTGCTGCTGCAATTGGTATTTTATCAATGATTTTAGGAAAACGAGGTGGAGCAAATCTCGCTAAATTAGGTTCGTTGGCGGCTCTTGGTAGCCTTGCTTATCAGGCATATCAGAATTATCAAGCAAGACAAAATCAAGCGGTCGAAAATACCAATCTTTTTGCAGTTGAAAATAGTGATGATGTGAGTAAAGTTATTTTACAAGCAATGATTGCAGCAGCTGCGGCTGATGGGGCTATTACCTCAGATGAAGCCGAAGCAATTGCAGCGGAAGCGGGTAATGATCCTGAATTACAACAATGGTTACAACAAGAAATTAATCAACCGGCAACTGTTGCTGAAATTGCTCAGCAAGTAGGTCGTAATCAAGCGCTGGCTTCGCAAGTCTATCTTGCTGCACGTATGGTATGTAAAGATTTAGAGCGTAAAGAAATTATTTTCTTAGCCAATCTTGCTGAAGCTTTGGGATTAAATGAACAGTTTGTAGAAGAGTTAGAAAAACAAGCTGGTTTCTAAGTTGAAAACTCCGCGAATAGCGGAGTTTTTTTATGCTCTTTTTCTTAGAGATCGTCCGATCTGATAAAAGAGTTTATCACCGATAGCCGCTGTCATTGCTCCAATTACAACGATAAATGCCCCGAGATAACTGATCCAATTCATATCAGGAGAAGCAAAAACTGTCGGGTAAAAGTGGTGCCCAAGTAATGAGAAAATCATCGTAAAGATAGGGATCATTGTTGTTACTACACTCACTTTTGAGGTTTCCCATTGGTTCAGCGCTTCGCCATAAGATCCATAGGCAATAAGGGTATTTAAACAGCAATAGACAAAGCATCCCCACAAAAAGGGGCTATCTATCTTTCCAAGTTGAGCTATTTCAGCAAAAGGTGTAAAAGCCACACCACAGCTTAAATAAATCATCATTAGAATTTGTTGTGAGCTAAAGTGTTTTAGTAATAACTTTTGCGCAGTACCGTAACATACCCAAATTAAACTCCCACATAGGCTTAATACCACTCCTAAAGCATAATGACTTAGTTGGAAAAGTTCGTGGAACTTATCATTAAAGAAAGCAAGTAACCCTATAACCAGCAAGGCAAAACCAATTTTTTGAGCAAAGGTAAATCTCTCTTTAAAGAGAAGTACTCCCAGAAAAATCATTAAAAATGGCGCAAATTGCCATAATACCTGCGTTGTTGTGGGGGATATATAATGTAGTCCTTCGGCAACAAGAAAGAAATTTCCCGAAAGACCGAGTACACCGAGCAGCATTAAACCAAACTGTTTACGGTTAGAAGCGGTTAATTTTGGTAATTTTTTTGCAAAAGCTAAAATGATGAGTAAACCAATACCGGCAACCCAAAAACGAGCCCAAACCAATGTTTGTGCTTGCATTACACTCAGTACTTGTTGAGCGGCAATAGGAAGTGTTCCCCACATTGCGGTTGCGGTAAGAGCCAAAATAAAGCCTAAAATAGGGTTCTTTTTCATTTTTTCTTCCTTGTACCTAAGAAGCGGTGACCTACGGCAGATAACAATGCACCACTCACTACACACAATGCACCGATAACGCTGAGAACAGAGAGTTCTGGTTCAGCAAAGTAATCAGGCAGCCAATAATAGGCGATCTCTGAAAAGCCCAGTGTAAGAATAGGAATAAGTGGCATCATAATGCTAACTTTAGATACATCCCAGCGATTTAGGGCTTCAGCATAAGAGCCATAGGCAATAATCGTATTTAAACAGCAATAAATCAGACAGATCAGGGCGATTGGGCTTAAATTCTCTGTTTGTGAGAATGTGGCAAAGGGGGTAAAAACCAAGCTGCATCCAATATACATCACGAGCAGAATTTGCATTGAATTAAAGCGCTCAAGCATTATTTTTTGTGCCAAGCCATAGCCGATCCAAAGTAAACTGGCAACCATTCCACATAAAATACCGAAGGCATAGTCATTCATTTGGGCGAAGTCATCAAAGCGATTGTGAAAGAACAATCCTAATCCAATTAAGACGACTATAAAGCCGATTTTTTGATGAAGTCCAATGGTTTCTTTAAAAATGATGACACCGCATACAATCATTGCAAAAGAAGAAATCGGGCTTAATACTTGGCTTGCCATAGCAGGAATGTAACGCAGCGCTACGTTAAAGAGAAAAAAGTTACAAGATAGTCCAAAAACACCAAGTAAGATTAACCAGCGATATTTGCGAGTAAAAGCGGTGGATTTTGGTAATTTTTTTGCAAAGAGTAGCATTAAGAAGACGCCGCACATTGCAGCAACAAATCGAAACCAAACGATGGTTTGGGCATTCATTTCTTTTAGAACCGGTTGTAATGCAATAGGAAGCGTTCCCCACATAATTACAGCAGTAAGCGCAAAAAGAAAACCAAGAAAAGGTTGTTTGTTCATAGGATATTACCAATTTTAGAATATAAAAAAACCTCACTGAAAGTGAGGTTCTTTTTTATTCATTTTGAAATGAATATGTTGATCATTACTCAGCAACGATGCTTACATATTTGCGATTTTTTTCGCCTTTCACTTCAAATTTAACTTTACCGTCTGCAGTTGCAAATAAAGTGTGGTCTTTACCCATACCTACGTTTGTACCTGCGTGGAATTTTGTACCACGTTGACGAACAATGATGCTACCTGCTAAAACAGATTCGCCACCGAAACGTTTAACACCAAGGCGTTTAGCTTCAGAATCACGACCGTTACGAGTTGAACCACCAGCTTTTTTAGTTGCCATCTACTTGATCTCCTCTGAAATTATGCTTGAATCCCAGTGATTTTCACTTCTGTGAACCACTGACGATGACCTTGTTGTTTACGGCTGTGTTTACGACGACGGAATTTAACGATGCGAACTTTTTCGCCACGACCGTGTGCTACAACTTCAGCCACTACTTTGCTACCTGCTACTACAGGTGTACCAATTTTAACATCTTCGCCATTAACGACCATTAACACTGAGTCGAATTCAACTTTCTCACCAGTTGCAACTTCAAGTTTTTCTAAACGAACAACTTGACCTTCGCTTACTCGGTGTTGTTTGCCGCCACTTTGGAAAACTGCGTACATATTTACTCCGCTAAATTGTGCCATTTACGCTGTGCGATTGGCACTTTTAAATTCATATAAAATAGGGTTGCAATTCTACGCAAAAAGAAAACAAAGAGCAAGAACGAAATTGAAGAAATTTTAAAAAAGATAGATTTCTGCAGAAAATCCTAAAAATTTGTTTTTGGCAATGATAGAACTGCTCCTACTTCCTGTAAAAATTTTGACGGTTGGCGAAAGTAGGGTAAAATCCCACTAATTTTGGTTCTAGAACAGTAAAAATAAAATGACTCAATTATTAACATTGGAACAAATTCAAGCCCTTGCCGCAGAAGATATGCAAGCGGTAAATGCAGAAATTCTGGCACAACTTAATTCGGAAGTGCCTTTAATTAACCAACTAGGTTTTTACATTATCAGTGGTGGCGGTAAGCGTATTCGCCCTTTGATTACTGTATTGGCTGCACGTGCTTTAGGTTATCAAGGTGCTAAACAAATTACCACCGCAGCCTTTATTGAGTTTGTTCATACCGCAACATTATTACACGATGATGTCGTTGATGAGTCGGATATGCGCCGTGGACGTGAAACGGCAAATGCCGCCTTTGGCAATGCGGCAAGCGTATTAGTTGGGGATTATATTTATACACGTTCTTTCCAAATGATGACATCTGTAGATTCTCTTGAGGTCTTAAAAGTGATGTCTGCGGCAACCAATGCTTTGGCAGAAGGCGAAGTGCAGCAATTAATGAATGTGAATGATCCAAATACTACCGAAGAAAATTATATGCGTGTGATCTATAACAAAACCGCACGTTTATTTGAAGCGGCAACGCAATGTGTGGCGATTGTGGCAAATGCGAGTAAAGAAATTGAAATCGCATTAAAAAATTACGGTTGTTATTTAGGTACAGCTTTCCAACTCGTTGATGATATTTTGGATTATTCGGCTAACGCACAAGCGTTAGGCAAAAATGTTGGCGATGATTTTGTGGAAGGTAAACCAACAATGCCTCTTCTTCACGCAATGCGCCACGGTAATGAAGCACAAGCGAATATGATTCGCCAAGCCATTGAGCAAGGCGGAGATCGTGAGAACATTGATGAAGTATTAGCGATTATGGCTGAACATAAATCTTTGGATTACACAATGTCAAAAGCGAAAGCAGAAGCACAAAAAGCTGTTGATGCACTCGCCATTTTGCCAGAAAGTGAATATAAACAAGCGTTGATCTCATTGGCGTATTTGTCGGTAGATCGCTCTTATTAAACAATTTTGTAGGGACACACTGAGTGTGTCCGCAAAATAAACCATATCCCATTTTTACAACGGACACACGCAGTGTGTCCCTACGTTTTATATATTAACAATGACAGAACACCAACCTCAAGAACACAAAGAAGCGTTACAACAAAAACGCAAATTAACCCGTAAAGGCAAAGATCCAAACGCCCCTTTTGTGCGTGAAAAACTTGAACTGCCAAACGGACACAACAAGCTCTTATTACACTCTTGCTGTGCGCCTTGTTCGGGTGAAGTGATGGAAGCAATCCACGCTTCAGGGATCGAATTTGCGATCTACTTCTACAATCCAAACATTCACCCACTCAAAGAATACTTGCTCCGCAAAGAAGAGAATATTCGCTTTGCCGAAAAACACGGTATTCCGTTTATTGATGTCGATGACGATTATGAAAACGACCGCAAAGAGTGGTTTAAGAAAGCAGAAGGTATGGAGTGGGAGCCAGAGCGTGGCATTCGTTGCACGATGTGCTTTGATATGCGTTTTGAGAAAACCGCCAAATATGCCCACGAAAACGGCTACCCTGTTTTCACGAGCTGTTTAGGGATTTCCCGTTGGAAAGATATGAAACAAATCAATGGTTGCGGACACCGTGCGGCTGCCGCTTATGATGATGTGGTTTATTGGGATTACAACTGGCGTAAAGGTGGCGGTTCACAACGTATGATCGAAATCAGCAAACGCGAGCGTTTTTACCAACAAGAGTATTGCGGTTGCGTTTATTCATTGCGTGACACGAATAAATGGCGTTTAGAAACAGGGCGACAACGTATTGAAATCGGGAAATTATATTATTCACCCGATTAAAAAGTAGGGACACACTGCGTGTGTCCATCATCAAGCAGTTAATTTTCAATAAATTTTTACAAATTTAAAAGAGGAACAAACAATGTCTAAATTTGCAATGGTATTTCCGGGACAAGGTTCACAAGCAGTTGGTATGCTTGCTGATCTTGCACCTGTTTACCCTGTGGTAGAACAAACTTTCAAACAAGCAAGCGATGTGCTTGGTTATGATTTATGGGATTTAGTTCAAAACGGCACGGCAGAAGATTTGGGTAAAACTGAACGCACCCAGCCTGCGTTATTGGCGGCTTCTGTTGCGTTATACCGTATTTGGCAGGAAAAATTCCCTGAGCAAAAACCTGCGGTAATGGCAGGGCACAGCTTGGGCGAATATTCAGCATTAGTTTGTGCTGGCGTGTTGGACTTCCAAGATGCAATCAAATTAGTCGAATTGCGTGGTCAAGCAATGCAAAGTGCTGTGCCAGCTGGTACTGGGGCGATGTTTGCGATTATCGGTTTAGATAACGAAGCGATCATCAAAGCGTGCGAACAAGCGGCAAGTGAAGTGGGCGAAGTGGTTTCAGCGGTAAACTTTAACTCACCAGGTCAAGTGGTGATTGCCGGCACGAAAGCAGCGGCAGAGCGTGCAGGTGAATTATGTAAAGAAGCAGGAGCAAAACGTGCGTTACCATTAGCGGTAAGCGTGCCTTCACACTGTGCATTAATGAAACCAGCGGCAGAAAAATTAGCGGCTGCATTGCAAAATATTTCGTTAAATGCACCGCTTGTTCCGGTAATTAACAACGTGGACGTAGCTGTTGAAACTGATGCGGATAAGATCCGTGATGCGTTGGTGCGTCAGCTTTATAGCCCGGTGCGTTGGACGGAAACCGTCGAAAAAATGGCTCAAGAGGGTGTAACGACCTTATATGAAATTGGTCCAAATAAAGTTTTAACCGGTTTAACGAGCCGTATTGTGAAAGAGTTATCGGCAAAAGCGGTGAATGATGTGGCTTCGTTTGAAGCGGTGGTGTTTTAATTACAACCCCAGACGTAGGGACACACTGCGTGTGTCCGCTATGTCTTTCTACTTAATTTAGACGGACACACGCAGTGTGTCCCTACATTGAAGTTCCATAGGATTAATATATGCAAAATAAAATCGCATTAGTCACGGGAGCAACTCGTGGTATTGGGCGTGCAATCGCAGAAGAATTAGTATTTAAAGGTGCATTCGTGATTGGCACGGCAACGTCAGAAAAAGGGGCGGAGGCAATCTCAGCTTACTTAGGTGATAAAGGCAAGGGCTTAGTGTTAAATGTGGCTGACGCTGAATCTATCGAGCAAGTACTTGCACAAATTAAAGAACAGTTTGGCGACATTGATATTCTCGTCAATAACGCAGGGATCACCCGTGACGGTTTATTGATGCGTATGAAAGAAGATGACTGGTTCGATATTATTCAAACCAACTTAACCTCAATTTACCGTTTATCTAAAGCGGTTTTACGTCCGATGATGAAAAAAGGTGGTCGTATTATCTCTATTGGTTCGGTGGTTGGATCAATGGGTAACCCAGGTCAAACTAACTACTGTGCGGCGAAAGCAGGTTTGGTCGGTTTCTCTAAATCGTTAGCGAAAGAAGTCGCTTCTCGTGGCGTAACCGTAAACGTGGTGGCTCCGGGCTTTATCGCAACGGATATGACGGACGAGCTTACTGAAGATCAAAAAAATGCGATCTTAAGCCAGATCCCGGCAGGTAAACTTGGCTCGGCACAAGATATTGCAAAAGCGGTGGCATTTTTAGCCTCTGATGATGCGGCATATATCAACGGCGAAACCATTCACGTGAATGGCGGTTTATATATGAACTAACCGTTTACAAGCGGTTCATTTTTTACCGAATTTTGCGAGACTTAACGCAAAATTCGGTTTTATTCTTTTTTATTTTTTTATTTATTTGTGTGTGTTATGACTAAAAATACGTTTATTGTCGGCTTTATGCTGTTTGCAATTTTCTTTGGGGCGGGCAACCTGATCTTTCCGCCGAAACTTGCATTTGAAAGTGGTGAGAATTTCTTACCGGCAATTCTAGGCTTTATTACAACAGGTGTAGGCTTACCGCTCTTAGGTATTATTGTTAGTGCGTGTTATGAGGGCGGTTATAAAGCAGCGCTCAATCGCATTCATCCTTGGTTCTCAGTGATTTTCTTGATGGCAATCTATCTTGCTATCGGCCCATTTTTTGCCGGACCTCGTACCGGTGCAACGGCTTATGAAATTTCATTAGTGCCTTTTTTAGGAGAAGCCGATCCGATTTCACAATTTGCTTTTACCTTGATCTATTTTGCTTTAACTCTCTGGTTAAGTTTAAATCCGTCTAAAGCGGTAGATCGTGTAGGGGCAATTTTAACACCGGTACTGATTTTGACGATCATTGCTTTGGTTATCAGAGCCTTCTTTATTCTAGAACCAACCACTGCGGTAGCACCGCCGGAAGATGAACATTCTTGGTTATTTAAAGGCGTTGTGGAAGGCTATTTAACCATGGATGCCCTTGCTTCATTGGCATATTCCGTTATCGTCTTAAATGCAATTAAGTCAAAAGGCGTATCGCCTTCCGCATTAATTAAACAAACAATAATGGCAGGGATTGTTGCAGCGACAGCGTTAGGTGTTATCTATTTCTCATTAGGTTGGATTGGTAACAATATGTCGATTAGCCCGGAAACGCTTGCTCAACTTGCGGAGAAAAATCAGGATCTCGGCACTTATATTTTGAACAGTATTACCGCACAGGCGTTTGGTGAATATGGGCGTATGCTATTGGGGATAATTGTCTCATTAGCTTGTCTCACTACGGCTGTTGGTTTATGTGTTTCAGTCAGTGAGTATTTTAATGAAATCTTCCCGAAAATTTCTTACCGCCACTATGCTATTTTATTCTGCCTTATCAGCCTTATGATTGCGAATTTAGGCTTAAAAGCGGTAATTCAGAAGTCTATTCCTGTATTACTGGTGCTTTATCCTATTGCGATGACGGTCATTTTATTACTGGGTATCAATGCGTTATTCCGTTTACCCTTAGTAGCAAAACGTTTAGCGTTAGCGCTTGTTACCATTATCTCGATTTTATCGGTTGCGAAATTTGATTTTACCCAACAGCTCCCGTTGAAATCCTATTCAATGGAGTGGTTGCCATTTGCTATTATTGGGTTAGTGATTGGATATCTCGTCCATAAAGTGATGAAACGATAAGTATTTTAGCGGTCATTTTTGCAAAATAATATGTAAATTTGACCGCTTTATTTTAGGGAGATAAGTATGCCTGAATTACCAGAAGTTGAGACGAGTTTACGAGGTGTTGAGCCTTATTTGAAAGGCGAAAAAATCAAACAAATTATTTGCCGAACAGAAAAGTTACGTTGGCCCATCCCAACGGCATTAACCGAAATGCAAGGGGCGAAAATTATTGATTTATCTCGTCGAGCGAAGTATTTAATTTTACATACAGAGAAAGGCGATATTTTAGTGCATCTCGGAATGTCCGGCTCTTTGGGGATTTTAAAAGAAAGTGATAACCAACCTGTGGGTAAACATGATCATGTTGATTTGATTACAGAAACCGGCACGATTTTACGTTATAACGATCCTCGTAAATTTGGTGCTTGGTTATGGGCAAAAGAGGCATTAAAGCACGAGTTATTGGCAAAATTAGGCCCTGAACCGCTTTCAAATGAATTCACAAGCGGTCGTTTATGGGAGAAAAGTCGCCAAAAAACCGTTGCCGTTAAAAATTTCATTATGAACAATGAAATTGTGGTTGGAGTTGGTAATATCTATGCCTGTGAGTCTCTCTTTATGGCAGGAATTCACCCAGAACTAGCGGCGCAAAATTTAACTGAAAAGCAGTGTGAACGCTTGGTCAAAGTGATTAAAGAGGTTTTAACAAAATCGATTATCCAAGGTGGCACAACGTTGAAAGACTTTATTCAGCCAGATGGTAAACCAGGTTATTTTGCTCAAGTCTTACAAGTTTATGGAAGGAAAGGGGAAGCGTGTAATGATTGCGGTTCGTTTATTGAAACTAAAATCATTGGGCAGCGAAACACCTATTTTTGTCCACATTGTCAAAAGCTTCCGAGATAATAAAAACGCCTTTGTAAAAAGGCGTTTTTGTCATATCGAATTAATCAATCGGTGGTACATAAGTGCCATTTGCAATGGCATCTTTAATGCGATCTGCTTCGCTTAGCACCTGAGCCAATAACGCTTTAACGTTTTCGAGCGTTGCGATTGGGCTTAACGTGGTCATTTTCAACGATTGTTTCTCTCCCACCCTGGTGACACCAATGTTTGCTTCGCCTCGGGCAAAGAGTTCATCTGCCACATTTTGGTTTAAGGCATCGATAAATTCAGTAGGATAGCCTGCCGGTGCAACACGGAATAATACCGAAGCAAATTGTGCCGGAACAAGCATTTCCAAGCCTTCTGTTTCGTGAATGTATTGTTCCACTTGTTTGGTGAGGTAAACACCGTGGTCGATCATTGAAGCGTATAGCTCTTCGCCTAAGGCTTCCACCGTAAACCACAATTTTAACGCATCAAAACGACGTGTAGTTTGGAGTGATTTTGCCACTAAATTCGGTACGCCGTGTGCTTCATCGTATTCTGAATTTAAATAATCCGCTTTGTAATCAATGAAGCGGTAATTTTGCGGATCTTTCAATAAAAATGCGCCGCAAGAAATTGTTTGGAAGAAATGTTTGTGGAAATCCAACGTAATTGAGTCGGTTAATTCAATGCCGTCTAAAAGATGGCGGAAGTCTTTTGAAAGCAGTAACGCACCGCCCCAAGCTGCATCCACGTGTAACCAAACACCAAATTTGTTGGTAATGGCACGAATGGTTTTTAACGGATCGATGGCACCTGCATCGGTTGTTCCTGCGGTGGCGACCACACAAGCAACCACTTTACCTTCTAAATAAAGTTTGGCTAAAGTCGCTTCTAATGCGTGCGGATCCATCTGGGCATTTTCGTTGCAAGGCACGGTAACCACTGATTGGAAGCCCATTCCCATCATTGCCATATTTTTTTGCACAGAGAAGTGCGCATTTTCAGAGCAAATCACTTTCACTTTCTGCATTGCATCTGCCGGAATGCCATCACGTTGTACCGACCATTCTGAACCGTCCGCATTTTTCCAATGCTTCGCAATGCAAGCATCACGCGCAAGTAGCACACCCATTAGGTTAGATTGTGTACCACCTGAGGTAAATACGCCCGATGTGCCTTCACCGTAGCCGGCTTTTTGGCGTAGCCAGTCAATCAAATGCTCTTCCATAATCGAACCGGCAGGGCTTTGATCCCACGAGTCCATTGATTGGTTAGTGGCATTGATTAACACTTCCGCAATTTGGCTCGCGACCATTGTCGGACAATGTAAGTGCGCTAAAGAGTGGGGGTGATGAACTTTAAGACTTGGATTTAAGAAGATCTCAACTAAATGATCTAAGGATTTTTGTACACCTACGCCCTCTTTAGTCGGTTTAAAACCATCAACCAAGGCACGCATTTGTTTGATTGAACCACCGGTGTACATTTTTTCATTTTTCAGCCAAGAACTGACCGCTTGCACGGCGTTTTGCATCGCGTTTTCGTAGTCTGCAATAGATTGTGGATCGTTACAGAACAGGGATTGTTTGTGTTTTGAAATATCTAACATTGTTTTTCCAATTTATTTGTAGGGGCGAAATATTTTTCGTCCAAAACAATCACGGAATATCAGGGCGAAAAATATTTCGCCCCTACATGATTAATATATTGAAATATAATAAATTTCTATAAAATCAACCGCACTTTGATGATTAACCACGCACCGCTTTTAATGCGTCTGCGACAGATTGTTTGAAGCGTTTAATGAACTCTTCGCATTCTGCTTGGTTGATATTTACTGCACAAAGTACACGAACCACGTTGCCGCCACGTCCGCCACGTTCTAACAATAATTTGTTGTTAAAGCAGGCTTTTTGGATTGCAACTGCTAATTCGCCATCTTGTGGATAAGCACCTGTTGCATCTGCCGGTTTGCGTTCATCCACAATGTCGATACCCATCATTAAGCCTTTACCACGTACGTTACCGATACAAGGGAATTCTTTGCTTAATTCACGTAATGCAGTGGTTAAGTATGCGCCACGTTCTTCCGCATTTTTCGCAAGATTTTCTTCACGCATAATTTTGAGTGAAGCGTAACCTGTTGCCATCGCTAATTGGTTACCACGGAATGTCCCCGTGTGTCCTGCCGGTTGCCACGCATCGAATTCTTTGCGAATAGCTAATACCGCTAACGGTAATGAACCGCCTACTGCTTTTGACATAACCACGATATCCGGTTGAATACCCGCATGTTCAAAGGCAAACATCTTACCGCTACGGCAGAAGCCTGCTTGAACTTCATCAACAATCATTAAAATACCGTGTTTTTGGGTCACTTCACGCACTTTTTGTAAGAATGAAATCGGTGCCGGAACAACACCACCTTCGCCTTGGATTGCTTCTAAGATAACCGCAGCCGGTTTTACTACGCCGCTTTCGACATCTTCAATGAAGTTTTCAAAGTAGCGTTCAACGGCTTTCGCACCCGCTTCGCCACCAATGCCAAACGGGCAACGGTATTCGTGCGGATATGGCATAAATTGTACACCCGGCATTAAGCCTTGCACCGGATTTTTCGCACCTAAGTTACCTGTTAAAGATAACGCACCGTGAGTCATTCCGTGGAAGCCGCCGGAGAAAGCGATCACATTGCCACGTCCGGTATAGGTTTTAGCTAATTTGATTGCCGCTTCGTTAGCATCTGCACCTGAAGGGCCGGTAAATTGAAGAATGTATTGATCTTTAGGGAAGAATGATAAAAGTTCTTCGGTAAAAGCGTCTTTTAATGGCGTGGTTAAATCTAGAGTATGTAACGGTAAGCCACTATCTAAAACGTCTTTGATTGATTGCATTAACACTGGGTGGTTATGACCTAATGCTAATGTTCCTGCACCCGCCAAAAAGTCGAGATATTCATTTCCTTCTACGTCCGTTACCCAACAACCTTGTGCTTTTGCATAAGCAAAAGGAAGTTTGCGCGGATAACTACGCACGTTAGATTCCATTGCATCTTGACGATCTAAGAAATGTTTATTTGAGGCGAGAATTGCTTTTACAGGAGTGTTAATTGTCATTTTAAAAAACCTTCTAAATGAGGTGAAAAAAATAAGTCGGGTGCCTTGCGGGAAGCCTAAGCTTTCTTATCCTGAGAGATAAGATGCCATGGGGCATTTGACTCGCTACTTATTAAAAAAAGCGTTTCAGCTTTTTTGTTTTTACCCTGCTTGTAGATAAGAGCAGGTTGGAAACAGCTCCAAATGAAGGGATCATTTGAAGAGGGCATATTGTACATTTTTTTTGCAAAATTTAAAGTAAATTTTACCGCTTGTGGGAGATTGGTGAGATGTTAAGCTACTATTCAAATTATTGATGGCTAAATAAATGAGTGTAATCGGATTCTTTTTCGCTATTCTATGAATTAAATTGTGATTATAATCAGATTATTGACAATATTGAGTATAATCGTAATTAAAATGACTAAACTCGACATTACCCCACTCAAGAACGTCTTTTTTCGCCTTGAAGAAGGGCTTACTCGTTATCAATCCTACATCACAGATCTGCAAATTCGAGATGGTTTAATTCAACGTTTTGAATTTACTTACGAACTCAGCCACAAAATGCTTAAACGCTATTTAGAAGCCACAGCAGCAAATCCTGAAGAATTTGATACAATGACGTTTCAAGACTTAATCCGCACAGGTAATGAAAAAGGTTTGTTACTTGGCGACTGGACTGATTGGCGACGTTATCGGGATATGCGTTCACGTACTAGCCATACTTATGATGAAGAAACCGCGCTTCAAGTGATAGCAGGTATTCCCGCTTTTTTAGCTGAAGCCGCCTTTCTTGTTCAATCTTTGCAAAAACAGCTAGAAAAATGAGAGCTTTAACCATTACTAACGAAGAACTTGCCATCGTTAAACAGATTTTACAAACCCATATCCCAAATCTTGAAGTTTGGGCATTTGGCTCTCGAGTAAAAGGCAACGCAAAGCCTTATTCCGATTTAGATTTAGCCGTAATAACTAAAGAACCTCTTTCATTACAAACCCACGCTGATTTGGTCGATGCATTCTCGGAATCAGATTTACCTTGGAAAGTTGATATAGTTGATTGGGCGTTGCTAACAGAGAATTTTAAACACGTGGTTCAAAGTCAGTATATGGTCGTGCAATCGAGGAAATAAAAACAAAAAATAAGCGGCAAAATTTCTCCTAATTTTTGTAAAAAGTTGAGAGAATTTTACCGCTTGATTTAAATAATATTATTAAAAGTGATAAACCATATTTAATCCAATTTGTTTACTCTTAATTTTAATATCATTATTTCCTTTTAAAGTAACTTTTTGGTATTCAACACCTAAATCCAATTTTTCGGTTACAGCATATTTTAATCCAGCGCCAAACCCAAATCCAAAGGCAGCAGAATTTTCAAAATCTACTCGCTCAAAACCTGTAGCACTTTCATTAAAATCAAATGAACTTGCATTTACACTTGCTTTAACGTACGGTAGAAAATTCCCCAATACTCTATATCCCAGTATTGCAGAAGCATTTGTTGCAAACCGTTCTTTTGTAATAATTTCGCCTAATTTATTTGTAGTTTTCGTATTAGAGAATGCAAGCTCTCCTTCCAATTGCCCAACAAAATTAGATCCAATATCAAAGCCATAACCTGCGGTAACACCAACGCGAGTACCACGAGAGCCATCTGCGATATATTTGCCTTCATAGGTTTGGTACCCCAATTCAGAATAAGGTACAGAAAATTCTTGTTTTACTGATGTAATAGTTCCACCTAAATATCCACCCGTAAATGTATTAGCAAATGAAGTTGTTGCTAAAAATAGGGATGTTGCTGCAGCCATCATTGAAATTCGTTTCATAAATTTATCCTATATAGAAATTGAGGGAGAATATATCTCCCTCAATTTAGAAAAAGTAATTTTACAGATTAACTGGTACTAATTTTGAACGTTGTTCAGCGGTAAGCATCTCTGTTGAAATAATATGTAACCCCGTTTTTTCGCCACCAAGATCGGCTAGGAAGTACTCAGGCAGTTTATACATTGCACCTGATAATGGATCAACGATTAAATATCCAACTAAACCACCAAATAATAAATTTCCGCCTAAATACCAGCCATCAAGTTTTGTATCTAATTCAAAAGTCTGAGGTTTAGTATTTTTTCCTTTTGGTGTGAATGTGATTTGATATTTTTCGCCTTTAAAATAACCTGCTCCGGCTTCTAAAATCACATTTTGCGGTGTAGTACCTGTCTGAACAATATTACCTGCACGATTTTTAATAACAAAAGATGCACCACTTGGATTTGACTGAATGCTTACATTATATTTACTATCGCTCACAATAGTAGCACAACCTGTTGCCATCACTGCTGTTGCGACTAAAGCAGATAATTTTCCTAATTTTTTCATAGCCTAAGACCTCTAAATATGTGAAAATAACATCAGTTACATTACGCAAACGCTTGCGTAAGCGGTAAGAATTTTAGGTAAATTTACAAATTGAAAACAGCAACAGATTGAGCAATTTGCCACCGAATTTCGGCAAACTCTGCTCAATTAGGCTAAATGGAAGAAAGCAAAAATGGGAATGCACGACAAAATTCGTATAATGAGAGAATTACATCAATGGTCTCAAGAAGAAATGGCAGAGAAAATGGCAATGTCGCCAAGTGGCTATGCGAAAATTGAACGTGGTGAAACCAAATTGCAATATGATAAATTGGTGCAAATTGCTCAGATTTTTAACCTTAGTGTTGCAGATTTAATTGAATCTGATAAAGGTGTAGTTTTCTGTATGAATGATAATAGTGACTATATTTATACCAGTTACAACGGCAATAATGAAAGCCTACAATTTGAAATTGAAAAACTAAAATTACAACTTACCCATAAAGATGAATTATTAACGCAGAAAGAAAAAGAGTTAGAAGGGTTACGTAAAATTATTCAGTTGCTAGAAAAACATTAAAATAGATGGCTCATTTGAGCCGTTTTTATTTAAACCTAAAAAATTTTTCAGGTAAACATAAAGGCATAATGAACAAAAAAACCCGAGCAATGCTCGGGTTTCAAATTTTAAACTAAAATTATTTGATTTTAGCTTCTTTATAAACAACGTGTTTACGCACAACTGGATCAAATTTTTTGATTTCCATTTTTTCTGGCATATTACGTTTGTTTTTTGTTGTTGTGTAGAAGTGACCAGTTTCAGCAGTTGAAACTAATTTGATTTTCTCACGATTACCTTTAGCTGCCATTGGTTAGCTCCTTAGATTTTTTCGCCACGAGCACGGATTTCAGCTAATACTGCATCGATGCCTTTTTTATCAATAATACGCATACCTTTCGCTGTTAAGCGTAAAGTTACGAAACGATTTTCACTTTCTACCCAGAAACGGTGAGTGTGAAGGTTAGGTAAAAAACGACGACGAGTCGCGTTTAATGCGTGTGAGCGGTTGTTACCAACTGCTGGACGCTTGCCGGTTACTTGGCAAACTCTTGACATTTTAATTCTCCAATTACTTAAGTAAGTTTTATATGGTTCGGGCGATGAGTACTAGTACTGACTCAACACAGCTTACTCACTACCTCGTCAGGTATAAACCCGACCAAAGACTATATTAAAGGTCGCTGATTATACTCGTATTTAAATCTTTATTCAAGTGTTGAATGTAAGAAGAATAAAACTTTAAGTGGTCAAGTTTTATTAACACCTAAATTGAGATTAAATACAGAAAAATTGCGTAAAAATACATTCTAGCTTCCCGAAAGGCGTAAATTTCTTGTACAATAAAAAGAATTTTACTTTATAAAAAGTGCATAAGTATTCTATCTCAAAGGATCTATAAGAAGATGGCAAAAAAATTATTGGTAATGGCTGGCGGAACGGGTGGGCACGTTTTTCCTGCGATTGCTGTAGCAAGAGAATTACAACAACAAGGTTGGGAGATCCGTTGGTTAGGAACAAAAGATCGAATGGAAGCGGATCTTGTGCCAAAGCACGGCATTCCGATTGAGTTTATTCAAATTTCAGGATTAAAGGGCAAGGGGATTAAAGCGTTACTTACTGCCCCTTTTGCGATCTTAAGAGCAGTGCTTCAAGCGAAAAAAATTATTAAAGCGTATAAGCCTGATGCCGTGCTTGGAATGGGTGGTTATGTATCAGGGCCTGGCGGTATTGCGGCAAAATTATGTGGTGTGCCTGTGATTTTGCACGAACAAAATGCGGTGGCAGGTTTAACTAATGTATGGCTTTCTAAAATTGCTCGCCGTACTTTACAAGCCTTTCCAACAGCGTTTCCAAATGCGGAAGTAGTGGGAAATCCTGTTCGCCAAGATCTGTTTGAAATTGCACCGCCTGAACAACGTTTTGCCGAAAAAGGCTATCCGATCAACATCTTAGTGATGGGCGGAAGTCAGGGAGCATTGGTGATCAATAAAACCGTGCCGGAAGTAGCGAAGGTTTTAGGACAAAACGTATTTATTAGTCATCAAGTTGGCAAAGGCAAATTAGCCGGCGTGGAAGAAGTTTATCAAGCCACAGGCAATGGCACGGCGAGCGAATTTATTGACGATATGAAAGCCGCTTATGAATGGGCGGATTTGGTGATTTGCCGTTCTGGTGCTTTAACTGTATGTGAAATTGCTGCGGCAGGATTACCTGCGATTTTTGTGCCGTTTCAACATAAAGATCGCCAACAATTTTTAAATGCAGAGTACCTTGCACAAGCAGGTGCAGCAGTGATTATTGAACAGCAGGATTTTACCCCTGAAAGTTTATTAAAAGCATTAGAGCCGTTAATTGCCGACCGTCAAAAACTGACGGAAATGGCAATAAAAGCAAGAGCGAAAGCCACACCATTAGCCGCAAAACGTGTGGCGGAAGTGATTGTGGAAAATAGTTTGTAATATTTACTCTTGTAAAAACGTAATTAAATTTGATTGTAGGGGCGGGGTTTATCCCCGCCCGA
>NZ_ACQL01000155.1 GCF_000175195.1 Actinobacillus minor NM305 | reverse complement strand
AGCGGTTTGTTATCTCATACCGCCAAACAACTCAAACCACAAGCAAGGGTAATTTACAACGATTTTGACAATTATGCCGAACGTTTACAATATATCCCTGACATTAATCAACTACGCCAACAATTAGCTGTTTCCCTTGCTGATTGCCCCAAAGGTAAGCGGTTAGATAAGACGAAAAAATTGCAACTAATTGAGATTATTGAAGCGTTTAAGGGATATAAAGACCCACATATTCTATGTTCTTGGCTATTGTTTAGCGGTCAGCAAGTGAAGAGTCTTGAGGAGTTATATACTCAAGATTTCTGGCATTGCTTACGGCAGAGCGATTATCCAAGTGCAGAGGGTTATCTTGATGGTGTAGAGATTGTTTGCGAGTCGTTTCATCAATTAGTGCCGCGTTTTTCAGGTAAAGAAAAGGTGTTACTTGTGCTTGACCCACCCTATCTTTGCACCAAGCAAGAAAGCTACAAACAGGCAACCTATTTTGATTTAATTGACTTTCTAAGGCTTATCAACCTAACTAAACCGCCTTATATTTTCTTCAGTTCAACAAAATCGGAGTTTATTCGGTTTATTGAGTATATGCGGGAAGATAAAGTAGATAATTGGCAAGCGTTCGATGGAGCAAAGCGGATTGTGGTGAATACATCTACAAGTTATAGCGGAAAATATGAAGATAACTTAGTGTATAAATTCTAAGAATAACGCCCTTTAAAGTTGGTTTAAAGGGCGTTTAAATTTAATCTAATTCAGATAATAAACAATAAAATGGCGGTGCTGATGGGGCAAGGGTTGAAGTAAATTGCACAACGCTATCTTTGCGACCATCTTCAATAAAACGAATATCTAAGAATGCAAGGTTATACACAAAGGTTTGTCCCCGTCCGTTTGGTAAGGTGTATTGTGAACCATCAATGGTAAAGCGTTGTTCTTCTCTTACTGCAACTAAGGCTAACTCTAACATCATTTCTTGCTCAGTTCTCATTTTGAAGGTTGTCATTTTAGGCTCTCCTGTTTTTCTTAAGTGACGACAGGATTACTCTGTTAGCCCTGTATAGCAAGTTTAGTTTGAGTAAAAAACAACTGAGTGCGGTGTATTTAGACTGGGGAGGTGTGGACGGCTAATTGTAAGAAAACCATTAAAATAGCGAAAAATCAATATTTGAAATTTTTCGTTGTTTTAATGGTTATTTTTCGCAGTTTTTTTGGCTCGCAACAGCCGTTAATCGCATCTTTACTATCTGCTCCTACCGTGCCATCTGCCACATTCGTGATTTTCTTATCCGCTGCATCAATACCTGATTTAGTAAGGCTTGGCCCACCGGTAATGGTTAAACCATTATCTGTCATCGTTGTGTCGCCTGTCTTCACCGTAGTGGCATTCACCGTCGTAACATTTAAATCCTTACTTAGCTGAACTT
>NZ_ACQL01000156.1 GCF_000175195.1 Actinobacillus minor NM305 | reverse complement strand
CTTTCTTACCGTGTAATTTTATGAAAATTCGTGCACCTTTCTGCTAACGCCCTGCGGTTGTTAGACTAAAAAAGCCATTGAAAGCAAGTTTCAACGGCTTTTTCAGTCC
>NZ_ACQL01000157.1 GCF_000175195.1 Actinobacillus minor NM305 | reverse complement strand
ATTCAGCCCTAAATTTTCACTTTTTCTAACAAAATGAATTTGTTAGTTGAGCTGTAAAGTATGAAATACTTGCTTTGCTGCATCTTCTACTAATTTATTGTTGAATTTGGCTTCTTCGGTAAATTGCGTACTCATGATTGCCATCACAATCGGTTTGCGATTTGGTATGCGAACCACCGCAATATCATTGCGTACACCATATTTACCCGCCCCGCTTTTATCGTACACTTTCCACGATGTTGGCGTAGCAGCGCGAATCAATGGATTGCCTGTTGCGTTATTGTCCAACCAATTCCACAAAATCGTTTTTTGCGATTCGGTTAATGTGTTGCCCAATAAATACGCATTTAAATTCATCGCCATTTGTTTGGGTGTACTCGTATCACGAATATCGTTGGGTTTGGCTTGATTTAAATCGGGTTCTAGC
>NZ_ACQL01000158.1 GCF_000175195.1 Actinobacillus minor NM305 | reverse complement strand
TTTTAACCGTAAATCTGTAGGGTTTTAAATGCAGAAAGCCTTGTGTATCAAGGCTTTCAAAAGGAGAAAAAAGGAAAAAGGAAAAAAAGAAAAAATACAGCGTCTCGCTCTGCTCTAATTTTTTTTAATTGAACGGATTTATTGGCTTAATGTTCAGCAGAGGGGAGGTGATTTTGTTTGACACGATTTAGGACAGAACGCCCAACACGTTCATTTCTCGCTTGATAGACCGTTGTTTTCGGGCAAGGCGTAACTTGCCCTTACGTCAGGGATAAACGCACAGCGTTTACCCCCGACACCCCCATTTGTTGAGTATTTTACCCAACATCAAGCAAGCATTCAGCCCTAAATTTTCACTTTTTCTA
>NZ_ACQL01000159.1 GCF_000175195.1 Actinobacillus minor NM305 | reverse complement strand
CGGTACAAAATGGTGCAACTGTTGATATGGGTAATAATGTTGTGACCAACGTAGCGAATGGCACTAATGCGACAGATGCGGTAAATAAAGGTCAGTTAGATGAAGTGGCTGG
>NZ_ACQL01000160.1 GCF_000175195.1 Actinobacillus minor NM305 | reverse complement strand
ATATCAACAGTTGCACCATTTTGTACCGTGAAGTTATTCACCGTCGTGTTGCCTGTCGCAGTAAGGTCTGTTGTGCTAACGTTCGTTGCATTTACATCTGTCGCATTAACCGTTGTCGCATTCACATTCGTTGCATTGACATTCGTGAAGTTCGGGCTTTCTACCGTCTTCACCGTAATGTCTGAACCTGTTCGGCTAATAACAATGTTATCCCCTTGGATAAAGTTCACTTCACCATTGTTATTAATACGCTCTCCTGCATCACCATTCGCTTTCACTGTCCAGCCCGCATTCGCTACCGTGCTGTTTAACTGACCTAAGTTCACCGCATCGCTAGCTTCTGTACCGTCTGCAAGACCTGTGATCTTGTTGTTGTTCATCGCTATGTTGCCACCGGTGACATTGATACCTTGGTTGGCATTTAATACACCACCAATAGTTGCTGCGCCTGTGGTTGTCAATGTCGTGGTAGTCACATCAGTTGCATTGACTGTTGTGGCATTGACGTTGGTTGCGTTGACATCAGTTGCATTGACTGTTGTCGCATTCACCGTTGTCGCATTGACATTGGTTGCGTTGACATTTTCTGCTGTGATGTTTTTAAATTCAGGGTTGTCTGCAATCTGAATTTCAACTTTACCCTCTGTGACGACTGTTTTGACATTCGCTGAGCTATAAGTACCTGCTGTTGACGCTGTACCTGTGATATTTAACGTCTCACCCAGTTTACGAGCTGTTGTACCATCGTTACCTGTGAAGCTTAAGCCTTTGTTAGTTAATGCCGTTGATGCATTGTTAATCACCTCTGCTACATTCAATGCTGTTGCGAAGGTATCGCCTGTCTTATCTGAGCTGACTGTGCCTGTGGCATCT
>NZ_ACQL01000161.1 GCF_000175195.1 Actinobacillus minor NM305 | reverse complement strand
GTTCGAATCCTTCACGACCCACCACTTATTATTCTTATCTTGTAATTGAAAATAAAAAATTAACCGCTTGTTTATTTTTCCTTTTTCATCGGTTTTTATAGTAAAATTTGTCCCCTATATCTTTTACTACTTTATTTTATGTTAAAAAAATTCTTAATTTCACTCGGTTTGGTTGGTGTTGTTGCTGCAGGTGGAGCTTTTTACGGCTATCAAAAAATGATTTCATTAGCTGAACATCCACTAACGACACGAGAAGATCAGTTTTTTATCCTTGAAAAAGGAACATCAGCTCAAAAACTTGCTAAACAATTAGAAGAACAAGGCATTGTTACACATAGTGATGTTGGGCTTTTACCTTATCTTATTCGCATTAAACCTGAATTTTCACAATTTAAAGCAGGGGTTTATTCATTAAATGGTTTACACTCTGTGCAAGATTTATTAAAGCACTTGAATTCGGGTAAAGAAGTTCAGCTTAATGTGAAATTAATTGAAGGAAAAACCTTTAAAACATTTCGTGAGCAACTTGAAAAAGCGAGCTATTTAGAACATACCTTGAAAGGGAAAAGCGAGGCTGAGATTGCTCAATTATTGGGGATCAATTCAGATAAATTAGAAGGCTGGATTGCGCCGGAAACGTATAATTATGTGCCGTATTCCACAGATTTAGAGCTGTTAAAGCGTGCTTATCAAAAGCAACAAAAAACCTTAGAGCAGGCTTGGCAAAATAGGGCGGAAAATCTACCGCTTAAAAGCCCTTATGAAATGTTAATTTTGGCTTCGATTGTCGAAAAAGAAACGGGTGTGGCGAATGAACGTCCGCAAGTGGCATCGGTCTTTATCAATCGCTTGAAAAATGGCTGGAAATTGCAGACCGACCCAACGGTCATTTATGGTATGGGCGATAAATATGATGGCAATATCCGTAAGAAAGATCTACTTGAACCAACGCCTTATAATACTTATGTGATTGATGGCTTGCCGCCGACACCAATTGCAATGCCAAGCGAAGCAGCAATTAAGGCGGTTTCTCAACCAGATAGTACGGCTTATTTTTATTTTGTTGCAGATGGTAGTGGTGGGCATAAATTTAGCCAAACTCTAAATGAGCATAATCAAGCGGTCAAAAATTGGATTAAAATTGAACGTGAGCGTAAGCAAGCGAAGCAAGAGGAAAAGAAATAATGCGTGGTAAATTTATTGTGCTTGAAGGATTAGAAGGCGCAGGCAAAACAACAGCTCATCAGGCAATTTTAGCGCAGCTAGAAGCCGCCGGTATTCATCACATTGTTCAAACCCGTGAGCCGGGCGGTACGCCCTTGGCGGAAAAGCTTCGTCATTTGATTAAACACGATTTGGAAGAGCCAGTGAATGATAAGGCTGAATTATTGATGCTTTATGCAGCGCGTGTACAATTGGTTGAGAATGTGATAAAACCAGCTCTGGCAGAAGGGAAATGGGTATTAGGTGATCGGCACGATATGTCTTCACAGGCTTATCAAGGCGGTGGACGTCAATTAGATCGTCAATTACTTGAAACATTAAAACAGACGATTTTAGGTGATTTTGAACCCGATTTAACTATTTACTTAGATATTGACCCTGCCATTGGTCTAGAGCGCGCTCGTGGACGTGGCGAATTGGATCGTATTGAGCAACAAAGTTTGGATTTTTTCTACCGTACACGTCAGCGTTATTTAGAACTTACGCAAAATAATGATAAAGCGGTGATTATCAATGCCGAACAGCCGATTGAAAAAGTCGCAGCTGATATTCAACAAGCGGTTGAAAATTTCTTAAAGTTTGCAAAATAGTATGATGACCCTTTATCCTTGGCTTCAACAAACTTATCAACAAATTACCTCGACTTTTCTACAAGGTCGGGGGCATCACGCTTTATTGTTTAAAACAGATGTTGGTTTAGGCACCGAGACATTAATTCAACATTTAGCGCAATGGCTTCTTTGCCAGCAGAAAAACGTTGAGGAGCCTTGTTTCCAATGTAAAAGTTGTTTGTTGTTACAGAGTGGCAATCATCCCGATCTTCATCTTCTTGCCTCGATAGAGAATAAGGATATCGGTGTTGATCAAATTCGTGAGATGACTTTGAAGCTTCAAACCTTTGCACAACAATCGGGTAATGTGGTGGTTTATATTCGTGGCGCAGAACGTTTAACCGAAGCTGCAGCGAACGCTTTACTGAAAACGCTTGAAGAGCCACGAGAAGGTGTTTATTTTCTGCTAGAAACGGCATTGCAAGCCAAAATGATGGCAACAATTCAAAGTCGTTGTCAAATTTGGACGGTACACCCCCCTGAAATTTCGGTGGCATTGCCTTGGCTACAAGCTCGTTGTCCACAGGCTTCAGAGGAAGAGGTAATGATTGCGCTAAGGCTATGTCATCAACGTCCACTGATTTGTAAAACATTTTTAGAAAATGACCGCTTGCCGGTTCGCAAAGCCTTTTTACAAACCTTTTGGCGCTTCTTTAAAAGCCGAGATGTTTTCCTGTTACTCTCTACTTTTGAAAAAGAACCGGCTGAGGTTTATGAACAATTAGAGTGGTTGGAGAGTTTCTTTAGTGATGCGCTAAAAGCTAAAATGCAGATTTCTGTGGGGTGGATGAATGCGGATTTATATCAAGGCATTGTGCAGTTTAGCCAACAACTTTCTTCCGCCCAGCTACTAAAAGGTTATCAAATTTTGCAGGAAACACAGCAAGACTTACGAGAAGTAAATGCGGTTAATGTGGAATTAATGTTAGCAAGCGCACTGACCAAATTGGTTTTAGACGTGTTTTAAAAAAGAGAAGCAAAGGCTTCTCTTTTTTGTTAGGGAGTAATATCCCGCAAGATCGGATTTTGCATTGAAATGAGTGTTTCGGTAGATTGAATTTCATCTATGCTTTGAATTTTACCTGCCAGCACTTGATGTAGCTCTTCAATCGTATGTGTCATCACTTTAGTAAAAATCGAATAGTTACCCGTCGTGTAATAGGCTTCGACAACTTCAGGAAATTCGCTCAATTTTGCAATCACTTTTTCGTAATCCTTGGCGGATTTCAAAATAATGCCGATAAAGCAGCAAACGTCATAGCCAAGTTTACGCTCATCCACTTTAATTTTTGTGCCTTCAATAATGCCGGATTGCCGCATTTTTTCGACACGAACGTGAATGGTTGCGGCACTTACGCCAAAAAGTTTACCCATTTCCGCATAGGGGGTTTTCGCATCTTGAATAAGCGCTCTTAAAATCATTTGATCGAGTTTGTCGATAGTTTGGCGAAGTTGAGAAGCGGTCAAAATTTCCTCCGGTTTTACAAATTATTAGATATTATTTTAAATTTAGCATATTTATTTAAATAATATCTATCATTGAAATGATTTAATTAGAATTTATTAGTGAAAAGGTTGAAAAATTTATGCATTCCTTTAAATTATGCACATACCGCATTTGACGGGAAAGCAAATTTAGATTGAAATTAAGGAACCCAAATGAAAAAGTCATTTATTTTACAACAAAACGAAATCAGCTTTGTTAAAAACACCTTTACACAGTATTTAATTGATAAATTAGGCGTAATTGAAGTTCAAGGCCCTATCTTGAGCGAAGTCGGCAACGGTATGCAAGATAACTTATCGGGTATTGAAAAGGCTGTACAAGTACACGTGAAATGTATTCCAAATGCGACTTACGAGGTTGTTCACTCTCTCGCAAAATGGAAACGCCATACATTAGCGCGTTTTGGCTTCCAAGAAAGCGAAGGTTTGTTTGTGCATATGAAGGCATTACGTCCAGATGAAGAGTCATTAGATCCAACTCACTCTGTGTATGTGGATCAGTGGGACTGGGAAAAAGTGATTCCGGCAGGTCGCCGTAATTTTGATTACTTAAAAGAAACGGTAAATGAAATTTATAAAGCAATTCGCTTAACGGAATTGGCGGTAGAAGCGCGCTTTGATATTCCTTCTATTTTACCAAAACAAATTACTTTTGTGCATAGTGAAGAGTTAGTAAAACGCTATCCGGATTTATCAGGCAAAGAGCGTGAAAATGCGATTTGTAAAGAGCATGGTGCTGTATTCTTAATCGGTATTGGTGGTAAATTATCAGATGGTAAACCACACGATGGTCGCGCACCAGACTATGATGACTGGACAACAGAATCTGAAAATGGCTACAAAGGTTTGAATGGCGATATTTTAGTTTGGAACGAGCAATTAGGTTCAGCATTTGAACTTTCTTCAATGGGGATCCGTGTCGATGAAAAAGCATTGAGCTTACAAGTTGAGATCACAGGCGATCAAGATCGTTTAGAAATGGATTGGCATAAAGATCTGTTAGCAGGTAAATTACCTTTAACGATTGGTGGCGGTATTGGTCAATCACGTATGGCAATGTTCTTACTTCGTAAAAAACATATTGGCGAAGTGCAATCAAGCGTATGGCCAAAAGAAATGTTAGAGAAATTTGAGAACATTCTCTAATGAAAACAGAGAGAAAGGCGGGCTAAATGGCTCGCTTTTTTATTTGTACTTGAATGAACATAAAGAAGAGAGTAGCATTTCACGCAGTATTTCTTTATGTTTATATTATGAAACCAACAATTCTTTTATATGATTCCGGAATGGGTGGGCTAACAATTTATGACGAAGTTCGTAAAGTGCTACCAAATGCTCATTATCTTTACTGTTTCGATAATGCCTTTTTCCCCTATTCAGAAAAATCAGAGCAAGCACTTATTGAACGAGCGGTCAAAATTGTGCAAAAAATTGCAGAAAAACAACCGCTTGATCTTGTGGTGGTCGCTTGTAACACCGCAAGCACGGTAGTATTACCGGCATTGAGAGAACGTTTTGATTTTCCAATCGTAGGAACTGTACCGGCAATTAAGCCTGCTGCGGCAATTTCTAAAACAAAAACAATCGGTTTATTGGCAACAGTTGGGACGATTAAACGACCCTATGTTTTGGACCTCATTCACCGCTATGCAAAAGATTGTCAGGTTGAAAAAATTGGTAATACCCAAATTGTTGAATTAGCCGAAACGAAATTATTAACAGGCTCGGTAGATTTGTTTTCATTGAAAGAATGTGTTGAACCTTGGCTTAATCATCCGACTTTAGACACCGTTATTTTAGGCTGTACACATTTCCCATTATTGAAGGAAGAGCTAAAACAGTTATTGCCTCAGGTAACTTATTTTGTTGATTCAGGCGAAGCGATTGCAAAGCGTGTTCAAAGTTTATTGCTGGAAAATCATCATCACTCGCAAGAGAAAGAAAGGGAAAATACCGCTTTTTGCACTGAATTGACAGAAAACTTCAAAAATCGAGAAGTGATGATGCACAAATTAGGCTTTAAAAGCTTAAAAGTACTTGAAATATAGTTTTTATAATTTTCTTTAAAATCAATGCGTTATTGATTTTGTTGTTTAAAATTTAATGTTTTAATCACTTTTTTTGAAAAAAGTACTTGCAAGGTTTTTATTTTTCTCTATAATGCACCACACACAACGACGCACTGTTGTGAATGAT
>NZ_ACQL01000162.1 GCF_000175195.1 Actinobacillus minor NM305 | reverse complement strand
ATTTATTTGGGGTTTGTCATCAGTCTAAGCCACGTACTGTGGCTACTTATTTTTGAAATTTTGAGAACTACAGAGCCAATCCCTCAATCAACTCCACCACAAACGCCAAACGATCTTCCGCCCGTTCCATTGGCTTGGTAAAGCGGAATTTCAATGGGCCGTCAAATTTATAGACATTTTTATCCGCTTGGATCAGTTTTAAAAACTTCATCGGATCAGGCGTTGCGGTTGGTTTAAACTCTAGATAACCGCCGTTGATCCCTGCATCAACTTTTTTCAACTGTAACCCTTTTGCCAAATGGCGTAACTGAGTAATTTGGAACAGGTTTTTCGTGGCTTCTGGCAGTAAACCGAAGCGGTCAATCAGTTCGATTTTCAGATCTTTTAAGGCTTCATCACTCTCTGCACTGGCAATGCGTTTGTAGAACGACAAACGCATATTCACATCAGGCAGATAATCATCAGGCAGTAACGCAGGCACTCGCAATTCAATATCCACTTGCTGTTGGGTGATTTCGTCCAAGGTCGGTTCACGCCCTTCTTGCAAGGCTTTGACCGCATTTTCAAGCAATTCCATATAGAGTGAAAAACCTAAGCTCTCAATCTGTCCGCTCTGTTCGCTCCCCAGCAGTTCACCCGCTCCACGAATTTCAAGATCGTGGGTCGCCAGCACAAAGCCTGCGCCAAGGTTATCAATGCTACTCATCGCTTCTAACCGCTGTTGTGCATCTTTGGTCAGCGTTTTTGGCGGTGGGGTTAGCATATAGGCATAAGCTTGGTGGTGCGAACGTCCGACACGCCCACGCAGTTGGTGTAGCTGTGCCAAGCCGAATTTATCCGCTCGCTCAATAATAATGGTATTGGCGGTCGGCACGTCAATCCCTGTTTCAATAATGGTTGAGCAAACCAACAGATTAAAACGTTGATGGTAGAAATCAGACATTACTCGTTCCAACTCACGTTCTCGCATCTGCCCGTGTCCGATCACAATACGAGCTTCTGGCACTAGCTCAGCAAGTTGTTGAGCGGTATTTTCAATAGTCGCCACATCATTATGCAAATAATACACTTGTCCGCCACGCAGGATTTCACGCAAAATCGCTTCTTTGATCACCGTATCATCGCTTTGTCGCACAAAGGTTTTAATTGATAAACGGCGAGCCGGCGGACTGGCGATAATCGACAGATCTCGCATTCCGTTCAACGCCATATTGAGCGTTCTAGGAATTGGCGTTGCTGTGAGCGTAAGAATATCAATGTTGGCACGCAGTTGCTTAATTCGCTCTTTTTGACGCACGCCGAAACGGTGCTCTTCGTCAATTACCAGCAAACCAAGATCCTTAAACTGCACATCTTCTTGCAATAATTTATGCGTGCCGACCAAAATATCGACCTTGCCGTCCGCCACTTTCGCCAGAATTTCTTTCTGCTCTTTGGCGGTTTTGAAGCGAGAAAGCACTTCCACATTGATCGGATAATTAGCAAAACGATCTTTAAAATTCTCAAAATGTTGTTGTGCCAACAAGGTTGTTGGGGCAAGGATCGCCACTTGTTTATGGTTCATTACCGCCAAGAAGGTCGCTCGCATTGCAACTTCGGTTTTACCAAAGCCAACATCACCACACACGAGGCGATCCATCGCTTTCGGCAAGCACATATCGCTAATCACTGCATTGATCGCCGTTTTCTGATCTTCGGTTTCTTCAAACGGGAAAGTGTTGCTAAATTGCACGAACGCATCACGATCATACTCGAACGCAAAGCCTTTTTGTGACTCGCGTTTCGCATAGACATCCAGCAACTCCGCCGCCACATCACGAATTTTCTCCGCAGCTTTTTGGCGAGTTTTAGCCCAAGCTTCCGAGCCCAATTTATGCAACGGGGCATTTTCGTCCGTGCCGCCGATATAACGGCTAATCAAATGAAGCGAAGCCACAGGCACATAAAGTTTGGCATCGTTGGCATAATGCAACACAAGGTATTCCGCCTTAATGCCGCCTGCATCAAGGGTGGTTAAACCGCCATAACGCCCCACACCGTTTTCCAAATGCACCACTGCTTGCCCGATTTTCAGTTCGGCAAGGTTGCGGATCAAAGTATCAGGATTAACAGTTTTACGGCTCTTCTCTTGTCGGCGACTTTGCTGAACTTTTTCGCCTAACAGATCCGTTTCGCAAATTATCGCCAGTTTTTGACCGCTTGTTTCAATAATAAAACCTTGATCAAGCGGTGAGATCAGTAAAGAAATTGGCGAATTGATCTCTGCCAGTTGCTTCACTTGCTTTGGTTTAATATTTAACGGTGCAAGTAGCTCCAGCAAGGTTTCCCGTCTGCCTTCCGTTTCCACCGAAAAGAGAATTTGCCCCTTGAATGTCTGCTGAAACTGTAAAAAAGCGGCAAAAGGCTCTTTTTGGTTGGATTGCACCGCAATGTCAGGTAGTGGCTCAAGGTTGGCGTTCTGCTTCGCCGCCGAACTGCGGACTTTCTCGTTGGTTAAAGTTAAACGAGGATAGCCTTTTAGCTGTTGGTTAATCTGATCGATATTAAACCAAAGCTGTTCAGGTGGAAGTAGCGGTCGCATCGGATCGACACGGCGACTTTCATAACGTCTTGCGGTATCTTGTTGAAATTGCTCGGCTTTTTGCTGGATATCGGCAAAGGTAATAAACAACGTCTGTTCAGGCAGATACTCAAACAGGCTCGCCATTTGCTCAAAAAAGAGCGGTTGCCAGTATTCAATCCCTGCATTCAAAATGCCTTTGCTCACCTGCTGATAAATATGCTCAGGTTCGCGGCGGATTTCACCGAATTGTTCACGGAACTTGCCACGAAAATACTCGATCCCGTTGCTATCTGTCGGGAATTCGTGGGCTGGTAATAAATTGATTTCGTCTATCTGTTCAATGGTACGTTGATTATCCACATCAAAGGTGCGGATCGTGTCAATTTCATCATCAAAAAAGTCCAAACGATAAGGCGAGTCTGCCCCCATTGGATAGAGATCGAGCAACGCCCCACGCACTGCATATTCGCCATATTCCAGCACCTGTTCCACCGCTCGATAGCCGGCATTTTCCAGCTGTAAACGCAATTTCTCAATCGAAAAACGGTCGCCTTTTTTAATCAACAGTACATTGTTCGCCAAATAACTCGGTGGACAAACTTTTTGTAATAAGGTATTGATTGGCAACAGAAAAATCTGCTTCTGTCCTTGTTGTAACTGAAATAACGCAGATAAACGAGCAGAAATAATGTCTTGATGTGGCGAAAAATTGTCGTAAGGCAAGGTTTCCCAGTCAGGAAAAAGCTGAACAGGCAGTTTCGTGAAGCTCGGTAAACTTTTTTCCAACCGTAACGCTGTGCGGGTGTCAGGTGTCACCACCACCGTCAAGCCTTGAAACTGCTGGCTAGCTTGCACAATCGCAAGGGTATCCGAATGCCCGATTAAGTTGCCTAAAGTTTGATGATCTTGATGTGTACTGTCCGCTTTCGGCAGACGAAATTGAAGTTCAAATGACATACAAGCGGTTTGATTTATCCGAAATGTTGCAAATGAATGGATTGTACTCGCTATGGGAGTTTGTTGCAAAAAATTAGGAAAATATGACCGCTTGTAGAGAAAGTTTTTTGTAGCAACGAGATTCAAAACACATATGCCACAAATTTTAAGGCAGGCTTAACGTCCATTTTACATTGTCAACTCTATCTCTCACTTGAGCTAAAGTCTGCTGAATATCTTTTGCAGCAGGAAGATCACCGTATATCAATTTGCTAAAATCATTTAGATAAGTGGCATTAAGTAGCTCCCATATCTCACTATCATTAAATATGATCGCCTCTTTTGGATGGTATTGAAGCCAGCGATTGTTATTTTTAAAACTGTCCACATCATCATTCGCCACTTTATTCAACATCATCTCAAAGCCATCTGAATAGAAAAATTGAGTCAATTCCTTATTTTTCAGCATTTGATGAATATCATACAAATGCCTAATTTTATTCCTTAAAGCAATAATAGGATCTTTATCATACGAAAAACGCACCAAGCTCATTATTTTTTCGCATAATGTTCTTGTTGCCTGTAATACTCGAATGTCAAAAGGTTGCAGTTCGTATTGCTCGACTAGGTTTGGTTGATGATTTTCAAGTAATACCTTACCAATTAGAGAAGAAATCTGCTGACAAGCAAAGGGTTCATAGTAGCCGAGCCAAGTAGCCTCAAGCACAATAAAATCTCTCACTTGTCCAAAATCGCCACCAAAATAGTGAGAATAGGCGTGGGCCGTTTTTCGGATTTTGCCGATCTTGTGGGTAATACCTTCTATGTCGATTTCAGGAAGAATATCAGAAAGCACTGTGCTAATCGCTTTAATTTTCCTTTTCGACTGATTATCTGTTTCTGTCTCTGTTCGTAAAATCACTAAATCAATATCTTCGGAAAATCGTGCGATTAAGTTATAGCATTTTGCCAGTGATGTTCCCCCTTTGAATACTAAATATTCTTTAGTAGTAGGGTGAGTAAAGAGTATTTTTAGGGCATAAGTTACCCAGTAGTCTTTTTCAATGTAAATAGGCAGTATATTCAGCTTTTCGGCAGTGTATCGAACGGCTTGTTCAAAGACTTTTTTATCTTGATGTAAAATCATTTAATGTTCCATTTTTTTGCAGAAGGAAAAAGATCTGAAATGCCATAATTATATGTAGTAATAGGGTTCAAGGAACGCCGTAAGTCTGCTGCATCAATATTTTGCTGTTCCAACATAAACCCCAATAAAGCTCTCACTGAAGGCGGATATTTGTTGGATAAATTTAGCAACTCAAGCATTTCAGCAGCCGTAAGTTGCTGCAACAAAATAGACAGCCGTGCTATTGATTTTTCAACGGTTGTGTCAGGAATTTTCTTGATGTAACGAATTGCGTCAAGCAGTTGTAATAGTGGCACATTTTCTTTAGTAATTTTGTTTTTTTGCAAAATGAAATTGATTTTGTAGTAATCCCTTTGCAACGCCGGGCGGATCGTATTTTTGGCAATTTGTATAGTTGAACTAACTTGCGTTGTTAATCCAAGCTTATTGTATATGCTTAGTCCGGTTAAATAGCCTATGATAGTATCTCCAGCTTTCAGCAGGTCTTTAACAACTTCTTCTTCAGAGGCTTTTAATACCCCGAAAATACTCTGCTCAGGCTTATAGAACTTTCCTTTAGAAAGTTTTACCAACTCGCCTTTTTGGACTTTACGATTTAAGGCTTTAATCGCCGCTTGCGTATAATCTGGATTATCAATTAAGTCGTTATAACCGAAAATAACGCCTGTTGCTACATTGCTTAAAGCAATCTCAATCAGTTGTGTTACTCGCATACACCCTCTAATTTGTCCTGTTTTTTTTATAAAAAACTGGACAAATTGTATCTAAAAATAAAACAATTTCAAGAAATGTTCAGTTTTTGATGCAAAAATTAGGAAAATCTGACCGCTTTTATTGGCAAGCTGTTGGTTTAAGTCAAAAACTTACAAATAAAAAATAAAAGCGATATGTGAGACTTGTCTATCGCTTTTTTGTTATGATTACGTTGTACCAAATACTTTTCTATTTTTAAGATAAGGTTCACAATGTTTGATTATTTTTTATCACTACATCCCATTATGCAAGCCTTTATTGCCGGTTTGTTTACTTGGGGATGTACGATTTTTGGCTCTTCATTCGTTTACTTCTTTAAAACGGTAAACCGTAAATTATTAGATATGATGATGGGCTTTGCCGGAGGGGTAATGATTGCGGCCTCTTTTTGGTCGCTTTTAGCACCTGCACTGGAATATGCTGAAGCAGATTACGGTTCTTTAGCGTGGCTGCCTGCGGCGATTGGTTTTCTCCTTGGTGGCTTTTTTATCCGTTTGATCGACTACGTTGTACCACATTTACATTTGAGTAAACCGATTGAAGAAGCGGAAGGTATGCAACCTAAAAAGGGTTTATCAAAAAGTATGTTACTTTTTTTGGCGATTACCATTCACAACATTCCTGAAGGTTTAGCTATCGGGGTAACATTTGGGGCATTGGCAACGCAAGTACCCGGCGTGGATGCTTCTATTATGGGGGCGATTGGATTAGCGATTGGGATTGGTTTACAAAATATTCCTGAAGGTTCATCACTTTCCCTTCCTATTCGAGGTGAAGGGCATTCTCGCTGGAAAGCCTTTTGGTATGGCTCAATGTCTGCAGTTGTTGAGCCGATTGCAGCTGTAATTGGCGCTGCGTTTGTTTTATCGATGACGGCGATTTTACCTTATGCTTTGGCGTTTGCGGCAGGGGCGATGATTTTCGTTGTCGTGGAAGAGTTAATCCCTGAATCGCAAAGTAATGGGAATACCGATATTGCTACCTTAAGCCTGATGGCTGGCTTTGTAGTAATGATGGTTCTTGATGTTGCATTAGGATAAGTTATGATTTGGTATAAAGGACTTTTTAGTTTTCAAGGGCGGTTAAATCGACAAGGTTTTTGGACAGGGATTGCGATTAACTTTGTTTTTCTCTTCATTTTGGTAAATTGTTTGCCAAATCCGACCGCTTTTAACGCTGTAATGCTGTTACCCTTGGCAATCAGCCTATATAGTTGCCTATCGGTTATTGTAAAACGGCTACACGACAGAAACCGCTCGGGCAAAAATGCATTTATTTTATGTGTCCCAATTGCTTGTTATTTGATGGCACAATCAAGCACAGGCGATATCGCTTGGCTACTCGGTTTGCTTATGCCGATGTTGATTTGCACTATCGTTTTTTTAGAATGGGGCTTTTTTCGCAGTTATCCGCAAGCTAATCAATATGGAGAACAAGGCTTGACTTTTATTTTTAAAGAGAAACTCAAAACGTTATGACAGAACAAATTAAACTGAATTACCATAAAACAAAATTTTTAACTTCTGCGCCGGATATTCGTCATTTGCCGGAAGATAGCGGCATTGAAATTGCTTTCGCAGGGCGATCTAATGCGGGAAAATCTACTTCTCTGAATGCTTTAACCAACCAAAAGAACTTAGCTCGCACGTCCAAAACACCGGGGCGAACACAGTTGATTAACTTGTTTGAAGTGGAACCGCAATGTAAATTGGTGGATCTACCGGGCTATGGTTATGCTGCCGTACCGGAACAGATGAAATTGCAATGGCAAAAAGCATTAGGTGAGTACCTACAAAAACGTGAATGTTTACGTGGTGTTGTTATCCTAATGGACATTCGCCACCCGTTGAAAGATTTAGACCAACAGATGATTGAATGGGCGGTTTCAGCAGAATTACCTGTTCTACTACTTTTAACAAAAGCAGATAAGCTGAGCCAATCTGCCCGTAGCAAAACAGTTAAAATGGTTAGAGAAGCCATTTTACCTTTCCAAGGCGATGTGCAAGTAGAAGCCTATTCCGCCTTAAATAAAATTGGAATTGATAAACTTTCAGCAAAATTAGATAGCTGGTTTGCTGAAGCCTTTGTAGCAGGAGAATAAGATGTACGATTTAACTTTATTACGCCAAGAAACAGATGAAATCATTCAAAATTTATTAGATGATGGATCAGATCCAGAGGCGCTTTATATTATTGAGCACCACGTTGCTCACCACGATTTTGATAAATTAGAGAAACTCGTTGTCGATGCTTATAAACTAGGCTATGAAATCTCTGATGCAGAAGAAGTTGAAGAAGAGGGTAAAGTATTCTTTGTTTGTGATATTGTGAGTGAAATCAATCTCAATGCTGATTTAATTACAGCACAGCAAAAAGAGCTACTGCCTTTAATTGAAAAAGCCGGTGCGGAATATGAAGGCTGGGGAACTTATTTTGAAGATCCAAACGGCGAAGAGGATGAATACGGCGATGATGGTGAATTTTTTGACGAACACGATGAAGATTTTGACTTCGATGAAGTAGAAATTACTCGTACTCGTCATTAAAATTCCGGCTGATTGTCGGTCGGGGGTGTTTGCCCGAAATGCCGTGGGCTTCACCCACGGTTACGCATAAAACCGCCCTGCTAGGGCGGTTGTTGTACAACTCTCTTATTATTTCCCTCCCTCCGTTTACGGAGGGAGGTGCCGAAGGCGGAGGGAGGGAAAATATATTAAAAAAGGGAGCAAATCACAATTGATCGCTCCCTACAATAGATTTTCAATTTTGTGCAATAACAATAATATTACGATTTTGCAGAATTATAAGCCCTTTTGTACCCAATACTGATAAGGTTGGGTATCTGTTTCGCTTTTTAACAGGCGGTGATCCATAAACTCGCAAAAGCTTGGAATATCACGAGTTGTGGCAGGATCATCGGCAATAATATGTAAAATTTCGCCCACTTGCATATTACGGATGGTTTTACGCACAAGCATTACCGGTTCGGGGCAACGTAGCCCAAGTGTATTTAATGTTTCATTAATGTTGAATTCTGTCATTTTATTCCCTATATCTATTACTCAATAGATGATCGTTACTATTACGGTTATTTTAAAAGTTCAAATCAAAATAAGGAAGCCTATTATGCCACTCTTATTTATTCTGTTTGGGATTATTTTATATATTTATGGCGAATTATCTTTATTGGTCAGCGTTGGAAGTTATCTTGGCGTTTTCCCAACTATTTTATTGCTGATTGCGATTTCCGCATTAGGATTATGGTTTGTCAAACTTCGTGGTCTTTATACGATGTATTCTATTCGTAAAGAACTTAGCGAAGGAAAATTACCGGCAGAGTCGCTGATGAGTTCTGTGCTATTTGTTTTTGCCGGTATTTTACTGATTATCCCCGGTTTTTTAAGCGATATTTTGGCGATTTTATGTGTGCTTCCTTTTACACGAAAAATGATGATGGCAATGCTCGGGCGTGTCTTTAAAAAGCGGGTCAGTTTTATGCAATTTGGAAGCTATCAAACCTCGCACGCAAAAGATGACACCATTATTGATGCAGAATTCGAAAGGCAACAAGATCAAGATAAATGGATTAAATAATGAATAAACACACTTTAGCGTTGCTAAAAGTTCATAGTACCGCCGTTCTTTTCGGAGCTTCCGGAATTTTTGGGGCTTTAATTCAAAGTAGTGCGGATACACTGGTATTAGGGCGAGTTTGGATCGCCTTTTTTATGATCTCTTTGTATTTTATTTGGAAAAAACAACCGCTTGTCTCGTTATCTAAAAAAGAACTTGGGCAACTTGCGCTTTCAGGCGCATTATTAGCTGCTCACTGGGTAACTTTTTTCGTTGCGGTAAAAGTCGGTGGTGTGGCTTTAGCCACTTTAGGTTTTGCCAGTTTCCCCGCCTTTGTTGCGCTATTTGAAGTGATCTTTTTTAAAGAAAAATTACATTTAAAAGAAATCATCTTATTAGTGGCGATTACTATCGGGCTAATTTTAGTCACCCCTGAATTTACGCTGGGAAGTGAAGGAACACAAGGCTTGCTTTGGGGCGTTTTTTCTGCGCTGTCTTACGGTATTTTAGCGATTGTGAACCGTAAAAGTATGAGCAAACTATCCGGCACACAAGCAAGCTGGTGGCAATATCTTTTTGCAGGGTTGATTTTGTTGCCGTTTTCTGCGGAAAAATTATTGGTGGTTTCAGCGGTAGATTGGTTCTGGATCTTTTGTATCGGCTTTTTATGTACAACGGTGGCTTATACATTATTTGTTTCCAGCCTTGATACCATCAATGCGCGTACCGCTTCAATGATTATTTCATTGGAACCGGTTTACGCCATCGCTATTGCTTGGATCTGTTTTAACGAAGTACCAACGCTCACAATGTTTATAGGTGGGGCGATTATTCTTCTTTCTGTTGCTTGGGCGAATTTAAAAAAATGAGTATGTTTAAACGAGCAAATCCGAGATGGCATAAGCAAAATAAATCACAAAAACGACCGCTTACAACTCGATTAAATTTAGAAGAAACGATCATCGTCCTGTTCAATAAACCTTATGATGTCTTGACCCAATTTACCGATGAACAGGGGCGAAAGACCTTAAAGGATTTTATTGATATTCCGAAAATTTATCCCGTTGGGCGATTAGATCGAGATAGCGAAGGTTTATTACTGCTTACCAATAATGGCGAAATACAGCACCGACTTGCACATCCTAAATTCGAGAAAGAGAAAACTTACTGGGTTCAAGTGGAGGGCATTCCCTCGCAGGCTGATTTAGCCAAATTAGAGAAAGGTGTTGAACTCAAAGATGGTTTAACGCAACCGGCAAAAGCAAAACAGATTGAAGCACCTGATTTTGATTGGCAAACAGCACCTAAAATTCGAGAGCGTAAAACCATTCCCACGAGCTGGATTGAACTTAAAATTACCGAAGGGAAAAATCGTCAAGTCCGAAGAATGACTGCTCATATTGGTTTTCCAACCTTAAGGCTTATTCGTGTCGGGCTTGGGCATTATCAACTCGGAGAGTTGGGGAGTGGCGAATATCAAGTGTTATCGTTGTCGGAAAAAAGCCGGTTATTTAAACAACTAGGATTGAGAAATGAGTAAAGCATATTGGATTATCGTGAAAGAATTTGATGTTGCCTTAAAGGATAATCAACTTTTAATGGGAAGTGAGCAAGAGCTTGGGTTCGTTGGGCGAAATAAAATTCAAATGGGTGAATATCAAGGTTTACCGGTATATTTATTACAAGCTGAAGCGCAAGATAATCATCGTGAATTTACGTTTTTACGTAGCCAAATTGCCCGCCCAAAAACTGAAGCAAATTTATTACATCGTGCGGTTTCGTTAAACCATTTTTTACTCACGCACCGCTTTTGCGGAAAATGCGGTCAAAAAACAGAGATTGCACCCAATGAATTGGCGGTGCATTGCGAACATTGTGGACACCGTAGCTATCCCGTGATCAGCCCCTCTATTATTGTCGCGGTTCGCAAGGGGAAACAAATTTTATTGGCAAATCATTTACGCCACAAAGGGACGATTTATACTACTTTGGCGGGGTTTGTTGAAGCAGGTGAAGATGTTGAACAAACCATTGAAAGAGAAATTTTTGAAGAAACTGGGATCAAAGTTAAAAATGTACGCTATTTTGGTAGCCAGCCTTGGGCTTTTCCCAATTCATTGATGTTAGGTTTTTTAGCGGACTATGCAAGCGGTGAAATTTCGTTGCAAGAAGACGAAATTGTAGATGCTAAATGGTTTGACTATGATAAGCCTTTGCCAGAATTACCACCCAAAGGAACCATTGCATTAGCTTTAATTCAAAAAACGTTAGAATTATGTGCGAATGAGAATTGATGGGTGTTATGCCGTTCAAAACAGATAAAGAATATGGTATAGTAGGCATTTAATAAGTAGCTTATCATTCTCAATTAGCAAAAGTGATTGATATGATAGGTAGCAAAAGCCCATCAAATGGAACATTATGGCAAAACAAGACGCAGATTGTATAACCCTTGATTTGTTTGCAAGCGTGCCAAAAGTTGGGCGACCTCGAACAAATCCTCTTAGTCGAGAGCAACAAGTTCGTATTAACAAACGTAATCAACTTAGGCGAGATCGTTCATTTGGTCTAAAACGGGTTGAATTAAAGTTACACACTGATTTGGTGCAATCGCTTGAAAAGGAAGCCGCTCAACGTGGAATAACACGCGGACAACTCATTGAAAATATTTTAAATCGTTATTTCAGTGGAAACACTGAAGCAGAAGCAAAGTAGGTAATTTAATATGGCAGCAGTAGGTTTATTCTACGGTAGTGATACTGGTAATACAGAAAATATCTCAAAAATGATTCAAAAAGAACTAGGTGCAAACTTAGTTGATATTCGTGATATTGCCAAAAGTACAAAAGAAGATATTGAAGCATATGATTTCTTAATGTTTGGTATTCCAACGTGGTACTACGGTGAATCTCAAGCAGATTGGGATGATTTTATGCCAACTTTAAAAGAAATTGATTTTAACGGCAAAGTGGTGGCTATTTTTGGCTGTGGTGACCAAGAAGATTACGCAGAATACTTCTGTGATGCAATGGGAACCGTACGTGATGTGGTAGAACCGAATGGTGGTGTGATTGTTGGGCTTTGGCCAACCGATGGTTATACTTTTGAATCATCTCAAGCGTTAGTTGATGAGAATACCTTTGTCGGGCTTTGTATCGATGAAGATCGTCAGCCTGAATTAACCAACGAACGCGTAAAAGCGTGGTGTAAGCAATTAACCGAAGAAATGTGTCTTGATCAATTGGCATAATTTAAAACAAGGACAAAGGTGGCAGTTATGTCTGAAGAAAATACCAAATTATTAAAAAGTGTAGGTTTAAAAGTAACAGAACCTCGCTTAACAATCCTTGCTCTGATGCAAGAAACTCGTGAGCAAATGCAACATTTCTCTGCGGAAGACATTTATAAGCTATTACTGGAACGTGAATCGGATATTGGCTTAGCAACCGTTTATCGTGTGCTAAATCAATTTGAAGAGGTGGGTATTCTTGTTAAACACAACTTTGATGCGAATAAAGCCGTATTTGAGTTAAATATTGAACAGGATCATGACCATATTATCTGTATTGATTGTGGCAAAGTCTTTGAATTTAAAGATCCGGATATTGAACGCCGCCAGCGTGAAATCAGTGAAAAACACGGGATCAAATTAGCAACGCATAGCTTATATCTCTATGGCAACTGCCATGATATTAGTCATTGTGATGCGAAAGAGAAAAAATAGTTCCCCCCTAAATACTTCCCTCCAATTTGCAAAACATTGCCTAAATTTAACCGCTTTTAGAGCTATAGGGGCGGGTCTGTGTACCCGCCCTTTTTTTACTCTCGCCCCTTGTGGGAGGGAGTGAAATTATACATCCCGATTGACAAACCCGTGGGCTACACCCACGGGTTTCCGCCCCCTACAAAAA
>NZ_ACQL01000163.1 GCF_000175195.1 Actinobacillus minor NM305 | reverse complement strand
GTTTTTAGAAATAAAAGCGGTGTTTTTTGATGAAAATTTTGCAAAATACCTGCATTTAAACATCGGCTTGCCGACGGCTGCGAAGGAGCGGGCGAAGCGGGTAAAACGGCTTTCAGGCTGCCTGAAAATCTCATTTTCCCCCTAATGCCGCAGCAATATGCCGCCACTGTTCGGGTAGTTTTTCGGCGGGGAGCGGTTCGCCTCTTTCGGCGTAATACCGCTCGGTGCCGACTACTGCCATGGCAAACATAGTTGCCTGATAATCCTTAAATTCATCGTATGCTGTGGCGGCGAACTTTTCCAAAAAAACCGTTTTGACAATATCCAGCTGATCTTGATAAAGATGGTGCCGCTTGGTCTGAATGTTCTGCAACGCCAGCATCAGCGGAATTTTTTCCTGAAATGCAGGCAGGCTGTTCTGCAAAAATTCGGCGACATTCGGCGAAGTGAAGCGTTCGTAAACGCTTTGAGCATAAAACGCCTTAAATTCGGCAATCAGTTTTGCCACTAAATCATCAATGCCCGAATAGTATTTGTAAAACGTCATTCGGTTGACCATCGCACGCTCCAAAATCTCCCGCACGCTGATCTCTTTGTAATCTTTTTGGTTGAGAAGCTGTAAAAAGGCTTCCCGAATGGCTTTTTGGGTACGCAAGACGCGCAAATCGGTTTTCATCAGACAACGCTCCGTCAAAATATCTAAATAACAATACTAAACCACTTTTTTGTATGCCTATTATGACAATATATCCTGTTGTTGTCGATGTGCAAGCGGTCTGATTTTTCCTAAAATTTGCACATCAAACGAACACAAGAAGGAAAACAAAATGAATCGTCGCCGTTTTATGACCGCAACAGCTAGCTTAGCCGCTACCGCAATGTTGCCGAAAACAAGCGTAGCTCAAACCGTAAAAAAATCGGCTACTGTTGAATTAGTGCCTGTAACCTATTTGCAAACACCGATGCAGCTGCAATTTCAACGCAACATTGAGAGCTTAAAAAACAAGCCATACCAAGACTTTTTCAATGGCGAACTGAGAGTGCCTATGGAGATGGTAAAAGGCTTGCATCAGCCGTTGCCTGCGGATCAGGTGTTCGCCCCAACGGCGGAAGCCTTGAATGAAGCCTTAGAAAACATCGACAACGCCCCTGTTAGCGGTTATGGCGTGATCAATGACGGTGAGAAAGGTATTGCTGCTTTCAGCCGTTCACGCCATTTTATGCCAAATGTGACGAGCGAAATGTTCAAATGGTGGATGTTGTGGCACACGGTGGAAAAAGAACGTTATATGTTGTGGTTTCCACAGGCACATATCAACAACAGCCTAGCCGATCCGGAGCGAGCGGCGGATAAATCGCTCAGCTATGAGGCGCGTTTTTATAATAATCCAAATCACATCACGGAATACATCGGCGACACCTTGCTCGACACCATCGCCGTGTTCGTACCGCCTGAGCAAATCGGTTTCCGCTCCGAGGTGCTGAAAGCCAAAAACATCACTGCCAGTGCCAGTGGCTGGTCGCACCCTGTGGGTGCAGATAATGTGGCAATGGCAACGCTGATTCACTTGGTACGAGACGTGGAAGGCGGAGCAGAACTCATCAGCTTCTACTGGACAACCCCACACGCCGAACTCAGCCGAATCGCCAAAATCAAGGGGGCAGGCGAACGTGGCGTGCAGGCAATGAGTGCTCATTTGACTGAAGAAAAAGCCCTTGCCATCGCTTATGAAATGTCGGTGCACGATATGACGGAATTTACCCATTTGGCAGAAATCCTGCCTGAACTTTATGCCCAATTCGGACAGCTCTAAGGAGAAACATCGTGAAAATCAAGACCATTTTAACCGCACTTTAGGTATGAGTACGCTTTCCGTTCAGGCGGCCGAACCGCAAACCGCCCCGGCTTACATCGGACAGGCATTCAATCAAATTTACGGCAAGGCGTACAGATCCGAAAACGTGCAAGGTAAAGTGCCGCTTGTGATTTTCGCCCACGAATTAAGCAAAACCCATGCCACCATGGAAGAGACTACGCCAAATCCCTTGCTGAGCAGGGTTAAAAAACACCGCTTGCGGTAATACAAGCGGTCTGATACTTACAAAAATGTAAGTACTATCAAAATATTAACCATCACGCTAAAATATGGCACAAACCATATCCATATTATTTTAGGAGCTTTTATGAGCAAAATTTTAGTCATCTCTGCCCATCAAGATTTAAATCAATCAGTCAGCAACCAATTAATTTTAAAAGAATTGG
>NZ_ACQL01000164.1 GCF_000175195.1 Actinobacillus minor NM305 | reverse complement strand
CCTTGATAGCCATAACCACTCCATAACCACTCCATATCCGGATCTTTAATAAGTTGTTTAAAAATTTTGGTGAATTTATCCAATTTTGTCCATCTTCTAAAAGTTTTAAAAACAGTATTATACTTTCCAAAGCATTCTGGTAAATATCGCCATGGGCAGCCTGTTTTCAGGCGATATAAGATTCCTGTGAAAATATTTCTTAAATTTGGTTTGTCATAGATATTCAAATCTAGGATAATAGGCTTTAGTTTCAACCAAAGCTTGTCATTTACTACTCTCTATTTTTTTATTTCAAATGTTCAACAGACCCTATTATAGAAGCCCCCATGAATAAATCGCTCATCATTTTCGGCATCGTCAACATAACCTCGGACAGTTTCTCCGATGGAGGCCGGTATCTGGCGCCAGACGCAGCCATTGCGCAGGCGCGTAAGCTGATGGCCGAGGGGGCAGATGTGATCGACCTCGGTCCGGCATCCAGCAATCCCGACGCCGCGCCTGTTTCGTCCGACACAGAAATCGCGCGTATCGCGCCGGTGCTGGACGCGCTCAAGGCAGATGGCATTCCCGTCTCGCTCGACAGTTATCAACCCGCGACGCAAGCCTATGCCTTGTCGCGTGGTGTGGCCTATCTCAATGATATTCGCGGTTTTCCAGACGCTGCGTTCTATCCGCAATTGGCGAAATCATCTGCCAAACTCGTCGTTATGCATTCGGTGCAAGACGGGCAGGCAGATCGGCGCGAGGCACCCGCTGGCGACATCATGGATCACATTGCGGCGTTCTTTGACGCGCGCATCGCGGCGCTGACGGGTGCCGGTATCAAACGCAACCGCCTTGTCCTTGATCCCGGCATGGGTTTTTTTCTGGGGGCTGCTCCCGAAACCTCGCTCTCGGTGCTGGCGCGGTTCGATGAATTGCGGCTGCGCTTCGATTTGCCGGTGCTTCTGTCTGTTTCGCGCAAATCCTTTCTGCGCGCGCTCACAGGCCGTGGTCCGGGGGATGTCGGGGCCGCGACACTCGCTGCAGAGCTTGCCGCCGCCGCAGGTGGAGCTGACTTCATCCGCACACACGAGCCGCGCCCCTTGCGCGACGGGCTGGCGGTATTGGCGGCGCTGAAAGAAACCGCAAGAATTCGTTAACTGCACATTCGGGATATTTCTCTATATTCGCGCTTCATCAGAAAAAAAATTCAGAAGGGATATGTTATGAACTATACAAAATTTGATGTAAAAAATTGGGTTCGCCGTGAGCATTTTGAGTTTTATCGGCATCGTTTACCATGTGGTTTTAGCTTAACAAGCAAAATTGATATCACGACGTTAAAAAAGTCATTGGATGATTCAGCGTATAAGTTTTATCCGGTAATGATCTATCTGATTGCTCAGGCCGTGAATCAATTTGATGAGTTGAGAATGGCGATAAAAGATGATGAATTGATCGTATGGGATTCAGTCGACCCACAATTCACCGTATTCCATCAAGAAACAGAGACATTTTCAGCACTGAGTTGCCCATACTCATCCGATATTGATCAATTTATGGTGAATTATTTATCGGTAATGGAACGTTATAAAAGTGATACCAAGTTATTTCCTCAAGGGGTAACACCAGAAAATCATTTAAATATTTCAGCATTACCTTGGGTTAATTTTGATAGCTTTAATTTAAATGTTGCTAATTTTACCGATTATTTTGCACCCATTATAACAATGGCAAAATATCAGCAAGAAGGGGATAGACTGTTATTGCCGCTCTCAGTACAGGTTCATCATGCAGTTTGTGATGGCTTCCATGTTGCACGCTTTATTAGTCGGCTACAAGAGTTGTGTAACAGTAAATTAAAATAAGCTCAGGTTAAATTAAAGGGTTTCATATCTAGTGAAGCCCTGTTCATCAGAAAACTGAAGGAACCTCCATTGAATCGAACTAATATTTTTTTTGGTGAATCGCATTCTGACTGGTTGCCTGTCAGAGGCGGAGAATCCGGTGATTTTGTTTTTCGACGTGGTGACGGGCATGCCTTCGCGAAAATCGCACCTGCTTCCCGCCGCGGTGAGCTCGCTGGAGAGCGTGACCGCCTCATTTGGCTCAAAGGTCGAGGTGTGGCTTGCCCCGAGGTCATCAACTGGCAGGAGGAACAGGAGGGTGCATGCTTGGTGATAACGGCAATTCCGGGAGTACCGGCGGCTGATCTGTCTGGAGCGGATTTGCTCAAAGCGTGGCCGTCAATGGTGCAGCAACTTGGCGCTGTTCACAGCCTATCGGTTGATCAATGTCCGTTTGAGCGCAGGCTGTCGCGAATGTTCGGACGCGCCGTTGATGTGGTGTCCCGCAATGCCGTCAATCCCGACTTCTTACCGGACGAGGACAAGAGTACGCCGCAGCTCGATCTTTTGGCTCGTGTCGAACGAGAGCTACCGGTGCGGCTCGACCAAGAGCGCACCGATATGGTTGTTTGCCATGGTGATCCCTGCATGCCGAACTTCATGGTGGACCCTAAAACTCTTCAATGCACGGGTCTGATCGACCTTGGGCGGCTCGGAACAGCAGATCGCTATGCCGATTTGGCACTCATGATTGCTAACGCCGAAGAGAACTGGGCAGCGCCAGATGAAGCAGAGCGCGCCTTCGCTGTCCTATTCAATGTATTGGGGATCGAAGCCCCCGACCGCGAACGCCTTGCCTTCTATCTGCGATTGGACCCTCTGACTTGGGGTTGATGTTCATGCCGCCTGTTTTTCCTGCTCATTGGCACGTTTCGCAACCTGTTCTCATTGCGGACACCTTTTCCAGCCTCGTTTGGAAAGTTTCATTGCCAGACGGGACTCCTGCAATCGTCAAGGGATTGAAACCTATAGAAGACATTGCTGATGAACTGCGCGGGGCCGACTATCTGGTATGGCGCAATGGGAGGGGAGCAGTCCGGTTGCTCGGTCGTGAGAACAATCTGATGTTGCTCGAATATGCCGGGGAGCGAATGCTCTCTCACATCGTTGCCGAGCACGGCGACTAGACGAATTAAGAATAAGATTATTTG
>NZ_ACQL01000165.1 GCF_000175195.1 Actinobacillus minor NM305 | reverse complement strand
ACCTCTCAAGATTTAGCTTCCGAGATTATCCAACTCAAACAAACGATTTCTCATCAACAAGAGATGTTATCTGCAAAAAATGAGTTGATAGCTTTACAAAAGTCACAACTCGAAACATTGCAGAAAATGGTGGAGAAATTATCACAGTAATACGACAAGC
>NZ_ACQL01000166.1 GCF_000175195.1 Actinobacillus minor NM305 | reverse complement strand
AGGGGGAGAAATTAAATAAAATTTTGTGTAACGGCTACATAATCTCGAAATTTTCTGTTTAAAAAAACGGCGATGTAAAAATAAGTTTCAAATTTGTGAAGATGATCACGGAATGTTTTGTCAAAAATAATTATTGTTAAGCACAAGTTGTTACTTCCAATAACAATGTAACCATAATGATTAAGTCTTCATAATAAGAGGAACATTCTATGAAAAAAGCCGTATTAAGTGCAATTGCATTATCTGTCGCATTAGGAGCAACGGTAGGGGTTGCACAAGCTAAGGATCGCATTGGCGTGACGATTTACAAGTACGATGATAACTTTATGGCGTTAATGCGTAAAGAAATTGAGAAAGAAGCCAAAAATCTCAAAGATGTTGAGTTGCTGATGAATGACTCACAAAATACGCAATCAATTCAAAATGACCAAGTCGATGTGCTGTTATCTAAAGGGGTAAAAGCACTGGCGATTAACCTTGTGGATCCATCTGCCGCACCAACCATTATTGGTAAAGCAAAAGGTGAGGATGTTCCTGTGGTATTCTTTAATAAAGATCCAGGGGCAACAGCGATTGGTAGCTATGAAAAAGCTTACTATGTCGGAACGGATCCAAAAGAATCAGGCATTATCCAAGGTGATTTAATTGCAAAACAATGGAAAGCGACACCAGCATTAGATACCAATAAGGACGGTAAAATTCAGTATGTGATGCTTAAAGGCGAACCGGGACATCCGGATGCAGAAGCTCGTACCAAATATGTGGTTGAGGAACTCAATCGCCAAGGTATTCAAACAGAACAACTCTTTATTGATACCGGTATGTGGGATGCAGCCCTTGCCAAAGATAAAATGGATGCATGGCTAACCAGCCCGAAAGCAAATAGCATTGAGGTTGTTATTTCAAACAATGATGGTATGGCAATGGGCGCACTAGAAGCTGCGAAAGCTCACGGTAAAAAATTACCAATCTTTGGGGTAGATGCATTACCTGAAGTGTTACAGTTAATCAAAAAAGGTGAAATTGCAGGTACGGTCTTAAATGATGGTGAAAACCAAGCAAAAGCGGTTGTACAACTTTCTGCAAACCTTGCAGACGGTAAAGCTGCCGGAGAAGGCACAAATTGGAAAATTGACCAAAAAGTGGTTCGTGTACCTTATGTTGGCGTAGATGCGACAAATTTAGATAAATTCTTAAAATAAATTAAAAAACACAAGGCACGACAGCGCTGAATGCTCGTGCCTTTTTTAATATACGGAGTGAGATATGACAAACGAAGTACTGCTCACCATGACAAATGTTAGTAAGTCCTTTCCCGGGGTAAAAGCCCTTGATAAAGCGAATTTAACCGTAAAATCCCATAGTGTTCACGCATTAATGGGGGAGAACGGTGCTGGAAAATCAACATTACTGAAATGTTTATTCGGGATTTACGCGAAAGATGAAGGCGAAATTTTATTTTTAGGTAAACCCGTTAATTTTAGAACCTCAAAAGAAGCCTTGGAAAATGGGATTTCGATGGTACATCAAGAGCTTAACTTGGTAAAACAAGTAAGTGTGATGGACAATCTTTGGCTTGGTCGTTATCCATTAAAAGGACCTTTTGTTGATCATACAAAAATGTATAACGACACAAAAGCGATCTTTGATGAATTAGATATTGATGTTGATCCTCGTGAAAAAGTAGCAAAACTTTCTGTATCACAAATGCAGATGATCGAAATCGCTAAGGCATTTTCTTATAACGCCAAAATTGTGATTATGGATGAACCGACTTCCTCTCTTTCAGAAAAAGAGGTTGAGCATCTGTTTAAAATCATTCAAAAGCTCAAAGAGAGAGGGTGTGGCATTATTTATATCTCACATAAGATGGATGAGATTTTTAAAATTTGTGATGAAGTCACGATTTTACGTGATGGTAAATGGGTTAATACCGTGCCAATTAAAGAAACGACCATGGAACAAGTGGTTTCAATGATGGTTGGACGAGAATTGACACAACGTTTCCCTGAGAAAACGAATGTGCCAAAAGAAACGGTATTAGTGGTAGAGCACCTGACTGCCAAAAATCAGCCTTCGATTCAAGATATTAGTTTTGAATTACGCAAAGGCGAAATTCTCGGTATTGCCGGCTTGGTAGGCGCAAAACGGACGGATATTGTTGAAACCATTTTTGGTGTGCGTGAAAAAGCCTCCGGTACAATAAAGCTCAATGGCAAAGTTGTGAGTAACCGCAATGCCTTTGAAGCGATCAACAATGGCTTTGCATTAGTTACAGAAGAACGCCGTTCAACAGGAATCTACGCCAATTTAAGCATTGAATTTAACTCATTGATTTCCAATATGAAATCATATTTAGGCAGATTTGGCTTATTAAGTAATAAGAAAATGAAAAGCGATACCCAATGGGTAATTGATTCAATGAATGTAAAAACGCCTTCCCATGAAACAACCATCGGATCGTTATCTGGCGGTAATCAACAAAAAGTTATTATCGGGCGTTGGTTGCTCACACAGCCTGAAGTGTTAATGCTGGATGAGCCGACTCGAGGGATTGATATCGGCGCCAAATTTGAGATTTACCAATTGATTCTTGAGCTGGCAAATAAAGATAAAGGAATCATTATGATTTCATCAGAAATGCCGGAACTATTAGGGGTAACGGATCGTATTCTTGTCATGAGTAATGGCAAAATGGCAGGGATTGTTGAAACCGCAAAAACATCTCAAGAAGAAATTTTACAACTTGCGGCAAAATATTTATAAATCAGGAGTGAATTATGTCTGCGGTACAACCAAACAAAGCACTTAATTTTCTGAAACAAAATGCCATTTATTTTGTGTTATTGATTTTGTTATTTATCATCATTGCACAAGATCCTAGCTTTTTGAGTTTACGAAATTTCAGTAATATTTTAACCCAATCTTCGGTTCGTCTTATCATTGCTTTAGGCGTGGCAGGGCTGATTGTTACTCAAGGTACGGACTTATCAGCAGGTCGCCAAGTCGGGCTAGCGGCGGTTATTGCGGCAACGTTATTACAATCAATGGAAAATATGAATCGTGTTTTCCCAAATTTAGGGGAAATACCAATTCCCGTTGTGATTCTTGCCGTGTGTGCAATTGGAGCTGTGATTGGCTTATTTAACGGTATTGTAATTGCGTATTTAAATGTGACGCCGTTTATTGCCACAATGGGGACAATGATCATCATCTACGGGGTAAACTCGCTCTATTATGATGCCGTAGGTTCTTCGCCAATTGCCGGTTTTAGCGAAAGTTTCTCTACCTTCACACAAGGGTTCTTTAACCTCGGTGGTTTTAAACTCTCTTACATAACGATTTATGCGGCAGTTGCAACATTGATTATGTGGACGATTTGGAATAAAACCCGTTTTGGTAAAAACATTTTCGCGATAGGCGGTAACCCGGAAGCGGCTCGCGTGTCTGGGGTAAACGTTGCATTGAACTTGATGGGTATTTATATGCTCTCAGGGATTTTCTATGCCTTTGGTGGTATGTTAGAAGCAGGGCGTATCGGCTCGGCAACCAACAACTTGGGCTTTATGTATGAAATGGATGCAATTGCAGCATGTGTGGTTGGTGGGGTATCCTTTGCCGGTGGTGTCGGAACCATTATCGGGGTAGTAACAGGGGTACTTATCTTTACCGTCATCAATTATGGTTTGACCTACATTGGCGTAAACCCTTACTGGCAATACATCATTAAAGGGGGAATTATCGTATTAGCCGTTGCGATTGACTCTTTAAAATATGCGAAGAAAAAATAGCGTTAAAAAAAGTTATTACGCAAATAATTCAAATATTTTCCCTCCTTGGTACAAGGTACAACCTGATAACCTCGTTAGCCTAACCTTTGGCTCCCTCCGTTTACGGAGGGAGCTGCCGAAGGCTGAGGGAGGGAAAAATTAAATAGGATAACTTTGTGCAAGTATCACATAATTACACATTTCAATTTTAATTTAACGTACCGTCCCACAGGTAAAACAATATAAATACTGATTTTTCGGATCGTTGAATTTGGTAAAGAAATCAGCAGTTTGTTGCGTTTTTTGTGCAAATGGTAGATTTAACCAGCCCGCTAAATTTAATTTCGCTTTGGCATTTAAGCTACGAGAGATCTCGCCAAACAGCGATTCATCTTGTTCCGTAAACCATTGTGGTGTAAATGTTTCAATTTCAGGCTTGTTCTGTTCTTTCAGCTTACGATTAATCAAATTACCTAATAAAGCCAAAGTGTCATCAAAGTTACCTAATTGATCGACTAACCCGAGCGATTGGGCTTTTTGCCCTAACCAAACTTGTCCTTGAGCAATTTGATCGACTTTGGCTAAATCCATTTTTCTGCCACGGCTCACTAAATCTAAAAATTCACGGTAGCCTTGTTCTACACTCATTTGAATTAATTCACTTTGGTGGCTTGAAAGTGGTTTTAAGCCACTGATTTCGGCTAATGGCGAAGTTGAAATTCCATCTTCACGTACACCAAGATTTTGCGCCGTTTTCTCAAAGTTAAATAACACACCAAAAATACCGATAGAGCCGGTTAAAGTATTTGGATCAGCAACAATCGCATCGCTTGTAGCCGCAATCCAATATCCTCCCGAAGCTGCCATTCCCCCCATTGAGCTTACGACCGGTATGCCTGCTTGCTGAATTGCCTCAACTTCTTGGCGAATTAGCTCTGAAGCCAATGCGCTCCCACCAGGGCTGTTGATACGCAGAATTAAGCCTCGAACAGTTTTGTCTTGGCGAACACGTTGTAGCTGGCGGATTAAGGTATCTGCGCCAGCAGTATCTTCTAGGCTTTCGCCCATTGTGATTTCGCCTTCAATGTTGATAACAGCAATTTTATTAGGCGCTTTACGATTAAAGCGATCCGGTAAATCCGTGGCATAATCATCATAGCGAATAGATTTAAAGTCGTTCTCTTCATCTGCACCAAATTTTTCAACTAATAATTGGCGCATTTCAGCACGTGTTTTGACTTCATTGATCAAGCCTTGTTGTAAGGCAAAAGTTGCTTCATTGCCTTTATGCTGTTTGCGTAAGGCTAACAAGCGGTCAATTTCCGGCAAAATTTTACCAACATCAATTTGGCGATTATCCGCAATCCCTTGTTGTAAGTTTTTCCACATAGGCTCAAGCCAACCTTTGGCGTTTTGCTTTGCTTCTTCTGACATTTCATCGCGAATGAGTGGCTCAACCGCCGATTTATAAGTGCCGACACGGAAAATATAAGGCTTAGCCTCAATTTTATCGAATAGCGACTTAAAGTAGAGATTGCTGTAATTTAGCCCTTGAAGTTCTACTGCACCGGCTCGGTTTAGGTAGATCTGGTCGGCAAATGAAGCTAAGTAATATTGCGATTGACCGTAACTACTGCCGATTGCGATAACAGGTTTGCCACTGGTTTTGAATGCCGTAATACCTTTGCCGAGGTAGGTTAAAGAAGGGTAATCTCCCCCTTCAAATTTGTCTAACTCAAGTACCAAACCGGTAATGCGTGGGTCAGTTTGGGCGTTTTTTAGTGCATCAACAATATCGAAAGTCGAGTATTTTTTCGGTTGCTCATTACCCATTTCCGACTCAATCAAACGATAAAAATCTGCGTACTCTTCTCGATTATCGGCAAGATAGCCGTTTAAATCCAAGATTAATGCGCCTTTATCAAAATGAACGAGGGCATCGCTAGGTTGTTTGGCATTAAAAGTATTCACCAAGCCAACAATTGCTGCGGCAACAAAAATAAAGAGAATAAAAAATAAGCTCATTACCGTTTCACGCACACAACGGAAAATCTGGTAAAAGGCTTTAAAGATTTTAAGCATAATATATCCAATGAATAAAAAATGGCGTATAAATTACCATAAAAGAAAGGGGCATTTAAAAAATTTGAAATATTTTAATATGAAATGGTTGTAGGGGCGAAATATTTTTCGCCCTGACTGTCGATGGGATTTAGGGCGAAAAATATTTCGCCCCTACAGGGTTTATCATCAATCTAACGCTTATTTAATTGATCTTATCGCTAGGTTGATTGGTGAAATAAGAGTAGAATACAAGCGGTCATTTTTTCAATATTATTAGCAATTATATAAACGCCAAATTTAAAAATCTTTCGTAGGGGTGGGGTTTATCCCCACCCATATGGGGATAACTTAACTTTCGGGCGGGGATAAACCCCGCCCCTACGGAAGGTATTTAATGTTTGGATAATTGTTAGAAAATACTGTTTTTTTAAATTATGTTACAAGAGGCTTAATATGGCAATTTTAGTTACCGGTGGGGCAGGTTATATCGGCTCACATACGATTGTAGAATTATTAAATGCAAATCGTGAAGTGGTTGTATTAGATAATCTAAGTAACTCTTCGGAAGTATCATTAGCTCGAGTGAAACAACTTACGGGCAAAGAGGTTACTTTTTATCAGGGCGATATTTTAGATCGTGAGATGTTACGCAAAATTTTTGCTGAAAATAAGATTGAGTCGGTTATTCACTTCGCTGGTTTAAAAGCGGTAGGCGAGAGTGTTCGTGAGCCGTTACGTTACTATCAAAATAACGTAACAGGATCGATTGTTTTAGTCGAAGAAATGCTTAAAGCAAACGTAAATACCATTGTATTTAGTTCTTCAGCAACCGTTTATGGCGATCCGCAAATTATTCCGATTGTCGAATCTTGCCCGGTTGGCGGAACAACAAACCCATACGGCACCTCAAAATATATGGTAGAGCGTGTTTTAGAAGATACGGTTAAAGCTTTCCCACAACTTAGTGCGGTGGTATTGCGTTACTTCAATCCGGTTGGCGCACACGAGAGCGGTTTAATCGGCGAAGATCCAAACGGTATTCCAAATAATTTATTACCGTATATCAGCCAAGTTGCGGTTGGTAAATTACAACAACTTTCGGTATTCGGTAGCGATTATGATACGCACGATGGCACGGGTGTTCGTGATTATATTCACGTAGTCGATTTAGCAATTGGACATTTAAAAGCCCTAGATAAACACCAAGATGATGCCGGTTTCCACGTTTATAATTTAGGGACAGGTACGGGGTATTCGGTATTAGATATGGTTAAAGCGTTTGAAAAAGTGAATAACATTGAAGTACCTTATAAATTAGTTGAACGCCGTCCGGGAGATATTGCAACCTGTTATTCCAATCCACAGAAAGCTTTAGTGGAATTAGGCTGGAAAACTGAGCGTGGTTTAGATGAAATGATGCGTGATACTTGGAATTGGCAAAAAAACAATCCGAATGGCTATAAAGGCTAATTCATTATAGAATATCGGCACAAATTTGATTTGTGCCTTTATTTTTGCAAAAACAAGGAAAAAAATGACCGCTTCATCACCGTCTTCGCTTTGGCAACAGATTTTCACGAAGAATATGTTGCTCTGTATTTACACCGGATTTTGTTCTGGCCTACCGCTGTTTGTGCTTATTCAGCTTATGCCGGCTTGGTTCACTTCTGCAAACCTTGACATTAAAACCATTGCAGCATTTACGCTTACTTCCTTGCCTTATACGTGGAAATTTTTATGGGCAGCATTGCTAGACCGTTATTTCCCACCTTTCTTAGGGCGTAGAAGAAGCTGGATTTTCCTCTCTCAAGTTGGGCTACTTGCTATTTTAATGAGCTACGGCTTTTTTGACCCAGTGGCGGATATTCACATTATTGTTGTGCTTTCGGTGATTTTGGCTTTTCTGTCAGCTTCTCAAGATATTGTGATTGATGCGTTTCGCCGTGAAATTTTATCGGATAATGAATTGGGGCTAGGTAATTCAATTCACGTTAATGCGTATCGTATTGCAGGCTTAATTCCCGGGGGATTATCGCTGTTCTTAGCGGATCATTATGAATGGCAAACGGTCTTTTTGATTACCGCAAGTTTTATGTTGCCTTGCCTTCTGGTTACCTTATTTGCCCAAGAGCCACAAAGCAAACCGATTGATAAAAGCAAGCCGTTTTATATGGCATTTGTTGATCCCTTTACGGAGTTTTTTACTCGTAAAGGCTGGATGGGGGCTGTTGGGTTAATTCTGTTTATCTTCTTATATAAGTTAGGCGATTCCCTTGCCACCTCGTTACAAACGAAATTTATTTTAGATATGGGATTTACCAAATCACATATTGCGGCAGTGGTTAAAACAACTTCGTTATGGTGTAGCATTGGTGGCGGTATCATTGGCGGTATTGCGATGTTAAGACTTGGGGTCAATCGTGCACTCTGGTTATTTGGCACGGTGCAACTGGTTACCATTTTAGGCTTTGCTTATTTAGCCAGTTTCGGACATTTTGATACGGCTCAAATTGGTACGCCGGAATTACTAAAACTAGGTTTAGTTATGGCTGGCGAGTATCTTGGGGTCGGTTTAGGCACGGCGGCATTTGTTGCCTTTATGGCACGTGAAACGAACCCTATGTACACCGCAATGCAATTGGCGATTTTTACCAGTTTAGCGGCGTTGCCAAGTAAGTTTCTCGGGGCTTATACAGGACATATGGTAGAAGCCTTTGGGTATTATCATTTTTTCTGGATATGTTTTTTTGTGGCGATCCCTGGAATGTTGATGCTTTTTAAAGTTGCGCCGTGGAATGAAGTATCAAAATAAAAGCTAAGATAAATCATTGGGCGAAAAATATTTCGCCCCTACCAAAAAGCCCATTTTAATTGTAAAATACTGGCTTTATTTCCATTTGTGATAGATTATAGAGAATAAAAGAATGTCTGATAAACGCTACGGTGCTGATGAAATTACCGTTTTAAAAGATCTTGAGCCTGTTCAACTTCGTCCGGGAATGTACACGGATACAACCCGCCCAAACCATTTAGGGCAAGAGGTTATTGATAACAGTGTAGATGAAGCGTTATCAGGCTATGCAACACAAATTGATGTTATTTTACACAAAGACAACTCTTTGGAAGTCATTGATAATGGGCGAGGAATGCCGGTTGATATTCACTCGACAGAGAAAATGTCAGGTGTAGAACTCATCTTAACAAAACTACATGCAGGCGGTAAATTTTCCAATAAAAATTACACTTTTTCAGGCGGTTTGCACGGGGTTGGGATTTCCGTGGTCAATGCCCTTTCTGAACGTGTCGAAATTACGATTAAGCGCAATGGCGAAATTTATACTATTGCTTTTGCTAATGGCGTAAAAGTTGAAGATTTAACCGTAGTAGGAAGTTGCCCGAAACGCCAAACCGGGACAACGGTGCGTTTCTATCCTAATCCTAAGTATTTCGATAGCCCTAAATTCTCGGTAAGTCGTTTACGTCATTTACTCAAAGCAAAAGCGGTTCTCTGTCCGAAATTAACCATTAACTTCACGGATAAAATTAACGATACGCAAGAAAGTTGGTATTACGAAGACGGTTTGTCTGATTATTTGAGTGAAGCGCTTAAAGAGTATGAATGTTTACCAAATCCACCTTTTATTGGTGATGTGACTTCTGAAACTGAAGCAGTAAGTTGGGCATTAACGTGGCTACCGGAAGGTGGCGAATTGTTGGCGGAAAGTTATGTAAACTTAATTCCAACAGCTCAAGGGGGAACGCACGTAAACGGTTTGCGCAATGGTTTATTAAAGGCAATAACCGAATTCTGCGAAATTCATAACCTATTGCCAAAAGGGATTAAATTAACTGCAGATGATGTTTGGAACCGCTGTGCTTACGTGTTATCGCTTAAAATTCAAGAGCCACAATTTGCAGGGCAAACAAAAGAGCGTCTCTCTTCTCGTCAGGCTTCCAGCTATGTTGATAGCACGATTAAAGATGCTTTTAGCCTTTGGTTAAATCAAAATGTGCAAATCGGTAAGACCTTAGCGGAATTGGCAATTAGTTCCGCACAAAGCCGTTTACGTGCAGCCAAAAAAGTGGTGCGTAAAAAATTAGTGAGTGGGCCTGCGCTTCCAGGGAAATTAGCGGATTGTACTTCACAAGATTTGAGCCGTACCGAGTTATTTTTAGTTGAAGGGGATTCTGCGGGCGGTTCAGCCAAACAAGCTCGTGATAAAGAATATCAGGCGATTTTGCCGCTCCGTGGAAAAATTTTAAATACTTGGGAAGTTTCTTCGGATCAAGTCTTAGCTTCTCAAGAAGTACACGACATTGCTATTGCAATGGGGATCGATCCGGATAACGATAACTTAGATGAATTGCGTTATGGGAAAGTTTGTATTTTAGCGGATGCCGACTCAGACGGTTTACATATTGCAACGTTATTGTGTGCCTTATTCTTGCGTCATTTCCCAAATTTGGTTAAAAATGGACACGTTTATGTGGCAATGCCACCGCTTTACCGTATTGATATTGGTAAAGATGAAGTACACTACGCTCTTGACGAAGACGAGAAAGAGGCAATTCTTGCTCGCTTAGCCAAGAAAAAAGGCAAACCAAATGTGCAACGCTTTAAAGGATTGGGTGAAATGAACCCGAGCCAGCTCCGAGAAACGACAATGGATCCAAGTACTCGCCGCTTAGTACAACTTACCTTTGAAGAACGAGAAGAAGATGGGCAAGATAGCCAAACTTTCGAGTTGATGGATATGCTCTTAGCGAAAAAGCGTTCGGAAGATCGTAAACAGTGGTTACAAAATCGTGGTAATGAGGCCGAACTAGCTGTCTAGCCTACTACACCTTTCTGGATGTATGAAAAAATAGGCAGTTTCATTCATTTTTGTGAAGATGGGTTAAAGTCTTTTGCTATAAGGCTTTAACTCAATTTTTTTATTCAATGACGTAGCGTATAAAAGGATACATAGAAAAAAGTAGCAAAAGATAGCGCAAAAACTTACCTACTATCAGATAAAACAGGATTTGTTTTACAGGAAATTTAAGCCAGCCTGCTATGCCACATAATAAGTCTCCAACAAGTGGTAGCCAGCTCAACAGCAATATTACCGCCCCGTACTTCTCGCTCTTTGCTAAAGCCCACTTAGCATAACGATTTTTAGGATCAACAGGTTTAGGAACGAGCTTTCCCATGAGGTACGTTACAAAGCTCCCTAATGCATTACTAAATGTAGCCACTAAAATAAGCATAACGAGTGACGGAGACCATAACGTTTTATCAAGAAAGATTTGCTGCCCGGCTAGAGTACTAAAGATCACTTCTGAATTACCAGGTAATAGAGTCGAACTTAAGAAGCCACTCACAAACATTGTGACTAATTGATTTTCTGCTGAAAAAAACAAACTAAAAAAAGATAAGAGATATTCTGTAATCATATATGTATTATTTTGTTAATAAATAGTTAATAGAAAATTTAAATTATGTTTTATTTTGTGTTGAGTTTGAGGTACATCAAAAAAAGGTGCTTGAACCCCACTAATTTAATCACTTTTTATTTTGAAGATGAGCCTAACAGGTCTATAATTCTCAACAAATCTTATCATTTTTCAAATTTTTTTATTTCAAGGATAGCAAATGTTTTCTCCTGCTGAAATGGCAAAAATCGCAGAAGATGGCGCGGTTTACAAAGCAACCAAAAATCAATTTTACTCTTTTATCTCCGCAATCACAGCAGGTGCATTTATTGCACTCGCTTTCGTTTATTATACGACGACCCAAACAGGTGCATCCGATGTTGCATGGGGTGTTTCTAAATTCCTTGGCGGCACGGTATTCTCTGTAGGGGTTATTATGTGTGTTGTGTTTGGGGCGGAGCTTTTTACTTCTTCAACACTAACGCTTGTTGCTAAAGCCAGCCACAGGATCACATGGGCTCAAATGTTTAAAAACTGGGTTGTTGTTTACCTTGGTAACTTTATCGGTGGTCTCTTAATCGTTGCGCTGATTTGGTTTGCTGGACAAACTATGGCAGCAAACGGGCAATGGGGCTTAACGATTTTAAAAACGGCACAACATAAAATTCATCACACTTGGTTGGAAGCCTTTTCTCTTGGGATTTTGTGTAACATTATGGTGTGTATTGCTGTTTGGATGGCATATGCAGGCAAAAGCCTTACCGATAAAGCCTTTATTATGATTTTACCTATTGGCTTGTTTGTAGCTTCGGGATTTGAACACTGTGTAGCAAATATGTTCATGATTCCAATGGGGATTCTTATTTCCCAATCGGCTTCTCCTGAATTCTGGCAAGCCATTGGTGTAGATGCTGCACAATATGCAGATTTAGATACTTATCATTTTGTCATGAAAAATTTAATTCCGGTCACATTAGGTAACATTGTTGGTGGCGCCTTCTGTATCGGCATGGTGCAATGGTTCTTACATATCCGTAAGCACTAATTTTGATTTCAAATTCAAGCGGTTATTTTTTTGTAAAATTTTGCTAAAAACATACCGCTTATCAACTTAATTTACTAACAAATAGAGGACTTAAAATGACTCAACTAACTGAAGCTCAACAAAAAGCGTGGGCAGGGTTTACCGGTGGCGACTGGCAAACTGAAGTAAACGTACGTGATTTTATCCAAAAAAACTATACACCGTATGAAGGTGACGAATCATTCTTAGCGGGCGCAACAGAAGCAACCACTAAGTTATGGAACGAAGTAATGGAAAAAATCAAGGTTGAGAACAAAACTCACGAACCTTATGACATTGATTGTGAAACTCCATCAACCATTACTTCTCACAAACCAGGTTATATTGATCAAGCATTAGAAAAAATCGTTGGTCTTCAAACAGATGCGCCTTTAAAACGTGCAATTATGCCGTTTGGTGGTATCAACATGGTTAAAGGTTCGTGCAAAGTTTACCGCCGCGAATTAAACCCAGAAGTAGAAAAAATCTTTACAGAATACCGTAAAACTCACAACCAAGGTGTATTCGATGTTTATACACCGGACATTTTACGTTGCCGTAAATCTGGTGTTATCACAGGTTTACCGGATGCTTATGGTCGTGGTCGTATCATTGGTGACTATCGCCGTTTAGCGGTTTATGGTGCAGATTTCTTAATGAAAGATAAACAACGTCAATTTGCATCATTACAAGCAAAATTAGAATCAGGCGAAGATATCCAAGCAACGATTCAATTACGTGAAGAAATTGCGGAACAACACCGTGCTTTAGGCAAAATGAAAGAAATGGCGGCATCTTATGGCTTTGACATTTCAAACCCAGCAACTAACGCACAAGAAGCGGTACAATGGGTTTACTTTGCTTACCTTGCAGCAGTGAAATCACAAAACGGTGCGGCAATGTCATTCGGTCGCGTATCTTCATTCTTAGATATTTATATCGAGCGTGATTTAAAAGCAGGCAAAATCACTGAAGAAGAAGCTCAAGAGTTAATTGACCACTTAGTAATGAAATTACGTATGGTGCGTTTCTTACGTACACCTGAATACGATCAATTATTCTCAGGCGACCCAATGTGGGCAACTGAAACTTTAGCAGGTATGGGCTTAGACGGTCGTACATTAGTAACCAAAACCAGCTTCCGTATCTTAAATACCCTTTACACAATGGGTCCATCTCCAGAACCAAACTTAACAATCCTTTGGTCAGAGAGCTTACCGGAAGGTTTCAAACACTATGCGGCTAAAGTATCTATCGATACATCATCAGTTCAATATGAAAACGATGACTTAATGCGCCCAGACTTCGAAAACGATGATTACGCAATTGCATGCTGCGTATCGCCAATGGTGGTAGGTAAACAAATGCAGTTCTTCGGTGCTCGTGCGAACTTAGCGAAAACATTATTATACGCAATCAATGGTGGTGTGGACGAGAAATCAGGTGACCAAGTAGGTCCAAAAACTGCGCCAATTACAAGCGAATACTTAGATTATGATGATGTAATGACTCGCTTAGACAGCTTCATGGATTGGTTAGCAACACAATATGTGACTGCATTAAACATCATCCACTTTATGCACGACAAATATGCATATGAAGCAGCGTTAATGGCATTCCACGACCGTGATGTATTCCGTACAATGGCATGTGGTATCGCAGGTCTTTCTGTGGCAGCGGACTCATTATCTGCAATTAAATATGCAAAAGTTAAACCAATTCGTACTGATATTGAAATCAAAAACAAAGCAGGCGAAGTGGTTGGCGTAGCGAAAAATGTAGCAACAGACTTCGAAATCGAAGGCGAATATCCACAATTTGGTAACAATGACAACCGCGTAGACGATATCGCTGTTGATTTAGTTGAACGTTTCATGAAGAAAATTCAGAAACTCAAAACATACCGCAATGCAACACCAACACAATCTGTACTTACTATTACTTCTAACGTGGTTTATGGTAAGAAAACAGGTAACACCCCAGACGGTCGTCGTGCAGGTGCGCCATTTGGACCAGGTGCTAACCCAATGCATGGTCGTGACCAAAAAGGTGCGGTAGCGTCATTAACCTCTGTGGCTAAACTTCCATTTGCATATGCGAAAGATGGTATTTCTTATACCTTCTCTATCGTACCAAATGCATTAGGTAAAGATTACGAAGCGCAAAAACGTAACCTTGCAGGCTTAATGGACGGCTACTTCCACCACGAAGCAACAGTTGAAGGTGGTCAGCACTTAAATGTGAACGTATTAAACCGTGAAACGTTATTAGATGCGGTTGAGCACCCTGAAAAATATCCACAATTAACCATTCGTGTTTCAGGTTATGCGGTACGTTTCAACTCTTTAACGAAAGAGCAACAACAAGATGTGATTACTCGTACATTTACTGAATGTATGTAATCATAACGGTGGGAAGCTAATTTAATAGCAGCCACAATTGAAGTGAAGGGAACAATGAATGTTCCCTTTATTTTAACTGCAATCTATGCTTTTTATTAAAAACTAAAGGAAAACGCTATGAAAAACGTAAAAATGACACTCACTGCACTGTTAGTCAGTTCTAGCTTAATTTTAACCGCTTGTAGCAACAAAATTGAAGGCGATGCACAATTACAAGAACAGGCTGTATTAGGATTAAACTGGGTTCAACAATCTGGTGAATATCAAGCCTTGGCTTACCAAGCATTTAACACGGCAAAATTAATGTTTGATCAAGCAAAAGCGTCAAAAGGTAAGAAAAAAGCCGTTGTTGTTGATTTAGATGAAACAATGTTAGATAACAGCGCTTATGCAGGCTGGCAAGTACGTAATGGTAAAGCATTTGATGGGCAAGATTGGACGCGTTGGGTTGATGCTCGCCAAACCACCGCCATTGCCGGTGCAGTTGAATTTAACAACTACGTCAATAGCCACGGTGGTAAAATGTTCTACGTATCTAACCGTAAAGATAGCACAGAAAAAGCCGGTACTTTAGATGATATGAAAGAGCTTGGTTTTACCGGTGTGAGTGAAGAAACACTCTATTTGAAAAAAGATAAATCAAATAAATCCATTCGTTTTGCAGAAATCGAAAAACAAGGCTATGAAATCGTGCTATACATTGGCGATAACTTAAACGACTTTGGTGATGCAACTTATAAAAAATCCAATGCAGAACGCCGCGCCTTTGTTGATCAAAATAGCCAAGCATTCGGTAAAAAATTCATTGTATTACCAAACCCAAATTATGGCGATTGGGAAGGCGGTTTAGCCAAAGATTACTATAAAGGTGATGCGCAAAGCCGTGTAAAAATTCGTCATGATGCGCTAAAAGCGTGGGACGGAAAATAAACAGCTTACATTCAAAATTTATTATATAATAATTGCCCCTATTCTCTGTTATAGGGGCAATTCATATAAAACAACTAAAATTTTATATCTACGTTAATAGGAAAGTACCATGTCAGTTTTAGCCCGTTATCACTCTTATGAATCTTGTGGAACCGTAGATGGTCCCGGTATTCGTTTCATTCTCTTTTTACAAGGCTGTTTAATGCGTTGTAAATACTGTCATAACAGAGACACGTGGGATTTAGACGGTGGGAAAGAGATCAGCGTAGAAGATCTCATGAAAGAAGTTGTAACCTATAAGCATTTTATGAAAGCAACAGGGGGCGGCGTGACAGCTTCTGGTGGCGAAGCGGTGCTACAAATGGAATTTGTTCGTGATTGGTTCCGAGCTTGTAAAGCAGAAGGTATTGATACTTGCTTAGACACTAACGGCTTTGTTCGCCATTACAGTCCATTAGTTGATGAAATGTTAGAGGTTACGGATTTAGTTTTACTGGATCTCAAACAGTTGAATGATGAAATTCATCAGGATTTAATTGGTGTATCCAACAAACGCACATTGGATTTTGCCCGTTATTTACAAAAACTCAATAAACGCACGTGGATTCGCTATGTAGTCGTGCCGGGTTATACCGATGATGACGATTCAGCGCACCGTTTAGGACAATTCATTCAAGGTATGGAAAATATTGAAAAAGTAGAATTACTCCCATATCATCGTTTAGGTGCGCATAAATGGGAAACGCTGGGGTATAAATATGAGCTCGAAGGCGTATTACCCCCACCAAAAGAGAAATTAGAACATTTGAAAGGAATTATTGAAAGTTACGGGCATGCTGTTAAATTCTAATTTTTTACAAGCGGTCAAATTTTAAGAAACTTTTACTTTACGAGGGATGCTGTTTCAGCATCCCTATCATTTAATAAGAAGGAATATATATGTCAAATCCACTTTTAAACTACACAGGATTACCTGCATTTTCCCAAATTAAGGCTGAGCATATTCAACCTGCCGTAGAAGCAGTGATCAAAGAGTGTCGTGAAACCATTGAAAAAGTGGCTCAAATCGAAAATCCAACTTGGGAAAATTTCTATTTACCACAAGCCATTGCAGGCGATAAATTTTCTCGAGCATGGTCGCCGGTAAGCCATTTAAATGGTGTAAAAAATTCGCCTGAATTGCGAGAGGCTTATCAAGCCTGCTTACCTCTTCTTTCTGAATACAGTACTTGGGCGGGGCAACATCAAGGTTTATATCAAGGCTACCTAAAACTCAAAAATTCGCCTGAATTTGCGACTTATTCTAAAGCGCAACAAAAAACCATTGAAAATAGTTTACGTGATTTTGAATTATCCGGCATTTCTCTCCCAGCCGATAAACAAAAACGCTATGGCGAAGTGTCTGCTCGCTTATCTGAATTAGGTGCAGAATTTAGCAATAACGTGTTAGATGCCACAATGGGTTGGGATATCATCGTTACCGATGAAACGCAACTAAAAGGCTTGCCGGAATCAGCGTTAGAAGCTGCAAAACTGTCTGCTCAAAGCAAAGGGAAAGAGGGATACCGTTTTACCCTTGAATTCCCAAGCTATTTCCCGGTCTTAACCTATTGCGAAAACCGTGAATTACGTGCAATGGTTTATAAAGAATATGCAACCCGAGCCTCTGATCAGGGTTCAAATGCCGGCAAATGGGATAACTCTGCGAATATCGATGAAAAACTGAAATTACGCTTAGAAATGGCACAACTACTCGGTTTCGCCACTTATGCGGATTTATCGCTCGCAACCAAAATGGCGGAAAACCCACAACAAGTGGTCGAATTTTTAGAAAATCTTGCAAATCGTTCGAAAGAGCAAGGCAAAAAAGAAATTTGCGAGCTAAAACAATTCGTGAAAGAAAATTATGGTGTAGAAACACTAGAGCCTTGGGATATTGCTTTTTACAGCGAAAAACAAAAACAAGCGCTTTATTCTATTAACGATGAGGAACTTCGCCCGTATTTCCCTGAAGATCGTGTTCTTTCCGGCTTATTTGAATTGATGAAACGTATTTTCGGCTTACGTATCGAAGAAAAATTTGGCATTGATACTTGGCACGAAGATGTCCGTTTTTTCCAAATTTACGATGAAAATAACGAAGAACGAGGCTCATTCTATTTAGATTTATACGCACGAGAAAATAAACGTGGCGGTGCTTGGATGGACGATTGCATTAACCAAAAACGTCTTGCCGATGGTTCATTGCAAAAACCGGTAGCCTATTTAACCTGTAACTTTAATAAACCGATTGGCGATAAACCTGCGTTATTTACTCACGATGAAGTAACAACCTTATTCCACGAATTTGGACACGGCATTCATCATATGCTTACCCAAATTGATGTCGGTGATGTCGCTGGGATCAACGGTGTGCCTTGGGATGCGGTAGAGCTACCAAGCCAATTCCTTGAAAACTGGTGTTGGGAAGAAGAGGCGTTACAATTTATCTCAGGGCATTACGAAACAGGTGAGCCATTACCAAAAGAAAAATTGACACAATTACTCAAAGCGAAAAATTTCCAAGCGGCAATGTTTGTGCTTCGTCAATTAGAGTTCGGCTTGTTCGATTTCCGTTTACATTTAGCGCAGCCACGAGAAGGGTTAGTCTTAGATACGCTAAAAGCCGTTAAAGCTGATGTTGCGGTCGTTAAAACACCGGATTGGGTACGCACACCGCATAGCTTTAGCCATATTTTTGCGGGTGGCTATGCTGCCGGTTATTACAGCTATTTATGGGCTGAAGTCCTCTCTGCAGATGCATTCTCAAAATTTGAGGAAGAAGGGATCTTCAATCGCCAAACGGGGCAATCTTTCCTTGATAACATTCTAACTCGAGGCGGTTCAGAAGAGCCGATGGTGTTATTTGAACGTTTCCGAGGTCGTAAACCAACCTTAGATGCGTTATTACGCCATAAAGGTATTGCGTAATCTTTCTGCAAGCGGTCTGTTTCCATTGATTTTTTGCAAAAAAGGATCAGAAACCGACCGCTTATCTTTTTTTTATAGATGAAATCGCTATAATCTTGCCATTACCCTATTTTAATGAGAATCGCACAATGTCTTTAGATTTATCTGATATTCGAACCCAAATTACCAACCTTGATCGCCATATTTTGAAATTGCTTTCTGAACGCCATCGCCTTGCTTTTGATGTAGTGCGTAGTAAAGAGATTACCCAAAAACCGTTAAGAGATGTTGTACGTGAAAAAGCGTTACTCCAAGAGCTCGTTAATTTTTCCGAAGCGGAAAATTATCAACTTGACCCACAATATGTGACACAAATTTTCCAACGCATTATTGAAGATTCCGTTTTAACCCAACAACATTATTTACAAAATAAGTTAAACGAACAAAAAGAAGAGCGTGTTTCGATTGCCTTTCTTGGTATGCGAGGTTCGTATTCTAATATGGCTTCTCGTCAATTTGCGAAAAAATATCAAGGGACATTGGTTGAATTAAGTTGTGCTTCATTCAAAGAGGTATTCGATAAAGTTACCAATGGTGAAGCTGATTTTGGTGTATTACCGCTTGAAAATACCACCTCAGGCTCGATCAATGAGGTGTATGATTTACTTCAACATACCGATTTAGCTCTTGTGGGAGAACTTGCATATCCGATCAAACATTGTATCCTTGCCAATGGTAACATTGATGTGAGTGATATTGATACCATTTACACTCACCCACAACCGGCACAACAATGCAGTGAATTTATTCAAAGCCTTGATCGTGTTCATATTAAATATTGTGAAAGCAGTTCGCACGCAATGCAAATGGTGGCTCGTTTAAATAAACCAAATATTGTCGCTTTAGGCAATGAAGATGGTGGAAAATTATATGGTTTAACCAATATCAAAACAGACATTGCAAACCAAACTAACAACATCACGCGTTTTATTGTCGTTGCTAAACAAGCGATTAACGTTTCTCCGCAAGTACAAACGAAAACGCTTCTTTTAATGACGACTACTCAACAAGCCGGTGCGCTGGTTGATGCTTTAGTTGTCTTTAAAAATCACGATATTCGTATGGTAAAACTAGAATCCCGCCCGATTTATGGCAAGCCTTGGGAAGAGATGTTTTATGTGGAGCTCGAAGCTAATATGCACAATGAAAACACCCAAAAAGCATTAGAAGAACTTAAAGAGGTAACCAGTTTCCTAAAAGTTTTAGGCTGTTATCCGAGTGAAATTATTGAACCGGTAAAAATATAATTGCTACATAAGTAATATAGCCTTCAACACTTACTAGGTTTAGGGATATATAGTGGACTCCAAGAGTTGGTTTTCATTATTTTTAATTGCTACCGACTCTTTTCTTTTGATATTAACAACCTCGTTCAACAATCACACCTACACTAGAGGCTTGAGCAACTGCTTTCGGCTTATGTAATTGAATCCTAAGCGATTGAATTCCATATTCATTTTGCAATAAATCAGCAACTTGATGAGCCACCGTTTCGACCAATTTGAATGGTTTACCTTCTACAAAATCCAAAATTTTTTGTGATACTTCAGCATAATTTAAGCAATACTGAACGTCATCCGTTTGAACGGCTTTAGTAAAATCCCATGCCATTTCAATATCGAAAACTAACCTCTGTTTAATGGTATGTTCCCAGTCATAAGCGCCAATAGAGGCAAAAGCAGTGAGTTCATGAATAAAAACTTTATCTGTCATGTCATCTTCCTTATTTTTTTCTTCAAATTATTCGGTAAAATAGGTACTTAATATACCATAAAGAGAAATAAGGAAAAATAATGACGCCAATCGCTTATCTTGTCCTTGTTATGGCCTATCTATTAGGTTCTATATCAAGTGCAATCATCTTCTGCAAATTGGCAGGGCTACCCGATCCTAGGGAATATGGGTCGAAAAATCCCGGAGCAACCAATGTATTACGTATTGGTGGAAAATTGTCCGCGGTAGGCGTGCTATTATTTGATATGTTAAAAGGATTACTTCCTACTGCTATTGCTTTCAAATTAGGCTTGCAGCCAAGTGAAATTGGTTTTATCGCTCTTGCTGCTTGTTTAGGACACGTATTCCCTTTGTTTTTTAAATTTAAAGGGGGAAAAGGAGTCGCGACAGCTCTAGGGACCTTACTTCCTTTTGGTATTGAGATATTTGGCCTCGCAGTAGGGACTTGGGCAATGGTCTTCCTTATCTCTCGATACTCCTCATTAAGCTCTGTTATCAGTGCCTTAGTTCTACCGATTTTTGTTTGGTATTTTCAACCTGAATTTACTTTTCCTATTGCCCTGATTTGTTGTTTATTGATCTATCGACATCACGATAATTTACAACGTTTGTGGAGGGGGCAAGAAAGTAAAATGACATTTAATCGTCAAATTTAGTAATGTTATCCCCCAAATTTACGATTCATCGCATCAAACAACACTGTTGGTAGAATTCGTCTCAACCACCAAAATAATTTAGTCGGGAAAGTAACTTGATAGCGTGCTTTTGGTTTTTGAGCATTAAGTGCCTGCAAGCAAGCCTCCGCGCAAGCAGAAGAAGGCAAAGCAAACGGATTAGTATTCCCCTTTGTGATTAAACGTTGATATTGCGATTGGTTCAAGCTTTTTAAGAAAGAATTTTCAATATCAATATACTTTTCCAATTTCTCCACAGAATTAGGGCGGAAGCGACTTTGAATAGGACCCGGTTCAATCAGGCTAATATAAATGTTGGAGCCATATAACTCACAACGCAAAGTATCCGCCATTCCTTCAAGAGCAAATTTTGTGGCATTATAAGCACCTCGATAATGCATTGCGGCAAATCCTAAAATGCTACTTGTGACTAAAATCCTACCGTGATTTTGACGGCGAAAAATTTTGAGTGCGTGGTTCATCACTTCCCAAACACCAAAAACATTGGTCTCAAAAATTTCTCGTAATGCTTCTCTTGGGATATCTTCCACACAGCCCGGTTGCCCATAACCCGCATTGCAAAAAACTGCATCTAATTGACCGCTTGCATTGATATATTCAAACGCTGCTGCAATTTGGCTTGAATTAGTGACATCAAGTTGAATACACTCAAAACCTTCTTGCTGTAACCTTTGAACATCTTCGGCTTTCCGACAACTGGCTATAACACGCCAGCCCTGTTGTTTTAACAACTCTGCTGTTGCATAGCCAATACCGGAAGAACAGCCTGTAATTAAGATCGTTTTCATTTTTTATCTAACGAATAAAACTCACAAAATTGGTCGGATCTTCAGCTTCTCGAGCCAAAGAAATACCATCATCTTCTTTTGGTGAACCGATAAGAAGTAACCCAATAATTTTATCGCCATCTTCACAACCAAAAGCTTGGCGAATGGCTGAGCCTTCAACCCATTTTTTGCTAATCCAAACAGTCTCAAAACCTTGAGCATTAGCCGCTAATTGCATGGCATAGGTTGCACAACCGGCAGTAACAATTTGCTCCCAAGCGGGTACTTTTGGCGATTGATGATCAATTTTGGCAACAATGCCAATAACCATCGGAGCTTGGCTAGAAAGTTTATCTGCTTTTGCCGCATTTTTTTCGTCCATTTCAAATTCAATAGCAGCAGCATTTAAATACTCACGTAATTTGCTCATACCACTTTTTTCAATGACAACAAAATGATAAGGCTTCATTTTCCCATGATCCGGCGCACGTAAAGCCGCTTTTAAAATATGTTGTAACTGCTCTTCATTTGGTGCAACATCGCCAAATTGTTTGTTAGAACGGCGGCGTTGTAATAAATCTAAAATTTCCATTATTTCTCCGGTTTTTTAGGATAAAGGCTGTTATATTTCTACGTACAAAATATAAACGATATAGAATTATTCTTTTACTTTTTCCACCCTTTCAACGCATCGGCAAATGCATTATTCGTAAATTGATTGCGTTGAGGCTTCGATGATTGGCTTTGTAAGCGGTCTGATTTTTCAGTCATTTTGCGATTTTCGCTACGCTCAGCTTTTTTCTCGCCCGTACTTTCATCTAAACGCATTGTTAAAGCAATACGTTTACGTGCAACATCTACTTCAAGTACTTTAACCTTAACCACATCGCCTGCTTTTACCACTGTATGCGGATCATCAACAAAGCGATCAGAAAGCATTGAAATATGCACTAACCCGTCTTGATGCACACCAATATCAACGAAAGCGCCAAAATTGGCAACATTGGTTACCGTGCCTTCTAAAATCATCCCCAATTTCAGATCTTGAATCTCTTCAACACCGTCCATAAAAGTTGCGGTTTTAAATTCACCACGAGGATCTCGCCCCGGTTTTTCGAGCTCTTTAAGAATATCCGTTACGGTTGGTAAACCAAATTGTTCATCAACAAAATCTTTTGCATTTAACTGATGAATTTTTGTCGCATTTCCCATTAAATCAGTAAGGGTTGCGGTAGTAGCTTGTAGAATTTTCTCGACCACAGGGTACGCTTCTGGGTGAACACTTGAAGCATCAAGCGGGTTTTTCCCGTTCAGAATACGCATAAATCCGGCGCATTGTTCAAAGGCTTTTGGACCTAAACGTGGTACTTTTTTCAAATCGGAGCGGCTGTTAAAGCGACCATTTTCATCACGGAATGCCACAATATTTTGCGCGAGCGTTTTTGTCATACCGGCAACACGTGCGAGAAGCGGTGCTGAAGCAGTATTTAAATCAACGCCTACCGCATTTACACAATCTTCTACCACTGCATCTAATTTTCGGGCAAGTTGAGATTGGTTCACATCGTGTTGATATTGCCCCACCCCGATGGCTTTCGGTTCAATTTTAACTAATTCTGCAAGTGGATCTTGCAAACGGCGGGCAATAGAGACCGCACCACGTAAAGAAACATCTAAATCAGGAAATTCATTTGCCGCTAATTCTGATGCAGAATACACCGAAGCTCCTGCTTCGCTGACCACCACGGTTTGAGGGAGCAACATATCCGATTTACTCTCTTTAATTTGCTTAAGTACATCTTTGGCAAAACGCTCTGTTTCACGAGAAGCCGTACCATTACCAATCGCAATCAATTCAACATTATGTTGCTTAATCAATTTATAAAGCGAGACTTCTGCTGCGGCTTTACCGGTCGTATGTGGATAAATAGTCTCTGTAGCTAATAATTTCCCCGTGTTATCCACAACGGCGACTTTTACCCCTGTTCTTAAACCTGGGTCTAAACCCATCGTATTTCTTGCGCCTGCCGGTGCAGCCATCAGTAACGCAGAAAGATTACGAGCAAAAACATCAATGGCTTCTTCTTCCGCTTTTTCACGCAAGGTTGCCATCAATTCGGTTTCAAGGTGAAGGAGAATTTTAATTTTCCACGTCCAAGCAATCACTTGCTCACGCCATTTATCTGCAGGTTGTTGATTAAAAATGACACCAAGGTGCTGACGAATAATCTCTTCACAAGGGCTTGCTGATTTGCTTTCCTCACTTTCCGGATCAGGGTTGAGTGAAAGCGATAATACGCCTTCATTACGACCACGGAACATCGCTAATGCACGATGGGAAGGTACGGTTTTGAATGGCTCACTGTGAGCAAAGTAATCACGGAATTTTTCGCCTTCTTCCTCTTTACCCTCAATAACTTTTGCTTCAAAAGAGGCATAAGCGGTCAAATACTGGCGAAGTTTTGCAAGTAGATCTGCATCTTCTGAAAAACGCTCCATCAAAATATATCTTGCGCCATCTAAAGCTGCTTTTGTATCTGCAACACCTTTTTCTACATTCACAAACGCTTCTGCTGCACTTTCCGGCTGTTGTGAAGGATCTGACCATAATAATTCTGCAAGAGGCTCAAGCCCTGCTTCAATCGCGATTTGCCCACGTGTACGGCGTTTGGGTTTATAAGGTAAATAGAGGTCTTCTAATTCCGTTTTACTTTCTACACTAAGAATTTTTGTTTGAAGCTCTTCGGTTAATTTACCTTGCTCTTCAATAGATTTTAAAATGGTTTGGCGGCGCTCATCTAATTCGCGTAAATAAATTAAGCGAGTTTCAAAATGACGAAGCTGAGTATCGTCTAATCCTCCTGTGACCTCTTTACGATAACGGGCAATAAAAGGAATAGTGTTGCCTTCATCAAGAAGGTTCATTGCCGCTAAAATTTGGTGTGCGCCGACATTAAGTTCTGTGGCGATAATTTGGCTAATTTGTTGATTTAAATTTGACATTGAAGTTCCTAATTTAACGAAGTTGGTTCGCTCTGACTTTATCTAATTTTTCCAGTTGAATGATTGCTTCCTGTACTTTAGCAAGATTAGGCTCAGATTTAGCACAAAGAATGATATTTTCGAGGCTATCTGCTTGATGATAATAAGGCTGTTCGCTACTTACTGCTTTTTCAAATTGTTGATATGCCTGTTGAAATTGACCTTGTTTACACAAAAAAGTGCCGTAATTATTGAGTACATCAGGACGATTGTGGCTTAAGGTTAAAGCATCAAGGTAAGCTTTTTCAGCTTGTTGAGGTTCGCCGGTTTGTTGATAATAGTAGGCGAGAACAGAGTAAGGAAGGTAGTCTTTCGGATCGTGGTTTAACGCACGATCAATATTCTCTTTGGCTTTCGGGAAATCGTGATGATCAAGATAAGCTAAAGCGAGGTTAATCCTCGCTTTAACCGCTTCTGAACGATTAAATTCAGACGTGGGCTCTACCGTAGAAGAACAGCCGACAAGAAACAAGACTAAACAAGCGGTAAAAAAATTGAATAATTTTGTAAATGGCATTGATGTTCTCCTACTGATGAATAATTAATGGTTCTTAACCTCAATCCCCTGACCGAATTTACGTTTTTCAAGCGTACGTTTAGTACGGTCAATTACATCACCGGCAAGTTGTCCACAAGCCGCATCAATATCATCACCACGTGTTTTACGAATGGTTACCGTAAAACCGTATTCCATTAACGCTTTTTGGAAACGGTCAATGCGAGAATTCGAGCTCTTCGCATAAGGTGCTTCCGGGAACGGGTTCCAAGGAATTAAGTTAATTTTACAAGGTGTATTTTTTAAGACTTTCGCTAATTGATGTGCGTGATCAACTTCATCATTGATATGATCTAACATCACGTACTCAATCGTTACTTTTCCGTGGTTTGCATTAGAGACTTCTAAATATTTATTCACGGAGTCAATTAACATTTTAATATTATATTTTTTGTTAATCGGTACAATTTCATCACGGATTTCATCATTTGGTGCGTGTAATGAAATTGCTAACGCCACATCAATTTTTTCACGTAATCCATCTAATGCCGGCACAACACCAGAGGTTGAAAGCGTAACACGGCGTTTAGATAAACCATAGGCGAAGTCATCCAACATAATTTCCATTGCTGGTACAACGTTATTCACGTTCAATAATGGCTCGCCCATTCCCATCATAACCACATTAGTAATCGGACGAACCCCTGTAACACCAAAGTTACCAATAATTTTAGACGCACGCCAAACTTGCCCGATAATTTCTGCAACATTTAAATTACGGTTAAAGCCCTGTTGCGCCGTTGAACAGAATGTACACGCTAGGGCACAGCCCACTTGGGAAGAAACACATAGCGTAGCACGGTCTGCTTCTGGAATATAAACTGTTTCAATTTGTTGCTCGCCTACTTGCATTGCCCATTTGATTGTGCCATCAGCAGAACGTTGTTCTACGGCAACTTCAGGCGCTTTGATTTCAGCAACTTGTTTGAGCTTTTCACGCAATACCTTGTTGATATTGCTCATATTATCGAAATTATCTTCTCCGAAGTGGTAAATCCATTTCATTAGCTGATCAGCACGGAAAGGTTTTTCGCCTAAACTCGCTAAAAATTCACGCATTTGTGGGCGTGTCATATTCATAAGATTAACTTTTTCGGATTTTGGGTGTGCAACGGCAATGTTCGTTGCTTGAATTTGATCTGACATTAAATGAGCCTCGTTATTACACGGTGTTTCAGTTGAAACAATTATGGCAAAAGGATTAGTTTTGCGGATATAAATAAAGAAGCGAATTGTACTGATCTCTAAGCAATAAGGCTAGTAATTTTTACAAGATTTGGAAAGTTGAAAATGTAAATTTTTCGAGCAAGATCGCAAAATTAATTGAAGGAAAGTTTAGATCTATTATCGATGAAAAGGCTATGATTAAGTTATTAAAGTTAAGTTTTTCATCGCTTTTAATTTATCTTTCTTATTCTTCTTTGGATAGCTTATAGAATTGCATTTGATTTCTATCTTGGGTATTAACCTTCAAGAGTATTTTGATAATTAGTTTACGGGGAAAAACGTAAAATATTCAATATTTTGTGATAAATTTGCGATCTACCCCTCATTTTTTGTAATCTTTCCGTGAATTCTTTGTAAAACCTCGTTAGAATAAAGATATTCATCACTCTAAGAAGGAACGCCTTATGAACATTCCATTCTGTTTACCTGAAAACATTTCTGCTCAAGATTTTTTGCAAAATTATTGGCAAAAACGACCGCTTTTAATCCGCAATGGACTACCACAAATTATCGATCTTTTTGAGCCGAACGATATTTTTGATTTAGCGTTAGAAGAAGAGGTTACCGCGCGTCTTATTCAATGCCACGATGAGCAATGGTCTGTCAAAAATAGTCCTTTTGAACCAAGCGATTTAGAAAATCTTGCTGAACAATACTCTATTATGGTGCAAAACTTAGAGCAATGGTCGCCGGAACTCGGGGCGTTATGGCAAGCCTTTAGCTATATTCCACAATGGCAACGAGATGACATTATGGTTTCTTGCTCGCCAAAAGGCGGCACCGTTGGTAAACATTATGATGAATATGATGTATTCCTTGTTCAAGGCTACGGACAACGCCGTTGGCAAGTGGGCAAGTGGTGCGATCCTTCTACGGAATTTAAACCTAATCAACCAATCCGTATTTTTGACGATATGGGCGAGTTAGTGATTGATGAAGTGATGAACCCCGGCGATGTTCTTTACGTGCCTTCACGTATGGCGCATTATGGTGTTTCTGAAAGTGATAGCTTAACCTTCTCTTTTGGCTTGCGTTATCCAAATGCCGCAGATTTATTGTGTAAATTCACGCAAGCACTAGATCAACATAATGAAGCAATGGCAACGTCAGAATTTAACATTCCGTTCCGTCTATCGCCAAATGAACAACCGAATGCATTGCTCGATCCGAAAATGGTCGCAACATTCAAACGCCAATTGATTAACTTGTTGCAAGATTCCGAGCAATTTGATGCGATTTTTACCCACGCAGTTGCTTCTGCGGTAAGTTCTCGCCGTTATGAATTACTGCAAACCGAAGGCGAAAATTATCCTGATGAAATCCAAGAAATTTTGGAAGAAGGCGGCTGGATTCAACAAGATGCGAACGTAAAAATTCTCTATACCGAAAATCCACAGCGCATTTACGTTAATGGCGAATGGATTGATGAGTTAAATGAAGCTGAAGCCAATTTGCTGATTCGAATTGCAAACGGCGACTCGATTTCATGGAATAAATTAGCTTCCAAGGCCAAAGATCAAGAAGAGCTAGAATTATTGCTTGATACACTTTGCGATTGGCTTGATTCCGGTTGGGTCATTTTAGAAGAGGCTGAATAAACGATTTGCAAGCGGTAAGATTTTTTCTACCGCTTGCATTTTTATATCTAATGCACATTGCATAAATTGCAACACAAACTCTCAATATTATCAATTTACGCAACCAACCGTTTGCGTTATACTACGCCCAATTTAATCAAACCCTATTTTTAATCATAAGGAATAAAAAATGGCTAACTATTTCAACACATTAAACTTACGTGAAAAACTTGACCAATTAGGTCGTTGTCGTTTTATGGATCGTAGCGAGTTCGCTGACGGTTGCAACTTCTTAAAAGGTAAAAAAATCGTGATCGTAGGTTGTGGTGCGCAAGGTTTAAACCAAGGTTTAAATATGCGTGATTCTGGTTTAGATATTGCTTACGCATTGCGTGCAGAAGCAATTGCAGAAAAACGTGCATCATTCACTCGTGCATCTGAAAATGGTTTTAAAGTTGGCACATACCAAGAGTTAATCCCAACCGCAGATTTAGTGATTAACTTAACCCCAGATAAACAACACTCAAAAGTGGTGGCAGATGTAATGCCATTAATGAAACAAGGCGCAGCATTTGGTTATTCACACGGTTTCAACATCGTTGAAGAAGGCGAGCAAATTCGTAAAGACATCACCGTTGTGATGACGGCACCAAAATGCCCGGGTACAGAAGTGCGTGAAGAATATAAACGTGGTTTCGGTGTGCCGACATTAATCGCAGTTCACCCTGAAAATGACCCGAAAGGCGAAGGTATGGCGATTGCAAAAGCGTGGGCAAGTGCGACAGGTGGCGACCGTGCTGGCGTGTTAGAGTCTTCATTCGTAGCAGAAGTAAAATCTGACTTAATGGGTGAACAAACGATCCTTTGCGGTATGTTACAAGCAGGTTCTATCGTGTGCTACGATAAATTAGTGGCGGACGGTAAAGATCCGGCATACGCAAGCAAATTAATTCAATACGGTTGGGAAACCATTACCGAAGCGTTAAAACAAGGCGGTATCACATTAATGATGGATCGTCTTTCTAACTCAGCGAAAATCCGTGCCTTTGAATTAGCGGAAGAAATCAAAGCACAGTTAAACTTCTTATATTTAAAACATATGGACGACATCATCAGCGGTGAGTTCTCATCAACTATGATGGCAGACTGGGCAAACGGCGATGCAAACTTATTAAAATGGCGTGAAGAAACAGGCAAAACGGCTTTCGAAAATTCACCAAAAACAGACGGTATCAAAATTTCTGAACAAGAATACTTTGATAACGGCGTAGTGATGGTTGCAATGGTGAAAGCAGGTGTTGAAATGGCATTCGATGCAATGGTTGCAAGCGGTATCTACGAAGAGTCTGCATACTATGAATCATTACACGAGCTTCCGTTAATCGCAAACACTATCGCGCGTAAACGTTTATACGAAATGAACGTAGTTATTTCAGACACTGCGGAATACGGTAACTACTTATTCTCACACGTTGCAACGCCAATCTTAGCTGAGAAATTAATCCCAATGTTACAAAAAGGCGATTTAGGCGAACCAACACCAACCGTTGAAATCGATAATGTGTACTTGCGTGACATTAACGATGCCATCCGCAACCACCCGGTTGAACTAATCGGTCAAGAATTGCGTGGTTATATGACAGATATGAAACGCATTGCTGTTGGTGACTAATTTTTAGTGATAAAAAAGCCTGCTATGGAAATAGCGGGCTTTTTCATTATAGCTAGACAAAGTCTAGCTATAAAAAACATACGCTATACGTATGGAATCAAAGAGCTTAAGCGGTGAACAGAATAAAAAAAATCCTCCTATAATGAATAAGGCTGACAACCAAAATTTAGAATATAGGAGGATAAGTCATGGCAAGTAAATCAAATGACGATTCAAGTCTATCACATACAAGATAGAACGGTAAGTATCATATTGTCTTTATTCCGAAGTATAGAAGAAAGGCAATTTATGGAAAATTGTGAGTAGATATAGGCGGTATTTTAGGGCAGTTATGTGCTTACAAAAGTGTAGAAATCCTAGAAACACATGCGATGAAAGATTATATTCATATGTTAGTCAAGATTCCTCCGAAATTGGCAGTATTAAGTTTTATGGGTTATCTGAAAGGTAAGTCATCGCTAATGATATTCGAAAGGCATACGAATTTAAAATATAAGTATGGAAATCGGCATTTTTGGGTAAAGGGATATTATGTAAGTACAGTGGGTCTAAACACGAAGGTAGTGCAAGAATATATAAGGAATCAAGAGACGGAAGATATGATTTCGGATAGTTTATCGAAGAGAGAATATGTAGACTCCTTTAAGGGGGATGCCATAGAGTTATTGTGCGGTTGTCAGTTTTTCACATGCCCCTTGAGGGCATGTGAAGTATTCCTTATAGGGTAGCCTAAAAACCGCACGTATTACGTGCGGATTATTCTAATACCATCAATCTTGGTAAAGTGGCAAAACTTTGTGATTTTACGGTGGAGTGGAAATCATTGAGGTAAGCAAGATGGCGATCGCCTTCTCGGAATGCGCCGTAGAGATTACTATACAAGCCACTATCGGTAATTTTCTTCGCCACCACATAGCCTCTATCCAAATAAGGTTTGACAGCCCAATAAGGCAACGTTGCAATACCTCGTTTGCTGGCAACTAACTGAATAATCGCAATGGTTAATTCGCTAGTACGGCGTGTTGGGGTAATACCTGCTGGGCGTAATACTTTACGTAATAAATCTAACATATCGTCCGGCACAGGATAAGTAATCCACGTTTCATCAATAAAATCTTCAGCTTGCCAAACATCTTTATGGGCTAAGGGATGATCTTTGGCACAAATTCCAACCATTTCATAAGAAAAAAGTGGAAGGTACTCAATCCCTTCAGTAGGTTCTGCTTCTGAAACAACCGCCCAATCTGCACGATGGCTAAGTAATAAACCGACAGTATCGGTGTGGAACCCTGAAACAATATCTAACTCAACTAAAGGCCAACTTTGTCGGAATGAATCCATTGCTGGCATTAACCAATCAAAGCAAGTATGGCATTCAACTGCAATTCTCAATTCACCCAATTCGCCTTGTTTCACTCGAGCCAAGTCTAGCTCTGCGTCCACTACTTTAGGCAGGATTTCATAGGCTAATTTAACCAAACGTTCTCCAGCCGGTGTGAAGCGGATCGGTTGGGTTTTGCGCTCAAACAGCGTTAATTCATATTGCTCTTCTAGCAACTTTAATTGGTGGGAAAGTGCCGATTGTGTGAGATGAACACGTTTAGCTGCAAGTGAAACACTACCACTTTCTTTTAACGCTAAGAGTGTTTTGAGATGACGAAGTTCAAGAAAAACGGGTTTCATAAAGATCTCAACCTAGATAAAAAAACTGCATCTTCATGAAGATGCAGCCGATAAGAATGTACGCTAGAACTTATCTTGCACGGAAAATAATACGTGCTTTACTTAAATCGTATGGTGTCATTTCTACCGTTACTTTATCACCGGTTAAAATGCGGATATAGTTTTTACGCATTTTTCCTGAAATGTGAGCCGTAACAACATGCCCGTTTTCTAATTCCACACGAAACATTGTGTTTGGTAAGGTTTCTAAAATCGTACCTTGCATTTCAATGCAATCTTCTTTAGCCATTGATTCCTCTTTAATTAGGGGTTATTCATAAAAATGTGCGTTATTATACTCTTATACGCTTAAATTACAATCATTTAAGCCATTACTTACGGCGGAAAATCCGGCGGCGAGAATGAAAACGCTGTGTTTGTGTTTTACTCTGAATCGTTGCCGTTTTATTTTGTGTATGAATGTGAACCACTTTACGGCGTAAGTAATAGTGAATACTGCTTGCGATCAAACCACCGACTAAAACTAGAATAATCAATTCGCCATATAATTGATTAAACAGTTGATTGACTTTGCTCTGTGTGGTTTGTCCATATTGTGCATCAAAGGTTACACGTAAAAAGCCCACTAAATCTTCCTTAGCAAAAATCGGTTCAACGATTTGTTGGGTTGCATTAGGCGAATTAAAGCGCGCCTTAAATGTCATCGCATTTTGGCTTTGGGCGAGTAACACACCTGAAGGTGCATATAAATTGGCATCTAATACAAAATCTTCTTTGGCAAAGCGGTCTAGTGTTTCAACTAAGTCTTCCGTTTTGGCATTTTTAATCAACATCAAAGAAAACAGATTTGCTTGCTGGCGAACTAAAACATGCGACAGGTTAGACACTTGGTTAATACTTGCTAATTGCGAACCGATTTTAAATTGATTAACGCCACTTAAAATGACACTCACCACCGTTACACACACTGCAAGAATGCCGCCAAGCAAAAGCGTCTTTGTCAGTTTTTCACGAGAAATATACATAAAATTTAATAAAATGATGGACAATAAACAATTCTTTCGTATTATCTCCCATAAATGACTTATTAAAAAGAGAAACCTATGGCAAACACCTTTTTTATTTATTCAAAAACCTTAAACGAAAGCCAAATTGCACAATTTAGCCAGCAAACTCAGGCTAAATTATTAAAACAAGCGGTCTATTTAGGCTATCAAATTGCATTTTTTTCAGCAAATACGACCGCTTGCGAATTAAGAGAGCAAGCAAAACAGCTGGAATGTGATATTGCCGATCTGAACGTAGTGCCAACCCTTGAGCAGCAAGGGCTACTCGTTATGGATATGGATTCAACGGCAATCAAAATTGAGTGCATTGATGAAATCGCTAAACTGGCTGGCACAGGCGAGATTGTGTCGGCGATTACCGCCAGTGCAATGCGTGGTGAGCTGGATTTCGAGCAGAGTTTGCGTAAACGTGTTGGCACGCTAGAAAATGCACCGGAAAGTATTTTGCAAAAAGTACGAGAAAATCTACCGCTTATGGACGGCTTTGAGCAGATGGTTCAGCTCCTAAAATCTCACGGCTGGACATTAGCCATTGCTTCTGGCGGATTTGATTATTTTGCGGATTACCTGAAAGAAACCTACGGCTTAGATTATGCAGTATCTAATCAGCTTGAAATTGTGGAAGGAAAACTGACAGGGCAAGTATTAGGAAAAGTCGTTGATGCCCAATATAAAGCGGAAACGTTAAAATCATTAGCGGAACGTTTTGCTATTCCTGAATCGCAATGGGTTGCGGTAGGCGATGGGGCAAATGATTTGCCGATGTTAAAAACGGCCAGCCTTGGCGTTGCCTTACACGCAAAACCAAAAGTACAAGAACAGGCAGAATTTGTGGTAAACTTTGGGGATTTAAAGGCGTTGGTGTTGTTGTTGAATGCCAAAAGCTTATTAGCATAAATAAAAATAGCCACTCAGATTCACTTGATGTGGCTATTTTGTTTTCAGCAATATATCAGTAGAAATTTCTTCTTTAACTAATTCTGATAACTCAACTTCTAACGTATCCGCAATCTTTCCCATTACATCAATAGAAACGGATCGTTCGCCTCGTTCTATTTCACCAATATAAGTACGGCTTACATTGGCATTTAATGCTAATGCCTCTTGTGAAATATCTTTCCAACGACGAATACGACGCATATTTTTTGCGAAAATATAACGTAAACGATGTGCTGTATTTTTTTCTGTATCATCCATAAGGATAATTTTGAAATAGACACCTAGACACATCAACAAATTATAAGCAACTTAATGATAACTATAATTGACATTTTATATTATATAAAATACTATTAGTTTACTTTAGTTACTATCTTGAGGTTTATATGGCTTACCGAAACGATCCTGATTTAGAATTTCTTGCACAATGTTCTGACGAAGATCTGAATGATCTTGTTTATTGTATTACCCACGACAAAGATGGTGATCCTAGATTAACCGAAGAATTAACAATGTCTGATAAATATAAAAAATTCTATCCTCAACATAGTATGTATTGGAAAGAAATTGCCGCTGAAATTCAGTGTTTTGGTGCAAATACATTTATGACACTACTTCGTGGTGGAGAAGGCGTTCTTTATAGAGAAGTGCTAATGGATGTATGTGATAAAATGAAGGTAAATTACAATAAAGGTTCTACAGTTGAAAAAATAGAAACGCATTTGCTTTCAAAAATTTTAGAAGATGCTTTAGAGAAAATGGCTCCCGAAGAGATTAAAGAACTAGCTTCCGCAATTGGAATAAAAAATACACAGGGAATTACAAAACAAGTTTTACTGGGTTCTTTTCAAACAATCTTTAAAATGGGAGGATTCAAATCTTATCAACTTACTTTAATGATTGTAAATGCCATTTTAAGAGCCTTAATTGGACGTGGATTATCCTTAGCTGGAAATGCTGCTTTAACAAGAACAATGGCTGTTTTAACAGGACCTATTGGCTGGGCTATTACAGGAATATGGACAGCCATAGATATTGCAGGGGCAGCATATCGCGTAACAATACCTGCAGTTATTCAAATTGCAGCATTAAGACAAAAAGTCCTTTATGCAAGCACAGTTGAACAAATTAACTTTGGATAAGATTCTACTTGCATAAATATTTTAATCATAGGCGAATATAAGATCGACTTATATTCGCTTATTTTTTTATTCGCAATTCCTGTGATATATCTGTTAAGATCGTGGTACACTTCAATAATTGATTTAATAAGAATAAGGGGAATAAAAATGCCATCTTTTGATATTGTTTCAGAAATTACGATGCACGAAGTGCGTAATGCAGTTGAAAATGCGAACCGTGTGTTAAGCACTCGCTACGACTTCCGTGGCGTAGAAGCGGTGATTGAGCTTAATGAGAAAAATGAGAGTATTAAATTAACCACCGAGTCGGATTTCCAACTTGAGCAGTTAATTGAAATTTTAATCGGTTCTTGTGTAAAACGTGGGATTGAACATAGCTCGCTAGATATTCCAGCTGAAAGCGAACATCACGGCAAACTCTACAGCAAAGAGATCAAACTTAAACAAGGGATCGAGTCAGATATGGCGAAGAAAATCACAAAGCTGATTAAAGATTCCAAAATCAAAGTTCAAACCCAAATTCAAGGGGATTCTGTGCGTGTAACGGGTAAATCTCGTGATGATTTACAAGCGACCATTCAGCTGGTAAAAACGGCAGAATTAGGACAACCGTTCCAGTTCAATAACTTCCGTGATTAGTTGATATTCAAGCGGTTAATTCTAACCAGTTTTTTGCAAATTTATGTAGTAGTTGCACAAAATTTTATTTAATTTCTC
>NZ_ACQL01000167.1 GCF_000175195.1 Actinobacillus minor NM305 | reverse complement strand
AATAAAAAGGTTTGTCAGTAATCTGAAATCTGGCTCTTGCCGGATTTTTTTGTCGATAACATTTATAAAAAATGAAAGCCACGCAATTGCGTGGCTTGTTTTTTAGTGTAATTTCATTGATGGGCGTAAGAAGCGGTTAATTTGGCCTACAAGGAGAATTAACGCTGTTTTAACCCAGCCATGTAAAGCAACTTGGTGCATACGGTAAAGTGAAAGGTAAGCCATACGGGCAATTTTTCCTTCAATAAACATATCGCCTTTGGTTAGGTTACCCATTAAGTTACCCACAGTACCAAAGTGTGAGAAGGATAAAAGAGAACCTTTATCGTTGAATTTGAATGCTTGAAGTGGTTTTCCTTCTAACGCTGCCACAATATTTTTCCCACATACTTTTGCCATTTGATGAGCAGCTTGAGCACGTGGTGGAATTGGTTTACCGTCTTGAATAAGCGCAGCACAATCACCGATCACATAAACAGAATCATCGACCGTTGTTTGTAACGTATCTTTAATTTCAATTTGGTTTAAGCGGTTCGTTTCAAAACCAAACTCTTTGGTAAACTCTGGCGCTTTTACACCAGCAGCCCAAACCATTAAATCCGCTTCGATCTTTTCGCCGTCTTTGGTAATAAGTCCATCTTCCAAGGCTTCGGTAACCATCGTATTTAAACGAACATCTACCCCGGTTTTGGTTAATTCAGATAATGCAGCAGCAGATACTTTTTCTGTTAATGCAGGAATTAAACGAGGACCAGCTTCAATTAAGGTTACATTGATATTTGTACGTTTTAATTTCCCAAAGCCATAATCATTTAAGTGAGCTGCCGCATTGTAAAGATCGGCTGAAAGCTCAATACCGGTTGCACCGCCACCCACGATAGCAATTTTCACATCGTGATCATCATTAAATGAAAATTTTAATACCGATTCTAAAAAGCGTTTTTGGAACATTTTGGCTTGTTCAGAACCATCAAGGAAGAAGCAGTTTTCTTTTACACCTTTGGTGCCGAAATCGTTTGATTGGCTACCAATAGCAAGCACTAATTTATCATAGGCAATGCGGCGCTCTGCTACAAGCAATTCGCCTTCTTCATTATAAATTGGCGCGATAATCACTTGTTTATTTTCACGATCTAAGCCGGACATAGTACCTTGGCGGAAAGAAAAGTTATGATGGGTTGCATGTGCGCGATAGCTCACCGCATCGGTGCCATCATCTAATGAACCTGTTGCTACTTCATGTAATAAAGGCTTCCAAAGATGCGTACTATTGCGATCGATAAGAATCACGTTCGCTTTCTTTTTACCAATTTTGTTACCTAAATAAGTCGCAAGTTCTAATCCACCTGCACCACCGCCGACAATGACGATTGTTTCCATAAAAAACTCCGAAAATTTGTGATAAATCAAAAAATAAAACTGGAGTAAATTGTAAGGGCTTTAAAAATAAAGTCTAGCCATTTTAACAATTTTTTAATCATTGTTATAAATTAGTTATCAAATGGAGTGTTTTCTTGCATTTTTTGCAGAAGTAGCTTCGTTGTTGATGAACAATGGCATGATGACGTCTGGCTGAGAGTTGATGCGTTTGGCAATCACATTGATAAAGATAGTGTTTTGCAACATTTGAAGTATCAAAGCGATGATAAATTTCGGCAGGTACGTGAAGTACTTGCTCCATGACCATTTTCCATTCTTTACCGTGTGGTTTTACTCGTCCAAAAAGCTGATAAACCAACAAATGCGCTAATTCATGAGGAATCACTTGTTGAATAAATGCGACGCCATTTTCTTGTAATAAGGTTGGATTAAGGCGAATTTCATTTTGTTGTAAATAAGCAACACCCGCCTTTGCGCCTCTTAAGGCATAATTCAGTGTTGGTAGGGGGAAGTTTTTCTGAAAGTAAAGGTTTGCCTTCGCCAAGTCTTGTTTGAGTTGGCGAGAGGCTTGTAATTTTAAGATACGTAAATCTGTCATTTGTTAATGGGATTGTGGGCAATCCATCGGCTGCCAAGATTTATCATAACAAATATAGAGTTCATTTTTACTTGCACCCAAATAAACACGATCTAGCTGTGGATTGTTTTTTCGCATCCAGCGGAAAAGTTCATTTTTACGCATATCTGAGTGAGGTAGCGTAAGGCTTTGGAAAAGAGCTTTTTGTTTTGCAAAATATTCTTCTGCGCTATTAAAAGCACAAGCCCCATGTTTTTCCCATTGCCCTTGTAAGAGTGTCATTCCAGGGGATTCAGGTAAATATTTTTCGAGTAATTGTGGCGAAAGTGGTGCTAAATCACCTTGGCAATAACGTGGTTGATCATTGACTGAACGCGCATTTTTGTTCTGTGGCCATAAACCGTGAATAACCCAACCAAAGTTTTGATTGCCGGCACATTGATAGCTAAGACGTTGTGGCACATAGCCGCCATTTTTTTGTTTTTGGTTTTCACAAAAAGAAGGTGACCAAGAGAGAGCTAACATATAGTAATGTACTGGTGCTGTTGCATTTTGCCCAATATTATCTTCTGCCATAACCGCATCATAGTCTGTTGCTTTTGTTGTAGGGGTAATTGTCGCTTTTGGCGATGAAGCGGTTGTTTGAGCTGTGGTCTGAATTTGCGTTGCCGGTGTAATGCTTTTTTCTTTCTCTTTAGAACCAAAGAAATAAGAAATAAGCGCCGCAAAGATCAGAATAATTATATTGAGGGTTGTTTTTGATAATTTCATTATTTTCTCCGAGGTTTAAGGGCGACACTATAAAAACAAGCGGTCTAAATTGCAAAGGATTTTACGTAAATTTTCTGTATTGTGTAGTAGTTGCATTATTTAGCTCAA
>NZ_ACQL01000168.1 GCF_000175195.1 Actinobacillus minor NM305 | reverse complement strand
ATCGAACTTTTGACATTCGATCCCTTTTTCTGTAATCTGTTTCGTGCGTTCTTTGCTAAGATACAGACCCTAGACAAGTCATATCTTAGCAAAGGGTAGCTAGTAATGCAAGAGATTGCGAAGCGTCCCTACTACCAAAAAACCATTCAACGACGTAAACAGACAAACGCAAACCTTAAATTAGACGGTCT
>NZ_ACQL01000169.1 GCF_000175195.1 Actinobacillus minor NM305 | reverse complement strand
CCAAGCCTTTTTCCATCGCTTGCCACACGATACAGGTAAAAACACCACGGACACCGTAATGCCCGTTACAGAGGGTTGTCGAAAGTACAGATGCAATGCTTCCTCGCGGCAATGGTAAAAAAATCCACAAAACTGACCGCTTGAATGGCTATTCGAAGTGAAATGCAAAAGAAAGAGAGAAAACAGCAAAAAATAAATCTACCTTTGACAGAAGGGCTGTAAAGGTGGGGGTGTCAGTGGTCTGACCGCACTTTGAAAGTGATCTGCCCCCCAAAAGTTGGACAGGTTATTCACGTAAATATTGAGCTCGGTATTGCGCCGGGCTCAATCCTTTTAAGTCGAGTTTAATTCGTTTTTGGTTGTAATACACCAAATATTCTTCAATTTCTGCCTGTAATTCAGCGATTGATGTATAAGTTCGTGAGTAAAAACATTCTGATTTCAATATCGCAAAGAAGCTTTCAATCACGGCGTTGTCGTAACAATTGCCCCGGTGGCTCATGCTTTGCACTGCCTTGCCTTCCAACATTTTTACCCATTCAGCCGTGCCGTATAACACACCTTGGTCGCGGTGAATAATCGGGTAATCCGTCGGCTTGAGCTGGTTAAGCCCTTGTTCTAACATCCTTTTTACCAACGAGAACTTCGGTCGTGTGGCAAAATTATACGCAATAATTTCCCGATTAGCTAAATCCATCAGCGGCGAAAAATAGAGCTTTTCTTGCCCTATGTGAAATTCTGTCACATCGGTCACCCATTTTTGATTGAGTCGTGTTGCCGTAAAATCACGATTCAGCATGTTCGGGGCAATATGTGACGTTTTCCCGCGTTTTCCGTTTCGTTTCTTACGTAATATTGAACGAATGCGTAGTTCATGCATCAATTTCAGCACGGTTTTGTGATTCAAACCCAAGCCGACCTGACGCAATTTTAACGTTAAGGGACGATAGCCGTCACGCTGTTTGCTTTCGTGATACAGCGACAAAATAGCCTCTTTAGCTTGTGTGTAATCACGCTTAACCTGTTGATAATAAAAGGTAGAACGTGACATTTTAGCCACGCGAAGCAAATCATTCAATGCATGATTTCAGACCGCTAACAAACCTCTAGACATCTATCTAGAGGTTTGATCTAATAGGCATATCGAAAAAAGGAAATGTCTATGCTTAAAAATCCCCCTTCTCCTCAATATGAACTCGAGATGATAAGTCTTGAGCAACCGGTTCCCAAAGACCATCTTGTTCGCAAGGTCGCCAAAGCCATTGATTTTGAATTTATCCGTGATGAGATCGCCCCTCTTTATTGCCAAGATAACGGTCGCCCTGCTGTTGACCCTGTGCGTTTGTGTGGCAAGCGATGGAA
>NZ_ACQL01000170.1 GCF_000175195.1 Actinobacillus minor NM305 | reverse complement strand
TTTTTGACCTTGCAAAAGGGCTTTGCCCCCTTGACCCCCGACCGCTTTCAGCGGTCAAAATAGAAGAACGGACACCATTATGAAACGTGAGAAAGAGATAAAAATCAGGCTCACCGAAAACGAGTATC
>NZ_ACQL01000171.1 GCF_000175195.1 Actinobacillus minor NM305 | reverse complement strand
AAAAATGAAAACCTTGCAAGCACTTTTTGCAAAAAAATTTAAAAAAATGACCGCCTGTTGAAAAATAATTCACTTTGTGTGAATTTTTAACGACAAGCGGTCAAATTTTCAAGATTTCTTACTTGAATTAAAACGAATGAAATCACTTCATAAATTTATCAACGCAAATATCAGCCGCTTTCTCACCTACTCGCCCCATCTCTTGTTCAAAATCTTTCAGTATCAAAGTGCCGTCGTTTAAGCGTTGTTCTAACTTACTTTGTTCAAATTGCTTTTGGACTTCAATCATCAAACAACCACACCACTCGGGCTTTGGAAATTCCATCAACTCCCTGACCTTGCCTAAACCACTTTTATCATTTTCACATTCCTGATAAATAGCGTGAATAAGCTCGGCTTGCATTTGAGTGCCAAAATTTTTTGCTTGAGTGGGAAATATAGCTAAAGCCAATAACATCATCAGTGATTTTTTCATTTTAAAAAGTGCAACCTGCTTTAAATTAGTACTTAACCGGTAAATTGGCTTTCATCTGTTGATACAATTCACAAGCTTTTTCTATCGCAAATTTATCACACGCAAATTCTACCAATTCTAAACCCATCGCTTTATCTTGTTTTACGCCCAAGCCATTATAAAATAATACAGCCAGTAACGGTGTGGCGTATGTGTTGTTGTCCAAAGCTGCTTTACCCGCCCATTGAAAGGCTAATTGGTAATTTTGCGTTGCGAACTCTCCATAATAATGCATTTGAGCTAAACGATAACGGGCATTACTGCGTGTTTCTTTGATAGCAGAACCACTTTTATCCTGCTGAATAACATTATCCGAGATATTAGCCAGTTCGGTATATAAACGTTTAGCCATAGCCCCATCTCTTTTTATACCACCCTCTTCAAAAAAGTAAATATCCGCCACCCTAAATTTGGCGTTATAATGATAGCTAAGATTTTTCGGGTTAGGGTTAAACGCCACCCTTGTATACCATTCTAACGCTTTTGGATAGTTGGGCGAACCTTGTTCAGTCTTAGCACCAATACACTGTCCACCCTCATACATTGATGCTAACTGGTACCATTGCCATTCTTGATCATCTTTACCATAGGCTTGCTTTGCCGCTTTTTCATACCAATCCAATGCGGCATAATAATCGCTATCTTTACAAGCCTTATATCCCATTAATACTTGAGCATTAGCATCACCTTGTTGAGCTTCTCTTAATAACTTTTCATCATTAGTTTCAGCTAAAGCAAAAAGCGAGCTGCTTAATAACGCCGTTGCTAATAGTGATTTAATTATGGTTTTCATCAAATTACTCCCATTCATTGTCATCTTCAGAAAAATAAGCACCTAAGCAAACTGGGTTGTATTGCAAAATATATTTAGCAGGTAGATCAAATTTGTGTTCAAGCATTACTTCTACATTAAAAACCTTTGCCATTAGATTATGTTTAGCAATAATTCCCTCTATATAACGTCTTTCTTTTTTTCTCATCACTGCTTCATCTTGAGTACCTTCTCGATAAATTAGCCGACGATAAGCAAACAGTAAATTGGACGCATCTTGCTCACAGCGGTAATCTACTTTAGGGCTTAAATGAGGTATGAGATCTTGTGGATTATCAGCTTCAATCCGTGTTGTGATTTCATAGCATAATAAATTGACGTTTTGCGTCATATATTCTCCTATTTAATAAATTGAATGTTTTATGATTATATATTGTTTTTTTTTTGCGCAATTATTTACAATGCGTTCTGCTTTAAACAGCAAAAAGAAAATGATAAGCGGTCAGTTATTTTGCAATCTTTGCAAAATGTGATCTAGCTCACATAATTGATACTAGGCGCTTTAGCTCGTTACTGTTATTATTACGAAGATTTTTTTTTACTTATTTATAGAGAGGAATTTTTATGAGCCAATTAGATGCTTTACGTCAAATGACTGTTGTAGTTGCGGATACTGGTGATATTGATGCAATCAAAGCGTATCAACCCGAGGATGCAACAACCAACCCATCATTAATTTTAAGTGCGTCTGCACTACCACAATATGCTCCATTAATTGATGAAGCGATTGCTTATGCAAAAACAAAAAGCAATGATAAAGCACAACAACTGATTGATGCAGAAGATAAATTAGCGGTAAATATCGGTTTAGAAATTTTAAAAGTGGTGAAAGGTCGTATTTCAACAGAAGTGGATGCTCGCTACTCTTACGATACTGAAAAAACGATCGCAAAAGCTCGCAAATTAATTGCTTTATATAATGAAGCAGGGATCAGCAATGACCGTATTTTAATTAAAATTGCTTCAACTTGGCAGGGTATCAAAGCGGCTGAGCAGTTAGAAAAAGAAGGGATTAACTGTAACTTAACACTATTATTCTCTCAAGCTCAAGCGCGTGCCTGTGCGGAAGCTGGCGTTTACTTAATTTCGCCATTCGTAGGTCGTATCCTTGACTGGTACAAAGCAAATTCTGATAAGAAAGAGTATGCACCGGCAGAAGATCCTGGCGTGGTTTCAGTAACTTCAATCTATAACTACTACAAACAACACGGTTATAACACAGTGGTAATGGGTGCAAGTTTCCGTAACGCGGGCGAAATCACAGAATTAGCAGGTTGCGACCGCTTGACGATTGCACCAGCATTATTAAAAGAGTTACAAGAAAGCGAAGCTCCTTTAGTGCGTAAATTAGAGTACAAAGGCGAAGTAAAAGCTCGTCCAACACCGATGACTGAAGCAGAATTCTATTGGGAACACAACCAAGATGCGATGGCTGTTGAAAAATTAGCGGAAGGTATCCGTAAATTTGCGATTGACCAAGAGAAATTAGAAGCAATGCTTTCAGCAAAACTTTAATACCTTTCAAGCCCCTAAATAAAAATTAGGGGCTTTACTTTTTCCTCTTTAATGCGTACTATTCGTGCCCTTCTTTTCTTGGGTTCCCTAACCCCAACTTACGATTAAAAAGGAATAATATGAACTTACAACTTAATTTATCTGATCCTCAAAAACGTCATCCTTTGATTTTGTTGACGCTATTTCATATTTTTATCATTACCATTAGTAACTACTTGGTCCAGATCGCCTTTGAGATCCCTTTGCCATTTAGCGATACCACTATTCCAACGACTTGGGGAACATTCACTTTCCCTTTTATTTTTCTTGCGACCGATTTGACTGTGCGTGTCTTTGGTGCGGAGCTTGCTCGTAAGATTATTTTTGCCGTAATGATCCCTGCGCTCATTATCAGCTATGTGATTTCAGTCATCTTTTTTGAGGCAAAATTCCAAGGTTTTTCTGCTTTAGCTGACTTTAACACCTTTGTATTTCGTATTGCATTAGCGAGCTTTAGTGGCTATGTCGTGGGGCAATTATTAGATATTTTCGTTTTTAACCGCTTACGCCAAGGTAAAAGTTGGTGGCTCGCGCCAATGTGTTCAACCATTTTCGGGACGCTTATTGATACTTTTGTTTTTTTCGCAGTTGCATTTTATAAAAGTAGTGATGAATATATGGCAGAACATTGGTTTACGATTGGTACGGTTGATTACTCATTCAAACTTTTTGTGAGCCTACTTCTTTTTCTTCCACTATATGGTGTGATACTGAATTTAATTGTAAAAAAATTACATTTAAAATAGATATTTGGGGATTATGCTGAAAAAAGGTATAATCCCTTTAATTTGAAAATGATTGAGAGAAACCAATGAGTAAAAATATTCCATTAAGAACTGAAGCGGAATTAGAAAAAATCCGCGTTGCGTGTAAATTAGCTTCTGATGTGCTTGTTATGATTGAAGAGCATATTAAAGAGGGTGTAACTACAGGCGAATTAGATCGTATTTGCCACGATTATATTGTGAATGTACAAAAAGCTATTCCTGCAAACGTAGGTTATCACGGTTTTCCTAAAGCTACTTGTATTTCATTAAATGAAGTTGTTTGCCACGGTATTCCAAGCGATGATAAAAAACTCAAAAAGGGCGATATTCTAAACCTTGATGTTACCGTGATTAAAGATGGCTACTACGGCGATAATTCTAAAATGTATATCGTGGGCGAAACCAATGTAAGAAGTAAGCGCTTGTGTGAAGTTACTCAAGAAGCGCTGTATGTTGGTATTCGCCAAGTAAAAGCAGGTGTTCGCCTGAAAGAGATTGGAAAAGCTATTCAACAATATGTAGAGAAAGAAGGCTTCTCTGTGGTGCGTGAGTACTGCGGTCACGGCATTGGCGATCAATATCATATCGATCCACAAGTTTTACATTATAATGCTGATGACGGTGGCGTAGTATTACAAGAAGGTATGGTCTTTACGATTGAACCTATGGTTAATGCGGGTAAGAAAGAGATCCGTAATATGGCTGATGGCTGGACAGTTAAAACTAAAGACCGTAGCCACTCTGCACAGTATGAACACGAGATTGTTGTGACTAAAGATGGCTGTGAAGTGATGACAATTCGTGATGAAGAAATTGCGGAAGGACGTATTAGTCGCATTATGAAAAACGTAGCATAGAAAAAATGAAAAAAGAGGCTTTTGCCTCTTTTTTTGTCTGTATTAACGTAAAAACGCTGGAATATTTTTCTCGTATTCTGCGATTTTATCTTCGTGTTGAAGCGTTAAACCAATGTTATCCAAGCCATTTAATAAACAGTGGCGGCGGAACTCATCTAATTCAAAGTGATACACTTTATCGCCAACCGTTACTGTCATTGCTTCTAAATCAATATCAATTTGCTTGCCTTCATTCGCCCAAACCCATTGGAAGATCTCTTCAACTTCTTCTTCGCTTAAACGAATTGGTAGCATATGATTATTTAAGCTATTGTTATAGAAAATATCCGCAAAGCTTGGTGCAATCATCACTTTGAAACCGTAATCGGCTAATGCCCAAGGAGCGTGTTCACGAGAAGAACCACAGCCTAAATTTTTGCGAGCCAGTAAAATAGTCGCACCTTGATATTTTGGATAGTTTAATACGAAATCCGGATTTGGTTTTGTACCTTCCGCATCTAAATAACGCCATTCATGGAATAAATGTTTACCAAAACCTACACGCGTAATCGCTTGTAAAAATTGTTTTGGGATAATGGCATCTGTGTCCACATTTGCTGCATCAAGAGGAACCACTAAGCCTGAATGTTGTTTAATACCTGCCATTTTTTTGCATCCTTTATTTGGGCAAATATGATTTGCCCCTACATTAATTCTACGTTACGAATATCAACAAATTTACCAAACACCGCTGCGGCAGCTGCCATTGCAGGGCTCACTAAATGGGTGCGTCCATTACGACCTTGACGACCTTCAAAGTTACGGTTAGAAGTTGAAGCACAACGCTCCCATTCGCCTAAACGGTCATCATTCATACCTAAACACATTGAACAGCCTGGATTACGCCATTCTGCACCGGCTTCAATAAAGATTTTATCTAAACCTTCTTTCTCTGCTTGCTCTTTCACTAAACCGGAACCCGGAACAACTAAAATACGTTTTACGTTATCCGCTTTCTTACGCCCTTTCATTACTGCAGCAGCTGCACGTAAATCTTCGATACGTGAGTTGGTACAAGATCCGATAAAAACTTGATCAACCGGCACATCTTTTAAATCTGTATTAGCATCTAAGCCGATGTAAGCTAACGCTTTTTCTGCGGAAGCTTTTGTTACCGGATCTGCCATTTCTGCCGGATTTGGCACTAACTGATCGATACCGATAACTTGCCCAGGGTTTGTTCCCCAAGTCACTTGTGGCACAATATCTTTTGCTTCTAATACAACAACCGTATCAAATACCGCATCATCATCTGATTTTAATGTTTTCCAGTAAGCGACTGCATCATCCCAATCTTGACCTTTTGGTGCATTTGGACGACCTTTTAAGTATTCAAATGTGGTTTCATCCGGTGCAACAAGCCCCGCTTTTGCGCCTAATTCAATCGCCATATTACATACCGTCATACGACCTTCCATTGAAAGATCACGAATAGCTTCACCACAAAATTCAACAACATGTCCAGTACCACCAGCCATTGTTGTTTTACCGATAATGGCTAACACAATATCTTTTGCCGTAATGCCCGGATTAACTTTGCCACGCACTTCGATTTTCATATTTTTTGCACGTGCTTGTTTTAGCGTTTGAGTTGCCAATACGTGTTCAACTTCAGAAGTTCCAATACCAAAAGCTAATGCACCAAATGCCCCATGCGTTGCGGTGTGAGAGTCGCCACAAACAATGGTCATTCCAGGTAAGGTTAAGCCTTGTTCAGGTCCCATTACGTGAACAATGCCTTGCTCTTTGGTTTTCATATCAAAGAGTTCAATACCACTTGCTTCGCAGTTTTTCGCTAATTCAAGCACCTGGATCTTCGCTTGACCTTCTAATTTATTTACATCACGTACTTGGGTTGAAATACTATGATCCATGGTCCCAAATGTTTTTCCCACTTGACGAACTTGACGCCCTGCAACACGTAACCCATCAAAAGCTTGCGGACTGGTTACTTCGTGAATTAAATGACGGTTGATATAAAGAATTGGCGTTTCGCCTTCTGCTTCATAAACAACATGAGCATCAAACAATTTTTCGTATAATGTTTTTCCCATAATAAATTCCAACTCAAAAAAATAAATCGATATAAACAAAGCGGTCATTATTGGTAAAAATTTTACAATAACAGACCGCTTGTCTGAATGGGGTAAACTATAACGGCTCCCCTGATGAATGTAAAATGCTATTTTTCGTATAAAATCCGATTTTTATGCTATGCAAATAGTCCGAAAGCACCAATTAAGATAAGTTTAAAGCATAAAATATCGCATAATGAGATAGCTTTAGGAATATATCTAGTGATTACCTCATTTTATAGCTCAATTCGCTTTCACTTATTTTTCAAACACTTTTGAATTAAAAGGTTTTTTCTATTAAATAACAGCTCGTTTTGCCAACATATCCAAAACCATTTCAACCAAACAAGCGGTCGATTTCTCGGAAAAGGTTGCAGAAACAGGCACATACCACCAATTTTCTTGAGCAAACGCTCGGCATTTTACCGCATCTTTTTCTGTCATCAACAACGGTAAATCGCCTTTTTGTAGCGGCTCAATCACCTCTCGTGAATAAGGTTGATGATCTGCAAAACTATAACTTGCTTCCAAATGAATACCTAAACCTTGCAACATTGTAAAAAAGCGTGGAGGATAACCAATGCCTGCAAGTGCAATGACAGGCTGATGATAAAAATCTGTAATAGCTTTTTTCGCGCCTGTTTTTAAATTGATCGCCCATTCGGGTTCTAGCTGCATTAAATGCTCACCTTCTTTTGCAGATTTTCCGTTACAAATAACCGCTTGCACCGTGTTTAAACGACTCGGCAATTCTCTCAACCCTCCAGCCGGTAATACAAAACCGTTACCAAAACGGCGCTCGCCATCAATAACAACCCATTCCATATCTCGCTCAAGGGCGTAATGCTGTAAGCCATCATCAGTAATGATCAAATCTAACTTAAATTGGCTTAGTAATAATTCGATGCTTTGTTGTCGATTAGGCGAAATCGCAACGGGCGCTTGGGTGCGTTGTGCGATTAAAACCGGCTCATCTCCCATTAATTCAGGATCACTTTCTGAGGTAACTAATTGTGGAAATTGCTTGTTTTTCCCACCATAACCACGAGACACCACGCCAACTTTTATACCTCGTTGATGAAGTTGTTCAACTAACCATACAACTACTGGTGTTTTGCCATTTCCACCAACGGAAATGTTACCGACAATCAAGACAGGCAATGGCGAGCGGTAAGATTTTAGAATTTTTTTACGATATAACGCCACTCGTATTTGGCTAATAAGCCAAAAGAGTAAGGAAAATGGAGCAAGCAGCCAAGTGATGAGGGATTTTTTTTGCCAGATTTTCATGTTATTTTTCTTTAAGGTAGTAAATTCGTTTTTTTCTTTCGCCTTCCGCAACAAGTAAATTGAACTCAACAAATTTTGCTAAATAACGTCTAACTGAAGCAGGGCTTAACTCAAGTAACCTCGTTGCCTTTTGATTGGTAATCACTGTATATTGAGTTAAATAGCGTTGGATTTTACTATATATCTGTTGTTCTTTATCGCTCAATTTATCGCTTATTTTATCGCTCATCTCGGAAAGAGAATAAGATTTTAAGGTAGTTAAAATCGCTTCTAACATGAACTCAATAAATGCAGATGAATCATTTTTTTTATTGCTGTAACTAAGCGCATCGTAATAACGTTGTTGGTGTTGATAAATGACTGTTTCAATAGGAATCCACTCAAAAAGAGGTTCCCATTTACTAAGAATAAGATTTTGCCAAAGTCGCCCTATTCTTCCATTACCATCAGAGAAAGGATGTATAATTTCTAATTCGAAATGAACCACACAACTTTTAATCAGAGCAGGCATTTCACTTTTTTTCGCCCAATCTAACAGATCTTTAACGAGTTTAGGAATAAAATCCGCTCTTGCACCTAAATGGACTACTTGATCACCACGATAAACTGCAACATCTTTTGAGCGAAATTTCCCCGAATCTTTGATCAATCCATGAGTTAATAATTGATGAGCTTTAAGTAAGTCCCGATAATCATAAGGATCTAATAAAAAAGCCTGTTCATAGGCTTGATAAGCATTTTCCACTTCATGAATATCTTTAGGTGGGCCCAAAACACGCTTACCGTTAATAATACGCGTTACTTGGTCTAGAGTCAGAGAATTATTTTCAATAGCTAGAGAAGATTGAATTGAACGAATCCGATTTTCTTTACGTAAGTGCAAATCTCGCTTTTCTAGCGACAATTGTCCTGCAATTGCTGAAATTTCAACAATCTGATTTAACATGACATGAGTAATCGTAAAATTTGGATTCACTATTTTTTACCTAAACGGGTATATCCTAAAGGCATCCTTAAAGATGCCTTTATTTTTTATCGACCTTCCGTAAATGAATAAGCCTATTCTACCTTTGGCTTTTCGCCAGTTTCTACACACGCTTTTTCTACCGTTACTTTTTTCGCATTCAAAGTTGGAAGATCGTACATAGTATCAAGTAATAAGCCTTCTACAATTGAACGTAATCCACGTGCGCCTGTTTTACGAACAATGGCTTTTTTCGCAATCGCAACGAGCGCATCTTGGGTAAACTCAAGTTCAACGCCTTCCATTTGGAATAATGCTTGATACTGCTTGATAATTGCATTTTTCGGTTCGGTTAAAATTTGAATTAATGCTGCTTCATCAAGTTCTTGTAACGGTGTTACAACCGGTAAACGACCAATTAATTCCGGAATTAAACCAAATCTTACCAAATCTTCCGGCTCAACTTGTTTAAATAGCTCCGTTAAATCTTGGCGCTCTTTATCATTTTTTAATTCAGCCGCAAAACCGATACCGCCTTGTTTATTGGTACGGGATTCAACAATTTTGTCTAATCCTGCAAAGGCACCGCCACAGATAAAGAGGATTTTTGAAGTATCTACAGGGATCGTTTCACCTTTTGGATGTTTACGAGATCCTTGAGGATTGATATTAGCAACCGTGCCTTCAAGTAATTTTAGTAAGGCTTGTTGTACACCCTCGCCTGATACATCTCGTGTAATTGAAGCGCTTTCAGATTTGCGGGTAATTTTATCGATTTCATCAATAAAAACGATGCCTCGTTCTGCCTGCTCTGCATCAAAATCACATTTCATCAATAATTTTTGGATAACGTTTTCTACATCTTCGCCCACATAGCCGGCTTGAGTCAATGTAGTGGCATCTGCGACAGCAAAAGGCACATTTAAACGGCGAGCTAATGTTTCAGCCAGTAACGTTTTACCGCTTCCTGTTGGTCCGATGAGTAAAATATTGCTTTTACCTAGCTCAACACCATTGGTCACTTCGTGATTAGATAATGCACTTTTTAAACGTTTATAATGGTTATATACCGCAACGGATAACACTTTTTTGGCATATTCTTGCCCAATCACATAATCATTTAAATGAGCATGTAATTCGTGTGGAGTGGGTACGTTATCGAAGAACTGACTTTCATCTTGTGCTTCATCAATTAATGGTTCTTCTTCGCCATTTAATAATGCATAAGATTCTTCAATACATTCGTTACAAATATGCCCTTCAGCCCCTTCAACTAATTGATCGACTTCTGAACGTTTTTTACCACAAAAACTGCAATGCGGTTCTTTTTCAAATGCCATTATGCCACCTCACCGCGTGATGTTAATACTTTATCAATCAAGCCATATTCTTTCGCTTCTTCAGCCGACATAAAGTTATCACGTTCTGTATCTGCCGCCACTTTATCAAAAGACTGTCCGCTGTGTTCAGCCATTTTACGAGTCAGCATCTCTTTTAATTTTAAGATTTCTTGCGCTTGAATTTGAATATCTGTTGCTTGACCACGTGCACCACCTAACGGCTGATGGATCATAACACGTGCATTTGGTAGCGCAAAACGTTTCCCTTTCGCTCCACCAGAAAGTAAGAATGCGCCCATTGAGCAAGCTTGTCCTGTACAAAGCGTAGCAACATCGGGTTTGATAAAATTCATGGTGTCATAAATGGCTAAGCCTGCTGTAACAACGCCACCTGGTGAATTGATATAAAGATAAATATCTTTTTCCGGATCTTCTGCTTCTAAAAATAATAATTGAGCGACAATCAAGTTTGCCATATTGTCTTCAACTTGACCGTTTAAGAAAATAATACGTTCTTTTAATAAGCGTGAGTAAATGTCGTATGAGCGTTCTCCTTTTGAGGTTTGCTCAACAACCATTGGAATGAGTGCCATTTTTTATTCCTTTTAATAAATCGTCATAAAACTTCACTATTTTAGCAAACTTTCAGAAAATCATTAACAATAAGCGGTGAGATTGCTACAATCTTTTGCAAATTTTATGAGGTAAAACAATGAATTTAGCTGAAATTTATCAACGTTTTGAAAATTGTAAATCTTGGGAAGAAAGATACCGCTTGTTAATTCAACTAAGTCGCCAACTTCCTAAACTAACCGAAGAAGAGTTAGCGCAATTACCGGAAATTCATGGCTGTGAAAGTCGCTTATGGTTTTCTTTCCAAATTGAGCCAAGAAAAGTGGTCGCTTATAGCGATGCTCGTTTAATGCAAGGGATCTTAGTTATTATCATAACCGCTTTAGGAGAAACCCCGAGCGAATCGTTACCCCAATTTGATTTAACAGGTCTATTCAATAAATTAAAAATTGCTCAACATCTAACAAGCACTCGCTTAAACGGGCTACGACAAATTCAGCAGATCGTAACCAATAGATAAAGAAAAAGCCTCAGATTTCTCTGAGGCTCTTCTATAAAACAACGTAAGGAGATACTATGTTCAAATATTGGCGGAACGGACGGGACTCGAACCCGCGACCCCCTGCGTGACAGGCAGGTATTCTAACCAGCTGAACTACCGCTCCGGAATTTATTGGCGGAATGGACGGGACTCGAACCCGCGACCCCCTGCGTGACAGGCAGGTATTCTAACCAGCTGAACTACCACTCCGCAACTGGTTTTTGTATAATAATGATTTCTTTCATTACACGCAAACATTTTTTAATAAAAGAAATTTAATTGCCTTGAAAATAGACAAAATGTACTCTTTTTAAGAACTATTCTAGGACAAGATTATCACGATTTCCCCAAATACAATTTTTTTTAGATTTTTTATATAGTAATTTAAGAAAAAGTTGATGTGCCTCAAGTTCGCTTTCATCCGCTTTTAAAATGACACTATTGCTTGTATCAAAAGCGATTTTTGGACCTTCCTCTAATAAATCCACCTGTGGATTTTCGTCATGTTCTTCTTCGGCTAATAATGCGATCTGCCCCCCTGTCATCATTAAGAAAACATCAGCTAGGATTTCTGCATCCAGTAACGCCCCGTGAAGTACACGCTTACTATTATCAATTCCTAAGCGATCGCATAATGCGTCCAAGTTATTCCGTTTTCCCGGATACATTTTTCTCGCTAAAGCAAGGCTATCTGTAACCGTACACATTTCCGCTGTTTTAGGTGGTGGATTAGCTAAAAAAGAAAATTCATGATCCATAAAGCCCACATCGAAGGGAGCATTGTGAATAACAAGCTCAGCCCCTTTAATAAAGGCGACAAATTCATCTACAATCTCAGCAAAAGTTGGTTTATCTTGCAAAAATTCGTTGGTAATACCGTGAACTTTAATCGCCTCCTCTTCAACCTCTCGAGGTGGTTTGATATAGACGTGAAATGTTCTCCCCGTTAAACGGCGGTTAATCACTTCTACTGCGCCAATCTCAATAATGTTATGTCCAATATGTGGCGCACCATTAAAGTTCATCCCTGTGGTTTCAGTATCTAGAACCACTTGTCGATGTATTTCTTGTTCTAACATATCATTTACTCATAAAAATCTTCTTCGTCATTATAGTCCATTTCCATCAAATGACTAAAATGATCTTGATAGAACCCACGACTAATCATAAATCGATACATTTTTTGTTTAGCTTTAATATCCCAAACTTTAGGTCTTTTCTTTTCAAAAACACGTTCGGCCAAGGTAAAAAAATCGATAATTTCCTCATATTCAGCTTCTTCTAAAGCTTGCGTAATTAAATAATCCGCAATACCTTTCATCTTTAGCTCTTGTTTTAATCGGCGAGGTCCTATTCCTTGTTGAGCACGATAGCGAAGAAATGCGCTACAAAAACGTTCATCACTAAGCCATTTATGTTCCTTTGCTTTTTCAATCGCCAGTTCAATTTCTTCCAAAGAATACTCTTTTAATTTTAACTTTGTGCGTACTTCTTTCTCACTGTAATCTCGTTTTGAGAGTAAATACAGCAAATAATTTGTTGCGCTGTATTTATGCGTCTTTTTCTCTGCTATTTTCTCTGTCATAGAAAAAATGCGACATTTCTGCCGCATTTCCTTGTTATAGTTTATAGTTCTTCGTCATTAAATTCTTCAACTACATCTTCTGCATCACTGTCTTTTTCATCGTCAAGTGCTAAAGCTGTATTTGGGTTTTTCATAAACAACTCTCGAAGATCAGCTTCAATTTTACTTGCAACTTCCGGATGTTCATTTAACCATTTAATCGCATTATTTTTACCTTGACCGATCTTATCGCCCTCATAAGAGAACCAAGCACCGGCTTTCTTAATAAAGCCTTGTTTTTCAGCCAAAATTAACAATTCATTGGTACGAGCAATCCCTTCGCCATACATAATATCAAATTGAACTTCACGGAATGGTGGTGCCACTTTATTTTTTACGACTTTCACTTTCGTTTCGCTACCAATGATATTATCGCCATCTTTGACAACACCGGTACGGCGGATATCTAAACGAACAGATGCGTAGAATTTTAATGCGTTACCACCCGTTGTCGTTTCCGGGTTACCGAACATCACACCAATTTTCATACGAATTTGGTTAATGAAAACAACTAAACAGTTCGTATTTTTGATATTCCCCGTTAATTTACGTAATGCTTGAGACATTAAACGAGCTTGTAAGCCCATATGTGAATCGCCCATATCGCCTTCGATCTCAGCTTTTGGCGTTAGTGCCGCAACAGAGTCCACGATAATCACATCAACAGCGCCTGAACGAACTAACGCATCACAAATTTCAAGCGCTTGCTCACCATTATCCGGTTGAGAAATCAATAAGTCATCGGTATTTACCCCTAATTTACGAGCATATACTGGATCTAAAGCGTGTTCTGCGTCAATAAATGCACAGGTTTTTCCTGCTTTTTGCGCTTGAGCAATGGTTGAAAGGGTTAATGTTGTTTTACCTGATGATTCCGGACCAAAAATTTCAACAATACGTCCCATTGGTAAACCGCCAATTCCCAAAGCCATATCCAAACCAAGAGAACCCGTTGAAACCGCTTCAATATCTAAGTTTTGCGTTTGTCCTAGCTTCATGATTGAGCCTTTACCAAACTGCTTCTCAATTTGTGCTAATGCTGCATCAAGCGCCTTCTTACGTTGTTCAGGATCGGTCTGTCTTGTTACTGTATTCACATTTTTTGAATTCTTTTTGTTATCTGAAGCCATAATTTGTTCCTTCGTAAATCATTGAAATTTTACAACCGCTTGTCGTAATTAACTGTATGTCAGTATAGTGGTTTGACATACAGTTGCAAGATTTTTTCATAAAAATGGCGAGAAAATCAGATCGTTTGCCGATCTAATAGGCGGAATAGTGGATAAAAAGATTAAAATTTAAGCTAAAAATGATTAGTATCCTAGCATTTTTTATCAAAATGCCAGGATTTTGAGAAAGATTAATGCCCGCTAAGGACTTTAGCCGGTTCTAATTTGGCAGCCCTTGCGGCAGGATATAAACTTGCAACAAGGCTTAATAGCATCGTTGCTAATAGAACATACAGCACATCAAGCCAGTTTAATTGGCTCGGTAAGAAATTAACAAAATAAACTCCATCGGATAATAATTTCACATTAAAGAACTGTTCAAGCATTTTAATGATCTCAGTTAAGTGGAGCGATAACAGCACACCTAAAACAATACCAATAGCTGCACCTTTCATCCCTGACAAAAGCCCATACCAAAGAAAAATGCGTTTGATAAAAGCATTATTCGCGCCAAGTGTCCGCATAATCGCAATATCGCCTTGCTTATCTTTTACCGCCATCACTAAAGTCGAAATGATATTAAAGCATGCTACCCCAATCACTAACACCATGGCAATGTACATGACGGTGCGAACTAACTGGATGTCGTTATACATATACCCAAACTTGTTAATCCATGTGTTGAGGTAAAGAGGCTGTTTAAATGTTTCTAATTGAGGCAATTCAAGCATTTGCGCTTCGAAAGGCGAAGTAAGAGCCAATTCTAACCCTGAAATCTCATTAGGGCGATACTCTAATAACTCTTGTGCTTTTTCTAAAGGAAGTAATGCATAGCTATGATCAAGTTGCCCTTCAAGTTTTAAAATACCCGTAACAGGTAAATTAAAACGCAAAGGTTGAGCTAATTTACCATCCTCTGCCGGTTGAGGAAGCAATAATGTCACCTCATCGCCTGCATTGACATCAAGTGATTTGGCAATCCCAGCACCTAAAATTAGGCCGCCCTCTTGATGAAATTGTTGCCATTGTGCTACTGGGACAAACTGCCCTATTTGGCTTACCTGATCTTGTTTAGCAGGATCAACACCTCTTACTTGTGCAATTTTAAGTGCTGTTCCATTCTCAATCAGTGCAGTAAAACTCACAAAAGGCGCAACGGCTCGCACATTTTGATTTTGCTTAACCAAAGCTTCAAGTTTCGCACTCTCTTTAATCGGCATATTGCCTTGCTGACCATAAGAAAATAATTCTGCGTGTGGGACTACCGATAATACCCGCTGATTAAGTTCACGTTCAAAGCCATTCATCGCACTTAGACCGATAATAAGCACAGCCACACCAAGTGCAATTCCCATCGTTGAGAACAATGAAATCAAAGAAACCAAGCGATTTTTCTGCTTGCCTCGTTGATAGCGCCAGCTAATGAAAAATGATGCTTTCATCAAATATCCTCACTCAACACACCATCTCGCATAATCAAACGGCGAGAAAGTTTATCCGCTAAAGCGAGATCGTGGGTAACCAATAAAAAAGCGGTATTCTGCTCTTGGTTTAATTGTTTGATTAAATCAAAAATACTTTCTGTCGTTTTTTGGTCTAAATTTCCGGTTGGTTCATCGGCAAGCACCAAAGCCGGTTTATTTACTAACGCACGTGCAATTGCAACCCTTTGACGCTCCCCCCCTGATAAGGCTGAAGGACGATGTGCAATTCGATGCGATAATCCGACCGCTTGTAACATTTTTTCGGCGCGATCTCTCGCTTCCGATTTATTTTGTTTGCCAATTAACATCGGCATCATCACATTTTCAAGCGCTGAGAAATCCGCCATTAAATGATGGAATTGATAAACAAAGCCTAAATTCTGATTTCGTAAGTACGCCAATTGATTTGCACTCAATTTTTGCAGAGATTGCCCGTTAATATAGACATTCCCCGAACTTGGCTGATCTAAGCCGCCCAAAGTATGCAATAACGTACTTTTTCCCGACCCGGAACTCCCGACGATTGCTACCAATTCGCCTTTATTCATCGTAAAATTCACATCTTTTAAGACCTGAACTTTTTGACTCCCTTCGTCATAAAATTTGTTGATTTGTTCACAGCGTAATAATTCTGTCATTGTTAATTACTCTATCTATAAAATAGTCTTATTCATATCTCAATGCTTGAGCCGGTTCAATTCTTGAAGCTCGGTAAGCAGGGTAAATGGTACAAAGTAGTGATAAGCCAATGGAAGCGGCGATAATCACAATCACTTGAGAGGCTGAGATCATCGTTGGTAAATGAATACTTGGGTTAATAAGATTCAATAAACTGCCTAAGTTATGGGTTACTAAAATACCTAAGCCCCCACCTAAAACAGCACCGAGAATCCCAACAAGACTGCCTTGTAGAACAAAAATTTGCGTTACTTGCCCTTTTGTTAAACCTTGAGTTTGTAAAATCGCAATTTCGCCTTGTTTATCGACTACCATCAAACTTAAAGAAGTTACAATGTTGGAAATCGCTACGATGATTATCAGACCGACTAATAAGCTCATCATATTTTTTTCCATGCGAACCGCTTGGAAAAATTCGCCTTTTTGTTCACGCCAATCACTGACTTGATATTGCGTTTCATCAAAAGAGAAAGGGAGCTCTGTCACTTTAAAAGGGTCTGTTAAGAAGAGACGAATCCCTTGTACTTGATCTTCGGTAATCCTTAATAGCCGTCCAACATCGGCTAAATTAGCAAAAAGGGTGTATTCACTTGCTTCATTATTAGAATAATAGATACCCGAAATATGAAATAAACGTTGTACCGGTACTCTTCCCATCGGGGTATATTGGCTATTTTCAGTAATCATTAAGCGGATTTTATCGCCCACGCCAATTTTTAATTTATCAGCTAACCGAGAGCCAATTAACACATTAAATTCCCCCTGAGGAAGCAGTTGAGCAATATTTTCCCCAGTTAATAAAGGATCGTCATTTTCTTGCTCAACACCGATGAGTTGTCCGGCATTGATGCCTTGCTGGCTTTGTATCATCACATTCGTTCGATTTATTGGGACTTGTTTGATGACAAATTCCGGCAAGGTAAGCTGCTGCATTTTAGAGAAATGCCCTTCCAAAGGCGAGATCACCGCATGCGGAAGCGTTGAAAGCAAATTACGCTTTTGCATATTCTCTAAGCCATTCATGACCGACAACATAATAATGAGTGCCATCACACCTAAGACAATTCCAAAACTGGCTAAATTCGTGACTAATCGACCGAATCGATCCGCACTTTTTGCCCGCCAATAACGACATGCGATAAAAAACGGCGTTAAATTCATTAAATAAATTCTTCCTATACTAAAATCTAAGGGGAAGTCTAGATTCACTTCCCCTCTATTCATTGCCGACATTATATAAAAATTTACGAAAATGAGCGTAAATTATTTTCCTGTTGCCACAAAGGTTTCCATATTTTCAGTCACTTTATTAACTAAAGTTGTTACTGCAGAATCACTCGCCCATGCAACATGAGGCGTAATCAGTAAATTTGGAAGACGTTTTGCCGCTAGCATAAGTGGATCATCCAGTTCTGGCGGTTCTTTTGCTAAAACATCAAGCGCAGCCCCTGCAATTTGGCGATTTTCTAGAGCCTCCAGTAATGCCTTTTCATCAACAAGTGGACCTCGCCCTGTATTGATAAGATAAGCTGTCGGTTTCATCAAAGCCAATGTTTCCGCATTGACCAAATGTTGCGTTTGCTCTGTTAAAGGGCAATGTAACGACACTATATCGGCTTGCTTAAATGCTTCTTCAAAAGGTACATAACCTTCACGGATAACCTGAGCATTTTTATGTTCTGCAAAAATAACACGCATTCCGACCGCTTGCGCTAAGCGAGCGACTTCAGATCCTGTGTTTCCTTTACCAAAAATGGCTAATGTAGAACCTCGAATATCCGTAACCGGATAATCTACATAGCAGAACTGCCCACAAGTTGCCCAACGATCCGTCATAATTTGATCTCGATGATAGCTCATCAAACTATGCTTCAGTGCGTAAATCATCCCCATCACATGTTCAGGTACAGTAACGCTCGAGTAGCCTGTCACATTTTTGACAACAATGCCTAACTCTTGTGCTGCCACCATATCCACATTATTGGTTCCTGTTGCCGTGATCGCAATCAGCTTTAATTTAGGTAATTTTGCTAATAATTCTCGCGTTAATAACACCTTACTTGTGATAATAATGTCTGCCTCTTTCGCTCGTTCATACGTCTGATCAGCCGATGTGCGATCATATTCAATCCATTGATGAGCAAAATTTGGACGTGGAATTTCGTGTGTAGCCGGAATACCTGTTCTATCAAGAAAAACAATGGTAAGCATAATCTTCTCCTGAAAATATCTTAATCACTAAAAATAACGCAAGTTTCACTATTCTAGCGATATTCTTGGTTCAACAAAACATATCCTTAAAAATAGAGTCTTTATTTTATCAGAATTTTGAGTGTAATTTAGTCTGGTTATTTTGGTACAAACTGAAATGACATGGAACTTGTTATTATAAATATAACAAGCAATTTTATATTTGTATGAGGTTTTTATTATGTCAAAATTATTGACTAAATTAAGCGTTGCGGCACTTGTCGTAATGTCAATGGGTGCTTATGCCACTGTATCTATTGATGGTGAAGGCGAGCTTCCTCCAGCATCTACTTCACAGCCATCTAACTCAGCAGTGACAAGTGGACAAGTTCGTTTCCAAGGACAGGTTTTAGCTAATATTTGTTCTGTTGCAACAAACTCTCGTGATGTGCTTGTAAAATTACCAGCAGTAAAAGCAAATGAGCTTGCTAAAAATAGTGAGTCTGCAAAAGGTAATACACAATTCCAAATTACATTAGAAGGCTGTCCTTTAGCGGGTTATGTTGTACGTGAAGGCGATAAAAAATCAAATGTAAGTATTTATTTTGATGGTGATGCTCAGACTGTAACTGCAGAAGGTACGTTAAAAGAAGTAAATCCAGCTGCAAATTCAGCAAAAGGCGTTGAAATCCAATTATTTAATGCAACAAATCAAAAAATTAACTTAAAAGCTGGTAAAGATGCACAAGCTCAGTTAATTAAAAAAGCACTTGGCGAAGAAAACGTGACTTTCCAATTCTCGGCTGAGTATGTTGCTAACGGCAAAGTTGAGCCAGGTTTTGTTTCAACACAAGTTCCGTTTACCATTGATTATCAATAATCATGTTTTTAGTCTCCTCGTATAAGGGGAGACTTTTGTTTTTTTGATGACATTTTAGAGGTTGTATGAGGATAAAATATTTATGGACTTTACTCATTGGCGTCTTTACATTTACCACAGCACACGCCAATGTTGTTATTACAGGGACACGAGTTGTTTATCCAGCAGATAAAAAAGTAGTGAGTGTTGAGCTTGAAAATAAACAGGCTAGACCCGCTTTGGTTCAGGCTTGGATTGAAAAAGATAATTCGGCCGGAGCACAAAATATTACATCCGTACCTTTTTCTATTAATCCACCGATGACTCGTGTGGAAGCAAATTCTCGTCATACTTTACGTATTCGCTATACGGGTGAAAAGCTTGCTCAAGATCGAGAAACGTTATTTTATTTTAATTTATTAGATATTCCCCCTAAACCGAAAGCAGAAGAAAAAGCTGATAGCTATATGCAATTAACGGTACGTAACCGATTAAAATTGTTTTTTAGACCCCATAATTTACCTTATACCGTTCATGATGCCTATACAAAAACAGTTTGGCAACTAGATGGCAGTGTATTAAGAGTGCACAATCCAGAGCACCTTATTATATTACTTATGAAGATGTCGTAGTGAAACAAGGCAATAAAGTGATCTCAGATATCATTAAAAATGGAATGGTTGCACCGTTTTCTGATTTAACGTTTACATTAAGACATGCTGTATCTCGTGGAGACAGTGTGGAATGGGGTGTCATTAATGATTTTGGTGGTAGCACAAAAGGAGTAACGTCTTTAGTACGTTAAATGGTAGTAGTTTATGGATATATTTTCACGAAAGAGATTAGCTATTGCTATCGCTACGGCACTCTCAGTTGTACCGGTTTATGCATCTGTTGAACAAGATGAAGGTGATGAATTTAACGCCTCCTTTCTACATAGTCCAAATGGGCAAACGATTAATGTTGATCGATTTCGATATAAAAATGAAGTATTGCCTGGCGAGTATCTAGCCGATATCACTCTTAATCAGAAACCTCTCGGTCAATATTCCATCACTTTTATTGATGAACGAAATGGTAGAGCAAGATTATGTATAGACTCGGCACTACTTGCTATGTTTGATATTAAGTCTGATGCCATAGAAAAGAAACCTACCGATGGAGAATGCTTAAGTACATTCGAGGTAATTCCTAAGGGAAAATTTACTTTTGATCTCTCAAGTCAAAAGTTAAATTTAGAATTACCTCAAGAATTAACGATTGTCAGACCTAAAGGATATATCGCTCCAAGCCGATGGGAAAAGGGTATTCCGGCACTTTTTACTCACTACCGTTTAAATTACTATCAAACAAAGAGAGAAAATGAGAAAGAAAGTGAGCATTATACCTATCTCGGCTTACGTAGTGGTGCAACATGGAATGGTTGGACAGTGCGACATCGTGGATCTTATACAGATAGAAATTACAGAGATAAACGTTATCAGTCTTATGATACTTATGTGCAACATGATGTCGATACATTACAAGGCCGATTAACCTTAGGGGATTTCTATACTCAAGGACGTGTTGCCGATAGTATCAGTTTACGTGGTATTGCTTTAGCGTCAGATCCTCGCATGTTGCCAAATTCTCAACAAGGATTTGCGCCAACAGTAAAAGGTGTTGCTAATACAAATGCTAAAGTGACGATTCGCCAAAATGGTAATATTATCTATGAAACAACTGTACCACCTGGCCCATTTGTAATTGATGATATTTATCCAAGTGGTTATGCCGGGGATTTATTGGTTGAAATAACAGAGAATAACGGCTCTGTCCGTTCTTTTATTGTTCCTTATACTAGTGGGTCTGGGTTAATGCGTCAGGGACAGCTGTGGTATGAAGTTGCAGCGGGGCATTATCGCCAAAATAGCCATCTTTATCCGGTTAATGTTTTTCAAACATCCATGCAATATGGGCTAAATAATGTATTAACATTGAATGGTGGTGCAACAATTGCCGATCATTACTATTCGGGAAATTTAGGCTTGATTTGGCAAAACCCGTTAGGTACTTTTGAAACAAAAGCAACACTATCGCATTTAAAAAATAGACCTCAAAGCCCATCATTTAAAATCATATATAGTAAAAACTTGATGGATTCCCAAACCTATCTTTATGCAACTGCGGAATACTTTTTAGGAGATTACGATTACAGTTTAAATGATACCGTTTTAGATCATGATAATCCAAATCTATATAGTAAATACGCCATTAAAGAGAAATATCGTCTCTCTTTAAATCAACCGTTAGGTGATTCGTACGGTAATCTTTATCTTGCAGGAACAGCCAACCGTTATCGTCAAGATGGAAAATTAGCATACGGCTATCAAGTTGGATATAGCGTATATTTAAAAAATATAGATTTTCAAATAGGCTATTGGAGAGAACAGCGAGAAGATCAACGACAAGATAATCAGTTTTACGCGAATTTCTCTATTCCATTTAGCATTGGTCATAGCCAAAATTACTTACGTAATGCATATACGAGAGATACTCAAAATCACTATATTGCTCAAACATCTTTATATGGTACAGCCGGTGAATATGATCAGTTTAATTATGGAGGAACAGTAAGCAAACAGGAAAACCTTACCGCTTATTCTGTCAATGCTGGATATGATTCGCCCTTTATACGTTTAGGGATAACTCATAGCCATAGCCCTTATATTAATCAACGATCCTACGAAGCAAGTGGAGCAGTTGTTGCTCATCCTTATGGTATAACATTAAGTTCAGCACTAGGAGAGACGTTTGCTATTATCCATGCAAAAGGTGCAAAAGATGCTCGAATTAAAAATAAAATGAACCATCGCTTAGATTACTGGGGCAATGCTATTGTGCCATATTTGAGTCCTTATCGGATTAATTCTGTAGGAATAGATATAGAAGATCTACCTGAAGATATTGAAATTTCAGCAACTAGTAAAGATGTAATTCCGCGTGCTAATACCGCTTCTTTAGTAAAATTAGAAACACAATCAGGAACATTACACTTCTTTGATGTAAATCTTCGTGATAATACACTACCACCAATAGGTACAGAGATTTTTGATCATCAAGGGCGGCTTATTGGGCACGTAGGACAAGGTGGACGAGCTTTCTTCCGTACAGAAGAAACAAATGGTACATTGAGATTAGTATGGGGACCAAGCCAAAAAGAACAGTGCAAACTAAACTATGCAATATTAAATAGCGAAAGAAAAGTACAATGTTTACCTGAGCATTAGAATGATAAAACGTACTAAGGAAGTAATAAATTGATATATCCTTAATCAGTCTGCTGTAAACCTCTAGATATACTCTAGAGGTTTATCAACAAGTGGGTGCCACCATGAACATTCAATGTATCTTTTATTTATTATGCCTCGAGTTTCCTTACACCTATCTACTTTTCTACACTATTACTCTCTTGAACAAAACTCAGTGCTTGCTCAACAACTTCAACACCAGCACCTGCTTTACAAGCGTTTTCACTTAAATGACGGCGCCACTGTCTTGCTCCTTTGCAGTTTTGGAATGCGCCTAACATATGGCGTACAATATGATTGAGGTAAACGCCCTTCGCTAATTCCTTTTCAATATAAGGTAGCATTTTCTCTACGGCTTCTCGTGCGGTTACAAGCGGTTTGTTTTCATTAAAAATTTGCGAATCAATTTCCCCTAACAAAGATGGATTTTGATAAGCTTCACGTCCCACCATCACGCCATCAACGAATTGTAAGTGGTGTTTGATCTCCTCAATCGTTTTAATTCCTCCGTTAATGGAGATGTTTAAATGTGGAAAATCACGTTTTAATTGGTAAACACGTTCGTAATCAAGTGGTGGAATTTCACGATTTTCTTTAGGGCTTAGTCCTGAAAGCCATGCTTTTCGGGCATGTACGATAAAATCATTTGAATATGGTTGGATTTTCTCAATAAAGTCACATAAAAATGCATAGCTATCAAGCTCATCAATACCGATACGATGTTTTACGGTGACAGGAATTTCAACAGCATCTTGCATCGCTTTAATGCAATCAGCAACGAGGTCGGCTTTTCCCATTAAACAAGCACCAAACATCCCGTTTTGTACGCGATCAGAAGGGCAACCAACATTTAAATTGACTTCAGCATAACCTCTTTCCTGCACTAATTTAGCGCAGTGCGCTAATTGAGTAGGATCGCTCCCGCCTAATTGAAGTGCGACAGGATTTTCTGCTGGATCATATTCTAACAAATCATATTTTGCATGAATGATTGCTGGAGCGGTAATCATTTCCGTATATAGCAAAGCATGTTGGCTAAATTGTCGATGAAAGTAACGGCAATGGCGAGTCGTCCAATCCAACATTGGTGCAACAGAAAAACGTCCTGAATAAAATTGATTTTGCATATTTTGAGTTAATTTAAAAAGAAACAAGCGGTTTAATTTTTATTGAGAGTTGCAAAAAAGCAATCAAAATTAACCGCTTGTAAAATAAAGCTAGAATGGCGTGAATCATACTATAAAATGGCAAAATTGTCCTAAATTTCCCTCAAAATACATTATTTGTATAGATAGGTAAAATCTATGAGGTTACTATATATAGTGTTTTGCTTGCTAAAAATACACTAGATATTGATTTTAATAAGTTAAAAAATATTTTCCTTTATAAATCAAAGGGCTAATGAAAAACATCTTTGTCAAGACTTGTTCTTCTAAAAAATTTTACCTAAAATCTGCACCTCTTTGAAGGAAAAATTATAGAGCAGCAGTATGAAAAGAAGAAATCTCTTTGAAAAACGCTTGAATATCAAGCCATACGAATACCCAGAACTCCTTGAGTTTAAAGATGCCATTCGCCATTCTTATTGGTTACACACTGAGTTTAATTTTACAGGGGACATTCAAGATTATCGTACCACGATTACGGATCATGAACGCCATGTATTGACTCGTGCAATGTTGGCAATTTCTCAGGTTGAAGTAAATGTAAAACGCTTCTGGGGCGAGCTTTATCGTTATTTCCCGAAACCAGAAATGGATGATGTTGGTGGAACTTTCGCTGAATCTGAGGTTCGCCATAAAGATGCTTATTCTTTCTTACTTGAAAAACTTGGTTTAAATGAAATGTTTAGCCAAATTCAAGATATTGAGCCTCTGATGAATCGTATCCGTTATATGGAATCTTTCATGAAAGATAAGGATGCTGGTAAAGGTGAATTTGTATTATCGCTCGTATTATTCTCTTTATTTGTTGAGCATATTTCACTGTTTGGTCAATTCTTAATCATGATGTCTTTTAATAAATATAAAAATTTATTTAAAGGGATTTCAAATGCAGTAGAAGCGACATCTAAAGAAGAAGAGATTCACGGTAAATTTGGTATTGCGTTATACGAAATTTTACGTGATGAACATAGTGAATTATTTACACCAGCATTCTTTGAAGAATTACAAACGCTTGCAAGTCAGGCTTTTGAAGCTGAAAAAGGGATCTTAGATTGGATCTTCGAAGAGGGTGATTTGAGTTTTATCAGCAAAGAAACGGTATTAAATTACATTAAGAGCCGTTATAACAATTCACTCGTTACATTGGGGTTAGAACCACCACATGACATTAACCCTGAGTTATTAAAAGAAACAGCATGGTTTGATATTGAAATTCTTTCAACAAAAGAAACAGATTTCTTTAACAAACGTAGTACCGATTATAGTAAAAAAATGAAACAGATTACCGCCGATGATTTATTCTAATATTCGCCCAGATTTTGCATGGCTAAATGAAGATAGCCGTTTATTTTTACAACGTGGTTATTTGCTAGAAGGCACAACTGCGTTAGATCGTATTCGTTATATTGCAGAGCATGCTGAACATAAGCTTGGTATTGAAGGCTTTGCTGATAAATTCTACCACTATATGGCTCGTGGTTATTTCTCTCTTTCTTCGCCGATTTGGTCTAACTTTGGTTTAGATCGTGGCTTACCGATTTCTTGTTTTGGTAGCTATATCGGTGACTCTATCCATGAGATCATGGAAACAACCGCAGAAGTGGGAATGATGAGTAAAATTGGTGGTGGTACATCAGGTTACTTTGGCGATATTCGCCCACGTGGTTCAGCCATTAAAAATAACGGTAAATCAGACGGTTCGTTTAACTTTAGTAAATTGTTTGATACCGTGATCGATGTGATTTCACAAGGGACATCACGTAAAGGACAGTTTGCTGGTTATATTGATATTGAGCATGGCGATATTGATGAGTGGCTCGATATTCATACGGAAGGTAATCCAATTCAGTTGATGTATTATGGGGTTTGCGTAGGGCGTGAATGGTTAGAGTCCATGAAAGCCGGCGACCCATATAAGCGTCAATTATGGGCAAAATTATTACAACGCAAAACAGAAACCGGTATTCCATATCTGTTCTTTAAAGATAATGCGAATGCAGGTCGACCAGATGTTTATAAAGATAAAAACATGACCGTACATGCGTCAAATTTATGTACTGAAATCATGTTACCATCAAACTCAGAGGAAAGCTTTGTTTGTTGTTTATCTTCCATGAATCTACTTTATTTTGATGAGTGGAAAGACACGGATGCGCCAGAAGTATTAACTTACTTCCTTGATGTTGTAATGAGTGAATTTATTGAAAAAAGTAAAGATATCCCATTCTTACACCGTGCAACAAAATTTGCGATTCGCCACCGTGCGCTAGGTTTAGGCGTATTGGGATGGCATAGTTATTTACAATCGAATAACATTCCTTTTGACAGTTTTGAAGCAATGCAAAAAAATAATCTAATCTTCAAAACATTACAGGAAAAGACCTTAAAAGCATCGCAAGAATTAGCGCAACGTTTTGGTGAGCCAGAGCTATTAAAAGGCTACGGGCGCCGCAATACTACCTTGATGAGTATTGCTCCAACTAAATCAAGTAGCTTTATTTTAGGTAGTGTTTCGCCATCTGTTGAGCCGTTTAAATCAAATTACTATGTAAAAGATTTAGCGAAGATCAAAACTGTTTATAAAAACCCATTCTTAGAGAAATTACTCAAAGAAAAAGGGTTAGATAAAGAAGAGATTTGGGAATCAATTTTACATACTGATGGTTCTGTTCAACATTTAGAACAGCTGTCAGAGCATGAAAAGGATGTATTTAAGACATTTGCTGAAATCAGCCAATTAAGTGTGATTCAACAAGCAGCACAGCGTCAAAAATATATCGACCAAGGTCAAAGTATTAACTTAATGATTCATCCTGCAACACCGGCACGTGATTTGAATCAGCTATATTTAACTGCTGAAGAGCTAGGTCTAAAATCGATTTATTATCAAAACTCAATGAGTGCTGCGCAAGTGTTTAACCGTAATTTGCTCAGTTGTTCAAGCTGTGAAGGCTAAAGAAAGATAATAATGAAAAAAGCGTAGTAAAAAGAGTTTACTACGCTTTTTTAGATCAAAAACAAATTTATCTATTACACCAAATATACAGGCATAGTTTTCAAAAATTAGCAACCATTTTGTCTACTATGCCTATATTTAAGTATATCTTATCAAACCTTAAATTTTGCTTTTATCTCGAACCGCACCTTTATCCGCCGATGTCGCAAAATGTCCGTACACTTTTAGTGCAAAAGAAACTTCACGCTGACGGTTTGCCGGTTTCCAGCCTTTCGCATCTTGTTCTGCTCGGCGTTGAGCAAGCTCAGCTTCAGGCACAACCAGCTGGATTGAGCGGTTTGGAATATCAATTTCAATGGTATCGCCATCTTTAACGACACCAATTAAACCACCTGCGGCGGCCTCTGGTGAACAGTGTCCGATAGATAAGCCTGATGTACCGCCAGAGAAACGCCCGTCCGTTAATAAGGCACAAGCCTTACCTAAGCCCATAGATTTTAAATAGCTGGTTGGATAAAGCATCTCTTGCATACCTGGCCCGCCTTTTGGACCTTCGTAGCGGATAACTACAACGTGTCCTGCACGCACTTTTCCACCTAAAATGCCTGCAACCGCATCTTCTTGGCTTTCAAATACAATGGCTTCACCTTTGAATTTTAAGATCGACTCGTCCACCCCTGCGGTTTTTACGATACAGCCGTCTAAAGCGATATTGCCCGATAACATTGCTAAACCACCGTCTTGGCTGTAAGCAAACTCTTTGCTACGGATACAACCACTTTGACGATCATCATCAACCGTATCCCAACGACAATCTTGCGAGAACGCTTGCGTTGTACGAATACCAGCCGGCCCTGCACGGAAGAATTTATGCACTGCTTCATCTTTGGTTAGCATAATGTCGTACTTCGCAATTTGTTCCGCAAGGCTTAAACCTAACACGGTGCGCGTTTGATTGTTGAGCAAGCCTGCACGATCTAATTCGCCAAGAATTGCCATAATGCCACCTGCACGGTGTACGTCTTCCATATGGTATTTCGCTGTATTTGGTGCCACTTTGCTCAAGCAAGGCACTTGGCGAGAAAGGCGATCGATATCCGCCATTGTGAAATCCACTTCCGCTTCTTGTGCTGCAGCAAGTAAGTGTAAGACGGTATTGGTTGAACCGCCCATTGCAATATCTAGGCTCATTGCGTTGTTAAATGCATCCTTAGTTGCGATAGAACGTGGCAATACAGAGCAATCATCTTGCTCATAATATTTTTTGCATAGCTCAACAATTTGCGTACCAGCGTCTAAAAATAACTGCTTACGGTCGGCGTGGGTTGCAAGGCAAGAACCGTTGCCAGGTAAACTTAAACCCAATGCTTCAGTTAAACAGTTCATTGAGTTTGCCGTAAACATACCTGAGCAAGAGCCACAAGTCGGACAAGCGGAACGTTCAATCGCATCAACATCGGCATCAGAGACATTTTTATCTGCACTCTGCACCATCGCATCGACTAAGTCTAATTTAATGATTTGATCGGATAGCTTGGTTTTTCCAGCTTCCATCGGACCGCCTGAAACGAAAATCGTCGGAATATTCAAACGCAACGCTGCCATTAACATTCCTGGGGTAATTTTGTCACAGTTTGAAATACAGACCATCGCATCAGCACAGTGTGCGTTTACCATATATTCCACGCTGTCGGCAATTAAATCACGGCTCGGTAAAGAATAAAGCATACCGCCGTGTCCCATCGCAATTCCATCATCAACTGCAATGGTATTAAACTCTTTTGCCACGCCACCTGCTTTCTCAATTTGCTCGGCAACAAGCTGCCCCATATCTTTTAAATGAACGTGTCCCGGTACGAATTGGGTAAATGAGTTCACCACCGCAATAATCGGCTTACCAAAGTCATTTTCTTTCATTCCCGTCGCACGCCATAATGCACGCGCCCCTGCCATATTGCGACCTTGTGTACTGGTCGCTGAACGTAATTTAGGCATATCTAATCACTCCAAGTATCTAATGTTGTGTGCTAAAAAATAGAGCTATTCTACTGTAAATTTAATTTAAGCGGTAAAATTTTGCGGATTTTTTGCAAAAAAGAAGGCTCTCAATGAGAGCCTCTTTAATAAATAAAATTAACGCCACGCTTTATATTGGTTGATTAAACCATTTGTTGAGCTATCGTGGCTTGCAATTTCTTCATTGCCTTGAAGCTCAGGTAAAATGCGGTTTGCTAACTGTTTGCCTAATTCCACACCCCATTGGTCGAAGCTGTAAATGTTGAAGATAACACCTTGTACAAAGATTTTATGTTCATACATTGCAATCAACGCCCCAAGCGTAAATGGTGTGATTTTTTGAACCAAAATTGAGTTGGTCGGTTTATTGCCGGTAAAAACTTTAAACGGCACGATTTCTGCAACATCTTCTAATTTTTTACCCGCTTGTAAGAACTCTTGTTCTACCACTTCTTTTGATTTACCGAAGGCAAGTGCTTCTGTTTGAGCAAAGAAGTTTGAAAGCAATTTAGCGTGATGGTCACCAACCGGATTATGCGTTTGCGCCGGTGCGATAAAATCACAAGGGATCAATTTCGTGCCTTGGTGAATTAACTGATAGAAAGCATGTTGTCCATTTGTTCCTGGCTCACCCCAAACGATTGGACCGGTTTGATAACTTACTGACTTGCCATCACGACCAACAAATTTACCATTTGATTCCATATTCCCTTGTTGGAAATAAGCCGCAAAACGATGTAAGTATTGATCGTAAGGTAATAGCGCTTCGGTTTCTGCGCCTAAGAAATTACAGTTCCAAATGCCAATCAGTGCTAATGTTGTTGGAATATTTTGTTCAATTGGCGCGCTGCGGAAATGTTTATCCATTTCGTGAGCACCATCTAATAACTGCTCAAAATTCTCAAAACCGATAGATAAAGCAATAGATAAACCAATTGCAGACCAAAGAGAATAACGACCGCCAACCCAATCCCAGAATTCAAACATATTGTTAGTATCAATACCAAATTTAGCCACTTCTGAAGCATTAGTTGAAAGCGCTGCAAAGTGTTTTGCAACTGCTGACTCATCTTTTGCATGGCTTAATAACCATTCACGAGCGGTTAAAGCATTTGTCATGGTTTCTTGGGTAGTAAAGGTTTTAGAAGCGACCAGCACAAGCGTGGTTTCAGGATTTACTTTTTTCAATGTTTCCGCAATATGAGTGCCATCTACGTTTGATACAAAGTGCATGGTGAGATGATTTTTATATGGGCGTAACGCTTCTGTTACCATATAAGGACCTAAATCCGAACCACCGATCCCAATGTTAATGACATCAGTAATGGCTTTGCCGGTATAACCTTTCCATTCGCCTGAAATAATACGTTGGCAAAACGCTTTCATTTTCGCTAAAACAGCATTAACTTCCGGCATCACATCTTTGCCATCGACATAAACCGGTGTATTCGAACGGTTACGTAGTGCAGTATGCAATACGGCACGATTTTCAGTACGGTTAATTTTTTGACCGCTAAACATCGCTTCTGTCGCTGATTTTAATTGGCATTCATCGGCTAATTGGCGTAATAAGTCTAAGGTTTTATCATTAACCGCATTTTTAGAGTAATCGACTAGAATTTGATTTGCAAAATTTAAAGAGTATTGATTAAAGCGAGAGGCATTTTCGGCAAATAATTGAGGAATAGTTAAATTTTCTGCTTTATGTTGTTCAAGCGCTTGCCAAGCGACTGTTTGAGTAGGATTGATTTTTTGCATGATAAATTTCCTTTAAAGTATAAAAATAAAATTGACATAATTTTAATGAATTTTAAAAGAAATCAAAAGCAATTTAGCTATTTAATAAAACAGATGATGAAAATAAAATCGAAAGAAGAATGGCTGGGGTACTAGGATTCGAACCTAGGGATGCCGAGATCAAAACCCGGTGCCTTACCGCTTGGCGATACCCCAAAAGAAAAAAACTAACAAGCGTTAGTTTATAATGAATAGTAAATTAGATGGCTGGGGTACTAGGATTCGAACCTAGGGATGCCGAGATCAAAACCCGGTGCCTTACCGCTTGGCGATACCCCAACACTAATTTTTCGTAAACTGATAAATGGTGCGGGACGAGGGACTTGAACCCACACACCTCTCGGCGCCAGAACCTAAATCTGGTGCGTCTACCAATTTCGCCAGTCCCGCAATATGGTGGCTACAGCGAGATTCGAACTTGCGACCCCAACATTATGAGTGTTGTGCTCTAACCAGCTGAGCTATGTAGCCATATCATTTGCGTTCACCATATCGGTTTACGGGGTGCATTATGCTGATTTTCCCCCTACTCGTCAAATACTTTTTTCAATTTTTTAAATAAAATTGTTTTTTTGCTTATGAATTCAACGTTTTGATATAAAAACAGCACAAATTTGCTTATTTCCTAATAGCTTACAAAATGCTATTTTGTCTTTTTCATTTCCGTTTGTAATTGTGCTAATACCGGCTCTACCTTCGGTAGTACGTTTTCCCACAATTTAAAAGACTCAGCAGCCTGCCCTACCAACATGCCTAAACCATCTTGGTATTTTTCAACACCTTGAGAACGAGCATAATTTAAAAACGGCGTACGCATATCAACGGCATACTGCATATCATATACACAGCTACCCACTAAAACCGATTGAGGTAACTCGACATACTTACCCTGCAAACCTAATGATGTTGCATTGATAATTAAATCAAACTTAGATTGAATAATATCTTCCCAACAAGCGGCTTGAATTTTCCCAAACTTTGCAAATTTTTCAGCTAATTCGACCGCTTTTTCATGAGTTCGGTTATAAAGGGTAATCTGCTGATTAGCTTTTAATAATGGAAACAACACGCCCTTAGTTGCTCCACCGGCCCCTAAAATGAGTACTCGTTGTTTTTCAATCAACCAGCCTAAACGTGCTAAATCTGAGCATAAACCTGCACCATCCGTATTTTCAGCATATAAACGCCCATCATCTAATTTTTTTAACGTATTACAAGCTTCTGCTAATAAACACCCTTCACTATGTAGATCCGCTAGTTTGAACGCACGCTCTTTAAAAGGTGCAGTAATATTTGCCCCTTTAGCGCCTTGCTGAAAAAACATTTGAATTTGCTGTTCAAAAGTTTGCTCATCGCCAAGTTTTGCTTCATACAAAATATTTTTTTGAGTTAATTCGCCAAATAATTGATGAATACGAGGCGATTTACTTTGTGCAATCGGGTTTCCCCATACGGCATATTGGTGCATTCTTTCTTCTTACCTGTTTGGTTTTTTATTCTTTATGCGACTTCGATACTTCGTAAGTATATTTCTATTTCTCACAAATAGATAAAGGAATATCTTATGAACAAGATCACGTGGACATTCTTAATATTATTTATACTCTTTATGATATTTCTGACGCATACCATCTAATTCAGCCAACAATGCTTTAGCTTCGTCTAATTTACCCGCTTTTGCTTGTTCATTTGCTTTTTTGACAACGTCAATCACTTCTTGCATACCGGCTTGATAGCCTTTAAAACGTGTTTCATCGCCTTCTAAGCTTGCCGGCATCGTTGCTTTTGCTTGTTCAGACAAGGTAATAAAATGATTAGCTGAAGCTTGGAAAGCTTCTACAGTTTCGGCACTATTGAGTAAATTGAGTTGCTGTTTCATTTGAAACATTTCTTTCATCACGCCAGCTGACATTGCTGTTGTTGAAATTGCAAGTAGGCTTACTGCTAAAAGTGTTTTCAATTTCATATTTATTTTCCCACGGTTACAAAAAAATTATTAAAAGAATTTGTATTTTAATCTATCTATGGCTTGCGAGAAAAGGTTATTTCTTAGAGAATAAACACTTTTTAATGCTTCTCCTTGTGAGAAGTCCTGACTTGTAATCAGAAGAGAATTTAATATATGACTTTAAAATACGCTAAACCAGAATTACTTTCGCCAGCCGGCACATTAAAAAATATGCGCTATGCTTTTGCTTATGGAGCAGATGCCGTTTATGCAGGGCAGCCTCGTTATAGCTTACGTGTTCGTAATAATGAGTTTAATCACGCAAACTTAGAAATTGCGATTAAAGAAGCTCACGAATTAGGTAAAAAATTCTATGTGGTGGTTAATATTGCGCCACATAACTCAAAATTAAAAACCTTTATTAAAGATCTCAAAGTAGTGGTAGATATGAAACCCGATGCTTTGATTATGTCTGATCCTGGTTTAATTATGCTTGTTCGTGAGAATTTCCCAGAGATGGATATTCATCTTTCTGTTCAAGCGAATGCGGTAAACTGGGCAACGGTTAAATTCTGGAAGCAAATGGGATTAACCCGTGTGATTTTATCTCGTGAGTTGTCATTAGAAGAGATTGAAGAAATTCGCCAAAATGTACCGGATATTGAGCTAGAAATTTTTGTACATGGCGCATTATGTATGGCTTATTCCGGACGTTGCTTACTTTCTGGTTATATCAATAAACGTGACCCAAATCAGGGAACCTGTACCAATGCTTGTCGTTGGGAATACAAAATGGAAGAAGGAACAACGGATGATGTAGGGAATATTGTCCCTCAGGATGCAGTGCAAAAATATCAGCCTGAAATTGAAGTCACGAATGTGGCTCCCACTTTAGGGGAAGGCGCTCACACAGATAAAGTGTTCCTTTATACCGAGCCAAATCGTCCGGATGAACAGATGACCGCATTTGAGGATGAACACGGCACTTATTTTATGAATTCGAAAGATTTGCGTGCGGTACAACATGTAGAACGTTTAACCCAAATGGGCGTTCACTCGCTTAAAATTGAAGGGCGCACCAAGTCATTTTATTACTGCGCAAGAACCGCACAAGTCTATCGTAAAGCCATTGATGATGCAGCTGAAGGCAAACCTTTTGATACTTCGTTATTAGATACTTTAGAAAGTTTGGCGCATCGTGGTTATACAGAGGGTTTCTTACGCCGTCATACACACGATGAATATCAAAATTATGAGTATGGCTATTCCATTTCAGAGCGTCAGCAGTTTGTGGGCGAATTTACCGGTAAACGTAACGAACAAGGCATGGCAGAAGTTGCAGTGAAAAATAAATTCCTTGTTGGCGATTCGGTAGAGATGATGACCCCCAAAGGTAATATAGTGTTCAAAATTGACCGCTTGTTAAATCGTAAGAATGAAAATGTTGAGGCTGGTTTAGGCGATGGGCATTTTGTTTTTGTTGATGTGCCACAGGATATTGAATTAGATTTTGCGTTGTTAATGCGAAATTTAACCGATACCAATACAAGAAATCCGCATAAGGTGTAATTTTATATCTTTATTGGCGTTCTCTGTAGAAGATCAGATTTAATCTGACAATTCACTATAAAAAATGAGAGTTTCCCGTTTAGAATATGAGTGTTAAATTCGATCTAAACCAAAAAGGAAACTCTCATGTTTTATTTTACCACCCCACTCATAAATACAAGACCGATTTACTTAATTTAGCATAAGAACTTGGTAATATTTCTCAAGCCTACAAAATGATGGGGATGAACCGAAATACATTTTATCATTATCAACAAGCAGGGTAGTGTACAATCATTACTAAATCAAAATCGACGTGTTCTCAATCTAAAAAGCCAGCGGTACATTCTATTTGACTTAGACATAATTTAGCCAATTTTAAACAAGGATTGACCTCTCTTGAAAACTTGTTGCAAAACAAGGAATTATATTAAGTGAGGCACAGGCCCTTGAACTATCAAGGAATTGTTTAAGTACTAATTTTGCATCTAACTCCGTACTTTCTCCACCAGATTGGAGTTTTAAGACTTGAATAATCACGTCTTCTAATAAAGCTAAATTCAAATTAGCCGTTAAATCTGAAGGTTTAAACATTTTTAAACTATCAGGCATAGAATATTTGCCTGATAAAATAAGTAAATCTGACAGATTTACTTAGACTGATGACAAACCCAAAATAAAT
>NZ_ACQL01000172.1 GCF_000175195.1 Actinobacillus minor NM305 | reverse complement strand
AAAATTTAGGTGAAGTCTTTACCATTGTTGGCGGTTACACCGGCACGGAAGCGAGCGCAAATAACCTACGCACAGTCGTGAAAAATGGTGTGTTAGAAATCCAAATGACGGAAAAACCGGTCTTCACGGAGGTTACGGCTACAGATAAAGTCACCGTTGGCACAGGCAACGAAACGGCGGAAATCACCAAAGACGGCACACGCATTAAAGGCTTGGACGGTAAAACCGCTAACTACACCTTAGACGGCTCAACGATTGATGACGGTCAAGGAAATACCGTAGAAACTACCGCACTTTATAATCGATTTATCGATAAAGACGGTAATTTATCTAACCACAATGCGCGCGGTACAGGTTATCTTGATAGTGATGGCAATGTGGGCGGCTACAATGCCAAAGGCGTTGAGTTAGTGGATATAGACGGTAATGAAGCCGCTTATACCGCTAAAGGTATTGATTATGCTAAAGAGGGAGAAAAAGGAACCGGCACTATCACAGGATTGAAAGATCTTGATGATCAATCACATGGCACAACAGCGGTTAATAAAAACTACGTGGATGGTAAATTTACCAACATTGTGGGTGATGTAACGCATGGCGATGTGAAATTGGATAAAGACGGTAATATCCTTACTAAGGATGAAGTTGCGAAAGATCCAAGCAAAGTAGCGAAAACTATCGAAAATGTGTTAGTGGATAGTGATGGCAAACCAATGTTTGTGACGCATAATGTGGACGGTCGCGGGGAATACATTCAAAATGACATTGCTTCAGCAGTACGCAATATGAATGAGCAAGGTATTAAATATTTCCACACTAACGATGGCACGAACCGTAATCCTGATTTAGATGATGTGTTCAATAAAGAAGACGCAAAAGCCAGCGGTAACCATTCGACTGCGGTGGGTTATCAAGCTCATGCTAAGGGCGAAAGTGCGGTAGCAATGGGAAATAATGCGGTAGCAAGTGACTACTCTATTGCGATTGGTCCAAATGCAAAAGCAACAGGTAAACGCTCTGTTTCTGTGGGTATTGGCAACATTGTTGAAGCGGATAGTTCCGGTGCGTTCGGCGATCCGAACTATATCGATGGCAAAGTGGTAAATGGTCAAGCCTCAGTTTCCGGCAGCTATGCGGTGGGTAACAATAATGTGATCAACTCTAGCAATACCTTTGTACTTGGTAACAATGTAAACAATAGTGGTCGAGTTGATAGCACAGGAAAACCTGTGGCTATGGGCGATACTGTGGAAAATTCAGTGTACCTTGGCGACCGCACAACAGCAACGAAAGGCAATGGCGTTGGTACACGCAACCGTAAAGCGAATGGTGAAGTCGGTCAAACCACGACGGCAGGCGATCGCGGTACGGTAGAGCGCGCTGTAGTAGGGGGTATTACCTATGGTGGCTTTGCCGGCGCAACAGCAAATGGTGTGGTATCAGTGGGGGCTTCAGGTTCAGAACGCCGTATCCAAAATGTTGCAGCAGGTGAAATTTCACCAACCAGCACAGACGCTATTAACGGTAGCCAATTGTATTCAGTTTCCAATACTTTAGCTCAAGGTATCAACAATATGGCGAATGATGTGAATATGAACTTCAAGCGTACGAATAACCGTATCAACGATGTCGATCGTAAATTACGTAGCGGCATTGCAAGTGCGGTAGCAATGGGGTCATTGGCGCAAGCCTATTATCCTGGTAAAAGCCTAGTGACCTTGGGTACTGGGGCATATCGTAACGCCTCTGCGTTAGCAGTGGGTTATTCACGAGTATCGGATAACGGTAAGGTTATAATTAAAGTTTCCGGTAGTGTGAATAATGCCGGACATTACATGGGAGGCGCAAGCGTTGGTTATAGCTTCTGATTGTAGATAATGTAAAAGCGCGGTTAAATTTAGGGCGGTTTATTTTAAACCGCCCAGACTGATGACAAACCCTAAAATCATATTGTCTTAGGGCTGATAATTTTAAATCTCCCCCAGCCCCTCTTTACAAAAGAGGGGGGCTTTCTTGTTAAATTTTGCTTTTATTGTCTAATATTTGCTCGATTTATTCCCCTCTTTGAGCCTCAAGGGGTTAGGGGAGATTTGGCAGAAGCAAAAACGAAGTGAGAGATAAAATTCATCAAATACTTTGTCAGCAATCTAAGGGCGTTATATTTAACGCCCTTTTTCTTATTATCAAACCCATAAAAAAATTAAGCTTTAATTGATTTTATTCTCCTTTTTATTTATTATTCCATAAAAAAAATATGGTTAAATTTATCTAAGGAGACAAAATGAAAAAAAATGCGATAACGCTTTCCATGATTTCGCTTTTTTCTGTATGTGCATATGCAGAAGAAGGGGCGGAACTTGAGGAAATTCAAGTCGAAGCCAAAGTGGCGGAGAGTAACTTGCTGGGAGAACGCCCGAATGTAAGTGATAAGCTGATCGATGGAAAAGTATTCAAACAGAAATCAACAACACTTGGAGATGCTTTATCCAGCGAGCTGGGAATTCATTCTAACCAGTATGGTGGAGGTGCTTCAGCACCGATTATTCGTGGGCAAGAAGGCAAGCGTATCAAGATATTACAAAATAATAGTGATGTGGTGGATATGTCCACTATGTCGCCGGATCATGCGGTAACGGTGGATACAACATTATCAAAACAAGTTGAAATCGTTAGGGGGCCTTCTACCTTGCTATACAGTTCAGGCAATGCAGCAGGGGTAATCAACGTACTTGATAATAAAATTCCGAATTTCATGCCACAGAATGGACTTAAGGGCGAGGTGGGCTTCCGTTTTAATACCAATAACAATGAAAAATTGACCACTGCAGGTGTTACCTTTGCCATTCATCCGAGCATTGCCGTTCATCTTGAAGGTTTATCAAAACAAGCGGGGAACTACAAAACACCACATTATCGTTATGGCACTTATGCAGATAAAAAAGCCTTTAATCGTAGAGAGATGAGCTATCAAAATCTTTCATATGTCCCTGAAAGTTGGGCAAAATCACAAGTCGGCACGGCTGGCATCTCTTGGGTTCATGAAAAAGGCTATCTAGGGCTTGCCTATACCGAGCGCCAAGATAAATATGGATTACCCGCTCATAATCATATTTATGAAGGCTGTGCGGTAAGGATTATTGATGAAAGTGTTAAACAACAATATCCCTATTTATTCCCTTACCCTGAACTTGCTGATGATCTACATCTCTTTTGGGCTAATCCGGGCGTAAATATGGCGGATTGTCATGCCCACGGCTTATCAGCTACGCCTTATGTCGATTTAAAAAGTCAGCGTTACGATTTTAGAGGCGAGATTATCGAACCTTTTAAGTATGTAGATAAATTGAGATTTAACGCAAGCCATGTAAATTATCAGCACGGAGAAATAGAGGGAGAAAAAGCAGCAAATCTCTTTAAAAATAAAGGGCTTACCACTCGTCTGGAATTTGTACATAGCCCAATCGGGAATTTAACGGGAATATGGGGCATTCAATATCTTGAACAAAAAAATAGTGCATTATCCCCAGAGGATTCAGCAACCCACAAACATCGTGGCGTACAGCAGTTACTAAACAATAACAAAATGCAGAACTGGAGTTTATTCGGTTTAGAAAGCTATCAATGGAATGATATTACCTTTGAAGCCTCTGCTCGTTTAGAAAAACAAAAAGTTACCAAAGATTACGATCATGAAAAGGTACGTAATGAGTTTCTCTCTCTTGGATATATTGATAGTAAAAGACCGGAAACAGCTCATGCCATGGATAATTACTATACTTTAACCCAAGCATATAAAGAAACGGCTCGATCTTTTGCGCTAGGTGCGCATTGGGCATTTAAAGAAAATCATAAACTTTCTCTGACTGCTTCGCACCAAGAAAGGCTTCCTAACGCACAAGAGCTGTATGCACACGGTATGCATTTGGCAACAAACTCATTTGAAATGGGTAATAAAGGGCTAAGCAAAGAAAAATCCAATAACCTTGATTTAGGGTTAAGTTATGAAGGCGATAAATTTAGCTATTATTTGAGTGGATTCTTGTACAATTTTGACAACTATACTTATCTCTATACACTTAACTCAGGGAGAGGGCCTGCTTCAATGAAGCAAGATAGCGATTTACGCATTAATCGCTATATGCAAGCTCCTGCTCGATTCTATGGTGTGGAGGTTAATTTTGGTTATCAAGTTACACCAAAACATCATATCAGCCTGTTCGGTGATTATGTAAAAGGTTACTTAAAAGCCCACGATATTCGTACCAGCGATAAAGTAAGTTATGTGGATAATCCAGAGTTTACCAAAGCAGTAGAAAAGCTGATGCAGGAAAATCCGAAAATGAAACCATGGCGAGCAGCGTCTAAAGTCAGAAACGAAATGGGAATTGAGCGCCAAATTCGTGTACAAGAGCCAGCGTATGAAGAGCAACCGAAAATGTACACCCCACGTCTTCCACCAATTCGGGTCGGGGCTCGCATTAAAAGTGATTTTACTGAAAATCTCAAAGGTGAATTAGAGTATTATCATGTCTTTACGCAACATCGCATTTCAAAATTTGAAAATGTCACGCAAGGACATAATATGCTTAATTTAGGGCTTACTTATCAAAACAAATTAGCAAAAGGGGAGTATGAGATCTTCCTCAAAGCGAATAACTTACTGAATGAAGAAGTGTATGCCCATGAAACCTTTTTGCCTTATATTCCTCAAATTGGACGTAATTTCAATATAGGTTTTAACTATAAGTTTTAGGCTAAAAAAACCTCACAATGGTTAGCCCATTGTGAGGTTTGTATAATGAAATAAACAGTCAGATTAACCCATACCGTATTTTTTTAATTTTTTACGTAATGTACCACGGTTGATGCCTAACATCGTTGCTGCTCGAGTTTGGTTACCACGCGTATATTGCATTACCATATCTAACATTGGATGTTCGATTTCAGATAATACTAATTCATATAATTCTGTTGGATCTTCGCCATTTAACTGAGCTAAGTAATTTTTTAATGCTGCTTTAACATTATCACGAAGCGGTTTTACCACTTGTTGAGCTTGTGCATTCAGCATTGTTACTGTTAATGGGTTGTTTACTGGTTGTTCAATCATTTTCCTCTATCCAATTAAAAGAGATTCTACAAAATCTTCCAATGCTTTTATTTGAGCTTTTGTCGTATCTAATGCATTGAAAGTACGTTTAAAATTTGAGCCAGGCAATAAATTCTCACTATACCATCCCACATGTTTACGTGCGATGCGATATCCTTTTTCTTCTCCATAAAATTGGTGAAGATCGGCCACATGCCGTAACATCAAATGGCATTTGTTATCTAACGATAAAGAAGAATATGCTCCATGCTCTAAAAAATCATTCACTTCCTTGAATAACCAAGGGCGACCATAAGCGCCTCGACCAATCATTACAGCATCAGCACCTGTATAATCAAGCACTTCTTTTGCCTTTTCTGCCGAAGTAATATCGCCATTAGCAATAATAGGGATTGAAACAGCTTGTTTTACTGCTTTAATACTTTCGTATTCTGCCACACCCTCAAATAAACAACTTCGTGTGCGACCATGAATCGTCAAAGCAGAAACCCCCGACTGTTCAGCAATGTGAGCAATCTCTAAGCAATTTCGATTTTCCAAATCCCAACCTGTTCTTATTTTTAACGTGACAGGTACATCAACAGCATTTACCACTGCTTTTAAAATGTTTTCAACTAATTTTGGCTCACGTAAAAGGGCAGATCCTGCCATTTTTTTATTGACCTTCTTAGCCGGGCATCCCATATTGATATCAATAATTTCTGCCCCATATGCAACATTTACTTTCGCAGCTTCTGCCATTTCAGTTGGATCTGCTCCTGCAATTTGTACGGCATTTACGCCAATATCACGATGATGTGCTAAACGTAATTTGGATTTTTCAGTATGCCATACATCAGGATTGGTAGACATCATTTCAGAAAAGGTTAAGCCGGCACCTAATTGGCTACACAAACGGCGGAATGGCTGATCAGTAATCCCAGCCATGGGCGCGAGGAAAATACGGCTTTTAAATTCATATTGTCCAATTCGCATATTAACCCTTCGTTTATCTCACGCTTAACCACAAAATAATATCTACACAGATAGCATTAGAAAGCACAAAAAATCATACTTTCGTTTATTTCCTCAACCGATGAATCAGCTTCTTTAGTCAAGGGCGCGTATCATACGCATTTTTTGAGCATTTTGGAAGCCTAAATTTTAGCCAAGTATGAAAAAAAATCAAATTTTTTCACTTTTTGCGATTATTTATGGCTTTTCAACCGCAATCAGCGCTCCAATCATACCATTCCACTCAATTTCCGCTAAAACAGCAGGGTAGAAATGAACACTCTGTTGATATTGCGTTAAATGTTGAACTAGATCAAAAACAAGTGGCAAATGAGAAATCAACAGAACATGCTTTGCCCCCTCGCTTTCAAGAAAAGCTAAATAATCGCTAACTTGTTCTGGTGAACCGCTTGGCGTTATACCGTCCCAAGTTTCAAGCACATTTGCAAAAGACTGGGAAAATCCAACCGCTTGCATCCCCTTTTCAAGTTCACACCAAGTCTCTTGTGTACGTAAATAAGGACTAACAATAATTTTATCTAAGTGATTTTGTTCATTATTTAGCTGTTTACCTAAATAAATCCCTTGTTGATAAGCCATCTGTTTTCCAGCCTCAGTCAGCTTTCTTTGGCTATCGGTAGAAGCATTAAATCCTGCCTCGCCATGACGCATAATCCAGATTTTCATGGTAAATCCCCTTTATTTTTTATTCCCACTCGTATTTTTTAGGCGTATAATGTACGCCGTTTTGTGCAGTTTAACTACTGCAAAAGAAAATTTTTTCAAAATCTAAACTATTCTATGGAGTAATCAATGTCTAGAAAATTAAGAAGAACCAAAATTGTAACCACTTTAGGTCCTGCAACTGACCGTGGCAATACATTAGAAAAAATTATTGCTGCCGGTGCAAATATGGTTCGTATGAACTTTTCTCACGGTGTGCCTGAAGATCATATGGAACGTGCAAGCAAAGTACGTGAAATTGCAGCAAAATTAGGTAAAACAGTTGCGATCTTAGGTGACTTACAAGGTCCTAAAATCCGTGTATCAACTTTCAAAGACGGTAAAATTTTCTTAAATATCGGCGACAAATTTACTTTAGATGCAGATTTACCACGTGGCGAAGGTCATCAAGAAGCAGTAGGTTTAGATTATAAAAATCTACCAAATGATGTTGTTCCGGGCGATATTCTTCTATTAGATGACGGTAACGTTCAATTAAAAGTATTAGCCGTTGAAGGCGTAAAAGTACACACAGAAGTGACTGTTGGTGGTCCATTATCAAACAACAAAGGGATCAACAAATTAGGTGGTGGTTTATCAGCACCTGCATTAACAGACAAAGATAAAGAAGACATCAAATTAGCTGCGAAAATCGGTGTGGATTACTTAGCGGTTTCATTCCCACAATCAAGTGCAGACTTAAACTATGCTCGTCAATTAGCACAAGAAGCAGGTTTAGATGCGAAAATCGTAGCAAAAGTAGAACGTGCTGAAACTGTTGCAACTGAAGAAGCAATGGACGACATCATCTTAGGCGCAGACGTTATCATGGTTGCACGTGGCGACTTAGGTGTTGAAATCGGTGATGCAGCATTAGTTGGCGTACAAAAACGTTTAATCCGCCGTTCACGTAAATTAAACCGTGTTGTTATTACTGCAACACAAATGATGGAATCAATGATCAAAAAACCTATGCCAACCCGTGCGGAAGTTATGGACGTGGCAAACGCAGTATTAGATGGTACTGATGCAGTAATGTTATCAGGCGAAACTGCAAATGGTGATTACCCGGTTGAAACTGTTAAATCAATGGCAGAAGTATGTTTAGGTGCAGAAAAAATGCCTAGCATCAACATCTCTCGTCACCGTATGGAAGGCACATTTGCAAGCATTGATGAAGCAGTAGCAATGTCTGCAATGTACACTGCAAACCACTTAGAAGGCGTTTCTGCAATTATCGCATTAACTCACTCAGGCGAAACAGCAAAACTAATGAGCCGTATCAGCTCTGGTTTACCAATTTATGCAATGTCTCGTAACCAACGTGCGTTAAATCGTTGTGCATTATACCGTGGTGTAACACCGGTATTCTACGATGAAGAAAGCCGTACTATTGATGGAGCGAAAAAAGCGATCTCATTATTAAAAGAACAAGGTTACTTATTAAGTGGTGACTTAGTACTTCTTACTCACGGCGATGAGTTAAAAGAAGGCGGTACAAATACTTGCCGTATCTTAAAAGTTGAATAATTTATTCTAAATAATTTAAACCCACGTAATTACTCATGTAGCTACGTGGGTTTATTTTTTTCTATAATGCTTGACGAATCCAAAAGAGTTGATAGAATTTCCTATCTCTTTTTTAAAAGAGAATGTTCGGATGAAGGTAGCTGGAGAGAAATGAATTAACATTTCACCGACGAGGTAAACTCTTTCAGGTGCATTTTATATGCGAGGACTGTTACTGGACGAACCCTTGGAGAGATCCAGTCTGCTGATGCAGAAAATGGACGCCGAAGGCGAAAATATTAGGCAACTAATGTGAAACGCTCAGGCAAAAGGACAGGGGAGAAAAGTTTTATCTTAACAAGCGGTCATATTTTGCAAAATTTTTGCATTTTCTTACCGCTTGCATTTCGCTTTTCTTTCCTTGTAAACCGAATTTACGAGGAATTATTCAAATGTCAATCGACACTATTTTAAGTCAAATCAGTAGTTTTATTTGGGGTGCTCCCCTACTTATTCTTCTTTCTGGCGTGGGAATTTATTTCACTCTGGCATTAAAAGGCATTCAGATTTCACAATTATTACGTGCTTTTATCTATATGTTTAAGCCGGAAAAAAGTGAAGGGCAAACAGGCGATATTTCTGCATTTGCTTCACTTTCCACGGCTCTTGCAGCAACCATCGGAACAGGTAACATTGTTGGTGTAGCAACCGCAATTCATTCGGGAGGTCCGGGCGCATTATTCTGGATGTGGCTTATCGCTTTATTCGGCATGGCAACAAAATACTCAGAAGGATTATTAGCCATCAAATTCAGAGGTCGAGATAAAGATGGCTTTATCGCAGGTGGCCCCATGTACTATATCGAAATGGGTATGGGCAAAAATTGGCGCTGGTTAGCCAAAGCCTTTGCATTCTTTGGTGTCTTAGTTGCCTTAGTGGGAATTGGTACATTCCCACAGGTAAACGGTATCACGCACTCTTTAGAAGCAACTTTTGATATTCCTATCGTGTTTAGCGCCATCGTACTAACTCTTATTGTGATTGCTATTATTTTTGGTGGTGTAAAACGTATTTCTAAAATCGCAAGTGTGATCGTGCCATTTATGGCAGTTTCTTATGTGATTGCATCAGTGAGCGTTTTAATTTTAAATGCTGAAAAATTGCCGGATACCATTCTCTTAATCGTTCATGCGGCATTTGATCCTCAAGCGGCTTTAGGCGGTGCAGTTGGCTTTACCGTTATGCAGGCAATTCAACTCGGGGTAGCACGAGGAATTTTCTCTAACGAATCCGGCTTAGGTTCAGCCCCTATTGCAGCGGCAGCTGCACAAACGAAAGAGCCGGTTCGCCAAGGGCTGATTTCTATGACAGGAACATTCTTAGACACCATTATTGTATGCACGATGACTGGACTCGTTATTGTGCTTACAGGCACTTGGTCTGGTCAAACACAAGGGGCAGAATTAACAACACAAGCCTTTACACAAGGTTTAGATAGCTCATTTGGTGCTATCGTTGTTACCGTAGGGCTAGTTTTCTTTGCTTTCACAACGATTCTTGGCTGGTGCTATTATGGGGAACGTTGCTTTGTTTATTTAACAAATGGACGAACAAAAGGCATTAAATTTTACCGTATCCTTTTTGTTGCATTAATTGCTTCAGCGCCATTCTTAGAACTCAAAACGATTTGGACCATTGCTGACATTGTGAATGGTTTGATGGCTTTCCCTAACTTAATTGCGCTTATCGCTTTACGTAAAGTGATTATTGAGGAAACAAAAAGCTATTTCTTCCGTTTGAAAAAGGGAGAAATTATGTAATCACTTAAAAACACGCCACTCGGCGTGTTTTTTTTCATTTTTCTCTTGAAAATCACTTTCCTATCCCCAATCTAGCAAAATGTTACGCTTATAAGCGTAAAGTATTTTATTTTTAACTCAGAGGATAACAATTATGGCTCTTCGTCCATTACACGATAAAGTAATTTTAAAACGTGAAGAAGTTGAAACTAAATCTGCAGGCGGTATCGTTTTAACCGGTTCTGCGGCAACAAAATCAACCCGTGGTAAAGTCATTGCCGTTGGTACTGGTCGTATTTTAGAAAATGGCGCAGTGCAAGCTTTAGCGGTTAAAGTTGGCGATACGGTTATTTTTAACGAAGGTTATGGTGTGAAATCAGAAAAAATTGATGGTGAAGAAGTGTTAATTCTTTCTGAAAACGATATTTTAGCAATCGTTGAATAACATTTTCCTCTCCCCCGTTTACGGGGGAGAGACAGACAAAATTGCGTTCAGCAATTTTGGCAGAGAGAGGGGAATTATGCCCTCTCCCTCCGAAAATTCTTCGAATTTTCTCCACCCTCTCCCGTAAACGGGAGAGGGAAAAATAAAACTAATTTATAGGAACATAAAAATGGCAGCAAAAGACGTAAAATTTGGTAATGACGCTCGTGTGAAAATGTTAAAGGGCGTGAATGTATTAGCAGATGCAGTAAAAGTAACGTTAGGCCCGAAAGGTCGTAACGTGGTATTAGACAAAGCCTTTGGCGCACCAACGATCACTAAAGACGGTGTATCTGTTGCTCGTGAAATCGAATTAGAAGATAAATTCGAGAATATGGGCGCGCAAATGGTTAAAGAAGTGGCATCTAAAGCAAATGATGCAGCAGGTGACGGTACAACTACTGCAACTGTACTTGCCCAAGCTATCGTAAACGAAGGCTTAAAAGCAGTTGCGGCAGGTATGAACCCGATGGATTTAAAACGTGGTATCGATAAAGCCGTAGCAGCAGTTGTTGAAGAGTTAAAATCGCTTTCTAAACCATGTGAAACGTCAAAAGAGATTGAACAAGTTGGTACGATTTCTGCAAACTCAGACAGCACTGTGGGTAAATTAATTGCTCAAGCAATGGAAAAAGTGGGCAAAGAAGGCGTGATTACTGTTGAAGACGGTACAGGCTTAGAAGATGCGTTAGATGTGGTTGAAGGTATGCAATTCGACCGTGGTTACTTATCGCCATATTTCATCAATAAACCAGAAGCTGGCACAGTAGAATTAGAAAATCCATACATTCTTTTAGTAGATAAGAAGATTTCAAATATCCGTGAAATTCTGCCAGTGTTAGAAGCGGTAGCAAAAGCGGGCAAACCGTTATTAATTATCGCAGAAGATATTGAAGGCGAAGCGTTAGCAACTTTAGTTGTGAACACAATGCGTGGTATCGTGAAAGTGGCTGCGGTTAAAGCACCAGGCTTTGGTGATCGCCGTAAAGCGATGTTACAAGATATTGCGATCTTAACTGCGGGTACAGTTATCTCTGAAGAGATCGGTATGGAACTTGAAAAAGCGACTATCGAAGAGTTAGGTCAAGCAAAACGTGTGGTGATTTCAAAAGACAATACCACTATCATTGACGGCGTTGGCGATGAAGCACAAATCAAAGCTCGTGTGGCACAAATTCGCCAACAAATCGAAGATTCAACATCAGACTACGACAAAGAAAAACTACAAGAGCGTGTGGCTAAATTAGCCGGTGGTGTTGCGGTAATTAAAGTAGGCGCAGCAACTGAAGTTGAAATGAAAGAGAAGAAAGACCGTGTAGATGATGCCCTTCACGCAACTCGTGCAGCTGTGGAAGAAGGTATCGTTGCAGGCGGTGGCGTGGCATTAGTGCGTGCGGCAAGCAAAGTGGCTGATGTAGTGAAAGGCGATAACGAAGAACAAAATGTAGGTATTCGTTTAGCACTTCGTGCAATGGAAGCACCACTTCGCCAAATCGTAACAAACGCAGGTGAAGAAGCCTCTGTTGTGGCTCGTAACGTAAAAGACGGCAATGGCAACTACGGCTATAATGCAGCAACCGAACAATACGGCGATATGTTAGAAATGGGTATCTTAGATCCAACCAAAGTAACCCGTTCAGCATTACAATTTGCGGCATCTATCGCAGGTTTAATGATTACTACTGAATGTATGGTAACAGATCTACCAAAAGAAGAAAAAGCTGACCTAGGCGCTGGAATGGGCGGTATGGGTGGCATGGGCGGAATGATGTAATTCTCCCTCCATTTAAAAAGCCATTAGGATTATTCCTAATGGCTTTAATTTTTTCACAAATCAGTAGGTTACAATTTTCTTTTCTCACTATACCACTTCAAAACAAGCAATTTTTCGACCGTCTGCATAGGTTTCTAATTGCGGTTGTTCAATGCGGCAGCGTTCTGTGGCAAATCGACAGCGTGCATGGAAAGCACAACCCTTTGGTGGGTTAAGCGGGCTTGGGAGTTCGCCCGTTAATTTGATGCGCTCTTGTCGCTCTTCATGATTTAATTTTGGTGTAGCCGAAAGTAAAGCTTGTGTATAAGGGTGTTTAGGATTTTCAAAAATTTCGTTTACATTGCCTTGTTCCACACATCTGCCCAAATACATAACCATCACTTCATCTGCAATATGTTTTACCACCGATAAATCGTGAGAAATAAAGACATAAGAAAGTCCCATATCTTCTTGTAAATCCATCATAAGGTTTAACACTTGCGCACGTACAGACACATCTAATGCCGAAACAGGCTCATCCGCTACCACAATATCCGGCTGTAACATCAGGCCTCGAGCAATAGCGATACGCTGGCGTTGTCCGCCTGAAAACATATGCGGATAGCGGTCATAAAACTCCGGTTTTAACCCCACTTTTGCCATCATTTCCAACACTTTTTCTTTGCGTTCCTTAGCAGAAAGATCGGTATTGATAAGCAGTGGTTCTTCTAAGATGTCGCCCACTTTTTTGCGTGGATTTAAAGAACTGTATGGGTTTTGGAACACAATTTGAATTTTCTTACGGCGTAAAGCGGCGGTCTCTTTATCATTGACCAGAAAATTTTGTCCGTTATAAAAAAGCTCGCCTTCTGTGGGCTGTTCAATCATGGTAAGCATACGCCCAAGGGTTGATTTTCCACAACCTGATTCGCCAACCACCGCAAGGGTTTTGCCACGTTCGAGCGTAAAAGATACACCATCAACGGCTTTTACCAGCTTCGGTTTTTTGAACATGCCTTGCTTAACGGGATAGTATTTTTTTAGATTTTTTGCATCAAGAAGCGGTGAATTTTGTTCTGTTTTTTGCATATTTTTCTCCGATTAAGCAGGTAATCCTTCCGCATTAAGCGGAGTATGACATTTTACTTGTCTGCCATTGACCATTCGTAGTTCAGGCTCTTGTTGTCGGCATTGCTCTGTTGCATACGGGCAACGAGGATTTAACAAACAGCCTTGTGGACGGTCGTATTTCCCCGGCACAACGCCCCGCAACGATTGTAAGCGCGATTTTCCTTCGGCAAATTCCGGTAAGGCTTTTAAGAGCGCTTGGGTATAAGGGTGTAGAGGCGATTTAAAGATTTCCTCTGCTTTTCCTTCTTCAACCACTTGCCCTGCATACATCACAATAATGCGGTGAGCCGATTCTGCCACTAACGCAAGATCGTGGGTAATTAAAATGAGCGCCATGTTTTCTTTGCGTTGTAATTCAAGCAGAAGATCAATAATTTGTGCCTGAATAGTAACGTCTAAAGCGGTTGTTGGTTCATCGGCAATCAATAATTTAGGATTGCAAGCAATCGCCATAGCAATCATGACACGCTGGCTCATACCGCCAGAAAGCTGGTGCGGATAAACCTCTAAACGGGAAGTGGGATCGGGAATTCCAACCATGGTTAAAAGTTCAATCGCACGTTCACGGCGAGAGGCTTTTGAGCCGCCTTGATGCACTTTTAAGGCTTCCATAATTTGGTAGCCTACGGTATAGCTTGGATTTAAGCTTGTCATTGCATCTTGGAAAATCATGGAGACATCGGCGCCCACGATTTTTTGTTTTTCTTTTGGTTTTAATGCCAGCAAGTCGTTACCATTAAAGGTTAAATTTTCCGCCATTACTCGCCCCGGGAAATCAATCAGCCCCATAATGGCAAGCGAGCTTACCGATTTACCTGAACCCGATTCGCCAACAATGCCCAATACTTCGCCTTCGTTTACCGTGTAGCTAATGCGATCAACGGCTTTAAATGGCGCTTTTTCACTTCCGAAATGGACGGAAAGATTTTTCACTTCTAATAAACTCATCTTTCCTCCTATTGTTTGAGTTTTGGATCAAGGGCATCACGTAAGCCATCGCCCATTAAGTTAAAGGCAAGCACTAAAGATAAAATCGCTAAGCCCGGGATAGTCACTAACCAGTTTGCCGATTGCATAAAGCCTCGAGATTCAGCAAGCATTGTGCCAAGTTCCGGTGTTGGTGGTTGAGCGCCAATACCTAAGAAACCGAGCGCCGCCAGTTCTAAAATGGCATTAGAGATCCCCATAGTCATTTGTACGATAAGCGGTGCTAGGCAGTTTGGTAAAATAACGATAAACATTAATCGCCATACATTTGCACCCGCAACACGTGAGGCAACCACGTAATCACGATTCTTTTCACTCATCACTGAAGCACGTGTTAAACGTACATAGCTTGGAATTGAGACTATCGCAATCGCAATAGCAGCATTCATCAGTGAAGGCCCAAGAATCGTTACCACACCAATGGTTAATAAAAGGCTTGGTATAGCAAGCATGATATCCACAAATCGCATAATGAGAATATCCAGCGTGCCACCATAGTAACCAGCCAATAAGCCTAAAATGACACCTAAAACACAAGACATAACAACGATAAGTAAACCAATAGAGACGGAAAGTCTTGCGCCGTGAATAATACGAGAAAGGATATCTCGTCCAATATCGTCTGTTCCTAAAATATAGCTTGCATTACCACCTTCAAACCACATTGGGGGAAGTAGCAATGCTGAACGATTTTGTGTAATCGGATCAAAAGGTGCGACCCATTCGGCAAAAATTGCCATAAAAAGCACAATAACAATAAAGGCTAAGCCAATAACTGCCCCTCTATTTTGACAGAAATAGTACCAAAACTCTTGCAGTGGCGTTTTAGGTACGGGCGCTGAAAGTGTTGTTGAGGACATTAAAAAATCACTCCTAAATGTTTATTAAGTATGGCGAATACGTGGATTTACGATGCCATAAACGACATCAACAAGTAAGTTTACTAAGATGATGATTGTCGCAATAATCAATACCGAGCCTTGTAATACCGGGTAGTCTCGTGCGTTAATCGCGTCAATAACCCATTTACCAATACCCGGCCATGAGAAAATGTTCTCTGTTAATACAGCACCGGAAAGAAGTTGCCCCACAATTAAACCTACCACTGTAACGACAGGAATCAAGGCATTACGTAATGCGTGAATAATCACGATACGGGTTGTGCTTAGCCCTTTAGCTTTTGCGGTACGGATATAATCTTCGCCTAACACTTCTAACATGGAAGAGCGAGTCATACGAGTAACAACTGCTAAAGGAATTGTACCAAGTACGATTGACGGTAGAATTAAAGATTTGATAGCGGCAATAAATGCCCCTGGTTCATCTGAAACCCAAGTGTCATAAAGCATAAATCCACTATTAGCTTCAATCCAAAATTCTGAAGGTAAACGCCCCGAAGCCGGCAAACCAAGTGGCGTTGAGAAATAGAGAATTAAAATTAGCCCCCACCAGAAAATCGGCATAGAATAGCCTGTTAAAGAGAGTGTTGTTACAACGTGGGAAATCCAAGAGTCTTTTTTTACTGCGGCAATCACACCTAAAAAGATTCCCAAAATTAAAGACCATAACAAAGCAAAAAAAGCGAGTTCAACGGTCGCCGGAAAGAGGGTAAAAAATTCTTTTAAGACGGGTTCGTTATTACGAAACGAATTGCCTAAATCGCCTTGTAATACGCCTTTAATATAGTTGAAATACTGCTCTGGCAGCGGTAAATCCAGTCCGAGTTGCGCCATCATTTGGGCGTGAACCGCAGGATCTAATCCTCGTTCTCCCATGCGGATTTCAATCGGATCCCCCGGAATAAGATGCACCAATGCAAAGGTAATCAAAGTAATCGCAATAAAAGTCGGAATGACCATTAAAATGCGTTTTAAAATAAATGAAAACATAGTAAATAATAATTTTGTAAAAAATATAGCGATTTTAACCGCTTGTTGAAAAGGTGGCATATATTATGCCACCATCAAAATGGTTATTTTGTTTCCACAAAATCAACATGGTAGAAATTGTGTAAACTGAACGGGCTCACTTTATAACCTGAAATTTCCTTACGAATTGGGAAATAGGTTGTTGAGTGTGCAATCGTTACCCATGGCGCTTGTTCTTTAAAGAGAACTTGAGCCTTTTTATAAAGTTCGGTACGTGTTGCTTTATCTGTGGTTTGTACCGCATCTGTGACGAGTTTATCAAAATCTTTGTTACAGAATTTTGCATAGTTCGCCCCGGCTTCTACAGCTGCACAACTTAATAGTGTATTGAGGAAGTTGTCTGGGTCACCATTATCGCCGTTCCAACCCATCATTCCTGTTTTGTGTTCACCATCACGTTGACGTTTGATATATTCGCCCCATTCGTAGCTAACAATTTTTGCATTCACGCCAACTTTTTTCCAATCTTCTTGGATCATTTCAGCCATACGGCGTGCATTTGGGTTATACGGACGAGAAACCGGCATTGCCCATAAATCTGTTTCAAAGCCATTTTCAAAGCCTGCTTCTTTTAATAGCGCTTTTGCTTTTTCCGGGTTGTAGTCGTAATCCACTACGTCATTGTTATAGCTCCACATTGTTGGTGGAATTGGGTTTTTCGCTTTTTCGCCTGCACTTTGGTAAACGGACTTGATAATCGCATCTTTATTAATTGCATAGTTTAAAGCTTGGCGAACTTTAACATTATCAAAAGGCGCTTTTTGTGTATTAAAGTGTAAATAGCCGATATTTAAACCTGCTTGGCTCATTACATTGATATTTGGATCTTTTTGTAATGCATCTAAATCAGCCGGATTTGGATAAGGTGCTGCATGACATTCGCCTTTTTGTAATTTTGCCATACGTACTGAAGCATCAGGCGTAATCGCAAAGACTAAGCGGTCGATTTTTGCTTTTCCTTCCCAATATTGCTCAAAGGCTTTATAGCGTACTTGGGAGTCTTTTTGATAATCTACAAATTGGAAAGGACCTGTTCCTACCGGATTTTGGTCAAGTTTTTCCGGTGTGCCTGCTTTCGCTAATTGATCCGCATATTCTGCTGAGAAAATAGAAGCAAAATCCATCGCTAAATTTGCTAAAAATGGTGCATTAGGCACTTTTAAGCTAATTTTAACCGTGTAATCATCAACTTTTTCTACTTTATCAATGATATTTTGCATATCCATGCTGGTGAAATACTCATAATTTCCACCGGATACTTTGTGGTATGGGTGTGAAGAATCTAATTGGCGATTAAATGAAAAAACAACGTCATCAGCATTAAAATCACGGCTTGGCTTAAAATTTTTCGTTGTATGGAATTTTACGCCTTTACGTAAATGAAAGACGTAGGTTTTACCATCTTCAGAAACGTCCCATTTTTCAGCTAAAGAAGGGATCACATTTGTGCTACCGCTTTCGAAATCCACAAGACGGTTAAAAATAGTTTGACCAATAGCATCAAATGTTCCACCATCTGTGGCAAATTGTGGGTTCATGTAAGTCGGCGATGCTTCTAAACAGTAAACAAATGTTTTTGGCGCAGCCACTGCTGTTGCAGAAGCAAGTGCTAAACTGATTAATGAAAATTTCGCTAGTTTTTTCATAGTTCACTCCCAAAGTGTTATACATAATAATGAAAGATTTATTGAATATACTTATTTTTAACTTAACATCAAGCTATTTAAAAGAAAAGCGGTTAAATTTCATGGAAATTTTGCAAAATTCCACAGAAATTTAACCGCTTATCAAAAAATAGAGGCTATTCTAATTCGACTCCATAGAAATTATGTGACATAAAAGGGCTTACCACATAATTACGTACTTCCTTACGAACAGGGAAATAAGTTGTCGAATGCGCAATAGGTAACCATGGTGCCTGCTCATGGGCGATCACTTGTGCCTTTTTGTACATTTCAGCGCGTTTTTCCTTATGAGATTCTTGTGCCGCTTTCGTGACTAATTCATCATATTCTTTATGACAAAAATGCGCATAATTCGATCCAGCTTTAACCGCATGGCAACTGAGCAAGGTATTTAAGAAGTTATCAGGATCGCCATTATCGCCAGTCCAGCCCATCATGCCTGTCGTGTGCTCGCCGTTTTCCATACGTTTGAGGTATTCGCCCCACTCGTAACTCACGATTGTGGCATTTACGCCGATTTGCTTCCAATCTTCTTGGATCATTTCAGCCATGCGGCGTGCATTTGGATTGTAAGGGCGCGCAACCGGCATTGCCCAGAGTTCTGTTTCAAAACCATTTTCAAAACCCGCTTCTTTCAATAAGGATTTTGCTTTTTCCGGATTATATTCATATTCAGGAGTTTCATCATTGTAACCCCAAATTGTAGGTGGCATTGGATTCTTCGCAACCATGCCCGTGCCTTGATAAACGGATTCTAAAATCGCCTTCTTATTTACCGCATAATTTAAGGCTTGACGAACTTTTTGGTTATCCAACGGTTTTTTATCCATATTCATCGTGATATAACCAATATTCAAGCCTGATTTAGTAAGCAAATTTAAATGATCATCTTTTTTCATTTGTTCAATGTCCGCCGGATTCGGATACGGCATTGCCTGACATTCATTTTTCTGCAATTTCGCATAACGCACCGTAGCATCTGGCGTTACACTAAAGACAAGACGATCAAGTTTAGAGCGACCTTGCCAGTATTGTTCAAAGGTTTTAAAGCGAACATAAGCATCTTTTTGGAAGCCTGCAAACTCAAAAGGACCTGTCCCAATCGGCTGAGTATCAACTTTTTCCGGTGTTCCTGCTTTTAACATCTGATCAGCATATTCCGCTGAGAAAATGGAAGCAAAATCTATCGCGATATTTGCAAGGAAAGGGGCATTTGGTACTTTAAGTACAAACTTTACTTTGTGATCATCAATTTTTTCGATTCGCTCAATGATATTTGGCATATCCATGCCTAAAAAGAATTCATAACTTCCACCTGATACTTTATGGAAATAATGATCCTTATTTAGCTGACGGCTGAAAGAAAAAATTACATCATCTGCATTAAAATCTCGGGTTGGTGTAAATTCTTTATTTGAATGGAACTTTACGCCTTTACGTAGGTAGAAAGTATAGATTTTGCCATCTTTAGATACATCCCATTTTTCGGCTAAAGAAGGGATTAAATTTGTTGTGCCACGTTCAAAATCCACTAAGCGATTATAAAGTGCTTGAGAAGTATCTAAAGTCGCCCCGTCTGTCCCAATTTGAGGATTAAGATAAGCTGGCGAGGCTTCAATACAATAGGTAAATGTTTTTGGTGTTGCAAATGTTGCACCTGAAAAGGCAAGTAAAGTGAGTAAAGAAAGTTGTGAAAGCTTTTTCATGTCATTCCTGTTATAAATTAAATTTTATAACTTGGAGTTTACTTTCACTCTCTAAAATGATCAACGTCTAGAAA
>NZ_ACQL01000173.1 GCF_000175195.1 Actinobacillus minor NM305 | reverse complement strand
CTTGAATTGTCAAACCAAGTGCAACGTTTTTTTGAAGTAAACTTCATAAGGTGTTTTCCAACCTAAACATTTACGTGGTCGTAAATTCAGTTTATTGATCACCTGTTGAATATCAACTTCGCTCCACTGATTGATGTCTTGGTGCTTCGGAAAGTATTCACGAAGTAACCCATTTGTATTTTCATTCGTTCCCCGTGTCCACGGTTGATGCGGCTCGGGGAAGTAAAATTCTACACCCAGTGCTTCTGTTACCAAACGATGTTGGGCAAATTCTTTACCACGGTCTGGCGTAATTGACCGCAATATATGTGAATCCAGCAATTCAATCATGGCTTTTTGGACTGCTTCGGCTTTTTTGGCAGGAATTTTCTTCACCAACTCAAAACGACTTTTGCGTTCCGTCAGCGTCAGCAAACAAGCTCCACCCGCTTTACCCAGTACGGTATCGGCTTCCCAATGTCCAAAGCGACTGCGATTTTGCGCCGAAATGGGACGGTCGTTCAAATGGTTGGATATCTGAATTTTGCCACGTTTTTCATGATGATTTTTTGTATGCCGTGTTTTGCCTTTGTGGCGCAGTTTGCGACTGGCTTTGCGTTCGCCTATATCAAACAACCCTGAATAAATACCACGATAAATGGTTGAATAACTAATGGATAATTCAGATTTTTCCAATTTTAATCGTGCGCTGATTTGTTCGGGCGACCAGTTTTCTGTCAGAAACTTTTCTTGCACCAAATTGAAATATTCAGGCTGCTCTAATTTGCGCTGTGCTTTGCTATTTTGACGATGCTTCAAATAGCTGTTTTGTGCGTTCGTTGCACTGTAGCTTTCTAGAGCGTGTCGTTTCAGCTCGCGAGAAATGGTGCTGGAGCTACGTCCCAGTGCTTTGGCAATTTCTGCTTGTTTTTTGCCCTGTGCGAGTAAAATCATTATCTTTTCTCGCTCGTTTATTGTAAGATGTCGGTAGGAAGTACTC
>NZ_ACQL01000174.1 GCF_000175195.1 Actinobacillus minor NM305 | reverse complement strand
TTACAGGCGATTACGGACGGTTTAACAGCTTTAGCGAACGCAGGGCAGATAAACGACCGACAGGACGTTATAAATGCCCTAGAACGTGCAGGTTTTGAAATTGCACGCATTACGCCAAAAAACCTATCAATCAAGACAGACGGACAGAATTTAAGACTAAAAGGGGCTTTCTATGAGCAAGATTTTAGATTTAGCACAGACCTTTCAGCAGACATCACAGAAAGAGCTAGAGAGTACAAGCGAGATAGTGCAGAACGCTATCAAACGGCACGAGCAAAACTTGATACAGCAGTTACAGCACGCAGGGAACAATTTAGCCGAAAATATCCAAATCGAGCAGGCGAAATTGATAAAAAATACCGTGAGAATGTATCGCTTGCCGACCCTAATCGCCTTGACGATATTA
>NZ_ACQL01000175.1 GCF_000175195.1 Actinobacillus minor NM305 | reverse complement strand
GCGAAAAATATTTCGCCCCTACAACAATATTGTTTATTTGAGATTTGTCATTCATTATTACTTTCCAAAACAAATATCTACACAAAAAAAGATGCCATTAGGCACCTTTTCTTCAGCACTTATGGTAGCTTGCACCTAATTAAGTAGCACTTATGGCAGCTTACGCCCGATTAAGTATCGCTTAACCGTTATTTAACCATCTCACCTTTAGCTTGGAGGTCGGCGTGATAAGAAGAACGTACAAAAGGTCCACAAGCCGCGTGTTCGAAGCCCATTTTCTCGGCTTCTGCACGGAACATATCGAATTCTGCCGGTGGTACATAACGTTCTACTTTTAAGTGATGACGGCTCGGTTGTAAATATTGCCCGATAGTGAGCATTGTTACACCGTGATCACGTAAATCTTGCATCACTTCTAAAATTTCTTCATTGGTTTCGCCTAGGCCTACCATTAACCCCGATTTGGTTGGAATGTTCGGGAATTCTTGTTTGAAGATCTTAAGCAATTCTAATGACCATTTATAATCAGCGCCCGGACGGACTTCACGATACAAACGTGGTACATTTTCTAAGTTATGGTTAAATACATCCGGTGGGTTTTGCTTCAAGATAGCCACTGCTTGTTCAACACGACCACGGAAATCCGGCACGAGAATTTCTACTTTGCAATCGGGATTGAGTGCTTTAATTTCACGTACGGTTGCCGCAAAATGCGCTGCACCACGGTCTGGTAAATCATCACGATCCACTGAAGTGATAACCACATATTTCAGTTTCATATCTTGGACGGTTTCTGCCACTTTACGTGGTTCTTCCGGATCAAGCGGTAAGGGTTTACCGTGCGCAACATCACAGAATGGACAACGGCGGGTACAAATCGCCCCCATAATCATAAAGGTTGCTGTTCCGTGGTTAAAACATTCGTGTAAATTTGGGCAAGAGGCTTCTTCACACACTGAGTGTAAGCCGTGTCTGCGCATTCCGTTTTTGATACTGTCAATTTTCGCCGAGCTTGCAGGAAGCTTAATTTTCATCCATTCCGGCTTTTTCAAGAGTTCTTGATCCGGGTCGATATTGCGAACTTGAATAATAGACGTTTTGGCGGCATCACGATATTTTACGCCCCGTTCCATTTTGAACGGTTCTTTTTTTACAGGCGTTGTCATAACAATGTTATTTCCTAACTGTTAATAATTTGTTGCATATTATAGCCTAAAATCTCGGTAAAGTGGGCAACCAATTTCGGCGAGACTTCATCACAAGTTAAATCATTACGATTGATTAACTCACTTAATTGGCACATTTCTAACCCTGCATAACCACAAGGGTTAATATTTAAGAAAGGCTGTAAATCCATATTGATATTTAGTGCTAAACCGTGAAATGAACAACCTTTTCGAATACGCAAACCAAGTGAGCAGATTTTTCGTCCATCAACATAAACCCCTGGCGCATCTGCCTTAGGGTAACCATTCACACCGTAATCCGCCAAGGTTTTTACCACGCATTGCTCTAAAGCTGTGACTAATTCTCTGACTGAAATCTCTTTGCCATTCGCTTTTAACCGCTTAATGTCAATAAGCACATACATTATCTGCTGCCCTTCACCATGGTATGTAATTTGCCCACCTCGATCGGTTTGAACAACAGGAATTTGAGTCGGGTTTAGCAAATGTTCGGGCTTACCGGCTGAACCTTGGGTAAATACACTTGGGTGTTGCACAAGCCAAATTTCATCAGGTGTATTTTCATCACGATGATCGGTAAAAGATTGCATTTCGTGCCAGATTTTTTCGTAGGGTTGTGTACCTAATTGGCGGATAATAAGGCTGGTCATTTTGATCTCTTTACTTTGGGCTGTTGAAAAATAGTTATTTACCCCTCGAACAAACATTCAGTTTTCTTGTAGGGGTGGGGTTTACTCGCTTTGCTCGCTACTTCGTAGCCGTTGGCAGAGCCAACGTTCAAACGCTAGCGTTTGTATCCCTATAAATTAGCTTTCGGGCGGGGATAAACCCCGCCCCT
>NZ_ACQL01000176.1 GCF_000175195.1 Actinobacillus minor NM305 | reverse complement strand
ATACACGACATTATAGGTGTCGTGTATCAATTAAATAAACATATAAAAAACAACAACTTACAAAAAAAGCCATCTTATTCTATGAAAACTCGAAGATCCCGGGGATTTCCAGTCGGTTGGGCGAATACTTTTGCCCTACCGACCACAACCGATTTTGACTAATGCAGGATAGCATTTTTCAGATTATTGTCCGACAATAACCCGAAAAATGCCCTGTACTTGCAGTAGGCTCAAGGCTTGCTGTGCAAGCCCCACGCCGTTTCTCGCAGAGAAACGTGTAAGTGGGCATTACTCAAAAATTTGAGTAATGAATTTAGTCAAAATCGGTTGTATTTGCGTTCCCTGAACGACAAGGCGGGGGCTTGTCTTGGTGAAATGACGGGTGTGTAGCGGTTTGGGGTCAAGGTTTGGCG
>NZ_ACQL01000177.1 GCF_000175195.1 Actinobacillus minor NM305 | reverse complement strand
GAACAATCTGTTGAAATTGGTTTCGCAAACCATGCTTTTCCTTCTCCGATAAATTGCAACTCGCTATAACTTCCCATTTTCAGCGTGTCTTGTACGTTTTGATCATCAGCTGCAGATAAAATACAGCCTTGACTAGGCATTGTGCGCACAAGATGATGGAATTGGCGCTGAATCGCTTTGAGATCATCAAAAATATCGGCGTGATCAAATTCTAAGTTATTGATAATCAATGTTTTTGGTGTGTAATGAACAAATTTAGACCGCTTGTCAAAGAAGGCTGAGTCATATTCGTCTGCTTCAATCACAAAGAATTTACTTGAGCCAGCTCGTGCGGAAATACCGAAATTCCCCGCAACACCGCCAATTAAAAAACCGGTATCAATCTGATTTTGATCTAGAATCCAAGCCAACATTCCCGTTGTGGTTGTTTT
>NZ_ACQL01000178.1 GCF_000175195.1 Actinobacillus minor NM305 | reverse complement strand
TGTAGGGGCGGGGTTTATCCCCGCCCGATATAGAATACAATGTGAATGGGTGGGGATAAACCCCCCCCCCTACGAATAAAAAGGAAAATGAATGAAAAATTTCCAAGATAAAGTTAAAAAATTAGTCCCTGAAATGCGCCGTGTAAATCAAATCCACTTTATTGGGATTGGTGGCGCAGGTATGTCTGGGATTGCTGAAGTGTTATTAAATGAAGGTTATCAAATTTCAGGCTCGGATATTACGGACGGTGCAGTCACGCAACGCTTAGCAAAAGCAGGTGCAAAAGTTTTTATCGGACATCAAGCAGAAAATATTGAAGGGGCAAGTGTTGTTGTCGCTTCGAGTGCGATTGATGAAAGCAACCCAGAAGTCGCGGCAGCAAAAGAAGCGCGTATTCCAGTGATCCAACGAGCGCAGATGTTAGCGGAAATTATGCGTTTCCGTCACGGTATTGCGATTGCAGGTACTCACGGTAAAACTACCACAACCGCAATGATTTCCATGATTTATACCGAAGCAGGGTTAGATCCTACTTTTGTAAATGGTGGTTTAGTAAAATCAGCGGGTAAAAATGCTCATTTAGGGGCAAGCCGTTACTTAATTGCAGAAGCCGATGAAAGTGATGCGTCATTTTTACATTTACAGCCGATGGTTTCTGTTGTGACCAACATTGAACCAGACCATATGGATACTTACGGTGGCGATTTCGAAAAAATGAAAGAAACCTATGTACGTTTCTTACGCAACCTGCCTTTCTATGGTTTAGCAGTGATGTGTGCCGATGATGAAACAGTGATGGAAATTGCCCCGAAAGTCGGTCGCCAAGTGATTAGCTATGGTTTTAGTGAAAAAGCCGATTACCGTATTGAAGATTATCAACAAACTGGCTTCCAAGGGCATTATACGGTGGTTTGTCCGACAGGCGAGCGTATCGAAGTTTTACTAAACGTGCCAGGCAGACACAATGCACTGAATGCAACAGCGGCATTAGCGGTTGCGAAAGAAGAAGGCATTGCCAATGAAGCAATTTTAGCCGCCCTTGCGGATTTCCAAGGTGCAGGCCGCCGTTTTGACCAACTTGGCTCATTTATTCGTCCAAATGGTAAGGTAATGTTAGTTGATGACTACGGTCATCACCCAACGGAAGTGGATGTGACGATTAAAGCCGCTCGTCAAGGTTGGGAAAATAAACGTGTAGTGATGGTATTCCAACCGCACCGTTATTCTCGTACCCGTGATTTATTTGATGACTTCGTACAAGTGTTGTCGCAGGTTGATGCGTTGATTATGCTTAATGTCTATGCCGCAGGCGAAGCACCAATTGTGGGGGCGGAGAGTAAAGATCTGTGCCGTTCAATCCGTAATCTTGGCAAAGTGGATCCGATTTTAGTGTCAGATACTTCACAACTTGGCGAAGTGTTAGATCAAATTATTCAAGATGGTGATTTAATTTTGGCACAAGGTGCGGGCAACGTGAGCAAGCTTTCGCGTGATTTGGCGGAAAGTTGGAAGGCATAAAGAAGATTTAAAACAAGCGGTAGGATTTCGAGAAATTTTCGATATTGTGTAATTGTACAAAATAATGTGTAGGGGCAAATCACATTTGCCCCAAAT
>NZ_ACQL01000179.1 GCF_000175195.1 Actinobacillus minor NM305 | reverse complement strand
GGCCCGAAAGTCCCACCCTTTAATCCGAAGATATTACGCGGTATTAGCTACAGTTTCCCGTAGTTATCCCCCTCCATAAGCCAGATTCCCAAGCATTACTCACCCGTCCGCCACTCGTCAGCAAAGAAGCAAGCTCCTCCCTGTTACCGTTCGACTTGCATGTGTTAAGCCTGCCGCCAGCGTTCAATCTGAGCCATGATCAAACTCTTCAATTCAAAAAGTTTAATCGCTCAATAAACTGCTTAGCTAAAGTTTACATATTACTTTTAAGTAAAAATGAATTTCTAGTTTAAGCACCTATTAAGACTTCAAAATTAAAAAATATTTTTAAACAAAGTCAATCAACAAGTGCCCACACAGATTGTCTGATAAGTTGTTAAAGAACAAAAAA
>NZ_ACQL01000180.1 GCF_000175195.1 Actinobacillus minor NM305 | reverse complement strand
GCCATTCAAACACACTATAAGCCATTCAGACACACTCTAAGCTATGCGAACACACTCAAAGCTATCCAAACACGCTATAAGCCATTCAGACACACGCTAAGTAATCCAAACACACAAA
>NZ_ACQL01000181.1 GCF_000175195.1 Actinobacillus minor NM305 | reverse complement strand
GTTTGGCGGTATGAGATAACAAACCGCTACCACCAAACACATCTACAATCGTCCAGCCTTCGCCGTCACTGTCGATATTATCATTTAAGATTTGACTAAAATGCTTTAAAAACATCCGCTTTTGCCCAATAAATGGTAGCGGAGCCTGTTTAAAGTAGGCTACACTTTTGCTTGCTTGCTTGCTTGCTTGCTTGC
>NZ_ACQL01000182.1 GCF_000175195.1 Actinobacillus minor NM305 | reverse complement strand
GAATTTAAGATGTTATCCGCTAACGGAGCGCCATCTTTACCTAAATCCACAAGCGGTGAATTTACCACATTGGTTGCAGTATCCGCATCAGGGTTAGTTTCAACATCCGTTGTATTCAATACTGAACCTACGCCTGTGATTTGCGTTGGATTACCATCTTTTGCAGTGATATTTAATGCAGTTGTTGGAGCCTTGTTATTCACTAGGTCATTATTTGTTGCCGGCACTGCTTTTTGAGATGTCATATTGACAACAGGTGCAGCCGCATCTGAAACGTTACCTAAAGATAATGTGCTATTTACTACCGCGTTCGTGAATGTCACGTTCTCAGTTGTTGAGATATTGATGTTGTTACCTTCACCGCTGATCTTAATGTTTTGACCTGCGTTGTAGTTTACAGTATCGCCTGCATTAATTTTTGACTCATCATTTGCAACGTAAGTGCTTTCGCCGTTTGTATCAGCCACTTTTGTTGATGCAACGCTGTGGTATACGCTGTTGATAGTATTTACAACATCTGTAATTGTCGCAACATCGCCGTTTGCCGTATCAGCTTCTGCTTTACCATCTGTTGTAACAGATGATGTACCTGTATTCACATCGAAGGTAACATCTACACCACCGTTGGTGTTTGCAGCCACGTTTGCTTTGGTATTTTTACCGTCTACATAGTTAACTTGATCACCTGGATTTACAACAACTGGTGCGCCTGCTGTGGTCTTTGTTACCCAACCAGAGTTGTTGATTGCATCTGCAACATCGCTTACTAACGCAACAGTACCGCTTGCTGTATTACCGGTTGCTTTACCTAAGCCATTACCAACATTATTTAAATTCGTATCGCTGGTTACATCACCTGCATTAATCGAATAAGTAAAGTTTTTACCTTCTTGTTTAATGGTTAAGCCTTCACCTGCTTTAAAGGTTACTTTATCGCCTGCTTTTACTTGTTCCTCAGTTGCAGGGGTTGCTAAAGAGCCGCCATCTGTTCCGGCAGTTGCTGTCCAGTACACATTATTAATGGTGTCAATAACATCACCTGCGGTTACAAAGTTATCTCTATTTGTGGTTGTGCCCTTAAGCCCTGCTGTACCGGTTGTTGTTGCAGCGATCTCTTGTTTGTTTACTTCAAAGGTTACATTCACTTCACCGGTATTGGCATTTTTCACTACGCTTGCTGTGGTGGTTTTACCGTCTACGTAGTTTACTTTATCGCCTGGATTGATGGTTTCTACTACACCACCTGTCAGCGTTGTTTGCCAGCCTGAATCATTGATTGCATTGGCAACGGTTGTTGCATTAACCAATTTGCCCGCATCAGTTGTTGCCGGTGGTTGTACTTTACCATTTGCAACAGAAAGGGTTGTATTTTCTACAGTTGTATTTACTTTAGAAAGATCCACATCATATGTAATTGTGGTTGTTTTACCGTCTGTATTTTGAATGTCTACTGTTGTATTTGCACCGGCAGCGAATACAACATTATCACCGGCTACCACTAAATCTTTCTTATTGTTTGACGCAGTGTTATCTTGGAATACGTTCCAACCGGTCTTATTCACAAGCTCAACCACGTTGCTGATATTTGCAACTTTATTCGTATCACCGTTATTAACGCTTGCAATACCTGTACCCGCATCAACAGAACCTTCGCCCATATTCACATCAACAGAAATTGTACCGCCGTTATTGTTAATTGTTGTGGTATCGGTATTTTGAGTTGGTAATTTTGCAAAATCAGTGTCAATGGTAACATCTGTGCGACTTACGCCGTTTTGTTTCACGGTAACAGTGGTATTTGTTCCATTAGTGAAACGCACATCGTCACCAAAGTGAACATTATTCACCACATCATTCGCATTACCGACTTTCCAATAGCCTTCATTAACTGCGTTAGCCACATCTGTTACGGTTGCCACGCCGGTATCTGTTGTGCTTGAAACGAGTTTACCGTCATTTGGTACGTCAAATGTCCCTTTATCCACATCAAACGTTACCGAAGCGCCGCCGTTTGCGAGCGGTTTAACGTTCGCTGTGGTTAATGTACCGTTAACGAATTGAACGTTATTGCCCGGTAAAATATTGATGTTGTTTGTGCCGTCTGCGCTGGTAACGTTGAAGCCTTTACCTAATTCCGCTGCTACGGCATAAAGTTGTGAACCGTTGATAGCGTCTGTTGAGGTTTTCGTGATTTGACCTGCGGCAACGTTTTTGATTTGACGTTCATCGCCGTTTGCACCCACGCTGACATATTCGCCCGCTTGTTGAACGCTACCTTTAAAGCCTGAATAAGTAATAGGACCGACAGTAGCTTCATCAACATTTACGGCGGTCGCCGCTTCAGACGCATTACCTAAAATAACAGAGTCTTCGGTTGCGACATTCACATTGTTACCCAATACAAAGGTATTCGCGCCGCTAATGGTGTTGTCGTTACCAAAGGCATAAGAACCGTCTGCGCCTGCTTGAATGGTATTTGGATCACCAAATGCCCCTGCGTTGTTAGCGTAAACTTGGTTGCCTACACCAACGGCAGTTGATGAGTTGCCGGTTACGTTTGAATTAGGACCGATAGCGATTGAGTTTGAGCCTGAAACTGTTGATACGTTACCCATAGCAATTGAGTTAGTTGCTGTAGCCACTGTAACGTTTGCATTGTTACCAATAGCAATAGAATAGTCAGCTTGCGTATTTGCAGATTGACCCATTGCGGTAGAGCGAACACCTGTAGCCCAAGTAGAACGACCGATTGCAATTGCTCGTGTACCCCGAACTTTAGAAGCAGCACCCAGTGCTACACCAGACTCTGCTGTGTCAAATACACCGGCACTCCAACCAATAGCTGTAGAGCCATTAACTCCATTAGCCTCAGACTCTGCACCAATCGCAACAGAATAACTTTGTAGTGCTTTAGCCTTAGAACCACCTGCAAAAGAAGTAAATCCACTTGCAACACTACTTACACCCAACGCTACCGTATTTGACGCAGTTGCGTTTGCGCCAAATCCCATAGCAAGCGATGAACCACCTTCGGCATTTGCCTTAAAACCAATAGCCGTACCAGCTTGTCCTGCTGCCACTGAATTACCACCGATGGCAGTCGCATAAGAATTATTGGCTAATGCTTGGTAACCAATCGAAACTGCAACAGCCCCTTTTTCACCAACAACAGCCTCGCGACCAATCGCGGTAGAGTAAGATTTTGAACTAGTATTACGTTGTTCAGCACCCGCACCGATAACAACATCCTGTTGCCCTTCAGATTTAGCTTGTCGACCAATCACAACAGAGAGATTGTCACCTTTAGCAGAGTCACCAATAATAACGGAACCGCCACCATTATCTTTATTTAAAACGTTCTCACCAATCAGAACGGCAGTACCATAAGTATTCCCTTTAGGCGTACTGATATATAAAGGGGCAGCCCCATTATTCGCATTAGTACCCGATGTCACACCTGAAGTACCTACTTGGGGTTGAGCAACAGATAGTGCTGCCATCGCATCAGTCGTCCCCAATAACGCCGCACCCGCCACACCAAGTGCTAATAACGCCTTGCTTGGCTCAATGCGGTTATCTGTCGTTGAAGATGATTTACCGTTTGATTTCGTTAATTCTGAAACCACATCAAAACGTTGTGCTGCATGGTTCCAAATCACTTTAAAAATTTTATTCATGTATAATTAACCTCAAAAATGTTAGTAGCTTATGCCGTTTTAATACGCTTAAAACGTAATAAGCCGTCCCACACTATAATTACACGAAGTAACTAGCCAGTTCATTTTATAAGCTTATGTTTTCAAAAGCAATAAATAATCTAAGGCTTTTACACTAACTTTACATATTGGCTGTAGGGAGGAAAACCCACGTTGTTTTTGTAGGGGAACCCGTGGGCTGCACC
>NZ_ACQL01000183.1 GCF_000175195.1 Actinobacillus minor NM305 | reverse complement strand
ATAAGGCTTTAAGCCACTTTTTAGCAACTATTTTGTCTATTACACCTTTTGTTTTCGTCCCATAAGCTATTTTTTATTCTTGTTTTTCTGCTACTCTTGCTTTTCCTCTACCCAAGAACCATAAGATTTAAATTTCTCTAGCACGACCGCCATTTGTTCATTAGAGAGTAGAGGGATTTCTTTGCCGGTTGCCAATAGTTTTAAATACCAATCAGAAATCACTTCCACTTCGTGCGCAATACTTAATGCTTTATCTAAAGAAACATCAGCGGTAATTAAGCCGTGATGAGCTAATAAAATCGCTTTACTTTTTGCAATGCCTTCACGGACATAATCGGCAAGTTGATGCGTGCCGAATGTAGCATAAGGTACGCAAGGAATATGATCCGTTCCAGTGCAAGCGATCATATAGTGAATAGGTGGAATATCTTGTTCTAAAATTGATACCGCCGCACAATTTAAGGCGTGGTTATGTACTACCGCATTGAGTTCAGGGCGAGCTTCATAAACGGCTAAGTGGAATTGCCACTCACTAGAAGGCAGTTTACCTTCTTCGTGTTGCCCATTGTTATCGACATAAACAATATCGTCTTCTGTCATTTTTTCGTAAGGAGTGCCGGTTGGTGTAATGAGCATACCATTTTGGTAGCGCACGCTAACATTGCCTGCGGTACCTTGATTTAGCCCTAGACGGGTCATTTCTAGGCAGGTATCAATAATTTGTCTGGCGAGAGCTGTTCTGTTCATAATAAAACTCCATCTTTTCGTAAAATTTTTGTGATTTTTAACCGCTTACCCTAAACAGGGGTAACGCCTTTTTTCAAGATGATGTTGCCGTATTTAGCTAATTCGCCTGTAATCACTACGGCATAAGCAGTTTTTGCTCGGTCGTAAAAGGCGAAGCGTTCGACACGTTCAACAAGCGGTGCTTTTCCGTTAATTTTTGCAATTGCGGCGAGATAGCGTTCTTCAACCGCAGAATCAAGGCTGTCGCCGGGTACGGCTTGCATCATTGCCAGTGGACGTTCGACATATTGGTCATATTCAAATAATGGGGTAATCGCTTCAAGTAAGGTGGCAATTTGAATGCCATCTGCACGGATCACTTTATGATGTAATTGATGTGCAGGAAAATGGGCATCTGATAAGACGATCTCATCGCCGTGTCCCATTTCTGCAAGCACTTTCAGCAATTCAGGGGAAAGTGCAGGGTGAATGCCTTTTAACATATGTATTTAATCCTTTTCGTAGGGGCGGGGTTTATCCCCGC
>NZ_ACQL01000184.1 GCF_000175195.1 Actinobacillus minor NM305 | reverse complement strand
TTATGTGATAAAATCTTCCTTGTGCTATCGGCAAACGGTGTAACGTGTCCTTAGCACGTTGCCCGATTGCCTTAGGCTTATAGCACTAAGGGGGTGATCTATGTGAACGCATTACAATACTTCGTAATGATACTACTGCTCACCGTAGTAGTTGCGGTATTAGGTTTTCGAGTTCTTACCATTCTCGACCTAATTACTTACATCTTGAATAGATTGTCCTAAGACAATCGGGAAGGGGGTAGTTGGTAGCTATCCCCGACCTTTTTCCATTGTATGCCCTATCCCCTGATTTTT
>NZ_ACQL01000185.1 GCF_000175195.1 Actinobacillus minor NM305 | reverse complement strand
CTTCAAGACGTTGGCGTTCCGCTTCTTCGGCTTTCAAGCGAGCCTCTTCTTCAAATTTAAGATCTGACAACTCTGCAACTTTATTTACAAGATGACTTAAAGTGTAGCGGAAAGCTCCTGCATCTACGTGCCCATTCTGTAAGTTAAAGGTAGCCTTATTACTATCACCTGAAATTTCAAATAACGCTAATTTTTCAGGCGTTGCACGGCTCACTTCACGGCCAGAATCCTGCACCGCAATAGTATGCGTCCCTTCTACATCTTTTACTTTGACTTTATTGCCCAGCAAGCCGGCCAAATCCGTATTAAAATAGAAAAGCCCATCACCCGACAACTTACTCAATACGTTCAAAGTATTGAAACGAGAAAATTCATTTTGTGGATTTAAACGAATACGAGCATTGTTGAGTTTGAGTTGATCAACGGTACTATCGCCCAATAGCTCCCAAATTGTTCCGCTGCCAAATGTTGTACTCGAGCCTTTTTCTGCATTAATGGTTGCAGTTAATGTTCCCGCTGTTGCAGACAAAGTTGAGCCGGCCTTTTGCATAAGTTGCTGCACATAACTATCACCGTTCATATTCCAAGTTGAATCTGCCCAAAGTGTCGTTGTTGAAGTTTGATCCCCTAAAATACGGCTGGTTAAAGTCGCTTTATGGATATTTAAGGCAGAATTATTAGCTAAATTGACTTCATTTGCGACCGCTTGTGTGGTTGGTAGAAGATGATAAAAATCAGGGCTTAGATCTGTAATAGACGATGACCATTTTACCCTTTGTCCGTCATCAAATATTCTAAAATTACTGTCTTTTTTAAACCCTAAATTAAGGGTAGAGCTATCCTTAACTGAAACAGTTTCTGCAGAAAGTTCTGTCACATTGCGCCCGATATTGACAGTTCCTTGTTGGATTACAGAAAGATTTTTAACACGATAATCACGGTTAACCCAATCGGCACTATTTGTTACGGAACTTACGATCGAGCCGGCTATTCCATTAGGGTCTTGCGTAATAATATCTGCATAAGGATTATTTTTACCCTGTAAAGTTACGGTTGTACCATTAGCTGTGAGCGAACCATTTAAGTTAGCCCCGCCGGTCAAATAATAAGCTTTTCTTTCTCTTGTGCCATTAACTGTTTTTTGGATTTCAACATTTAGCTCGCCATTCGGCTTTGTCGCATCCGATTTAGCACCTAAAAAACCTTTAAAATTATCGTAATACTCGATTACGTTAAAAACGTAAGGTTTTAAAATTAGAGTAGTTTCTTTAGTTTGATTATGGTTGACAATATTTCCGCCATCATCGTAGTTACGTAACCCAATAAGCGTCAGATCATGTCCGTTTAAATCCAGTTTGCCGCCACGATAACCAAAGGAAAAGTTATTATCTTTCACTTGATTATCGTCCATCAAGGTTACCGTACCACGCCCACTCGTTAGCTCAACGGATGAAAAGGCTTGTTGCTCGCCCCGATAATCAGCTTGTTGGTTAAGTATCACTTCGCCATCGCCTACACTGATACCTCCGTGGTTAATACCGTTTCCATTCACATTCAAGGTACCGCTACCGAGCTTAGATAAAATATCCCTTACACATAAATTCTCATTATTACACTCATCTGCATTCCCACCTTCTAGCTTACGAGCTATCTCAGGTTGTTTCACACGCCAATTTAATCGTGCATTCTCACCTACGTAAACGCCAGAACCCACCCAGGTGTTATAGTCATTTGTAGCTGTAACATTGGCTTCTCCATATGTGAGATAAATACCGCCAGCTCCTTGATCAATAGGCTGTTCAAGATTGACAGTCAAGCCATCTGACAAATATAAATCTTGCCCATTATCAATCGCTGCTGCACCTTTGTCCGCATCAGAATAACGAGAATCATCGGTAATTTTTAAGGGGGTTCCCCCGACAAAATCACCATAATATCCTCGCTCTGTCGTCAAATAGCTCAAACCTGCTTCACTATATGGATTACTATACCAATGATAATTTGAACCACCCAAATTAGTTAATAATACCGGTCTATGACTTTCTTTTTCTGTTGTAACTTTATTAATAAATTCGCTATCAATCACAGTCCAACGATCGGATACATCGCTATTTCTAGTAGAACAATGTTCTGTTGTACAACCTTTACCACCTTGCGTTAAAGCAAATAACACCCAACGCCCTGTAGAACTATTGTAAGCATAAAGTGGAGAACCACTATCTCCTTTTAATGTATGGGTCATTAAAGGTCCACTAGCCCTATTTTCATTGGTTAATAAGGAAAAGAGATTACCTTCTGCGACAATATATTTTCCTTGTTGTGTTGAAGGGTTTTCAATATCAGCGGTGTCATAATCATAACCATTAATAGGTGAAATTGGCGTACCTCCTGTTAAATAGACATAAGCACCCATTTTTCTATCGTTAGTATCTGTTGTGTGATTCCAAACTTCTTGTGTTCCTGAACCTAAGCGTGCAAATGCGGTATATTCGGAAGGAATAACATTATTATTCAAACCACCCCATAAATGTGGCACTTCTGTACCCATAACAGCAGTGACCATTTTGCTTAAACGCGGTAGAGCGAAATCATAGTTATTACGAATCCCATAAAAATAATCTTCTTCTGGTACGTCTTGCCAATAGGTTGACGCACGATTATAGCTTGCGACTTGGTAACTTCTGCCACCAAAGGAAAGGTTATTTAAACGTTCATTGGTATTATGAGCCACACTAGCAATAAATTGATTGGAATTGACTATAGCGCTTGGGAGATTAACTAACGTTGCAACCCCCGTTCCAAAATTGGTTGCAGAAAAATCAGGCATTGGCACATCTTGCGGTAAAACTGTACCAAGAGAGTTACCATTATTATCATGAACAGGAATGTTTACTGCTTCAGGCTGATATTTCCCTTTGTTTTCAGCGAAATTACGAAATTCTTGGTAATCCACATCGCCACGCACTAAGGAGGCTTGGCTACTTAATGAGAATGGCACAAGCGTAGAAAGTAATAACAAATGCGTAAGCGATTTAGCTTTACCTTTGGTTTTCGCTAATTCGCCGGCCACAACATATTGCCCAAGGGCATTTTTGATGATTTTAAAAGTACGGTTCATAGTTAATGTTTAATGATAAAAAAGAAAAAGGGTTTATTGAGTAGCATCACCGCACCATAGCAAAGTGAGCAAAAAAAAAACAATTACTGTAAATATACTTTATTTTATTTACATGCGCAATCGTTTGCGGAAAATAAAAAAACGTAGTAAGAAAAGCCTCACTACGTTTTTTCTGTCTCTTGGCATTTAAGCAAGTTCCAAAATCATACCAGCGGCGACCGTATGATAAGTCGCTTCATCAATTAAGATAAATGAGCCCGTTGCTTGATTTTGAGCATAAGTCGTTGCGGTAATCGGTTTTTGGAGTAAAATTGTTACCTCGCCAATGTCGTTGAGTTGTAAAGTTTGTGCCTCGGTTGAGTTGGTTAAGGTTTTCACATCCAATACATGATCGACATTCGTGACTTTCGCAAAAACAGTTTGAGTGGTGTGTTTGAGCAAATATTTACGTGCCGGATTTAAGGCTCGTTGGTCAAACCAACACAAGGTGGCTTTGAGTTGCTTTGTGGCTTGAACAGTCGCATTTTCTGCAACAAACGTATCGCCTCGAGAGATATCAATATCGTCTTTTAAACGGAGTGTAACCTGTTCGCCTGCGCTCGCCTTTTCCACAATACCATTTGGACTGATAATCTCAACAACTGTAGAGCGGTAGCCATTTGGCTCAATACGAACAACATCACCTACTGCAATAGAACCCGCCTCAATACGCCCTTGATAACCTCGGAAATCATCCGCCTTATCCTGATCTAAACGGCTTACCAGTTGCACAGGGAAATGAAAATCTTCTGCTTTATCCGAGATACTTTCATTACTCGGTAAATTTTCCAAAATCGTTAAAAGAGGCTCGCCTTGATACCACGGTGTACGCTCACTCTGGTAAACCAAGTTGTCGCCGTGTAAAGCAGAAACCGGCACAAACCGCACATCAGAAAGCCCTAACTGCTGTGCTAATTTTTGATAAGCGGTCGAAATAGCCTCAAATTTTGCAACATCAAAGCCCAATAAATCAATTTTATTGACTGCCACAATAATATGTGGAGTACCTAAATGTTTTAAAATCGCTGAATGGCGTTTGGTTTGAGGTAACAATTCCACCTCATTACCGGAAAAATCTAACTGCGAAGCGTCAATAAGGACGACAGCTGCGTGAGCCGTAGAAGCGCCGGTAACCATATTACGGGTATATTGCTCGTGCCCTGGGGTATCCGCAATAATGAATTTTCGTTTTGCGGTTGAGAAATAGCGATACGCCACATCAATCGTAATACCTTGTTCACGCTCGGCTTCTAAACCATCGGTCAAAACAGAGAAATCAATCACTTCATTATTATTTTTTGCTTTATTGAGGCTTAATAGTTGGTCGCTAAGTAATGCTTTGCTATCGTAAAGTAAGCGACCAATAAGGGTACTTTTACCGTCATCAACACTGCCGGCGGTAATAAATCTTAGTGGTGCATATTGGTTTAACTGGCTCATATTTTGTTCCTTTCTTATCATTATTCGGCACATTTGCATTTTTACTCTCGCCCCTTGTGGGAGGTGTTATGTAGCACTTGCACAAAGTTTATTTAACTTCTCCCCCTCCGTTTACGGAGGGGGG
>NZ_ACQL01000186.1 GCF_000175195.1 Actinobacillus minor NM305 | reverse complement strand
ACGGGTGGGGATAAACCCCACCCCTACGCATTTTATTACATAATGTCGTAAAATTTAGAAGAAAATAGACCGCTTGATCCCTCTCGGTATTATTTTCAGAGAGGGGGTAAATTTTACCCCTCTCCCGAATTTCAATTCTAAACGAATTGAAATTATCCCTCTCCCTCAAGGGGCGAGGGTTGTGTATGGTTGATTGGGGCGAAAGATTTTTCGCCCACTGATATGGATTAGTAAAGCACCGCTTTCGCTTCTGGCGAGTCGATGTTTTCTTTCGTTACATAAACTACACCGGTGTCGATAACTTTCTCGACTTTTTCGCCTTTGATGATTTTGCCGATAGTATCAACGCCTTTGTAACCCATTTGGTATGAAGATTGCACCACGATACCGTCTAAAGTTCCATCACGGACGAAGTTTTGAAGGTCTGAGTTACCATCAAAACCAACGGCAACGATTTTACCTGCGAAGCCTTTTTGTTTCACCGCACGAGCCATACCCACTGCGGTCGGTTCGTTTGCACCGAAGATCGCTGCAATATCAGGGTTAGACCCTAAAACATCTTCAGTTTGGTTCAATGCGGTAACCATTTCTGAATTTGAGTAGTATGGGCCGACAATTTTGTAGTCCGCTTTTGCTTTCACTTCATCAATGAAGCCGCCTGTACGTTCAATCGCAGAAGCAGCACCTTGCGTGAATGACATCACTGCCACTTTACCGCCTTTCACTTTGGCTAATAATTTTTCAGCGGCTAATTTACCTGCTGCACGGTTATCGGTCGCAAGGAAGGATTGATAGTATTTACCATCGCTGTTTAAGCCTGAGTCGATTAATACGACCGGGATACCACTTTCATAGGCTTTTTTCACCGCTGGAACGAGTGCTACTGGGTCAGAAGCTGCAAGCACGATACCTGCAACACCACGGTTTACGGCGTTGTCCACCATATTGACTTGAGCGTCAATAGAGGTTTCAGCTTCCGGACCTTGGAAGGTCACTTTATATTTGCCGCCTAAATCTGCACCTGCAGTTTCTGCACCTTTACGTACGTTTTGCCAGAAAGTTGAGTTAGCGGATTTTACGATGACTGCAATTTCGTCTGATTTTGCCCACGCTGAGCCTGCAAAAAGGGTTGATAAACCTAATACAGTTGCGGTTACGATTGCTAATTTTTTCATAGATAAATCTCCTATAGGATTAAGAAGACAGCGTTATTATGTAGTTATTATTCGTTTTTGTAGGGACAGGGTTTATCCCTGTCCTTTTTCTCGGGTGGGGATAAACCCCACCCCTACG
>NZ_ACQL01000187.1 GCF_000175195.1 Actinobacillus minor NM305 | reverse complement strand
CTCCCTCCGTAAACGGAGGGAGCGAAAGATCTCTGAACTAAATTGTTTTTGTATAACTACTACATAATTTCTAGCGAGGGTTGCGTTGTGTATAAATTAAAAATACCCTTGTTTTTTACGCTGTTCCATTGCAGCTTCACTTGCACGGTCATCCATACGTGTTGCGGAACGCTCTGAAATTTCAGCAACGGCAGTTTCTTTAATAATATCTAATGGCGTTTTCGCTTCGCTGGCGACCGGGCAAGTACAGCTAATATCGCCAACGGTTCTAAAGCGTACCGATACCGTTTTACTTTCTTCATTCGCCTGTTTTGGGGTCAGTGGCGTTACCGGCACTAATAAGCCATTGCGTTCGACCACTTCACGCTCGTGTGCATAATAAATAGGTGGCAATTCTAATTTTTCTCGCTCGATATACTGCCAAATATCCAATTCCGTCCAGTTAGAAATCGGAAACACTCGCATATTTTCGCCTTTGTGAAGTTTTGCGTTATACAAAGACCACAATTCCGGACGCTGCGCTTTCGGATCCCATTGCCCAAATTCATCACGGAAGGAGAAAATTCGCTCTTTTGCCCGAGCCTTTTCTTCATCACGTCTAGCTCCGCCCATCAAAGCATCAAAGCCGTTAGCTTCAATCGTTTCCAATAAAGTTACCGCTTGTGCGGCATTGCGGGAGTCTGTTTCTTTGCGCAACACCACCGTGCCTTTTTCGATGGAGTCCTCAACGTGCCCTACTACCAATTTTGCATTCAATTTTCTCACTTGCTCATCTCGAAATTGAATTACTTCCGGATAGTTATGCCCCGTATCAATATGCACCAGCGGAAACGGCAAGACCAACTCCCTGCCTTCTAATTGGAAAGCCTTGCGAGCCAGCGCAAGTAAAACTACCGAGTCTTTACCGCCGGAAAACAGCAACGCCGGATTGCTACACTCCGCCACGACCTCACGAATAATATAAATGGATTCAGCTTCTAGCCAATCTAAATGCCCGTTTTCAATTTGATGTTGTGTTGTCATATGTTGTTCCTTATGCTTTACCGGCGATTATTTATGTAATCCACACTCTTTACTGTCTTTGTTTTCCCACCACCAACGTCCGGCGCGAATATCTTCATCTTTTTTGACCGGTTTGGTACAAGGCTCGCAACCAATGCTCGGATAACCTTGTTTATACAGTGCGTTATACGGAATTTGATGTTTTAAGATATACGCCCAAACTTCACGCTCCGACCAATCAAAAATCGGGTTATATTTATCGATCGCTCGGCTCTGATCTTGCTCGTGAAAGGCTAACGCTGTTCGTGTTACCGATTGTTCACGGCGTTGCCCTGTGAGCCAAGCATCAGCATCTTTTAACGCTCGGTTTAGCGGTTCGATTTTGCGAATAAAACAACATTCTCGGCGCAACTCCACGCTTTCATAAAAAGCAAATGCACCTTTTTGTCGATCATATTGAGCCGCTTTTTCCGGCTCGGGAAAATAGAGCTGAAAATCCAACTGTGGGTAATGATTTTTGACCTCATCAACCAACGCAAGCGTTTCGGCATTGAGCCGCCCGGTTTCAAGGGTAAACACGCCAATCTGAACACCGGCTTTTGCAATCACATCTGTAATCACCATATCTTCCACCGCCAAACTACTCGCCAATTTCACATTCTGATGTGAACTCGCAATATGTCGAATACGCTCAAATAAAGCGGTCTCTTTTTCAGCAAGATTTGCAAAATCTCGCTCTGTCGGTGTCGGGATTTCCCAAAATTCAGGTTTTAAAAAGTGCATCGTTAATTCCTCAACATAAATCGCTTGATGTCGAAAGTGTGGTATTTATAGACTGATTTTTTATAGCTGAAAAATAAAAAGGAAATATGTTTTAGAGCGTTTTGGAATAAGAAGGGGTAAATTTGAACAAAATCAAAATTTTGAGATGAAAATGGGCGGTGAAAGCGTTTTTTATACTTTCAAGGAATATCACGGAATTTTTCGTTATGAAAAAGTAGGGACATACTGCGTGTGTCCCTTTTCTGGGTAAAGATAATGGATTTAAGCCAAATCAAACAACAAGAACTCAACATCACTATGGGTTTCAATATTGGCTAAAGTTTCTTGACTAATCGCAACACCATCACTGGTTTCAACAGTTTGACCATTTAGCATAAAACTACCTTTAACCACTTGAAGCCAATAGTTGCGCTCAGCATTTAACGCAAGAGCTTCTTGATGATTTGCTTTAAATTGATAACGCCAAAGTTTCATATCTTGATAAACCTTGAATGAGCCGTCTTCAGCATTTGGCGATAAAATCAATGTTGCGCCCTCTTTATTGGCAAAGGCTTTTTGATCGTAACGAGGTTGAATGTTGCGCTCATTCGGCATAATCCAAATTTGATAAAAATGCAGATTTTCTTCATTGCTTGGGTTATATTCCGAGTGAGTGATCCCCGTGCCTGCCGACATAATTTGGAATTCACCGGCTTTCAACTCTTCCACATTGCCCATACTATCTTTATGCGCAATCGTGCCATCTAAAACATAGGAGAGAATTTCCATATTGTCGTGAGGGTGTGTGCCAAAGCCAAATCCGGCTTTCACTCTGTCTTCATTGATGACACGTAAATCCGAAAACCCCATAAATTTTGGATCATAATAGCCTGCAAAAGAGAAAGTATGATAGCTGTCTAGCCAACCGTGATTTGCATGTCCACGTTCATTTGCTTTTCTAATGTATAACATAACCTGTTCCTTATTTTGATGAATAATATAAACGCTGTTGCGTTTTAATGTGGGCATTATAGGGTTTCTTGAAAAGAGATAAACAGCAGTTTAGTTAAATCACTATTTACTTAGCGTGAATAATCTGAAAGAGAAGTGAGAGAGTTATATGGCAATAGAAAAAGTCTGTTAAAACAAAAAACTTCGCTTCTCATAATATAGAGAAGCGAAGTTAAATAAAATTTTTCAAGTATGACTTAGACTAATGTTACTGTGAAACCAACGCACTACGTAAACGTCCTTGATGTTTAGCAAGGAGTTGCTCGGCGGTGGTTTTATCTAGTTGTGAAAGGATCATCATAATCGCTAATTTAGCGTTATTTTCTGCGACTTTGAGCGTTTGTTCTGCTTCTTGTTGAGAACAATCGGTCGCTTCCATCACGATTTTAATCGCTCGGGCTTTGAGCTTTTCATTGCTTGCTTGCACGTCCACCATCAAGTTTTGGTAGCATTTACCAATTCGTACCATAGACGCTGTAGTCAGCATATTCAACACCAATTTTTGCGCTGTACCTGATTTCATACGGCTTGAGCCGGTCAGCACTTCTGCCCCAACAATCGTTTCAATCGCAATATCGGCAATTTGCGCCATTGCAGATTGGGGATTGCTGGCAATCGCAACGGTTGTTGCGCCCAGCGAACGGGCATACTCTAATGCTCCAATCACATAAGGTGTTCTGCCACTGGCAGCAATGCCAACCAATACATCTTTTTTATTAAAATTGACCGCTTGCAAATCAGCTTTGCCTTGCTCTCGGTTATCTTCCGCACCTTCAATCGGATGACGTAACGCTCGTTCACCACCGGCAATAATGCCAACCACCATTTCCGGCGGTACACCATAAGTCGGCGGACATTCAGAGGCATCTAATACCCCTAAGCGACCACTCGTTCCTGCGCCGATATAAACCAATCGCCCGCCATTTAAAAAGGCGTGTTCGATTTTTTCAACGGCTAATGCTATCTGAGGTAAACATTTCTCGACCGCAACAGCGACCTGTTTATCCTCTTGATTGATAATCTGCACAATTTCAAGCGGTGATAATTGGTCAATATTTTGCGAATTTGGGTTACGTTGCTCGGTAATCATTTGTGAAAGAGAGCGAAGTAGCGTTTGTTCTGTCATAAAAACCTCACACCAACTTAATGACGACACATTTAATCTGCAATTTGTCTTTACGTTCAACTAAACGAATAGTCGTCTGCACCAGTTTATCTTGTGTTTCAATCCCCCAAAATTCGCCACTCACTTCAGAAAGTACTGAAATTTGGTTACCCTGAATTTGTGGCGTTTCGAGTTCTTTAACTTGAGTATAATTTACCATATTTCGCTGAATATTACGGATCCATTCTCCCTTAGACAATACGCCTTGATTGACGGTATAAATTTCAAAATCCTCCGCCAACAGATTTTGCAGTGCCGGAATATCGTGTTCAATCAATGCTTTACGCAAGGCAAGGTCTAACTCAATAATTTCACTTTGCTGTTGTGCTCGTTCTGTTTGGATAATTTTAATTGCCGGATAACTCGCTGCCACCGATAAACTAAGCCCTAACAAGACCGCCGCAATCGGGTGCCAAAATTTTATTCGTTTCATTATCATTCCCTCTGTTTTTCGATATTATGTAGCCATTATTCACAATCATTTGTAGGGGCGAAATATTTTTCGCCCC
>NZ_ACQL01000188.1 GCF_000175195.1 Actinobacillus minor NM305 | reverse complement strand
TTGCGAAACCAATTTCAACAGATTGTTCGCACTTTGAAGTCTATCATCAAGGGAACAAAGCCGGCGAAGTAAAATGGAATATTATCGGTAACCATAATATGCATAATGCATTGATGGCGATTGCTGCCGCACATCACGCAGGTGTTGAAATTGCTGGGGCTTGCCAAGCGTTAAACAGCTTTATCAATGCAAACCGCCGCTTAGAAATTAAAGGCGAAGTAAATGGTATTACCGTTTATG
>NZ_ACQL01000189.1 GCF_000175195.1 Actinobacillus minor NM305 | reverse complement strand
GGAGGGAGGTGCCGAAGGCGGAGGGAGGTGGTATACAAGCGGTAAAAATTAACTTATTTCTTGCAACTCCGTTGCAATCCCTCCCTCAGGGCTTCGCCCAGCTCCCTCCGCAAGCGTAGGGAGCGAGGTAACCAACGATACGGAGGCTCTATGCCAATCGCATTTATCTTCGATTGTGGTGCAACCAATTTACGCACAGTGGCAATGGATCATCACGGCAAATTACTGGCGGTACATCACATTGCAAACAATACCCAACAAGGTGAAGAAGCAACCGACTATCACATTTGGGATATTGATGAGATCTGGTCAAAACTAATGACCTGTGCCAAACAAACCCTTGCACAACTTACCCCTGAACAACGGCAAGATATTGTCGGGATTTCGGTTACGACCTTTGGGGTGGACGGGGCGATTTTTGACAAACACGGCAAACAGCTCTACCCGATTATTTCGTGGAAATGCCCACGCACTCAGCCAATTATGCAAGCGCTCGGCGATTATCTCGATGTGGAAAAACTCTACCAACGCAACGGCGTGGGGCATTACAGCTTCAACACGTTATTCAAATTACTTTGGTTGAAACAACATAAACCCGAACTTTACGCACAAGCGGAGAGTTTCTTATTTATTTCTTCCATTCTTACTTATCGTTTAACGGGTGTACAAAGCACCGACAGAACAATGGCTGGTACATCAATGATGACCAACATTGCAAGCGACTCGTGGGATAGCGAAGTGCTAGATGTGTTGGGCTTAACGGCAAACCATTTCCCACCGATGAAAAGTGCAGGGGAAAAAATCGGCACATTACTGCCTACGCTTGCTGAAGAGCTTGGTTTATCGGCGGATATTCCTGTTCTCTCTTGCGGACACGATACCCAGTTTGCGATCTTCGGCTCAGGCGCAGGCTACAACCAACCGGTATTAAGTTCGGGTACTTGGGAAATTTTAATGGCTCGCACCCAACAAGCCAAACCTGAATGGCAATATGTCAAAGATGGCTTAACCATTGAATTTGACAGCCAAGCAGGCTATTTCAACCCAGGCGTGCAATGGGTCAGTTCAGGCATTATGGAGTGGCTTGGTAAACGCTTCTTTAGCGATGTTGCAGGCACAGCCGACTATTATCCAACGATGATTAACGAAGGATCACAAGTTCCAGCAGGTTCGAACGGCGTAAAACTGGTCGGCAATTTTGATGGCACTAGCCAACAAACAGGCTCAATCGAAGGGCTTTCAATGCACACCCAACGAGGCGAAATTTATCGTGCAGGTTTGGAATATATGGCTCACCGCTTGAAAGCCGGACTTGAGGTATTACAACAAGTCGGACAGTTCAATGCAGAAAGTATTATCTGTGTTGGTGGCGGTTCAAAAAACGGCTTATGGAACCAAATCCGTGCCGATGTGCTTAACCGCCCAATTGATGTCGTTGATATGTCCGAAACCACTGTGTTAGGTGCAGCAATGTTCACGCTCACAGGTGCAGGCGTATTCGAGAATATCGAACAAGCTCAACAGGCAATGAAACCAGCGTTTAAACGGGTTGAGCCGAGTGGGAATGTGAAAGTATATAGATAATTCGTAGGGGTGGGGTTTATCCCCAC
>NZ_ACQL01000190.1 GCF_000175195.1 Actinobacillus minor NM305 | reverse complement strand
AGCGGTTTGTTATCTCATACCGCCAAACGGCTTAAACCCAAAGCTCGTGTAATTTACAACGATTTCGACAACTACAGCGAGCGTTTACAGCATATTGACGATATTAACCGGCTACGCCGTATTATCGCTGATTTAGTGGCTGATACGCCTAAAAACAAGCGGTTAGATAATGCCAAAAAATTGCAAATCATTGAGGCGATTGAAGCATTTCAAGGTTATAAAGACCTGCATATTTTATGCAGCTGGTTGGCGTTTAGCGGTCAACAAGTTAGCACTTTTGATGAGCTGTACAAACAAAATTTCTGGCATTGCGTCCGCCAAAGCGATTACCCAACCGCAGATGGCTATTTAGACGGTGTGGAGATTGTACGAGAGTCATTTCATCAACTTGTGCCACGCTTTACCGGGCAACCTAACACGCTGTTAGTGCTTGACCCACCGTATCTCTGCACACATCAAGAGAGCTACAAGCAAGAGCGTTATTTTGATTTGGTGGATTTCCTGCGGCTAATTCACCTAACAAAACCACCTTATGTGTTCTTTAGTTCGACCAAAAGCGAGTTTATCCGCTTTATTGATGCAATGGTCGAAGACAAATGGGACAACTGGCAGGCTTTTTATGATACGCAACGTGTCGTAGTGCAAACCTCAGCAAGTTATAACGGCAAGTATGAGGATAATATGGTTTATAAATTCTAAATTCAAACGCCCTTTAATGATGATTTAAAGGGCGTTTGTTTTCAGTTTATTTTGCATAACTTTTGTGATTACGGCTATGCAAAATGATTTGCAAAACTATGCAAAATAAATCGACCGCTTACAATTCTAGTGCTTTTCATATCTTTGCTGTCTTGGGTTAAATTTCAGGTATGCCAAAAGCCACTTGCAACGCTAGGTCGCAAGCGGTTTGTTTATCGTTTATTTTTGCTTAAAATTTTGCTAATCGTTGTTGATTAAGCTGTGGTAAAACTTGGTGGATAAACGGATCGATCCAATAATTAAATTCGCAGGCGATGTCGTGCCCTTTGGCGGCGATGTCGTTTCTAATGTAACGAGGGATGCCCAAATCCTCGTACATTTTGCGATGGAACACCTCCACTTCTTTAGCAAAGGCTCTGGCTCTTACCAAGTATTTGGCGATTTGCTCGGCTTTTTCATGCGGTATCACCACATCCGGTTTTGGTTCGGGTTCAGCCGGGGTAATTTGTGCCACATTTTGCGAATATTGTCCTGTCTTGCGAATTTGCGGTAGCACTTCAGCTGTTACCCATTTTCTGAAACGGTGTGGAACAGATCCTTTTTTCACTGCATCACGGCAACGTAAGATCAAAGTGTACATTCCGCTTTCGCTGATAATGTTCATTTCTTGCTGTCCGCCAAGGGTGTCGGTTAAAGCGACACCCTTTTCATCTTCATCTAATCTCTCGATTGCATCACGATAATTTGAAATGTTTACAGCTTCACAAACATCTTTAGCAATAAACCAAGATTCATTATTGATTGCGATTGTACGAATTGCGTGAGTTTCAAAGTTGAATGTAGAAAGTTGAGTTGATTGAGACATAAGTCTACTCCTTTGGATTTTTTTCGATATTTTTAGCCCTAAGTTTAACTTAGGGTAGCCGAGAGGTTCGAAAGCCTTCCAAAGTAGGCTGGGATTATTTCCCTTTCGGGTATTGTATTCTCCGCCCTCTCGACATTGAGTTTTCCAAATCTATTTTTAATGGCAAGGAAAATAGATCTGCAAAATTTTGACATAAAAAAACCGCTTGTCTGACGGGTGCGGATTTCCGCTAGATTTAAGGCTACGACACCTATGGGATAAATACTACTACTCAAATACTATGATGTCAATAACCTAATCAACTCAATAATCGCTCGCAATAAATCGGCTGACACTAAAAATAAAATGGGAATGGATACTGCAAACGAGATTGACCAAATCGAATGTTTCATCAATAACTCCTTGAACAATGAGATAATTAACTTTAAAATATCTTCCATCTTATAGATTCCATATAAGTTCTAAATAGAAACCCCGAACATTGCGAGTGTTCGGGGTTTTGTTTTTGATACTCTTCTCTATTTAGGCTGTAAAGACTACAACTCAAAATTTTCAAACAAATCACCCTGTATCAACTTCATTCTTTCAATGCGAATTTCTTTCAAGGCAACTTTGCGTTTTAACATTAACTGACTTCCACTTTGAGCTTCGATAAACGTTTCTTTATCCCACTCATCAATTTCAGCTAGGCGAGCTTTCACTTGTTCACGTTTGACAATGCCTGTTTCCCAATACTGCCATAAAACTTCGTAGCATTCTTTTTTGTATTGGTTTAATTTTCCACGAATTGATGATTTTACTCGTTTTGTGTCGATGCCAAATAGCCAACCGTTTAAATAGTGTAGTGGAAGACATACCATTTCACGATTTTTTCCGTCTTCTGCAACCGCCTGTATAATAAAGGTGGTTGAACTTAAGACATCATCACGTTGAATACGTTGTCGTTGAGCTTCCCAGTCTAAGCCGATATTTTCACAAATTGGTAACATTGGCACATAAGGCTTACCGTTGTAATCAATTACTGTAATTTCTGCACCTAAAAATTTCGCTTTTAATGCTTTCATATATGTTCCTGTTAAATTTTAGATAATAAAAAACCCGACCATTTCTGATCGGGTTACAAAATTGTTTTCACTTAGCCCAGTTTGTTTACCGCAATAAATCCGCCATAATTCCGAACATTGTTACGCAGCTGGCAACCTCGTAAACAGCCGGAGCATTTATCTTTTTTCAGGTCGGTGGTTGGTTGGTCTTTTTCGTCTGCCACTGCACCACCGGTGTAGCCACATTCGGACGAGCGATACACCCACGAGCAGGTAACCAAAATTGTGCGTTTGTTGATAACGGCATTATCCGTTTCAGTCGGGAGCGCAAGGGTAAAGGTTGCCAGTTCGCTTGTCAGTGAGCTGAGTTGCTCAATCACATAATAGCTCACTCGCTCTTGGTTTGGGTCGGCATTGCGGTTGCCGTCTTTAAAGTTGGCCGCATCTAAAAACTGGGCATAGACTTGCCGTCTGCGCACCACACCGCCTAAGCACTGATCAAAGTTATTACTCAATGCGGTAACAAATCCATCAAAATTCATAATGGTAAGCGTTGGGCGGTTGCTTGCGCCTTGTCCGGACATCTCGAAGCCGTCTGCCTTAACTGCAAACGGCTCGTAAGTTTTGCCTTGCCAGATAATCGGTTGGTGCAATTCGTTAGTGCCGGCATAAAAACGGTAGAGTGCGCCTTTCTCGCCATCTCGCCCGATGAGTTGGCGTAAATCCACCTCAAACAGTTCAATCAAGGCGGTTTGCTCTAACTTGGCAAGCTCAAGTTGAAATTTTGCTGAAATGTTGGCCGTCATACCACTTCCTCAAAAGTGCAGGTAATTTCGGTGTGCGTTTTGCCGGTATTTTCTGACCATTTCGGACAAACGACTTTCACCAATTTGCCACGATCACGGAACTGAAAAGCGGTTACCCCACCGTGTTGCGTAAAAAAAGCGGTCAATTTGACCGCTTGTGAATGTTTTAAATTAAAGGTAAGTTGATAAACCCTTAATAAAGGATTTAATCCGCCCACACGCCGTTGCTGGTAACCATCGCCAAAATCAGTTACTTTGCGTTTTGGCTCACTTTCTACCGTGTAGCCCGGTTTGGGGCAGTAGGGGAGAGTGGCTATTGCCATTTATTCACTCCTTTTGAGGTACTGTATAAAATTGTTGATACGTCTTTCATTGTCTGTTCTACGAGCCTCTGCAAGGCGTGTCAGCATTTGCGTGTATTCTTTAGTGCAAGGTTTAGGGCGGAAAGAAGCCCAACCGCTGCTACTGATTTGGTAAATCCGCCCAATGATCACGTCATTCTTTATTAACACGGCATCGATTTTATGCCCGTCAAAATGATTGTCTTGTTCAACGCAAACCAAATAACCAAATAGACGCTCTTTAGAATGTCCGTTATTGGGATATTTTTTTAAATTGAGATCCGTTTGAAACCCGTCATCATAGGCAGGTTGCGCATATTTAACCGGTGGCGAAACCTTTACGACCTCAAGAGGGTTAGTATCGACAATATCGGCATAGAAATGGCGTACAATCGCCTCATAATGCGCCGGATAAGCACCATAATCTGCTGTTTTTGCTTCTTCCTCAAAAGGGGTTACGCAAGCACTTAGGCTTAAAGTAAGCATTAGCCATAATTTCTTCATACAAACCTCCGTTTTGAACAAGCATAACGCTCAAGCCGTTTTGTTGCAAGAAATTAGGCTAATAAATTACCACTTCGTTTTTGTTGAAATAGCACATCAAGCACTTTCGCCTCGATCATTTTGGCTAATTGTTTAGACTGTTGGGCTGTTTGGCTCACATCGCTTTCCGCATTGCCGTTTTGATCAATGTTGATACTGATTGAGACTTGATTATTTGCTCCGCCTGTTTGTGCCGGTTTGTAGCTGTTTGGTACTCTCGGCACGGCAACGCCTCCACCGGTCGCAAAACCACGTTTACCATAGTTAAGGTAATTAAGGTAATCCAACCCGAGGCGAGAGGTTGCCTCTTTTGTGATGACATATTCTCCTTTATGGACAATACCGGCTGGGGTATATTTACCACCATCGCCGGTATAACCACCGGTTGCAAAGCTGATATTCTTCATAAATGACATATCAAAGCCCATTGCAGAACCGGCAGATTGAATAGCCTTGAATATCATCATTTTGATGATCATTTTGTTAATATCACTCAAAATAGAGGTCGCTAAAGAACGGAAGTCCGCTTTACCGGTCATCACAAATGTATTTAAAGCATCGGTCATTGAATTGAGTGAGCCTGTTACAATATTTTGAATTTGCCCCGAGACATTGGTCGCCTCTTCTGCAAAGTCTGCTAAACCGGCTCTTAAGCCAATCACAGGGTTTTGACGAGCCGCTTCGGTTTGACGTTGGATTTCAGCGTGGCGTTCTTTCAACTTAATGATTTCTTGCTCGAGTGCTGCGGCATTTTCTTTTGTCATACCGATTTTAAGCCGGCTGGCTTCTAAATCTAACTGATGAGCGTATTGTAATGCTTCTTGCTCTTGACGGGTTTTGCCTAACAAGGTCAGTTCAAACTCCATCTCTTTGAGTTTTTCTCTGTTGTCAAAACTAAACTTAGCAATGGCAACTTTCTGATTTTCGCTATCAATTTGGGCAGCAAGCTCTTTCAGTTTGGCAACACCTTCAATGCCGTATTGGGTGTATTTTTCCGTATTACGGGCAATGTCTTCGGTAAGTTTGTTCAGCTCTTGATATTGCGATAATTCGCCGTTTTGGGCTAAATTTAAAGCATCATCTTTTAACCCTGCTAGGCGGAGTGTCATATCTGTTACTTGATTTAAATAATCTTCACGGGATTTTTCTGCCGCTTTATCTTTTTTAGGCTTAGGACTGCCACTACGACCGCCGCCTTTGGGCGAGGAATTTAATAAAGCCAACTCCGAATTAACCAGCGCTTCCCACTCTTTTGTGCCTTGCTGAACGCCTAAGCTTTCTGCTTTGTTTTTCGCATTAAATTGCGCACGTAACTCGTTGGCAAGTTTGGTATTACCCGAGGCTTGCGCTTTGTTGATGTCGATAAGCGCTTGATTATTGGCAATGTGAAGGTTTAATTTTTCATTGCCGACTTGAATACCCGCTAAATTAGCTACCGCCACGGCAGCATTGACAGCAGATGTCGCAATTTGTCCTACCGCACCGGCAAATCTTAGTGCTTCAACTGAAGCCACTGGGATATTTGAAATAAACCCACCAAGAGAAACGTTTAAACCATCGGTTTTTATTTGTGACTGATCGATATTCGGGAATAATTCTGCAAAACGATCACGGATTTCAGCAATTGGCATTTGTGCCATTGTGTCTGAAATAGTTTTTTTCGTTTCGTTGAGAGTGTTTTCACTATCATTTAAATCTTTGGTGGTTTTATCTAGTTCCCGTTGTAATCGGATAATTTTGTGCGTTTGATCGATTTGGTATTCACGCCCTTCATCATCTTCGATAATTTTAATCGGCGGTGTGCTTTCAATCTCTTGCCGTAAAGATTTCACTTTACGTTTTAAATCATCAACTTTCTTTTGTTGCGCTTCGGCACTTTCTTCAAGTTGCGCTTTAGTCGCTCGCAGATCTATGCCGTTCATTGTAGCGAGTTCTTCTTTTAAACGTGGCAACGCATTAGCAAATTCAATGGCTTTTTGTTTGGCTTGTTCTGCTTCTTGATACCAGTTGTACAAAGCCATCGCACCAGAAGAAACTAATCCCATCGCAATTCCCCAGGGGCCACCAAGGGCATTTAATAAACCAAGCCCAGCTCGTTTGGCAATATTAGCCTGATTTTGTGCTGTTTCGAGTGCTTTTATCGCTACGGTTTGTTGCTGAACAAGCGTAGTTTCTCGTTGCGTTTGAACCTGAAGTTCTCTAGCAATGATAGCTCGTTGCTGTTCGGTACGAGCTAAATTCATTTGTGCCTGGAGATTAGCAATATAAGCTTGTGTAGCTTTAAGTTCTTGGGTGACTTCTTGTGATCTTGCTTGTGTTTTAAATAGAATTTTTTGTGCTTGATCTGTGGTAGTTCTTACATCTTGAACTTTGGCATGCACTAATTGCCAAGTTTGGGCAGTAAATGCTTGAAGTTTCATTCCGGCAAATGCCGTACCAGCATAGAATAAAAGTGGGATTAAATTATCTAAATTTTGGGCTAGGGTATTGATACCTGTTGCAGCTAAAGTAGATACACCTGTTGTTTTATCAACTTCACCAATAAATTTTTCAGTAGCGGTGGTTAAATTCTGCATTGCACCGCTTACGGTGGTTGCTGTTTTGCCGTAAAGTTCATCAACAGAGGCTTTTGATTTCATTAACGCCTGAATCATTTTGTCTGTCGTCAGTTTACCTTCATCAGACATTGCTTTGAGTTCGCCCATAGTTACGCCCAAACCACGAGCAATGGCTTGCATTACCGCAGGTGTTTGGGTCATTATCGAGTTATACTCTTGTGCTCGCATTTTGCCCATTAAGAGTGTTTGGCTAAATTGGGTAAGGGCATTTTGCGCTTCACTTGCACTTGCGCCTGAAATTGCCACCGCTTTCGAGATAATTTCTGTAACGTCTGCGACTTGTCGTTGGTTAATACCTAACTCTTTGGCATTCTGCGCAAAAGATTGATAAACCGATGATACCGCTTGTGTAGATTGGGCGGTTTTCATTGATATGTCATAAACATCTGCCATTGCTCTAGCGTGTTGTAATTCATCATCGGTGACTAATTTGAGTTTATTGGACAACTCAGTACTTTTATCAGCAATATCAACATAGCTCGTAGCGAGACTCTTAAGGCGTTCAAAATTATTAAAACGAAATTCCCATTTTGTAGCAGTGTTGATATTCTTTGCAGCCTCTTCGATATTGCGTAGATAATCCGTTGTACGATCAGCAAACTGACGAGCAGAATTTCTCGCTTTATCCATATCTACCGTGAAATTTTTAACAAATTTCTGCGTTTGATGATCTGATTTAGATAAAGCCTGTTGGAATTGAACAGTATCTAATGACAACTGGATATTTAATGAACCTAATGAACTCATATTTCCCCCACAAAAAAAGCCGCTAGGTTTAAATCCTAACGGCTCTTAATCTTTAAATTTTATACAGATTTGCTTTTTCTCTTTGCTTCATCAAAGAGTTCTTTGTATATGTCATTGGTTGATTTGACTTTCTCTTCATAGGAAATTTCACGTCCATTCATCAACGCCCATTTTTGCGAGCGTGTTAAATTAGGATTTTTCCATATTCTATAAATCCAATAGCCACACAACAGAATAACAATACCGCATACAATTGCTATCATAAGATTTACATTTATCTCTAAGAGATTGGCAAAATAATGAATTAGCCCAAATGGTAAGCAAAGTAACACAACGAAAAGCGCTAATTTAGCGAAAAATTTTAGTGCGTCGCCAAAGATGCTGAAAAATTCATAGATTTCTCTGAACATGTTATCCTCCTGTTGCTTTGTTTTATATATAAATCAACAGAGGATAAAAATCAAGTTATCTTTTCGCCAAATAATCCGCCACGCCATCATCTTCGCTTTCATCATCTTTCTGATTAAAAAACGGCATAAAATCATTGATTTCAATTTGAGCGTCCGGTTTGCTATTCACTGCTGCCAACATATACGCAATTTGTGCGGTGCGGTAATCTTCACGCCAAAGCCCGAAGGGTTGTTCTTGGTAGAATAATTGATATTCTGCCAAATGCTCTTCGGGCATTGCTTCGATTTCCGCCAAGGTTTTGCCTAGGGCGAGCGAAAGCGTTATTTGGAACTTTCTTCGCTCGCTGAGGCTTTTGGGGTGTTGGTTGCCATTGCTGCATTAAATTCATTGATGATTTGCGCATCTAATTCCGCAATCGCATTTAAATCATCGATATTGTCAGCGTTAAACAATAATGTCCCTTCCTCATCGCAAAGGCGAGAAGCGATCGCTCGAGGTAGGCTATATTGTTTCGCAAATTTTTCTAAGACCGCATCGTATTCTTCGCCCTCTTCTTGAGGTAATTCCACGCCAGCCGCTACGGCCAAGGCGATCAGCGATTGACGTTGTTCAAAAATTTGATGATTCATTTCGCCTACCGACATTGGTTTTACGTAGTAGGTTTCGTTCATTAAGGTAATCGGTTTGATTTTGGGTTTGTGGGTTAAAAGCTGTTCACGTAATGTCATTCTATATTTCCTTTTTTGCTACCAATAAAAAGCCCCTGAAATATCAGGGGCGATTGCTAAATATTAACCAAATTAGACCGCTCACGCAGGTAATAAATAATCACGTTTTGCCGGTTTAATGCTGACCGAGCCTTCATATTTGCCTTTCACTTCACCGGAGAAACTGCCGGCATTTTCGAGGAAACCTACACCATAAGCTGTGCCTTGATTTTTTGGAAATTCAAGTTTGTAAGCAAAGGTTTCTTTGGCGTAGAATTTTTTACGCAATGCCGCTTGATGTTCGGTTGATGGCGCATAGAAAAAACCGAGTTTGATAGAACCAAATTCGATTTCGCCCGGTTCGGTTTCGGTGCCTTCGGAACAGACCGTGGTTACATCTTCGGTCGAAAGTGTATCATCGGATTTTTCGATGTTCTTAATGGCACAAAATTGATCTGAGAAGATAATTTTAGCCGCTTTCGCTTGACTAAAGTTAGTCGGAGCATCTTTGCCTGACCAGTCCACCTCAGAAGATAAAGTAACTTTATCTGTCGTAACAGAGGCGACAGGGTATAAGCCGTTCAAGCTGCCTAATCCCTCAATTTCGATCATATCGCCTTTCACAAAGCCGGATGTTGCAATAGTCAATGAGGCTTTATTCAGATCAACCGCTGTAATTGCCTTGCCGGCGTCTTTGCCGGTTTGATAGCGAAATTTGGTTTGTTGAAATGGGGTGGTTTGTGTACTCATTCGTTTTCTCCTGTCGTACGTGCGTAGTTAATGTCATATTGAATGATCGCAATATGCCAAGTAGAGTGTTGCTCGTCTTGGTCATAGGTGTAACCCGCCAATTGAATAGCAGAAAGATGTTGAAATTCGACCGCTTGTAAGGCATTGGCAACGGCTTGAGCCTTCTCATCTAAGCGAGTTTCCGCATCATTCAAGGCTTTTTGGTAAAGCACAATATTGAGTTTAGCCTCCCACTCTTCGTGGCAAGTGGTTGTTGGGGTGCAATTGGCATCCTCAATAAATACGGCAACGGCAGACTGTTCTTCATCAATATCGATGAAAGACGGTCTGCCGTTATACCAATGTTTTTCAGAGAGGGCATTTTGTAGCGTTTCAATAATTTCTTCTCTGATTTGAGTGTGAATAATCACTTGATCGCCTCCGAAAGTTGTTTGGATAATTCATTGCGAATATCCTTTTGATAGTCTTTAAGTTGCTCAGAAAAAGCCTGAGTGAGTGAAGCCGATAACGGAATTTTCACGACATCAATGCTATAACGGGCTTTGCCTTGTCGTTGCATTAGGTGCGTTCTGCCGTTTTTCAGCTTCTGCTTAAAGCCTCGTTTGATCGCATATTTTCCGACAACGATGCCGCCACGCCCTTCCCAAATTTTGGTTGAGCGATTTTCTAGCAATCGAATAGCCGGCATATGCGATCGGATAACGTTAATTCTTGCCGTTAAACTCCGATTTTCTGCCTTTTTCGTGAGTTTTGCTCGGCTTCTAATGGTTTTTGTCGGTACACCCACCTCTTTTGCTACCGTTTTGGTTGCACCGTTAATGGCTTGTCTGGCAATGCGGTTGATGGATTTTCTAGCCGCTTGCGGTACTTTCTGTTTAGCGAGCTTCGCAATATTTTGCGAAAGCTCCGCCATACCATCGACTTTGACGCTCATAATGTTCCTTATTCCAAACGGATAATCAGTAAATCATCTTCGTAATACCATGATTTGACGAAAAAGACCTTGTTATCACGTTCTACTCGGTCGTTAATGCGAGGCTTATAGCCACTTGAGCGGAAGAGGGTTAAGGTGCGAGCAGTGCCATTCATTGCACTCTCTTCTGAGGTATGAATGCCCTCAAACATCTTCGCCCCTTCGTCGTAAGTGGCTAAGTAAGGATTGCCTCGAATTAGCCACTCACTCATCATCACGTTTTGAATATCCCGATCAGCTGCCGCCATTGCCAGTTCAAACGGGCTAGACATTGATTTTCACATCAACTTGGTTAGATGATGTGCCGGAAGCTTTCCACGCAATACCTAAGCGAGGGTTTGAACCGGCTGTAATGGTCGCCCCTTCAGTTTCAGACCAATACAATACCGTGCCTTGTTTGATGTCATCGGCTTGCTTAGCCTTCACGGTAAATACACCGGTTGTTAAACCCACGACATCATCATTTTTAGCCACATCAGTAACCGCAATTGCAATTAAATTACCCGTAGCGATGACATCGCCTGAGGTAATTGCTTTGGTTGCGGTTAAGCGTACGGTGTTACCGTCTTGTACATAATTTTTTGCCATATCAAATTCCTTTGTTTGAGATATAAAAAACCGCACATTTAAGTGCGGTACCTTTAACGATACAACTTACTGGTTCGTTACTTTAACCACGCCACGGTAGTCAATCACATTGACACCGGCATCAATGCGGACTTTGGTTATGACACCATCCACACTAAAGCCTTGTTGTTGCTCGATGTAAGGCGTATCCACACCGTCAAGGTAAGAGACTTCGATCGCTTCTTTATTGAGTAAGTACCACGATTTTGCGTCAGCAATCTGTAAGCGTGATGATTTAATCGGAGTAACAACATCACGGATCGGGTTAATAATACCGCTGTTGATGTCGGCACCTTCCACGCTTGCAGAACCTAAAACCTGTTTCGCTTTCGTGTGTAATGAGGTTGGCAACAACATAAATTCCGGTTCAATTGATAGCGGTTCGCCACGGCTGTTTACAAAGCCGTTCATTAACTGGATGGCTTTGTCGATATTGGCCACATCTAACGCTGCACCGGTTAAGGTGTTTTTATGTGAAGCATCAAACAATTTTTTGCCGTCTTGTGCGGTTGCATTACCGGTAATTAACGCAAAGACTAATTTAGCGATAGTCGCACGTGCAGCTTGTCCCATTTTTTCAGGGATTTTGGTTAAAAGATGCATATCATCATTGATAATAGCTTGACGAGTAATGCTGAATAATTGCCCGTAGGTTGCTAATGCGATTTGCGCACCTTCATCACCGATAGAACCATAGGTGTATTCTTCGCCTTCGCCCACCGTTGGTAAGTAACCAAATTCCCCTAAACCAACACGTTTAGCCTGGCGGAAGTCGGTCAGAATACCTCGCGTGGTAAATTGCTCATAGTTTTCAGTCGCTGTTTCCCAACCTTTGAGCAAGGATTTATGGGCAACATCAATCAAGATTTGACCGAAATCAGAACTTGAATGTGTAAAGGCTAAACCGACCATTTGCATCGGCGTGTAGCCGGCAATACCCACGCCACGATCGACTAATGAGGCACGGGCTAATTCACGCAAGGTCATTGCGCTGTAATGGTTGTCTTTGGCATTTGCCTTATCGGTATCTTGACCGGCACGAGCCATTAAAGACTGCTTAATGCTATCGCCAACGATGTTACCATTATCAACGTAAACGTGGCTTTGAGGCACGCTTGGTGTCGTGTTTTCCCCTAATTTCGCAAGCAGTTTGTCTTTTGCTTGTTCAGCGGTCATTGACACATCTGCTAAACATTCCGCCATTAAGCCGTCATATTGCGAGCCAAAAGCAGCAAAGGTAGCTTTAATGGTTGCATTACGCTGTGCCAAAATCGCCATCGGATCGGGTTTTGCAACATTTTGCGGATTGTCGACCGCTTGTTGCGTCGTGTTTTTAGGTTGTTCCGGTGTAGGCGTTGCTGCACCTGCGTTGCCTTGTGGCTTAAATAACATATTTTTGATTGTTTCAGGCATATTTGTGTAGTCCTCTAGTTTTTTGGATTGGATACAAGCCATCGCCACAAGTGGGTCGGCTAACTTATCAGCGAAACCTTGCTCAATACATTCTTTGCCCGTGAGCCAAGTTTCTACTTTTAGCATTTCTGCTAAATCGGTTTCGGATTTACCCGTTTTAGCGGTGTATGCCGTAATGAGCGTACTTTCCACCTTATCCAGTAAATCCGCATATTTACGCATATCATCGGCATCGCCACCTTGAATGCCCCACGGCTTGTGGATCATCATCATTGCATTTTCCGGCATAATGATTTCATTACCTGCCATTGCAATAACGCTTGCCATAGATGCAGCAAGACCGTCAATATAGACGGTCTTGTTAGCTGGGTGGTTTTTCAGTAGGTTGTAAATGGCGATACCGTCAAACACATCGCCACCGGGCGAGTGAATATGCAGGTTAATTTGCTTTAAATTGTTGCCTAAGGCTTTTAGGTCTTTGGCAAATTGTTGAGCTGTTACACCCCAAAAGCCGATTTCGTCATAAATAGAGATTTCGGCAGTATCGTTTTTTGCAGCTTTGATCGTAAACCAAGACTGGTTATTCGTCTTGTTGGCTGTTGTTGCCATCGCTCGTGGTGCGAGAATTGTTTGCATTTTGCTCATAAGTAAGTCCTTGTGTATTGGTAAGATCAGTATCAAATTTCAGCCCTTCGGCTTGGTTCTCTCGGATTTCGACAATCCGTTGCCGTTTGACTTCGGCAGGGTTGTTACCACTGGCTCTAATGGCTTGTCCTTCCGTTGCCAGACCGCCTTTGATCCGCTCTTTCCAAGCATTCGCCTCTTTGATTGGGTCAATCCAAGGCATTACCGGACCGGAATACACGGCGTTGAAGAGCGAGTTCTGATCAATATCCGATGGGAGTTTAATTGCCTGCGAGGCAATCGCCATTTTGAGCCACTCACGGTAAATCGGGCGAGAAATTGCAGCGACAAAGCAATCTTGCAGTACCGCATAACCTTCAAAACTTTCAACAAGCTCTTGTCGCTGTGCGGAATAAGTGCCGTTGTAGTCTCGGGCAATACTGGAATAGCTGGAGCGAGTGCCTGCCGCTGTTGCTCTTAATTGTCCGTTGCGGAAACCTTCTAAGCCGGTATTGGGACGGTTTGAGTTGATTAAACCGATGTCTTCACCCGGTTTTAAGTCGTCAATCACGGCACCAGGTGCAATATCAAATAAACGCTGTCCATTTGGTTGCTCTTCGTTATCGTACAATGCGGCATCGCCTTTTTTAATGTACATCGTCATTGCTGCCGCAATGCGTGCCGCCACTCGTTCGCTCTCCTCGTATTCTTTAAGGTCAGCAAGGCGAATAATGACACCGTGCAACATACTTACCCCACGGATTTGATGTAGTCGCTTACGGAAAGCCAAGTGCAACATATTTTCTGCCGACACAATTTTGACTTTTCCGGAAATGCCGGTATTTTCTTGTGGATTGGTTAGGTAAACCTGATAAGCGGTCGGTTTTCGCCACGTATTGAGAAATACGCCTTGCACCAAGCCGTTTTTTGCCTCATCGGACTGCATTGGTACAAAGTCCGGTTCTAAGGCCTCAAGAGAGAACGCCACTGATGATCCGTGTTCTAAGCCTGCCACCTTGCCTTTAACCAACTGAACAAAGACTTCGCCATCTCTAAGCCACGTACGCAAGAGCATTCGTTCTAGCAATGGACGAGTATATAAGCCGGTCACTTCGGGTTTAACCGACCATTCCGCCCACAATTTGCGGATTTGCTCGGCAAGCTCTTCGTGAACATCTCCGGCAAGTGTGAGTGGTTGAGGCTCAATATGAATGCCTTTTGAACCGATAACACGTTCTTCCAGCTTGTCCAAAATACCGATCACAATATCGTGATTTTGGTCTAAGGCTCGGGCTTGTTCTCGTAGGCTCACCGCACTTTGACGAACGTTAGTATTTGCACCTTGTCCATCTCTACTTGCTTTATGCGTTCGGCTTGGCAATGCCGCCTCATACGCATTCAGCACATAACGACTTTGTGAGCGTTTTGCCGCCCAACGTGGCGATATTGCCGCAATGGTTTTTTCAAGTAGGTTCATTTAAACAAACCTCGCATATTTAATACGGTGCTTTTTCGCGCGTTGCCCACTTTGGGCAAGTTGTTCATCAAGCATTTGCTGATAGCGATCTCGCTGTTTAGTTAGCTCCGCCACTTGGTAAGAAACAGAACGACCATTAAAGCTCACCTGGCTTTGGGCATTTTCTATTTTTTCATCCAGTAGGCGGATCTTTTGTTTTAATTCATCGATTGTGTAAATTGTCATATTTACTCCAATAAAAAACCGCCTACGTTTCCGTAAGCGGTTTGGTTTTTAATTCAATATAACTATTTTTTCTCGCTATGATCAACATAACCAAAATCACCATAGTATTCTGGATCAAATAATGAAATAGATTCTATTTCTGCTACCCTAATAACAGTTCTAAATTGTCTTAATTGTTTTATGCCTTCCTCTGTGTCAAGCGATATACTATGCTTTTCATAGACCATTGTATAATTACAATCAAAATGTACATCTAAAAAGTCTTTATCTCGATAACCACTAAAATAAGGAATTATTGCAATATTATCTAAATCAGCGTGTTCAAATTGCTCACTATCAATTAAACCGACATAAACTTTTTTAGATTTTAAAGAAATTTTAATTGGCGTTAAGGTTTGTGTAGCATCTAAAATTAAATTTAATATGCTATTACTCCCTTTCAACATCTCAAATATTTCATCTTTATTCTGATTTTTTGTTTGAATTGAGAGATGACATTGGATAAATGAAAATACAAAAACAATGACATAAAACCAATATATACCTTCCATATGATTTATTGGTTTGAACATCCAAGATATATAATCAAATGGCTGATCAGCAAAACCAAGATGGAAAGGTATATTTAAAGTTATTTGCACTATTTTTATAAAAATCCATAGTGCAAAAAAAGTGAAGATTCCATTAAATAAAAAATAAAGCCCATATTTACCAAGGTGAACATAGGCTTCCCAACCGCTACTTCGTTTTAAGATAACTTTAGCAGGTAAGTAGTTACTCGTATAATGATAACCAAGAACTAAAATCATCAGAATAAATACAATACCCATTTAAGCCTCTTTAACTTTGGGTTCCATTTTAGAAAACGTTGCAATGTGTTGGTTAATTTTTTCTTTAACTTGCTCATTTTCGTAGTTTAATCGAATAGAACCACTACGTTCAAAAACAATTTTATCCTCTTTTGAGACTGTGGGTTGATTCACTTTTGTTACACTAGCATACCAACGCCCCAATGTATCAACGGATTTAGTTATAACGTTCATTATAGGCTCTCCTGATGAATAGCCTGTTTGAATAAATTTAACATATGCACCTCATTTATTATTAGGCATATTAAGATCTATTTCATTTACTGTCAAATTTTAGAGATAATCCAACCATTTCTGATCGGGTTGTATTACCGCAACAATCCTACCTTGTTACAGGCTCGTAAACTCACGATTTAAAGCTGTTTGGGAATTAAAGCCAGACTCCTGTTTTTCGTCCGCCACCATTTAACCAATTGCTTTTCGCTTGAGGTGGTTTGGGTTGCGGTTTTGCGGCTTTCTCTTCAATTTCGACCGCTTGTTCTGTGCTTGCGGTGTACTCACGAATGATGTTTGGGTTGATGTCCGACAACCTTGCCCAGCTTGGTACATCTTTTTCATCGCCCCATTTGATCCGTTCGTAACCTCGTAAAATCGCAATGGCGTGGGCGTAGCAAAACAAATCAAAGGCTTCGTTGTTGCCTTTGCCGGGTTTGCGCCATTTGCCGTCCGGTCCTCGTTCTTCATAAACTAATTCGTTAAAGAACCATTCTTCAATCCAGTCGGGGAAGTGGATGTAATTTGCCCCCGCACTTTCTCTGGCCAAGGCGTTGTTTATGCGGTCTTTGAGGTAGTCGGTTTGCAGTAAATACAGCGGTACATCGCCACGGGCTGATGAATGTCGGTCACTTCTTGCCGTATTGTCTGGGTAGGTTTTGGTTATCAGCTTTTGCCGCTTGGTGCTGTCGCCTTTTACCAAGTAAACCCTTTTCGCTAATCCGTCTCGGCGGCATTGTCGCCAAAAATTATAAGCATTTTCAGTCACTCCATCTTCACCGCCACTGTCCACCGCCATTGCCAATATCGGCATAAGGAGGTTTGGATTGTGTGCGAGTGGGTAGCGTTTTTCTAATACGTCTGAGATGAGAATTTTCCAGTCATCACGATTGCGTGGATCAATTTTTTCAACAACGCCGTCTTCATCAGGTAAGGTGTACGAGATGTTGTAGCGGTCAATCAGCCAGCGTTCGCCATTTTCGCCATAACCGACAATTTGCACCACAAAGCGGCGGTTTCGTCCGCCTTGTACGTCCACGGCAGCAATGAGAAAACGGCATTGTGGTGGTATGGTTTTGTTCTCTTTGTCCGCTTCTTCTCTGCGTTCCATTAACTCATCGGCTCGGCGTTGTTCAAGCGCAGAACGAGGCAGATAGGGAAGTCCCCAGTCGGTATTGGTTACCGCTTTTAGGGTTTCTTCACTGCCTGTCATTTCATATTCGTGTTCAGCCGTTAGGAGTTTGTAGGTCAGCTGCGCCCACGTTTGATAAGCGGCGGCAGGTCCTTCTAACCAAAAGGAGGCGATACGTGATTTGCGTCCTTCTCCCAAAATTTGACCGCTTGCATTAATACTTTGCCCTTCTTTCAGCCAAACGCCATTGATGTTTAGCTCTCGTTTCATTTCAGGCGGAATTTTGTGTAAGCAGTGGGGGCATTGTAGCCGTGCGCTTTCGCTGGCTTTGACAAAATCTGTTTCTTCTCTGAAATCCACCATATTTGCCATTGAGGGCTCGAAATATTCCGAACATTCAGGGCATTGCCAGTAAAAACGACGGCGGTCGCCTCGGTTGTAGAGGCTTAATATGCCGGTTGTTGGTGGTGCTTCGTGGCTACTTTTCGGGACGTGTTTAATATCTACAATGTCTTTGCCAGGGGAGCTTTCAACCAGTGTCATTCCTGCAGACATAAAAGTGGTTGTACGCTTAGACGCAAGGGAAAACCCGTCCCCTTCGCCGTCAATATCATCGGGCCAACGGTCATAATCTGTTAGTGCAACATATTTGTAATCGGAAGATGACAGTACGTTGATTGACGGCCAGCCGATTTTGAGCAAGTTGCCCGCTCTGAAGTATTTATCGTGAACGTTGTTGTCATTTTTGCGTGGGCTGAGCCGTTTCGCAATTTCAGGCGAACAGCGGAAAGTGCGATCTAATCTTTTTCGGCTGTGTTCGCTGGCTTTTTCTTGAGTGAGTTGCACCAGTAAGAAGTCGGAAGGATCGCAAATGATGGAGTAAGTGATCCAACCGTCAATTAAGCCTATGGTTTTCCCTGTTCGGGCAGGGCCAACAAAGACAACTGAATCATATTCACGGCTGTTTAAACAGTCCATCGGCTCAAGCATATAGGCGGCTGTGTGCTTATCCCATTTTACAGAGTTTCCACCACCAACTGGCACTCTCATATATTCTGCAACAGCTTCTGATACTTTCATTCGGCGTGGTGCTTTAATGGCATTTGCTATATCACAGCGGATTTCTTTTGCACTAGCAAACATTATTCATCCTCGCTCGTTTGTTGAATGTGTAGTGCCATTTGATCTCGAATGTCATCAATCACTTGTTGTACTCGAATGAGATCTTTAGGTTGTAACCCACAATCTCGCTCTAAAATATCGGGGAGAGTTTCAAGAGTTTGCACCACGGCTTTTGCTAAAATACTCATTTCTTGCGACACTTCAAAAGCTGGAATGAGCTCTCGAGTTTCTCGCTCGTACTTCAAGCGTTCATTTTCAGCTTGCCAAAAAGCACGACGATCATTAGGACTTAAACTATCAACATCTGCCGACATTTTTTCTGTTAAGCCTGTCAAAATGAGATCGCGCAAGGAATAGAGCTTTAATTTGCTATTACTACCTAAAGATGGCGTTAATCCAGCTACTCGTTGAGAAACTGTCTGCCTATGCAATCCCGTGACTTCGGCGATCTGATTTATATTTAATTTTAGTTCGTGTAAATTTTCCATTTCGCTAAAACCTTCAAACCGCTAAAACAAAAATCGCACCTAAAGTGCGAAATTAAAATGAAAGATGATGATGCCTAGAAACCCAAAAAACTGCCGAAAACCGAGACGCCACAACCCCGTGGAAAGGGCACCCCCTTGGGAGTACCTTTTTAGTTTAGGTATTGTTGCATTTGTTTTACATCACTTGCGTATTTTCTCGGGAATTTATCTAACAATCCCAAAATAATACGCAAATTATGTAGCATTTAATTTACATAAAATAAAAGGGCGATCATCTGACCGCTCTTTATCGTGGCACAAACGTTAATCAGCTATTTAAACCCTTGCTTAGTTCGTGCTTGCCACTCTCTAATGCTATCAATCTGACTCGCACATAAGTCACGCTCCTTGATCACAATCATCAAGTAATCAATAGCATCCGCATATGTCTTGCCACTAAACTCTGACCGCTCACATTGCACTAAATACGCAGCTGGCGGATAAACGTAATTAGTTTTTGTTACCACCTTTTGCGTGCAACCGCTTAATACTGTCGATAACAGCATTAGGCATAGCAACACCGCCACACGGCTCTTTGATAAGAATTGTTTTAACATTCTCACGCTCCGTTTCCATTTGTGCTTTTAATTCGTTGGTAATCTTTTGCTGATATTCAACCGCTTGCTTTTCTGTTTCCAGTTGAGTTATCAACTCTTGGTTTACTGCTTGCTGTTCTGCTATCAATGAATCCTTTGCTTTAACTTCGGCATTCAAAGTGTCAATCTTTGATGATTGATAAAGCAACCAACCACCAAGGACAACCACCAGTAAAGCTAATCCACCTACCAGTAATCCCATTGCCTTAGTAAATCCATCTAACATAAACACCACCTTAAAGAGCGGTGCGGTTTAGGCTCTTCTGTTTACGCTTTCGCCACCTAAATTACTTAGTCCCATAACCGCACCGCCAATCCTACAAGCCTGACAAACACAACGCCTTTTCTTTTTCTCGACGAATGATCAAGCCTTTCAACTTACGACCGCCTGAATATACCCAACGAGGGAATTCGTTGCATACGCCAACCCAGTCCCGAGTATTTGCTTTACGAAACATCGTAGAGCGAGATAACGCACCGCAACCAACATTAAATGTGATAGATACAGCAGCATCGAAAACAGACTGTGGCATATGTTTTCCGTTAGCGAAACGATTAACACAACGCTCAGCAATCACAACATCATTCTTCCAACGACGAGCAATTTCATCATCACTGTAAATCTTACCAACTTTAATTGGCTCGCCACCTGCTGCCGTACTACCCACACCCACCGTTAAAACATCAGCAGGGCATTTATATGGTTCACGGCGACACCCCTCAGCATTACCAATGATCTCCAAACCTGCGACACTAGTACGAAACTCATCACCATAATTAGTAATCATTACAGCAATCATGGTTAGCACTGAACAAGCGCCGCCAACTTTGCCAAGAGTGCCCCATTTATTGCTACTCATCATCAAGCCCTTTTTCTAAACGCCTTACTTTCAGCTGATGGATCTGCTCAGCTCGCTCTTCTTCACGCTTCTTGATCTTACGTAGATTATATTTCTCAACTAAATTCACAATGGCGGTTACAGCACCAATCACTAAACTGACCAATGCTAATAATTCTTGAGCAGACATCAGCGAGAAGAAACCGCCAATACCTGCCCACCAATAACTTTGGTTACCGGGGTCTTTAAACATTTTTCTATTACCTTACCCCTGATTTTGGGGAATAAAAAAGCCCCGACTGGAAAACCAATCAGGGCTATAAAATTCATTTGCTTAACTCTCGCTTGTACGAGTTGCAAGCATAGCTGAAATATATAACTTTCTGCGCCACCTGTCAATCACTTTTTGAACAATCACGCCAAAAGCCACTTGCAACGCAAGGTCGCAAGCGGTCTGATTGTGTTAAATTTTTACAAGCGAAATTAGAAATCTCGTCTTACGGCAATCGCATTTTGCTTTAAGCTGTTTCTTAATTCCGTCATCGGTCTTGGATTGCGCCCAAAATCCGCATCCACGGATAGGCGGTAAATCAATTTCCCTACGTGCTTAATATGCGAACCGTATTCTGCTCTGATTGAGTGAGCGGTTGGAGCAAGATGACTGCCTAGCACTTCTAATGCCGGTGTAATCTTACCAATGAAGCTTACCATTTGTTCCGCCTCGAACCATAACCACGCTAAATCTACCGCCTCGCTGTTTTTGAGATTATGGGTAAATTCTTGCTCTTTAGGTTGTGATTTTTCTGAAACTTGATAGCGTCCTGTCTTACGAATTTGCGGTAGCACTTCAGCTGTTACCCATTTTCTGAAACGGTGTGGAACAGATCCTTTTTTCACAGCATCACGGCAACGGAGAATTAAAGTGTACATTCCGCTTTCTGATACGATAGCAAGATCTTGCTCTCCGCCAAGGGTGTAAGTTGAACTTACTCCCTTCTCATCATCGTCTAAAGCTAATAATGCCATTCTTGAGTTACTTAATCCAATAGCATTACAAACATCTTTTGCAACGAACCAAGGTTCATTATTTACTGCAATAACACGGATTGATGATTTTTCAAAGTTGAATGTAGAAAGTTGAGTTGATTGAGACATAAGTCTTCTCCTAGATTTATTTACGATATTGAATTTCCCTATTTAATAGGGTGCCGAGTGGTTCGTAAGCCTAATCTAGCAGGCTGGGATTATTCCCCTTTCGGGTATTGTATTCTCCGCCCACTCGACATTGAGTTTTCCAAATCTATTT
>NZ_ACQL01000191.1 GCF_000175195.1 Actinobacillus minor NM305 | reverse complement strand
AGGGCATACAATGGGAAAGGTCGGGAACAGGTTGCTACCCTATTCCCTTCCTAGCCGTTAGGCTAATTTATTTAAAACGATGATAAGTACATCAAGCATAGCTAGTACTTTTGTACTTACCGCCCACGCTAACAGTGTTAGCAAGATGATCAGAGTAATAATTTCTGATGTTTTCACATAAATCACCCCCTTAGCACTATAAGGCTAAGCGACTAGGCTCACACTATGAACGGTAGTGCGAGCCGCCGCCATAGTGCGAAAGTGATTTTAACACATAACCGCCTAACAAGGCGGTTTTGTTTTATTCGGGACTGAAAAAGCCGTTGAAACTTGCTT
>NZ_ACQL01000192.1 GCF_000175195.1 Actinobacillus minor NM305 | reverse complement strand
ATTTAAGGTGCAAGCGGTCAGATTTGTTATTGAAATTGCAAATTTGACCGCTTGTTTTTTTCATTTGATTTCCTGATATATTTTATTTTTAAAAGGAGAAACTGCCGATTGTGGCTTTTATTTAAATCGAAATGAAATTCTGAAATTAGTTTAGAAAAATAACAAAACCATGTACAGCAATTGTTGTACAGGGTTTTGATTAACGCTATCCAAAAAAGAAACTCCACGCCCTAGCTGAAACGGAACTTCCTAATATTTTCGATAAGTCAGTCGGGCTTTTTTTCTTCTGAGCAATTTTAGTATATATCGGCAACGGTAATCTATCTCTAATTTCAGTCATACTGAATAAGCTAATAGCTAAAAATTCAAAGATTTCATCAAAACCGTAGATATTAAACCGGCTTTGATTTTTAATAAAATCTGTCGCAATGGTAATTACTCTTTTTGTTTTGACGTTGTTGTTCTGAATTGATGTTGAACGAGTCTTTGGAGCAAGGAAATCGTTATAAATACGATGTTTATTCTTCAAAAGTGTTTCTTTTTGTGCCGGTGAAGGTTTAAACGTTTTATAATCCCACTCCCTATTCGGGGCAGCTTTATCTGCTTGGCTTAGAAGAATAATAAACTTGCTACCAAGCTTAGGATCATTTTCTATATATTTTTTATAGAACTTTTCATCTTCTGCAACTGCCCTATCATCAACTTTAATTAGCCAAAAAACCATATCCATTTTTCTTAAAGAAGGTACATAAAGTGCCTGATATGCTTTGTCCCACTGACTATTTTCTGCAATTCCGGGGAAATCATAAAGATGAACTACCATTTCGCCTAATTTAATAGCGATTTCCTGTATTTCTCGAGTACAACCACCTACGCCGCTCGTACGGCATATATCTTCTTGACAAAGAGCATTTACAAAAGAGGATTTTCCTGCGCCGGATTTTCCCATTATGCCAATTGAAAGCGGTCTGTTTTTCACTTGTTGATAAGAACGTGAAAGAGCAAATATTTGCTCTTTCAAGTCTCGATCTCCAATCAAATGTATTAGATTATTGACAGCGTGTTGCATAATTTACCCGAAGAAGAAATTCCAAAGTTTTTTTGCTCCTTCGGCAATTAATTTTTTAGCTACTTTTGCAACCGTCTTCACTGGCTGTGGTAGCGGTAAGTAATCAATTGCAACATCAATAATGTTCTCAACAGTATCGCTGAAATCATCTTTTGCTTCTTCCTTCGCTTTCTCTGTAACAACAGATTTATCCACTTGAGCAATTAAGCTACTTTTTGCTTGGCTTGGGATTTTTTGAATAATGCGGGTAAAAAGTGCATCAATATTCCAACGGTCAAACTTACTTTCATAGAAATCACAAGCAACAGGTACAACATCATCAGCTGGAACACTGAAATCACTGCTAATACGTAAGTGATTTTGATTGATTGTATGTTGCTGCTCTAGTGAAGGTTTAAAACTCTTATAATCAAAGCTTCGGCTTGGTTCAGCCTTATCACATTGACTTAATACAAATAAAATCTGCTCTTTCTTATATTGTTTTGTTAGCCAGTTATAGAATGCTTCATCATCTTTATTAGCTCGGTCATCTACTTTAATTACCCATAGAATGAGATCTAAATCTGCAATTTTTTTCTGATAAAGTTGAGTATACTCTGTATTTCGAGCTTGGCTTTCTGCAACACCGGGTAAGTCCATAAAAATAAGAGAGCGGTTACCCATTGAAATCACTTCTTCTTGGAATGTACGAGTACAGCCACCAACCCCGCCGGTTTTACAAACCTGTTTACCAACAATGGCGTTGATCAATGAAGATTTTCCAGCCCCCGATTTTCCCATTACCCCGATTCTAGGAGTATAGTTGATTACATCAATAAGACGTTTTTTAACCTCTTGACGTAGTTCTTCCGGTAATTTGGATAATAGTTGTTCATCTAAAATTTGATTAGGATTTGACATAAAATTTCCTTACTTTATTTAAAACGGATCCTAATAATTATCCCATTCACAATAACTATGCTACAATCAACCCCCAGTTGTGATTTCTTCCGAATTTGTGGGTATATATGAAAATCAATGAAAAAATCCGTTTTTTAAGAGAAAGCAAAAGTTTAACGCAAGATGAAATGGCGGATCGTTTAGGTATGTCCACAAATGGTTATGCAAAAATTGAACGTGGCGAAACTCGTTTAACAATTCCTAAATTGGAACAAATTGTTGAAGTGTTTGATACGGATATTTTGGAGTTAATGTCGCTTGGCGAACGAAATATCATTTACTTTCAAGAAAGTGAAAGTAATCATAGTGTCAATATCATCAACCCCACCTCTCAAGATTTAGCTTCCGAGATTA
>NZ_ACQL01000193.1 GCF_000175195.1 Actinobacillus minor NM305 | reverse complement strand
CCTTATTAATATCAAAGGTGATATTGCCCTTCACATCACGTGCTGTGGTACCTGTACCATTGACAAAGCCAACATCGTTATTATCTTTGGTGATGGTTTCAACTTCTGTAC
>NZ_ACQL01000194.1 GCF_000175195.1 Actinobacillus minor NM305 | reverse complement strand
CAGATTGTTTGATAGGAAGTAGACAAGAAAGAGAACGAACATCCTTTTGGGTCTGTAGCTCAGGTGGTTAGAGCGCACCCCTGATAAGGGTGAGGTCGGTGGTTCAAGTCCACTCAGACCCACCACTCAATGTTTGAACGTGTATTGAACGGAAATGAGTGAAAGCTAGAAGTGATGTGATGAATTGGGGATATAGCTCAGCTGGGAGAGCGCCTGCCTTGCACGCAGGAGGTCAGCGGTTCGATCCCGCTTATCTCCACCAATCATCATATTTAAGCGAACAGTGATGACTGTTTATTTAAATATGATGATTATCCGAAAGGAAATTGTCTTTTTGTTCTTTAAAAAATTGGAAACAAGCT
>NZ_ACQL01000195.1 GCF_000175195.1 Actinobacillus minor NM305 | reverse complement strand
TACGATTTAGACGGCGTGAATTTAGTTGACGGCGATAAATCGGTAGAAATCACCACAGATGGCATTAGCGTTGACAACGGCACAGATCAAGCGACCTATAATGCAGATGGTTCAAGCGTGACAGATGGAACGGATACGACAACAACCAAAGCTGACGGCGTAACCGT
>NZ_ACQL01000196.1 GCF_000175195.1 Actinobacillus minor NM305 | reverse complement strand
TATTGTAAGATGTCGGTAGGAAGTACTCATCATTTGGAAGTGGTTTTTGTGTGGAAACAAAATTATATTCTAGTTGATGAGTACTTCTTTTTTTGTTGCACTTGGATTGTAAATTCAGC
>NZ_ACQL01000197.1 GCF_000175195.1 Actinobacillus minor NM305 | reverse complement strand
AGCTTGTTTCCAATTTTTTAAAGAACAATTTAGACAACAAAAGTCATCTTTAAATGGCGTCCCCACGGGGATTCGAACCCCGGTTACCGCCGTGAAAGGGCGATGTCCTAGGCCTCTAGACGATGGGGACAACATTTAAAGATGCTCTCAACGACGTCCATTCTTAAAGAGTGAATATTCTATTCTATCTCACTCCTTTTGTCAATCTTGTCTACTTCCTATCAAACAATCTG